>NZ_JBIVIO010000003.1:0-84362 GCF_044749745.1 Streptomyces sp. NPDC088923 | reverse complement strand
CGGGGGGGGGGGCGGGGGGGGGGGGGGGGGGGGGGGGCGGGGGGGGGGGGGGCGCGGCCGCGGGCGGGCCGGGGGGGGGGGGGGGGGGGGGGGCCCCGGGCGGGTCCCCCCCCCCTCCCCGTATCTCCTTCCCGCGCTCTCAGCAGCCGCAGTCGTCCGCGGCGAGCGGGGCCGTCAGTCGGTCCGCCGGTTCGCGACGCGTCACGGCGGGCGCGGTGCCGGTCTCGTACGGGAACCCCTCACGTACCCAGTACTCGAAGCCGCCCATCAACTCCTTGACCTGAAAGCCCTGTTCGGCCAGGACGAGGGCCGCGCGCCGGGCGCCGTCGCAGCCCGGTCCCCAGCAGTGGACGACGACGGGGACCTCGGGGTCGAGTCCGTGGGCGGCGGTCGCGAGGACGGCGGTGGGCAGGTGCCTGGCGCCCGGGACGCGACCCTGGGTCCAGGCCTCCTCGGAGCGGGTGTCGACGAGGACGAAGCCGGGCTCGCCCCCGCCGGCGAGCGCGGCGGCCACGTCGGAGACGTCGGCGGCGTGCGCGAGGAGAGCGCGGAAGTGGGCGGCGGCCGCGGCGGGCGCGGCGAAGGGGCCGAGCGTTGTGGTGGTGTCCATGGCGTCAACGGTACGGAGCGGAGCGGGCCTGCCCCAGGTAAAAAACCCGGCTCTCGTTCCCCCGCACCGGGGAAACCCTGGTATACCCGCGCTATGACACCGCATTCCCCGGCCTCCCCCTTCCCGGTCTCCCCCGACGCCACCGACTGGCGGCTGCTCGACGCGCTCCAGCGGGACGGGCGGGCCTCGTTCGCCGAGCTGGCGCGCGAGGTGGCGATGTCACCGAGCGCGGTGACGGAGCGGGTGCGGCGCCTGGAGGCGGCGGGGTTCGTGCGCGGGTACACGGCCGTGCTCGACCCGGAACGGCTAGGGCTCCCGGTGCTCGCCTTCGTCCGGCTGCGCTACCCGACGACGAACTACAAGCCGTTCCACGACCTCATGGCCGTCATGCCGCAGGTGCTCGAAGCGCACCACGTGACGGGCGAGGACTGCTTCCTGCTGAAGGTCGCCGCGCGTTCGATGCGGGATTTGGAGACGCAGGTGGGGCGGATCGGGACGCTCGGCGCCGTGACGACGAACGTCGTGTACTCCTCGCCGCTGCCCAGCCGGGCGCTGCGCGCCCCGGAGGGCTGAGCGCCCGGCGGCTCAGAAGCCGCGCTCCCGCACCGTCGAGCCCGCCCGCCCCTTGACGACCTCCAGTTGCGCGGGCACGCGGCGGCGCAGTTCGCCGACGTGGCTCACGACGCCGACGCAGCGCTCGCGCTCGCGCAGCCCGTCCAGGACGTCCATGACCTCGTCGAGGGTCTGCTCGTCGAGGCTCCCGAAGCCCTCGTCGATGAAGAGCGTGTCGAGGCGCACCCCGCCCGCCTCGTCGGTGACGACGTCGGCGAGGCCGAGGGCGAGGGCGAGCGAGACGTAGAACGTCTCGCCGCCCGAGAGGCTCGCGGTGTCGCGCTCGCGCCCGGTCCAGGCGTCGACGACGTGCAGGCCGAGCCCGGAGAGCTTGCCGCGCGCCGCGCGGTCGTCGGAGTGGACGAGCGTGTAGCGGCCCTGCGACATGCGGGCGAGGCGCGCCGTCGCCGCGGCGGCGATCTGCTCCAGGCGGGCGGCGAGCACGTACGACTCCAGGCGCATCCTCCGCTCGTTGCGCTTCGCGCTGCCCGCCGCGAGGTCGGCGAGTGCGCTCACGAGCGCGTGCCGGGCGCGCAGCGGGCCGAGTTCCCTGACGCGCGCCGCGAGCGTGGCGGAGAGGCTGCCGAGCGCGGTGGTACGGGAGCGGGCGGCGTCGTGCGCGGACGCGGCGGTACGGGCCGTCGCCTCGGCGGCGCGGACGCGCGCCGCCGCCGGCTCGGGCTCGGCGGGCGGCCTCGCCGCGGCCTCGGCGACCGCGTGTTCGGCGAGCGCGAGGTGGACGGTGTGGGCCTCGCGCGCGTGGGCCTCGGTGCGTTCCCGCAGCTCACGGGCCGCGTGCTCGGGGAGCCTGGCGGCTGCCGCCCGCGCGGGGGTGTCGAAGCGGGCGGCGAAGGCGGCGTCGGCGAGGCGCGCGTCGGCCTCCTTGAGCCGGTCGGCCGTCGTGGCGACGGCACGTACCGCTTCGGCGGCCTCGGTGAGGAGCCGGGCGAGCCCTTCGAGGTGGTGGGCGCGCGCGGCGACGCTCGCGAAACCGCCCCGCGCCTCGGTGGCCTCCGCGCGCAGGCGGCCCTCCTCGGCGTCGAGCGCTTCGCGGGCGCTCGTACGGGCCGCGGCGCGCGTCGCCGCCGCCTCGCGCGCCCCGGCGCGGCGGGTGTGCTCGCGCTCGGCGCGCTCCTCGGCGCGCAGGGCCTCGGTGAGGCGGGCGGCCTCGGCGCGCGCGGCGGCCAGTTCGCGGTCGAGTGCGGCCTTCTCGGCGGCGAGGGCGGCGAGCGACGCCTCGCCGGCGGCCTCCGCCGCGGCCTCGCGCCGCACGGCGAGCGTCCGGGCGTGGGCGGTGGCCTCGCTCGCGGCCGTCTCCGCGCGCCGGTAGGCGGCCTCTGCGGCGTCCTCGGCGGCGCGGTCGGTGTGCCGCGCGGCGCGCCTGGCGGGCTGGGGGTGCTCGGTGGCCCCGCACACGGCGCACGGGGTGCCGGGGCTGAGCTGGGCGGCGAGTTCGGCGGCGATGCCGTCGAGGCGGGCCTCGCGCGCGTCGAGCCAGGCGGTGCGGCACTCGTCGCGGCGGGCGCGGGCACTCGCCTCGGCGGCCTCGGCCCGCGTGTGGTCCGCGCTCAGCTCCTCGTACCGGCGCGCGGCGTCGAGACGGCGCGCCACGGGCTCGGCGCGGCCGGTGAGTTCGGCGGTGCGGGTGGCCGCGTCGCGGGCCGCGGCGACGTGGGCGCGCAGGTCGGCGCGGCGCGCGGGCCAGGCGTCGAGCCATTGCTCGTCCTCGGCGCGGGCCTGCGCGTCGGCGCGGTCCTCGTGGTCGATGGCGTCCCGTTCCCGGACGAGCGCGTGGAGGCGTTCCTCGGCGCGGCGGGCCGAGGTGAGCGCGCCGCGAGTCTCGTCCTGCCGCCTGGCGGCCTCGGCGAGCCCCGCCGCGTCGGCCTCGGCGTGCTCGCGCGGCAGGGCCTCGCGCAGGCGGCGCTCGGCGGCGAGTGCCTCGGCGTGTGCGGTGCTCGCCGACGCGCGCAGGTCGAGTGCGGGGGCGACGGTCTCGGCGCGGCGCCCTGCGTCGAGGCGGTCGAGGTCCGCGCGGTGGGCGGGCTCGCGGGCGGCGAGCGCGTCGGCGCGGACGCGGGCCTCGGCGTGCCGGCGCTGGAGCGCGGCGAGTTCGCGGACGCCGTCGTACGCGGCCGAGGCGGCGTGGTGCGCGGCCTCCGTGTCCTGGTGGCGCAGGCGCGCGATGTCGAGCCGTTCACGGGCGTACGCGCGGGCGAGCGCCGCGTGGGCGAGGACGAACTCCGGCAGCGCGGGGTCACCGGCCGCCGGCGGCTGGCCGGGGGCCTCGTCGCGGGGCAGCGCGGCGGCCTGGGCGACGCGGTGGTGGAGGGCGAGGAGGTCGCTGTCCGCCTGCCGCACCGCCTCGTCCGTCTCGGCCTTGCGCTCGCGCAGGTGGGTCTCGATCTCGAAGAAGCGGCGTGTGTCGAAGAGCTGGCGCAGCAGGAGTGCGCGGTCGGCCGTGTCGGCGCCGAGGAAGCGGGCGAACTGGCCCTGCGGGAGGAGGACGACCTGGCAGAACTGTTCGCTGCTGAGGCCGAGGAGCTGCTTGATCTCCTCGCCGATCTCCTGGTGCGTGCGGCCCAGACCGGTCCAGCCCCGCGCCGGGTCGTGGGCGCGCAGCGTGGTGAGGGCCTTCTCGGTCGTGGTGCCGGTGCCGCGTTTCTTGGCCCGTACGAAGGGGGGCTGCCGGGTGATCTCCAGGCGGCGGCCCGCGACGGTGAAGTCGAGCGTGACACTGGTGCGGGTGCCGGGGGCGGCGTGGTCGCTGCGCAGTTTCTCGCCCTGCGCGGAGACGCCTTGGCGGTCGCCGGGGACCACGCCGTAGAGCGCGTAGCAGACGGCGTCGAGCAGGGACGACTTGCCCGCGCCTGTCGCGCCGTGCAGGAGGAAGAGCCCGGCCTCGGCGAGGCGGTCGAAGTCGACGCTCTGGGTTCCGGCGAAGGGCCCGAAAGCGGTGACGGTGAGGCGGTGGAGTCTCATCGGCGGGCCTCCCCGGCCTGTGCCGCGAGGCGTACGGCGTCCACGGCGGCGCGGAGCACGGCGCGCTCCGCCTCGCTGGGGGCCTCGCCCCGTACGTGCGCCACGAAGTCCTCGGTGATCTCGTGGTCCCCGCGCCCCTGGAGCCGGCGCGCGTAGCTGTGTCCGTCCGGCTCGGGCGGCCGTTCGGGCGCGAAGACGAGGCTGAGCAGGTGCGGGAAGCGGGCGGCGAGCCGCGCCATGGGCTCCTCGGGCCGCACGGAGTCGGTGAGCGTGGCCTCGATCCACGCGCCCTCGTGCGGGGTGTGCGCGGGGTCGGCGAGGAGTTCTCCGAGCGTGCCGCGCAGGCGGGCGAGGGGGCGCGGTACGGGGCAGTCGACACGCTCGGCCGTGAGGTCGCCCGCGCCGTCCAGGTCGATCAGCCACATGCCCTTGCGGTGATCCGCCTCGGAGAAGGAGTACGCGAGCGGGGAGCCCGAGTAGCGCAGCCGCTCGCCGAGCACCTGGCTGCCGTGGAGGTGCCCGAGCGCGACGTAGTCGATGCCGTCGAAGAGCGCGGCCGGTACGGCGCTGACACCGCCCACGGTGATGTCGCGCTCGCTGTCGCTGGGGGCGCCACCGGTGACGAAGGCGTGCGCGAGGACGACGGAGCGGGTGCCTTCGGGGCGGGTCGCGAGGTCGGCGCGGACCCGGTCGAGCGCGGCGCCGAGGACGCCCTCGTGGTCGGCGGGGGCGGCGAACTCATCCTTGACGAGGCCGGGTTCGAGGTAGGGCAGCCCGTAGAAGGCGACTTCGCCGTGCGCGTCGGACAGCACGACGGGCTCACCGCACTCGGCCGGCCTGGTCCGCAGGTGCACCCCGGCGGCGCCGAGCAGTCCGGCACCGACCCCGAGGCGGCGCGCGGAGTCGTGGTTGCCCGAGATCAGCACGGTGGGCACGCCGAGCGCCGCGAGCCGGTGCAGTGCCTGGTCGTACAGCTCGACGGCGGGCAGCGAGGGCACCGCCCGGTCGTACACGTCCCCGGCCACGACGACGGCCTCGACGTCGCGCTCCCGCACCGTCGCCACGAGGTGGTCGAGGAAGGCGGCCTGCGCGTCGAGCAGCGACACCCGGTGCAACGAGCGCCCGAGGTGCCAGTCGGAGGTATGCAGAATCCTCAACGCTCCCCCTTCGCCCGCTCGTTCACTCGCGCACCGCCTGTCGCCCCGCTCCCGCCGCACCCGGCGGCCACCTGACACCTCACGCCCGACAGTCTGCCACCCGGCGGGGAGCGGCTTGCGCGGAGTTGTCGAGAGGGACCGTTTCGGGCGCTGTGGGGCGTTTCGGGCTCGCGGAAGGCCGGGCGCGGTGCCGTTTCACTCGGTCCCGCGCCGAAACGTGCCGAAGCCACGCGACCTTGCGGGAGGTCCCCCTTCCCGAGAGGGTGGGCGCATGATCGTTCCCGCCCTTCCCACCTTCGTCCTCGTCCACGGCGCCTTCGCCAACTCCTTCTCGTTCGCGCCCTTGCAACGTGAACTCGCCCTGCTCGGGCAGCGGTCGCTCGCCGTGGACCTGCCGGGGCACGGCTTCGGGGCGACCTTTCCGCTCGGGTACCAGGCGCCGCAGGACGCGGCGGCGCTCGCGAGCGCGGCGGGCGTGATCAAGGGCGTCACGCTCGCGGACAACGCGGCGCACCTCATCGACGTGCTGGAACGGGTACGGGAGCACGGACCCGTCGTCCTCGTCGCGCACAGCCGGGGCGGGGCCACCGCCACCGCGGCGGCGAACGCGCGGCCCGACCTCCTCGATCAGCTCGTGTACGTCTCCGCGTGGTGCCCCGTGGACCTGCCGGTGGGCGACTACTACGGCGAGCCCGAGATGGCGGGCGTCGACCCGGCGGCGTTCGCCCCGGCGGTCGCCGGGGACCCGGCGGCGCTCGGCGTGCTGCGCGTCAACTTCCGTACCGCGGAGCCGGTGGCGCTCGACGCCTTCCGGGCTGCCTTCGGCGCGGACCTGAGCGACGACGAGCTGCTCGGCTTCCTCAACACCTTCCAGCCCGACGAGAGCCTGGACGCGGGCACACCGGACGACCGGGCCCGGGCCGAGACCTGGGGGACGATCCCGCGCGCTTTCGTCCGCCTGGCGGAGGACGCGAGCATCCCCCTCGCGATGCAGGACCGCATGATCCGCGAAGCGGACGCCCTCACCCCCGAGAACCCGACGAAGGTCCGCACCCTCCCCGGCAGCCACCTGCGCTGGCTCGTCCACCCGGCCGGGGCGGCGGCGGTGCTCACGGAGCTGGCGGCGGGCTGAAGGGCGGGGCAGGGGTCGGGGCACGAGCGGGACAGGGGCCGGGGCACGGGGCGGGTGGAACGGCGGCAGGAGGCGAAGGGGTCGGAGGCTGGCGGTGCGGGTGGGTGACGAGGCGGGGCGGGGCGGGGGCGCCCACAGAGCGCGGCGCCCCCGCCCGGAGGGACGGCCCCCGTCAGCCCCCCGTCAGCCGCCGCCCGCTCAGGCCTCCGCCGGTGTCCGTACCGCGAGGAACGTCGTGCGCCTGCGCAGGGTGAAGCCGATCGACTCGTACAGCCGGATGGCGTGCGTGTTCCGCGCCGACGCGTGCAGGAACGGGGTCTCGCCGCGTGCTCGGATGCCGTGCGCGACGGCCCGTACGAGCCGTGTCGCCAGGCCCTGGCCCCGGAAGCCGGGGTCGGTGCACACGGCGCTGATCTCGGTCCACCCCGGCGGGTGCAGCCGTTCGCCCGCGAGGGCGACGAGGCGGCCCTCCTCGCGGATGCCGAGGTAGGTGCCGAGCGTCACGGTGCGCTCCTTGAAGGGGCCCGGCTTGGTACGGGAGACGAGGTCGAGGATCTCCTCGGTGTCCTCCGTGCCGAGCCGGACCGCCTCGGGCGCGGGCTCGGAGCGCAGCGTGGTGGCGACGAGCTGGACGCCCTGGCCGTGCTCCAGGGTCTCCCAGTTCTCGGGCGCCGCGGGCGCGCCGTTGACGAGGGCGACCGTGCCGGGGCCGAGGAGCCTGGCGAGGTCCGCCCACGCGGCGGGGTCCCCGGGGTCGGCGAGCGCGCTGAAGGCGGCGATGTCGGCGGGGTAGCGTGCCGCGCCGCCGAGCCGCTCGGCGAAGACGGCGTGGGGTCCGGTGAGCGAGGCCCAGGCGGGGTTGTCGAGGAGGTGGGGACTCGGGGGGACGGGGGAAGGGGCCGGCTGGACGCTGGTGGCCATGGCGCGGTTCTGCTCCTGTGAGGTGTGGGATGCTTCGTGCGGGTTCAGCACATCAGGAGTCGCTGAGGGGGAGCCCGGGCGGGTTGATCTCGCTGCGCTCGACGGCCTCGTCGGAGAGGTTCCAGGCGGCGAGCCACTTCTCGTACTGGCCGCCGTCGATGAGGTGGTTGATCGCCCCGGCGAGCGGCTTCGCGAGGCCGCTGTCCTTCTTCGCGGTCGCGGCGATGAGGCCCTGGAGACCGGCGCCCGCGCCCGAGTGGGTGCCGGCGCTGCGGGTCGCGCGCGGGGTGCCCTCGGTGGTGCGGGTGTGGTAGGCGATGGCCGGGTTGGGGCCCAGGTAGGCGTCGATCCTCTTGGCACTGAGCGCGAGGTAGGTGCTGTTGAGGTCCGGATAGTGCTTGACGGTGAGCTTCTTGCCCTCCTGCTTGAGCTGCTTCTGCCACTTCAGGAGGATGCGTTCCTGATTGGTCCCGGAGGCGACGGCGATGGTCCTGCCCGCGAGGACCTCGTAGTCGCCCGTGAAGGTCCAGCGGTCGGACTTGTTCGTCTCGAAGGCGAGGTTGTCCTGCCGGTAGGAGGCGAACTCGTACTTGCGTTTGCGCTCCTCGGTGTCGGTGACGTTCGAGAAGGCGACGTCGACCTTGCCGCTGTCGACGCCGAGGAACATGTTCTCCCACGTCGATTTCTGGATCACGGGCTTGAGGCCGAGGGTCGCGGCGACGAGGCGGCCGAGGTCGGACTCGGAACCGGTGACGGTCTTCTGGTCGCTGCCGATGAAGTTGAGCGGCGGCGAGCCGGCGGGCAGCACACCGACGCCGATGACGAGTTCGCCCTTGTCCTTGATCTCCTCGGGGAGCAGGGCGCGCAGGGCGTCGACGGTGGAGACCTTGAGCGTCACGGGCTTCGCGGCGCCGTTGGAGAGCGCGCCGACGCCGACCCTGCCCGGGGAGGACCCGGCCACGGCCGCGGCGGGCTCGGCGTCGTCACCGCAGGCGGTGAGCGTGGCGGCGAGCGGGACGAGAGCGAGGGCGGCCAGCGAGGTGGTGCGGCGGTGACGGCTGCGGGACGTGGGCATGACGGCGGGGTCCTTGTCGGTGAGGGTGGTGGGGTGAGGGCGGGGCGCCCGTCCGTCGGGGGCGGGGCGAGGTCGCGTCACAGCACCTTGCGGAGGAAGTCCCGCGTGCGCGGGTGGGACGGGTGGTCCAGGACCTGGGTGGGCGGGCCCTGTTCGACGACGCGGCCCTCGTCGAGGAAGACGACCTGGTCGGCGATCTCGCGGGCGAAGCCGATCTCGTGCGTGACGACGACGAGCGTGGTGCCGCTCGTGGCGAGATCGCGGATGACGGCGAGGACCTCGCCGACGAGTTCGGGGTCGAGCGCGGATGTGGGCTCGTCGAAGAGCACCACCTCGGGGCGGAGCGCGAGGGCGCGGGCGATGGCGACGCGCTGCTGCTGGCCGCCGGAGAGCTGCCGCGGGTAGGCGCCCGCGCGCTCGGCGAGCCCGACGCGGGCGAGGAGTCCTCGGGCGAGGTCCTTCGCCTCCTCCTTGCCGAGCCGCCCGGTCGCGACCGGTGCGGCGGCGACGTTGTCGAGCACGGTGAGGTGCGGGAAGAGGTTGAAGTTCTGGAAGACGAAGCCGATCCGGCCGCGCTGGGCGAGGATCGCGCGCTCGCTCAGTTCCTTGAGCCGCCCCTTGTGCGCGCGCACGCCGATGAGTTCACCGGCGAGCCGGACGTGCCCGGCCTCGGGCTTCTCCAGGTGGTTGACGACGCGCAGGAGCGTCGACTTGCCGGAGCCGGAGGGGCCGAGGACGGCGGTGACCTCGCCCCGGCGCACGGTCAGGCTCACGCCCTTGAGCACCTGCTGCGCCCCGTACCACTTCTGCACCTCGTGGATCTCGACGGCGGGCGGGGCCTGCGGTACGGGCTCGGTCGGGCTCTCGGCGGGCGTCGTCGTGGTGGTGCTCACAGCGCGGCCTCCTTGCGGGCCCGGGTGCGCGGTTCGCGGAGCGAGGCGCGCAGTTTCTGGAGCGGGGTCGGTGGCAGGGTGCGCAGGGCGCCGCGCGAGGAGCGGCGTTCCACGTAGAACTGGGCGATCGAGACGAGGCTCGTCAGGAGGACGTACCAGACGGTCGCGACGAGGAGGAGCGGCACGATGTCGCCCGGGTAGGTGGAGCCGAGGCTCTGCACCGAGCCGAAGAGGTCGAGCAGCGAGACGTAGAAGACCAGCGAGGTGCTCTTGACCAGGCCGATGAGCTGGTTGACGTAGCCGGGGACGATGGCGCGCAGGGCCTGCGGGAGGACGATGCGCAGGAACTGGAAGCGACGCGGCAGGCCGAGCGCGGCGGCGGCCTCGTGCTGGCCCTGGTCGACGGAGAGCAGCCCCGCGCGCACCACTTCGGCGGCGTAGGCGGCCTCGTTGAGGCTGAGTCCGATGACGGCGAGCGCCATGTCCGTCGCCAGCCGGCTCTCGTCGAAGGTGAGGAAGGCGGGGCCGAAGGGCACGCCGAGGCTCAACGTCTGGTAGAGCGCGCTGAAGTTGTACAGGAAGAGCAGCAGCACGATGAGTGGCGTGGAGCGCAGCAGCCAGATGTACGTCCAGCTCACCGCGCGCAGGACGGGGCTGCGCGAGAGCCTGCCGAGCGCGAGCACCACTCCGCCGAGGAGGCCGAGCACGGCGGAGAGCGCGGTCACTTCCAAGGTGATGAGGAGCCCGTCGAGGATCGTGGGTCGCAGGAACCAGTAGGCGAAGCGGTCCCACTGGTAGAAGGGGTTCGTGACGAGTCCGTGGACCACCTGTGCGGCGAGGACGAGGACGACGGCGGTCGCGAGCCACCGCCAGGGGTGGCGCAGCGGGAGGACGCGCTCGGTGACGGGCGGCCCGGTGGGCGCCGGCCCGCTTGTGTCCGCGGGCAGTCGGTCCGGCGCCTGCGGGAGGGGATCGGGTGGGCGGAGGGGGGCGACGGCGGACCCGGGCGGTTCGCTCATGGAGGGCTCCTGCGGGAGGGCAGCGGGGCGTGCCGGAGGGCGGACGCGTGCGAAGGAGGCGCCACCGGCGCGCGGCCGGTGTGCGGGGAGGAGAGCGGGACCCGGCCGACGGCCCCGCGCGCGAGGCGCGGGGGGTGGCGTGCCGGGGCGAGGTGGCGCGGGGTGCTGAGGGGGTACGGGAGCGCCTCGGGCGGTACGGGGAGGAGCGGCGTTCCGGCCGTTCGGGCCCCGTGCCGCGCGAGCGGCCCGAACGCGAGCGGTTCAGGCGGGGCGCGACCGCTCCGGCCTGACCCCGGCCGGGCGGCCGCGGGGGCCGGTCAACCGCGCGGGCGCGGACTCAGCGGGAGACGCGCGCGGGGCGCGGGAGACACGAACACAGGGCGCTGTTGACGCGCAGCAGGTCGACGGGCCGGTTGAGGAAGGGCGCGAGGCGACCGCGGTGCCGGGAGACGGCGGACTGAGCCCGCATCGCCGATCACCTTCTTCCCTCGTTCGTCGTTCTCGTCTGCGGCGTAACGTAGGCAGCCTGGCGCGGGGCTGTCAACGGTGCCCCGCATGGTGGACAACTCACCGCCGGGAGCGGCCGGTTCGCGGGACACGCGGCGGCTGCCCGGCGCTTGGCGGCACGACCCGTACGATGGCCCGCGTGTCCCGCCCCCTCCGCCGCGCGCTCCACGGACCTCCCGTGCTCCTGCTCACGGTGCTGCTCGGGCTCCTCGCGATGCACGGCCTGCCGGGGACGGTGCCGCGACCCGCGACCGGGTGGCCGGCCCGGTCCGCGACGGCGGGACACCACGCCTACGCCCGGGGGGCGCACCGCTCCCCCGCCGCCTGCCCCGAGGACTCCCGCGGGCACCTCGCCCACGCCGATGCCACGTGCGCGGCGGCCGGTACGGCGGGCACGTACACACCACCCGCGCCGGGAAGCGCACCGCTCCTCGCCGCTCCGCACTCCAGCGGCCCGGCGGGAGCCGTGACCGGCGAGGGCGCCCGCCGGGCGCCGCCGGGACTCTCCCGACTCCAAGTCCTGCGGATATAGGCGGGATTCACGCGGCGATACCCCCTCACGGGGCCGCCGCCCCGCGCCTGTACCCGAAGGAACCACGGACACCGCATGCCCTGGGCCGCGCCCGGCGTGCGGGAAGGAGTCGTACCCCCATGCACCACACACGTCACACCACCCGCCGGCTCACCACCCTCGCGCTCGCCGCGACGACCGTGTGCGCCCTCGCGGCCTGCGGGGCGCGGGACGGCGGGCCCTCGGGGCCGCGCGGCCACGGCCCGGACGCGGCGGCGCACAACGCGGCGGACGCCGCCTTCGCCCGCGGCATGATCCCGCACCACCGCCAGGCCCTGGAGATGACGGCGCTGGCCGCCGGGCGGGCCTCGTCTCCCGCCGTGCGGAACCTCGCCGCGGAGATCGCGAAGGCGCAGAAGCCGGAGATCACGACCCTCGGACGCTGGCTCACCTCGTGGGGCGAGCGGGTGCCCGGCGCGATGCGCCACTCCGGGGCGCACGCCATGGCCGGGATGATGAGCGAAGCCGACATGAAGGGTCTGGAGAAGTCCAGGGGCGCCGCCTTCGACGCGGCGTTCCTGCGGCTGATGATCGACCACCACGAGGGCGCCGTGACGATGGCCGAGACCGAGAGCGAGCGGGGCGCGCACGGCGGGGCGAAGGCGCTCGCGCGGCGGATCATGACGACGCAGAACGCGGAGATCGCGACGATGCGGAAGCTGGGCGACGGGTGAGGCCGCGCGCGCGGTGACTCAGCCCGCGTCCAGCAAGCGTGCCACGAGGTCCCGCCACCCGGCCTCGATCCGCTCCCGGGGCACTCCGCGCTCGGTCAGCAGGTGGTGGACGAGGACCGCGTCGACCGAGGCGAGCAGGGTGTGGGCCTGGAGGAGCGTGTCGCCCGTGCTGCCCGCCTCGCGCAGCAGCATCGCGAGGTGGGTCTCGCGCAAGCGCGTGGCCGGGATCGCGTAAGCGCGCTCGGGGTCGTCACGGGTGGCGCGCACGACGTCGTAGAACAAGCGGTCGTGGGCGATGAGGGCGGGCCCGAAGGCGAGCAGCCGTTCGCGCGGCGGGGCGTCGGGGCCCAGTGGCGGCGGTCCGCTGAGGAAGGCGGCCTGGAGGCGTGACTCGCGGTGGTCGAGAAGGGCGGCGAAGAGGCCGGCACGGCTGCCGAAACGGCGGAAGACCGTGCCCTTGCCGACCCCGGCCGCCGCGGCGACCGCGTCCATCGTCAGGCGCTCGGCGCCGCACGAGTCCATGAGGGCGGAGGCGGCGTCGAGCAGCAGCCCCTTGTTGCGTACGGCATCGGCGCGCAGTCCGGGAGCGGAGGTGAGCACGGGGAGACCGTTCCCGCTCTCCTCGGGGGGCCGAATGTCGCGCGTCATGAACTCACCGTAACGCTTTCCGCCAGAAGTGGACCCCGGTCCGGATAAGTGTTACAACTTTCAACGGACCACGGTCCGCTTAGCCGCGGCCCCTCCCCGAGGGGCAGTGTCACATATCTGTGGTCATGCCACGTACCGCCTCCCCTCTGGAGTTCCCCATGTCCGTCCGCATCCTCGCCCTCGTCGGCAGCCTCCGCGCCGGCTCCCACAACCGTCAGCTCGCGGAGGCGGCCGTGAAGCACGCCCCCGAGGGCGTCGAGGTCGTCGTCTTCGACGGTCTCGCCGAGGTCCCCTTCTACAACGAGGACGCCGACGTGGAGGGCCAGGTGCCCGCCGCCGGCGCCAAGCTGCGCGAGGCCGCCGGCTCCGCCGACGCCTTCCTGCTCTTCTCGCCGGAGTACAACGGCACCATGCCGGCCGTCCTGAAGAACGCCATCGACTGGCTGTCCCGCCCGTACGGCGCCGGTGCCCTGACCGGCAAGCCCGTCGCCGTCATCGGCACCGCGTTCGGCCAGTACGGCGGCGTGTGGGCGCAGGACGACGCCCGCAAGGCCGCCGGGATCGCCGGTGGCGTGGTCCTGGAGGACGTCAAGCTGTCCATCCCGGGCTCCGTGACCCGCTTCGCCGAGCTGCACCCGGCCGACGACACCGAGGTCGTCGACGGCCTCGTGAGGACGCTCGCCTCCGTCGCCGAGAAGGCCACCCCGGCCGCCGCCTGACACCCCGGTGAAGCGCCCGGCCCGAGCGGCCGGGCGCTTCGCTGTCCCCCAGCACCGGGCCGCACCCGAAATCCAGCCCCTCCGGCGGTCGACGAGCGGGTGCGGGGTGGAGCCCCGCCAACCGGGGCGCCGGGGCGAAGCCCCGGCAGTCCGGCTACGCTCACCGGCATGCGCCTCCCCACCCCGGCTCAGATCGACGACCTGCACAAGCGCTACGCCCCCACCCCCGAAGCACACGCCTCCGTCCACCGCCACTGCGGAATCGTGTGGCGGATCGCCGAGGGGCTGATCGCCGCCTCGGGCGCCGACGTGGACGCGGATCTCGTACGGGTGGGGTGCCTGCTCCACGACATCGGCGTCTACCGCCTCGACGAGGACGCCGAGCGGGGCGAACTGGGCCAGGGCCACTACGTCCGCCACGGCCTCCTCGGCCACCGGCTGCTCGCCGCCGAGGGCTGGCCCGAGAGCCTGTGCCGCTTCTGCTCCTGCCACACGGGCGTCGGCCTCACCCGCCACGACATCGAGACCCAGCACCTCCCGCTGCCGCCGGGCGACTACGTGGCGCGCACCGACGAGGAGCGCCTCGTGATGTACGCGGACAAGTTCCACTCCAAATCGCGCGGGGGCCGCTTCCACACGGCCGACGGCTACGCCCGCCTCGTCTCCCGCTTCGGCCCCGGCAAGGACGAGGAATTCGCGTCCCTGCGGGCCCAGTTCGGCGAGCCGGACCTGACGGCGCTGACCGCGGAGTTCGGGGACCCGGTACGGGACTGAGGTGCGGGGGCCGGTACGGGACTGAGGCGCGGGACCCGGTACGGGACTGAGGTGCGGGAGCCGGTACCGGACTGAGGACGGGCGGGGACGGGCGGGCGGCCGGCGGTCCGGTGCGGGCCGGGAGCGGCCGACCCGCCTCCTCACACCTCCCCGTACGCCTCCCCGCCCAGCGTCAGCTCCGCCGTGCCCGCCGTCGCGTCCGCGAGCCACGCGCGGAAGGCGTCGAGTTCGGTGCCGGGGATGCCGAGTTCGATGCTGACCCGCTCCCCGTACCGCACCTCGCGCACCGAACGGCCCGTCGAGCGCAGGTCGTTCTCGATCTTCCCGGCGCGCTGATGGTCGACGGTGACGGTCGCGAGGCGGTAGCGGCGGCGGGTGACGGTGCCGAGGCGGTCGAGCGTCTCGCCGACGACCCCGCCGTACGCGCGGATGAGGCCGCCCGCGCCGAGCTTCACCCCGCCGTAGTACCGCGTGACGACAGCCGCGACGTACCGCAGCTCGCGGCGCGTGAGCATCTGGAGCATGGGCACGCCCGCCGTCCCGCCCGGCTCCCCGTCGTCGCTCGCCTTCTGCACGGAGGCGTCGGCGCCGAGCACGTACGCCCAGCAGTTGTGGCTCGCGTCCACGTGCGCGGCGCGCACCCGCGCGAGGAAGGCCCGCGCCTCGTCCTCGTCGGCGACCGGGGCGAGGGTGCACAGGAAACGGGACCGGTTGATCTCGGTCTCGTGACTGCCCTCCCGGGCCAGGGTGAGGTACGCGTCCTGGGGCATTCCCCCAGCGTATGCGGCCCGCGGGAATCGCTCGCGGCGGGTGCGTGTTGGCGCTCACACAGACCATGGGCGAGCAGGAGGTGCCGGATGTACGGCGACGACGAGACGGTACGGGAGATCCTCACCGGGACCGGGGACACATGGGCCGTGGTCGGGCTCTCGAACAACACCTCGCGGGCCGCGTACGGCGTGGCGCGGGTCCTCCAGCAGTTCGGCAAGAAGATCGTCCCCGTCCACCCGAAGGCGGAGACCGTCCACGGCGAGCAGGGGTACGCGAGCCTGGAGGACATTCCCTTCCCGGTGGACGTGGTCGACGTCTTCGTCAACAGCGCGCAGGCGGGCGCGGTCGCGGACGCGGCGGTCGCGAAGGGCGCGAAGGCGGTGTGGTTCCAGCTCGGAGTGATCGACGAGGCGGCACTCGCCCGCACCAGGGACGCGGGACTCGCGATGGTCATGGACCGCTGCCCCGCCATCGAGATCCCGCGTCTGGGCTCCTGACTACGCCACGGGTACGCCCAGTCCCTCCACGACGACCGCTCCCGGCAGCTGCGCGAACGCCTTGCCAGGGACGAGGAGTTTGCCCCGGCGGCGGCCGCTGCCGACGAGGACGTACGGGAGGTCGATGACCGCCGCGTCGATCAGGAGCGCCCAGTCGGCCGGGAGACCGACCGGGGTGATGCCGCCGTACTCCATCCCCGTCTCGCTCGTCGCGAAGTCCATCGCCGCGAACGAGGCCTTGCGCGCGTTCACTTGCCTGCGCACGACGCCGTTGATGTCCACGCGGGTGTGCGAGAGGACGACGCAGGCGGCGTGCGTACGCGACTCGCCGCGGCGCCCGGTGACGACGAGGCAGTTCGCGGAGGCCTCCAGGAGCTCGCGCCCGTAGTGCTCGACGAAGGCGGCGGTGTCCGCCCACCGGGGGTCGCTGTCGACCCAGTACACCTCCTCGGCGGGCACCGGGCCCGCCCAGTGGCGTACGGCGCGGGCGACGGGCTCGACAAGGACATCGAGGGCCTCGGGAGCGGTACGGACGTCGGTGAAGTTCCCCAGGGGTGCGCGCATGGGCGGCACGGTAGCAGTCAGGGCTTCTCGTACGGGACGGCGACCGCCATCGTCGCCTCGACGACCGACGCGCCCTCGTTGCGGTACGTGTGCGGGGCGTCGGCGGCGAAGGTCGCGCCGCTGCCGGTGGGGACGCGGTGCGTCTCCTCGCCCACGACGAGGGTCAGTTCACCGGCGGTGACGTGCAGCAGCTCCCGGGTGCCGGAGGGGTGTCCCTCGGAGGAGTGGGCCTCGCCCGGCGCGAGCCGCCACGTCCACAGCTCCAGCGGCCCGGGGGCCTCGGTGCCCGCGCGCAGTACCCCGCTGCTGCCCGCCTCGGTGCGCCACAGCACCACGGCGTCCTCCTCCGGCACGATCCGTACGCGCGGCCCGGGGGCCTGGTCGAGCAGCGTGGGGATGCTGATGCCGAGCGCGTCACCGATCTTGACGACCGTGCCGAGGCTCGGATTGGTGCGGGCCTGCTCGATCTGGACGATCATGCCGCGGCTCACCCCGGCCCGCGCCGCGAGCGCGTCGAGCGTGTGCCCGCGCTCGGTGCGCCAGTACCTGACGTTGCGCGCGAGCGTACGGGTCAGCGCCCCGAGATCCGCCACCGGCTCCACCTCCTCCACCACGGGGCCGCGAGGAACGCGGCGCCGGGACACCGCACTGTAGCGAGGGCGCGCGGCGGCGGGGCCTCGGTCCCGCTCGCGCGCTGTGGGCGTCAGTCCCGCTCGCGCTCCGCGAGCCGTTCGAGGCCCGCGAGCTGCTCCGCGTCGAGCGAGGCGAGGGCGGCGAGCTGGGCGGCGCTCGCGTCGCGCGGTACGGGGACGGGGGCCGGTGTGCGCAGCGGCGGCTGCCAGCCCCCGGCCTCGTCCCAGCGGCGTACGACGCGCGCGGGCGCCCCGGCGACGACCGCGTGGTCGGGCACCGTGCCGCGTACGACCGAACCGGCGGCGACCACGACGTTGCGGCCGAGGTGGGCGCCCGGCAGTATCACGGCGCCCGTGCCGATCCAGGAGCCCGCGCCGATCGTGACCGGGGCGCGGCGGGGCCACTGCTTGCCGACCGGCAGGTGCGGGTCGTCGTAGCTGTGGTTGGTCGAGGTGACGTAGACGTACGGGCCGAAGAACGCCTCGTCGCCGATGGTGACGGGCGCGTCGGCGACGACGTGGCTGCCCCGGCCAAGGACGACGCCGTTGCCGAGGCTCAGGACGGGGTCGGGGCCGAGCGTCTCGCCGGGAGCGAGCGGCAGCATCCCGGCGGTGAGGGTCACCTGCTCGGCGATGATGCAGTGCGCGCCGAGACGTATCCAGCGCTCGTTGAAGATCGTGCCCTGCGGGAAGGCGAGCCGGGTGCCCTCGCCGATCGCGCCGAAGCGCAGCCGCCCGTGCGCGTCGGCGGTGACGGCGCCCGCCTCACGCAGCAGGCGCCAGCCGGTCTGCGCGGCGCGGTGCACGAGGGCGCGCGGCCAGCGGGCGGGCGGGGGCAGGGGCTTGCGGTTACGCGGCACGGACTTACCGTACTCACGAGTAGCCATCTGTCGGCGGCCGGGTTCTGTGATCTTCGACCCAGCCCGCGAGGGCCCGGTCAGCGCACCTCGGCGGCGTGGGTCCTCGCGAGGTCGCGGTAGACGGCGGCGTTGAGCGCGATGCCCTCGCGCTCCTCGGCGGTCAGCTCGCGGCGCACCTTGGCGGGGACGCCCGCGACGAGGGAGCCCGGCGGCACCTCCATGCCCTGCGGGACCAGCGCCTGTGCGGCGACGAGGGAACCGGCGCCGATCCGCGCCCCGTTGAGGACGGTGGCGCCCATGCCGACCAGGACGTCGTCCTCGACGACGCAGCCGTGCAGGAGGGCGTTGTGCCCGACCGAGACGCCGCTGCCGACGCGGACGGGGAAGCCGGGGTCGGCGTGGACCGTGCAGTTGTCCTGGACGTTGCTGCCCCGGCCGATCGTGATGCTGTCGGCGTCCCCGCGCAGCACCGTGTGGTACCAGACGCTCGCCTCCGCCTCCAGGCGGACGGCGCCGAGGACGACGGAGGTCGGCGCGGTGAAGGCGGCGGGGTCGACCTCCGGCGAACGGCCCCCGACGGGCGAGACGAGGGCGTCGGTCATGCGGAGGTCTCCTGGGTCTTGCCGGGCTCGGGGGCGCCGGCGGGCTCGGTGGCGGCGGACTCGGCGGCGGCCGGGGCTGGCTCGGCGACGGCGGCGGTCACGGCCGTGGTGGCGGGCTCGGTGGCCGCCGGCTCCGCGCGGGCGCCGGCAGGCTCCGTTACGGCTTCCCTGTCACCGGCACCACCGGCACCACCGAGGATCTTCTCCGCCGCCGCGCCCCTGGCCCGCTGCTTGGCGGCACGTCGCTTCATGAACAGGAGGGAGAGGGCGCCGATGAGGAGGGCGGCGAGCAGTGCGAGCCAGGAGAAGCGGCTGAGCCACTCCTCGGCGACCTTGCCCAGCGTGTAGATGACGGCGGTGGTGCCGCCCGCCCAGGCGATGCCGCCGAGCAGGTTGGCGATGAGGAACTTCCAGTACGGCATGTGCAGGACACCCGCGATGGGGCCGGCGAAGATGCGCAGGAGCGCGATGAAGCGGCCGAAGAAGACGGCCCACATCCCCCAGCGGTGGAAGGAGCTCTCGGCCGCCTCCACGTTCTGCGCGCTGAAGTGCTTGGGGAACTTCTGTTCCAGTTTGGCGATGAGCGGACGTCCGCCCTTGCGCCCGATGGCGTACCCGATCGAGTCGCCGACGACGGCCCCCGCGACGGCGCAGGCCCCGAGGACGTACGGGTTGATGTGGCCGTGCTGCGAGGCGAGCACGGCGGCGGAGACGAGCACGACCTCACCGGGCAGCGGGATACCGAGGCTCTCGACCCCGATCACCGCCGCGACGACGATGTACACGGCGATGGCGGGGACGGACTCCAGCCACTCCTGGACGTGCACCGTGTTGCCTCCCAGACAGTTCTCACGCGGGTCGCGCGGTTCACGCGGACACTTCACGCCACGCCCGACGCGCGCGCACGGCGGGCAGCCTACTGGATGAGACAAACGTGAGAAGACGCCTGGGTGTTCCCGCCGCGAGGCAGGGCCGCGAGGCAGGCGACGGGCCCCTCCCCCGTGTCACGACCCGGTCTCGCCCGCGCCCGTCCCGTGGCGCGCATCACGCGCCGCGGCCTAGGGTCTCGCTCATGTGGCCAGAAGAACAGCCGCCAGGGAGCGAGCACCATCCGCGGATACCGCCCGACGGTCCGCGGCAGCAGGACGAGGGACAGAAGGGGCAGGGAGGCGGCGGCTACGGACAGCCGCAACCCGGCTCCGGCGGAGGCTACGGACAGCCGCAACCCGGCTCCGGCGGAGGCTACGGACAGCCGCAGCCCGGCCCGTACGGACAGCAGGCGCCGAACGCCCCGCAGGGCCCGTACGGACAGCCGGGGGGCTACGGGACTCCCGGCCCCTACCAGCAGCCGGGCCCGTACCAGCAGCAGCCCGCCTACGGGTATCCGCCGCAGCAGCCCTACGGCACGGGCGGCCCGGGAGGTCCCGGTGACGGCGGGGGCGGGAAGAACAGCAAGCGCACGACGGTGATCGTCGCGGTCGTCTGCGCCGTCGCCGTCATCGCGGCGGCCGGTGGCACGGCCGCGTACGTCGTCGACAAGAGGGACGACAAGAAGACCGTGGCCGACGACGGCAAGAAGTCGCCGTCGCCGGCGGTCTCCTCGCACCGGCCGAGCCCCACGGCGAGCCCGTCCTCGCGCAACGCGGGCCGTGAGGAGCCGACGATCCCCGGCTGGCAGGTGGTCGCGAACCCGAAGTTCGGCACGGTCTTCGAGGTCCCGGCCGACTGGGAGGTCGAGCTGGCCGACGCGAGTCGCGGCTACGAGTGGGAGGACAAGGAGGAGACCTCGGGCTACGGCTCCGTCTCCGTCAACCGGCCCGCGTACTACAAGTCGGACTGGTGCAGCTACGTCGACAAGGAGGACGGGAAGCAGGAGATGGCGCTCGGCCTCGTCGGCACCCGGGGCGAGCAGGGCGCGAAGAGCACCGACGAGGCCGCCGAGACGCGCGTGCCGTGGTGGGTGTACGGCGGCTACACGTATCCCGACAAGAAGTCCATGAAGCAGGAGAAGGCGAAGCCGTACACGACGAAGTCCGGGCTGACCGGGAGCGTGGCGCGGGCGTGGTCGGAGAACAGCCCGAAGACGCACAAGTGCGCGAGCGACGGGAAGGCGATCGTCTTCGCCTTCAAGAACGGCGCGGGCGACTACGTCAGCTGGGACCTCAGCGGGCCCAGGGGCGTCGCCGGGGAGGTGCCGGAGGAGCTGGTCCAGCGCGTCCTGAGCACGGTCCGGCTGACGAAGACGGCACCCAAGAAGATGGACTGAGCGCGGAAGCGGTGAAAGCGCGCGGGGTTCCGGGGGGAATTGCCAGGGGGTCCCACCTGCGGGGATAGTCTCCGCGTGAGCACTACTCCCCCGAACCCCCCGGCCCCGGGGGCGTCCCCTTCCGCAGGTCGCCGGCCCGAGTGGGCCGGACGCAATTACACGCTCCTGACGGCGGCGGCCGTCGTGAGCAATCTCGGGAGCCAGGGCGCGCTCATCGCGAGCGCGTTCGCCGTGCTCGGCGCGGGCGGGGACAGCGGGGACGTCGGCCTCGTGGCCGCGGCGCGCACCTTGCCGCTCGTCGTCTTCCTGCTGGTGGGCGGCGCGCTCGCCGACCGGCTGCCCCGGCACCACGTGATGGTCGCGGCGAACGCCCTCAACTGCGTCTCGCAGGCGCTGTTCGCCGTCCTCGTGCTCACCGGGCACGCCGAGCTGTGGTCGATGATGCTGCTCGCCGCGCTCGGCGGCACGGGGACGGCCTTCTTCTCGCCCGCCTCCGAGGGGATGCTCCTCGCCTCGGTGCAGGGGCCGCAGGCAAGCCGCGCCTTCGCCTTCTACCGCGTCGCGATGCACGGCGCGGGCATCGGCGGTGCCGCGCTGGGCGGCGCGCTCGTCGCGGTCATCGGGCCGGGCTGGGTCCTCGCGGTCGACGCGGCGGCCTTCGCGGCGGCGGGAGCGCTGCGCGCGCTGCTCGACGTCGAGAAGATCCCGCGCCGCGAGGGCGACAAGGTCTCGCTCCTGCGGGATCTGCGCGAGGGCTGGCAGGAGGTGATCGGGCGCTCCTGGCTGTGGTCGATCGTGCTCCAGTTCGCGGTGGTCAACGCCGTCGTCGGGGCGGCCGAGGCGGTGTACGGGCCGCTCGTCGCCGAGGAGCATCTCGGCGGCCCCGGGCCCTGGGGCACGGCGCTCGCCGGGTTCGGCGCGGGCACCCTGCTCGGGGCGCTCGCGATGACGCGGTGGCGTCCCGCGCGGCCGCTGCTCGCGGGCACGCTGTGCGTGCTGCCGCTCGCGCTGCCCTCGGCGGCGCTCGCCGTGCCCCTGTCGGCCGTGGGGCTCTTCGTGGTGATGTTCGTGAGCGGGGCGTGCGTCGAGGTCTTCGGGGTCTCGTGGATGACGGTGCTGCACCAGGAGATCCCCGAGGACAAGTTCTCGCGCGTGTCCTCCTACGACTGGCTCGGCTCGATCGCGATGCTGCCGCTCGCGACCGCGATCGCCGGCCCTGTGGAGTCGGCCGTGGGGCGCTCGGCGGCGCTGTGGGGCTGCTCGGGGCTGATCCTGCTCCTCACGCTCGCGGTGCTGGGCGTGCCGGAGGTACGGAACCTGCGCCGCGCACCGGCCGCGGCCGTGCCGGTGCCGGTCCTTCCGGTGGTGGAGGAGGGGCTGCCGGAGACGGTGACGACGCCGGGCGAGGAGCGCCCGGGGAGCTGATCAGCCGACGCGGAAGGTGCCGCCGGGCGGGAGCGGGGACGGGGTGCTCTCGCCGTCGCGGACGGGCCGGGCCGTGCCCCGCATCGCCTCGATGTCGTCGCGTTCCTCGACGAGGCGGGCCGGGAAGGCGTCCTGGGCGCAGCGACGGGCGAGCCCTTCGGTGGGGAGCGGCGCGGTCGAGGCGAGGACGACGACGTTGCCGAAGCGGCGGCCGCGCAGGACGGCGGGCTCGGCGAGGAGCGCGAGGTGGGCGAAGGCGGTGCCGAGGGTCGCGAGCTGGGCGCCGAGGAAGGCGAAGGGCGCGGAGTCGGCGAGGTTGGCGAGGTAGAGGCCGCCGGGGCGCAGGACGCGGGCGGCTTCGCGGGCGTACCCGGTGGTGGTGAGGTGCCCGGGCACGGAGGACCCGCCGAAGACGTCGGCGACGAGCACGTCCGCGCGGTCGTCGGCCGCCCCCTCCAGCCAGGCGCGCGCGTCCTCGACGTGCACGACGGCCCCCGGTACGGCGGGCAGTGCCTCGTCGACGAGCGCGACGAGCCCCCGGTCCACCTCCACGACGTCCTGCCGCGAACCGGGCCGGGTGGCGGCGAGGTACCGGGGCAGCGTGAGCGCGCCCCCACCGAGGTGCACGACGTCGAGCGGGGCGCCTTCTCCGGCGGCGAGGTCGAGCACGTGCCCCATGCGCCGCGTGTACTCGAACTCCAGGTGGGTGGGCGCGTCGAGATCGACGTACGACTGCGGCGCCTCGTCCACGGTGAGCAGCCAGGCCCGCGCCCGGTCGACGTCGGGCAGCAGCCGCGCGACACCGTGGTCGACGGGGCGGCGGACGGGGAGGGGTTCAGGGGAGGCCACAGGGCCATTGTGCCGTCCCCGGGGCCCGTGGTGATCAGCCCCTCCGGCGCCTGAGGAGCGGGGCCCGGGGCGGAGCCCCGCGAGGCCGAGCACGGCACCGGGGGCGCCCCCACCCCACCAATTCGGTTACGCTCCCCGAATGTTCGACGAAGTCGAAATCCGCCCCGCTCGCGGAGTACGGCTGCTGTTCTCGCCGTGGGTCCGGCTCGCCCTCCTCCTCGCCCTCCTCGGCACAGGCGCCGCCCTCGTCCTGAGCCACGACCCCCGCGCCCTCCTCACCGGCACGCTCTCGCACCAGTTCACGGGCGCCGCCGCCGTCGCCGCCTTCGCCGTGGCCTACGGCGTCGGCACGGCCGCCTTCGTGCCGCGTCCCGTGCTCAACCTGCTCGCGGGAGCGCTTTTCGGCAGCGCGTTCGGGCTCGGTGCCGCGGTCGCCGGTTCGGTGCTCGGCGCGGGCCTCGCCTTCGGGCTCGGCCGCGTCCTCGGCCAGGACGCGCTGCGCCCGCTGCTGCGGACGAGATGGCTGCGCGCGGCGGACGGCCAGCTCAGCGAGCACGGCTTCCGTACGACGCTGGCGCTGCGCCTCTTCCCCGGCCTCCCCTATTGGGGCGTCAACTACTGCGCCGCCGTGGCCCGCACCCGGTGGCTGCCGTTCCTGCTGGCGACGGCGATCGGCGTCGTGCCGAACACGGCGGCGTACGTCATCGCGGGGAGCCGCGCCGCCACCCCGGACTCCCCCGTCTTCCTCCTGGCGGTCGGTTTCGTCGTGGTGACAGCGCTCGCCGGGGTCCTCGTCGGCTGGCGGCGCAGGCACCGGATGCGGGGGGACGACGGGGCCGGCGAGGAGACGCGCGAACTCGTCGGGGCGAGCGGCAGGCGTTGACACCCCATTGGCCCACGCTTCGGCTCGCGTTCACCTTTCCGTACCCTCTCGTGCCCTACGCTCACCGCGACCGGCGCATGATCGTCTCTCCCACCCCGGGCCCTACGGCGGCGGCGGTTGACCACCTCCGGCCGGGGCCGCTCCAGGTCCCGTACCTGACAACTGTGGGACGGCTGCGCGTTCATGTCTTGGTTCGAATCCTTCATTCTCGGTCTGGTCCAGGGCCTGACCGAGTTCCTCCCGATCTCCTCCAGCGCGCACCTGCGGCTCGCCGCGGCCTTCGCGGGCTGGCACGACCCGGGGGCGGCGTTCACCGCGATCACCCAGATCGGCACGGAGTGCGCGGTGATCCTGTACTTCCGCAAGGACATCGGGCGGATCATCTCCGCGTGGTTCAAGTCCCTGACCAGCCGTGAGGCCCGCGGCGACCACGACGCCAAGATGGGATGGCTGGTGATCGTCGGCTCGATCCCGATCGGCGTGCTCGGCATCACGTTCCAGGACCAGATCGAGGGCCCGTTCCGCGATCTGCGCCTCATCGCGACGACGCTCGTCGTCATGGGTCTCGTCCTCGGCTTCGCCGACTTCCTCGCGGCACGCGACGAGAACGGCGGCAGGCACCGCGCGGGCGGTCAGCGCAAGACGCTCGACGACCTCGGGGTACGGGACGGGCTCATCTACGGCTGCTGCCAGGCCCTCGCGCTGGTGCCGGGGGTCTCCCGCTCGGGCGCGACGATCAGCGGCGGTCTGCTCATGGGCTACACGCGCGCCGCGGCGGCGCGGTACTCCTTCCTGCTCGCGATCCCCGCCGTACTCGCCTCCGGCATCTTCGAACTGAAGGACGCGGGCGAGGGGCACGTGTCCTGGGGCCCGACGGTCTTCGCGACGGTCATCGCCTTCGCGGTGGGGTACGCGGTCATCGCCTGGTTCATGCGGTACATCAGCCACCGCAGCTTCCTGCCCTTCGTGGTCTACCGCATCGCGCTCGGCCTCGTGGTCTTCGGCCTCGTGCAGAGCGGCGCGCTGAGCCCGCACGCGGGTGAGTCGACGGGCTGAGGCTTGCGGCGGGGGCGGGGCGGCGCCGACCCGGTGCGTACCGCGTCGGCGCAGGTCAGCGGCGGTGCACGGCGCGGGCGCCGGGGACACGGGCGGCGAAATGAGGCCGAGATCACAAAAGCCGCCCACAAGAGGGCGTTTGAGGGGTGATCAAGCAGGTCAGGAGGGTCGGACACCCCGCACTCGAAAGCCACGAACGGTGCTGACGAGGCAGCGGTCCGTCACCTTCACCCCCTAGGCTGGGACACATGTCCGCCAATCCACTCACTCCCGCTCAGCCCGCCCGTTCAGCCGCCGCCGTCAACGAGGAGATCCGCAGCCTGTGGCTGCGCGCGGGCGGCCACCTCACGGCGGAACAGCGCGTCGAGTACGAGCGGCTCATCACCGAGTGGGCCGCGGCGGTACGGCGCGAGGTCGTCCCGGCGGCCTGAAGCGGGGCCCGGTCCGCCGTCCACCCGCTCCCCCGGCCCCGCGGTCTCCTCTCCGGCGGCGTTCACACCCTCCCCCGCGCCGCTCCCGCCCGCCGCGCGCTGTGCGCCATCGCGCGCAGCCCCTCCAGGTGCGTCGCGAGCGCCCGCCGCCCCTCGGCGGTGAGCGAGAGCCACGTACGCGGCCTGCGCCCCACGTACCCCTTGCGCACCCGTACGTACCCGGCCTCCGCGAGCGCCGTCGCGATACGGCTCACGCTCGCGTCCGAGAGCGCGGCGTAGTCCCGCACCGCGCCGAACTCCGCCTCGGCGCAGCCGGAGAGGAAGGCCGCGACGGTGAGCCGGGTCGGGTGCTGGAGGTGCGGGTCGAGCCCGTCCGGCGTCGTCATTCCGACTCCGCCGCGCGCCGCGCGGCGCGGGCCCGCGCGTCGTGCAGGGCCGTCTGCGTCCACAGGGTCGCGCCGAGCAGGACTCCGGAGGCGAGGGCTCCCGCGGTCCTGCCGAAGGGCAGCGCGAGCAGCCAGCCCGCCCCGTACAACGCCGCCTGCACGAGCGTGGGCGTCAGGCGCTGCCATGTGGTGCCGCCGTCCCCCGGCCACGCGAGGACGCGCGAGCGCCGTACCGCGACGTAGTGCGCGACCACGAAAGCGGCGGCGAGCACGCACAGGAGCGCTCCCGTGAGGTCGCCGGCGCGAGCGGGCCAGGGGGCGCCGCCGAGGGCGAAGACCGCCGCGCCGAGCACCCCGCGCGCGGGGGCGAACCAGCGCGGCCACGGCCGCGGCACGCGTGCCGCCGTCCTCGCCCGCTCGGCGAGTTGGAGCGTCCGCTCCGCGTACTTCGTCGTTCCCGGCTCCGGTCCGTTGGGCACCGCGTCTCCCCCAGGTCGTCGTCTGCTGCCCGCCGCTCCACATTGGCACATACTTTTGCGCCTCAAAAGTATTTTGGCGTAAGGGAGTTGTCCCGCTGTGTGGGGCAAGCGGTGCGGAAAACGTGACGGCGGGGGCGACTGCTTCACGCGCGCAGGGCCACCTCCAGGCGGGTCAGCGAGTCCACGCTCCAGTCGGCCGCCGCCCGCACCGTGGCGTCCTCCGCCCACCAGTGCCCCCACGGCCCGCGGCGCAGGTGGGCGACGCGGAGCCCGGCCGCCTTCGCGGGGAAGACGTCGTGCGCGGGGTGGTCGCCCACGTAGACCGTATCGGCGGGTTCCGTGCCCGCCTCCTTGAGCACGCGGGCGAAGAAGTCGGGCGAGGGCTTGGCGAGTCCCCACTCCTCGGAGGTGGCGAGGAGATCGACGGGGAGATCGAGGTCGCGCAGGAGCTGGCCCGCGCGGGCGGTCTGGTTGCCCACGACGAGGACGCGGTGGCCGCGCTCGCGCAGCGCCGCGAGGGCGGGGCGCACGTCGGGGTAGAGGTCGCTCTCATCCAGGTACTCGCCCCTGCCCACGACGTCGCGCGCCTGCCGGGCTCCGGCGACGTCGATGCCCGGCCGCAGCAGTCGCAGCGCGTCGTCGTGGTCGCCCCCGGCCGCCACCGCGGCGCCGACGAGCGCGGAGACCGTGTGCCTGGGCACGCCCAGCCAGTCGGCCCAGCCCGCCCAGTACCGGTCGTCCTTGACCAGGGTCTCGCCGATGTCGAACACGATCGTCTCGTTCATCCGCGCAGCGTACGAGCATCGGCGCGGCGCACGGCCCAAGCGCGCCGCCCGCCGGGGACACGCCGTACGGCCGGGTGCGCCGCGCCCCGGGACACGGGGGACGACGCGCCCATCACCCCAAGAGAAGGTAAAAAAACGAAACGGTTTCGTTCACCATCCCGCCCCGCCCGCGGCCGATCCACCCCCATTGAGCTGCGTATTCCTGATATTCCACGTCACCGCGGGTGACGCGCATCTCATTGCACACCAGGCAAGCTGTTGGAAGCGACTCGATACAGCCCTTACCGTTGCGTACGAAACGGTTTCGTTTCCCAGGTGGCCCGCTCACGGGCCCCGCCGTCCCGCGCCGCCCCACCGGCGCAGTTCCCGTCCCGTCAGCGTTTCCCAACGCGCCCTGGAGCACCAGTCCATGAGTGAATCCACACAGACCATCGGTCAGCCGGTGGACCGGTCGCCGGCCTCCGCCGGCACATCGGCGGCCGCACCGGAGAAGTCCTCGAACCACCGCTGGTGGGTGCTGGTCGTCATCGCCCTGGCCCAGCTGATGGTCGTCCTGGACGCGACCATCGTGAACATCGCCCTGCCCTCCGCCCAGAAGGCACTCGACTTCAGCGACGGCAACCGGCAGTGGGTCGTCACCGGGTACGCCCTCTCGTTCGGCAGCCTCCTGCTGCTCGGCGGCAGGCTCGCCGACCTCCTCGGCCGCAAGACGGTCTTCATCACCGGCATCGTCGGCTTCGCCGGCGCCTCCGCGCTCGCGGGCGCCGCGCAGAACTTCGAGGTCCTCGTCACGGGCCGCGTCCTCCAGGGCGTCTTCGGGGCGCTCCTGGCCCCGGCCGCGCTCGCGCTGCTCAACACGACCTTCACGGACGCCAAGGAGCGCGCCCGCGCCTTCGGCATCTTCGGCGCTATCGCCGGTGCGGGCGGCGGCATCGGGCTGCTCCTCGGCGGGCTGCTCACCGAGCACCTGAGCTGGCGCTGGACCCTCTACATCAACCTGATCATCGCCGTCTTCGCGCTGATCGGTGCCGTCCTCTTCCTCGGCCACGCCAAGGCCGCCAAGGACCGCCCCAAGCTCGACCTGCCCGGCACGGTCCTCGCCTCGGCCGGCCTCTTCGGTCTCGTCTACGGCTTCTCGAACGCCGAGACGCACGACTGGTCCTCGCCGATGACGTGGGGCTTCCTCTCCGGTGCCGTCGTCGTCCTCGCCGTCTTCGCCTGGTGGCAGACCCGCACCTCGCACCCCCTGCTCCCGCTGCGCGTCCTCGCGGACCGCGATCGCGGCGCCTCGTTCATCACGGTCGCGATCTCCAGCATGGGCATGTTCGGTGTCTTCCTCTTCCTGACGTACTACCTCCAGGCCTCCCTGGGCTTCACGCCGGTCAAGACCGGTCTCGCCTTCCTGCCGATGATCGGCGCCCTGATGGTGACGGCCCAGCTCTCGACCAACATGCTGCTGCCCCGCGTCGGCCCCCGGCCGATCGTCCCGGTCGGCCTGCTGATGGCCTCCGGCGGTCTCGTCTGGATGACCGGCCTCGACCTGAGCAGCACCTACGCGGCCCATGTGCTGCCCCCGCTGATCCTCATGGGTCTCGGTCTCGGCCTCGTCATGCCGCCCGCGATGAGCCTCGCGACGAGCCGCATCGCGGCGAAGGACGCGGGTGCGGGCTCGGCCGCGGTCAACACCATGCAGCAGGTCGGCGGCGCCATCGGCACCGCGCTGCTCAACACGCTGGCCGCGAGCGCCGCGACCAACTACCTCGTGGGCAAGAAGCCGAGCCCCGGCGTCCTCGCCCAGGCCCAGCTGGAGAGCTACTCGACCGCCTACTGGTGGTCGGCCGCCTTCTTCGCCGCCGGCGCGATCATCGCGGCGCTCATGTACCGCAGCGGTCGCCCCGACCTGAGCACGGGCGACGGCGAGAGCGCGCCCACGGTGCACATGTGACACCCCTCCCGGTGCCGGACACCCCTCCGGCACCGGGCCAACAACTCCCCGGGCACGCATGAGCGGGCCTGCCCGGGGACACGCCGGAAGCCACGTGGGGACGGAGGCCCAGCCGGCGGCCGGGCCCGGGCATCCCGAAGCGGCAACGCGCCGCGGACGGACGCCCGGGCCTTTCGGCGTACGGGGCCGGACGCGTACCGCCCCCGCTCCTCAGTCCCGCGCCCCCGCCTCCCGCGCCGCCAGCATGACCCGTTCGCACAGCTCGTGGGTCTCCAGGGCGTCGCGCGCGCTGAGCGGGGCGCCGCTCGCGACCGCGTCGAGGAAGGCCTCCACGCACTGCTCGATACCGCGCTGGCGGGCGACCGGGGTCCAGTCGCCGCGACGGCGGACGGTCGGCTGGCCGCGGTGGTCGGTGATCTCGGCGAGGTCGCGCACGACGCGCTTGGTGTCCTGGCCCGACACCTCCAGGACCTCCTCCGTCGAGCCGCTCACGCGGTTCATGACGCCGAGCGCGGTGAAGCCAGGACCGGCGAGCTGGAGCACGACGTGCGAGAGGAGGCCGTCCTCGCTCGCGCGGGCGTGCACGCGCACCTCGTCGGGGGTGCCGGGAACGAGGAAGCGGAGCGTGTCGACGACGTGGATGAAGTCGTCGAGGACGAAGGTACGGGCCCGCTCGGGCAGGCCGTGCCGGTTCTTCTGGAGCACGATCAGGTCGCGCGGGTGCTCCAGGCACTGGACGTAACCGGGCGCGTGGCGGCGGTTGAAACCGACCATGAGCGGGACCGCGCGCTCCTCGGCGAGGTCGGCGACGCGCCGCGACTCCTTCAGCTCGTACGCGAGCGGCTTGTCGACGTACGTGGGCACGCCCGCCTCCACGAGCCGGGTCACCAGCTCCGGGTGCGCCTCGGTCGCCGCGTGCACGAGCACCGCGTCGGGCCGCGCGGCGAGCACCCCGTCCAGACTCGTGTGCCGGCGCTCGGGCGGCACGTGGTAGCGGGCGCCGAGCCGGTCGAGGGTCGCCGGGTTCCGCGTGCACAGGAGCAGTTCCGTGTCCGCCCGGGTGCCGAGCACCGGAAGGTACGCCTTCTCGGCTATGTCCCCGAGCCCCACGCACGCGATCTTCACGGCACCGCCCTCCCGCCACCGCCCGCGCGGGCCCACTGCCCGCCGCTCCGGCCGCGCTCGCAGCATAAGCGGGCGCGGGAGGGGGCGCGCGGGCGGTGCCGCCGCTTCTGGAGGCATGGCGGGGTCAGGGAGCGAGTCCGGCCGCCGCGCGTGTGGCCGCGTCGAACTCCACGTACTCGATGACGGCGCCACCCGGGTGCCGTACGACGAGGTTGCGGCCCGTCGGGGCGGCGCGGGGCGGGGCGAGGATCTCGGCGCCCTCTCGCGCGGCGCGGTCGAGCACCGGGGTGAGCGCGTCCACGACGACGGTGGCGTGCGTGGCGCGGACGGGGGCGAGGACTTCGGGCGGGCCCGCGAGGAGCAGGAAGCCGCCGATGACGGCGAGTTCGATGCCCCGGTGGGAGAAACGCAGGCGCGGTTCCTCGCCGGTCAGGGCGCGAAAGGCGGGGAGTGCGGCGTCGAGGTCGTCGACGTAGCTGCGGGCGAAGGTGGCGAGCACAGTCATGAGGCCACTGTGCCGCGCGTCAGCGCCCGCGCGTCCACCACCCCACTCATCCGGTGGACTTCCGGCCTCTCGGCTTGGTCCGGCCGGGCGCGGCTCCGCACAGTGGCGGGGTGCGAATGACGAGAACCGCCGCCGGGGTGCTGCTCGCCCTCGCGGGCGCGGCGCTGTCCGGGTGTGTGAGTGTGCGCGAGGCGGCGGAGGAACCGGCCGAGCCGACGGCGCGGGCGAGCCTCGCGGTGCCGGGGGCGCTCACCGCGTCCACGACACCGCTGCCCAGCACCCACCCCCACCGGAAGGCACACGCCGCGGGGCACCGTGAGGACCCGGCGCCTCCCCGGCCGGCCCCTCCCCCACCCCGCGCGGTACCCAGCCGCGCCCACACGCCGCCCGCGGCGCCCCCGCCACCCCCGCGCCACCACGCCCCGCGCCGCGAGCAGCGCGAGGCCAGGCCCCCCGCGACGGGGAGCGCGGGCGGGGGCGACGGCGTGTGCGCGCTGGGCCGTACGTTCGGCGGCTGGCCCGCCGACAGCCCGCAGGCGCGGATCTGCCGGGACGCTTACGGAGGCTGAGCGCGGCCGGGGCCGCGCGGTGCTACACGAGCGGCACCGCCGACAGTTCCCTGCGGGCGCGCGCCGCCGCGCCCACGGGGACGGCGTCGGAGGCGAGCGCCGCGCGCACCAGGCGCACCGGGTGCCCGCTCACCGGCGGTTCGGACGCGAGGGCGGACACGATGACCGGCTCCAGGAGCGGCCAGGCCCCGCTGACGCCGCCGCCCACCACGACGGTCGTGAGGTCGACGACGCCCGCCGTGATCACGACGGCGCGCGCGATGCCCCGCCCCGCGGCCTGGTAGACGGCGCGCGCGTCCTCGTCCCCGTAGGTGGCGGCCTCGTACACCTCGCGGGCGGTGAGGCGGCGCCCGGTGCGGTCCGCGTACCGGGCGCCGATGGACCGGCCCGACGCGAGCGTCTCCAGGTGGCCGCGGCCGCCGCACGTGCAGGGCAGGTCGCCGAAGCCGGGGATGTGCCCGATCTCGCCCGCCGCGCCGTGCGGACCGGGGAAGAGGGCACCGCCGGTCCAGAGGGCGCCGCCGACACCGGTCCCGAGGGTCATCCCGAGCACGTCGCCCTCGCCGCGCACGGCACCCGCCGAGACCTCCCCCAGGAGGAAGGCGTTGACGTCGTTGTCGAGGAAGGCCGGGACGCCGAGAGCCGTCTCGACCGCCTCCGTGACGGCGAATCCGGCCCAGCCGCGAAAGGAGTCGCTCGCGACGAGGATGCGTCCGCTCGCCGCGTCCACGACGCCGGCCGCGCCGATCCCGGTGCCGAGGAGCCGGCCCGGGGTGCGGGCCAGGAGCGGGGCGAGCGCGCCGAGCGCGGCGCGCGTCATGGCGTGGCCGCCCTCGCGCGCGGGGGTCGCGGCCTCGGCCCTGGCGAGGACGGTCAGGTCGTCGGCGCACACGACCACCTGGGTCGTGGTGCCGCCGATGTCGATGCCCGCGAACAACGGCCGCGCGGGATCGGGGGCCGTGCGGGCCCCTGTGGGGGGAAGGGGGTGGGTCACGCCTGTGCCTCCGAGCGGCCCGCGGCGAGCGTGGCCAGGCGGTCGGCCCGGCGGGCGCGCTGCACCGCGGGGTCGGGCACGGGCACGGCTGCCAGCAGACGGCGGGTGTAGTCGGTCTCCGGGTGCAGCAGGGTCGTGCCCGTACTGCCCTGCTCCTCGACGCGTCCGGCGCGCATCACGACGACGCGCTGCGCGAAGTGCTGCACGACGGCGAGGTCGTGGGAGACGAAGAGGCAGGCGAAGCCCAGCTCCTCCTGGAGTTCCGTGATGACTTCGAGGACCGCTTCCTGCACGCTCACGTCGAGCGCGCTGGTCGGTTCGTCGGCGACGAGGAGGCGCGGCTCCAGGACGAGGGCGCGGGCCAGGCTGACGCGCTGGCGCTGGCCGCCGGAGAGTTCGCGCGGGGTGCGCCGGGCGACCTCGCGCGGCAGCCGGACCCGTTCGAGTACGGCGGCGACCTTGGCCTGGCGGTCCTTGGCGGACAGCTCGCGGCGGTGCACCCTGAGCGGTTCGGCGACGCACTCGCCGACGGTCATGCGGGCGTCGAGCGAGGCCACGGGGTCCTGGAGGACGACGCCGATGCCGGAGCGCAGGGCGCGGCGGGCGCGGCCCTTGGTGCGGCCGAGGTCGGAGCCGAAGAGCGTGACGGTGCCCGAGGTGGGCGGGATGAGGCCCAGTGCGACGCGCGCGGCGGTGGACTTGCCCGAGCCGGACTCACCGACGAGGCCGAGGGTCTCACCCGGGCCGACGTGGAGCGAGACGCCGTCGAGGGCGCGTACGGCGGCCTTGCCGCGGCCGAAGACGACGCTGATGTCGGTGAGTTCGGCGACGGGGGCGGGGCCTTCGGGGGTGCGTGCTGAGCCGGTCGGCTTGTCCCGCACCGCCCCCGGTTTCCGCTGAGCGGCCTCCGCCTTCTCCTCGGCCACCGCTTCGGCGACGGAGAGCCGGGGCACCGCGGCGAGGAGTCGGCGCGTGTAGTCGTGGCCGGGGCGCAGCAGGACGTCCTCGACCGGGCCGGTCTCGACGATCTCGCCCTGGTACATGACGGCGACGCGGTCGGCGAAGTCGGCGACGACGCCCATGTTGTGGGTCACGAGGAGCACGCCGGTGCCGGTGTCGACGGCGAGGCGGCGCAGGAGGTCGAGGATCTCGGCCTGCACGGTGACGTCGAGCGCGGTCGTCGGCTCGTCGGCGATGAGCAGGCCCGGCTCGTTGGCGATGGCCATGGCGATGACGACGCGCTGGCGCTGTCCGCCGGAGAGCTGGAAGGGGTAGGCGCGGGCGCGGTTCTCCGGGTCGGGGATGCCGACGCGGCGCAGGAGTTCGACGGCCTCGGCGGCGGCCTCCTTCGCGGGGACGTCGCGGTGGTTGCGGATCACCTCGCTGATCTGGCGGCCGATCCGGGTGAGCGGGTCGAGCGCGGTGGCGGGTTCCTGGAACACCATCGAGACGCTCTTGCCGCGCAGCGCGGCGAGCGCGGAGTCCGGGGTGCCGACGACCTGGGTGCCCGCGACGACGGCGCTGCCCGTGGCGCGGGCGTTGGCGTCGAGCAGGCCCATCGCGGCGAGCGCGATGGTCGACTTGCCCGAGCCGGACTCACCGACGAGGGCGAGGGTCTCGCCGGGGGCGACCTGGAGGGACACGCCCTTGACGGCCGGTACCTCGCCGGTCTCGGTGGTGAAGACGACGCCGAGGTCGTCGAGTGCGAGTACGGGTCCCGGCGCCGGGCGTCCGGGAGCCTTGGTGGTGGCGCTCATCCGCGTCCCCTCACATCGAAAGCGTCGCGGAGCCCGTCCCCGATCGCGTTGAACGCCCACACCACCACGATGATGGCCAGGCCGGGCGGCAGGATCAGCCACCAGTAACCGGAGTAGGCGGCGGTGAGCCCGGCCGAGAGCATCCCGCCCCAGTCGGTCTGCGGCGGCTGGACGCCGAGCCCCAGGTAGGAGACGTAGGCGACCAGGAGGATCGCGTCCGCGATCTGGAAGGTCGCGGCGACGATCACGGTCGAGACCGAGTTGGGCAGGATGTGCCGCAGGATCGCGCGGCCGTGCGTGCCGCCGATGGCCCGCAGGGTCAGGACGTAGTCCCTGTTCTTCAGGGTCAGTGTCTCGGCCCGGACGAGGCGGGAGGGCACGAGCCAGGACACCAGTCCGAGGATGACGACGAGGCCGCTCAGTCCCGGCGTGGTGATGGCGGAGACCACGAGGAGGATGAACAGCGCGGGGATGGCGATCCCGGCGTCCACGACGCGCATCATGAACGCGTCGATCCAGCCGCCCGCGTACCCGGCCGTCGCGCCCCACAGGGTGCCGATGACGGTGGCGAGGACACCGGCGGCGAGGCCGACGACGAGGGAGACCTTGCCGCCGTACATGAGCCGGCCGAGTTCGTCGTGGCCGACGGCGTCGGTGCCGAGCCAGTGGGCTCCGCTCGGGGACTGGTTGACCTGGTCGAGCAGCGTGTGGGTCTGGTCGGTGGAGTACACGAGCGGACCGATGAAGCAGAACAGGAAGAAGAGGACGACGAAGGCGAGGCCCACGACGGCCAGTCGGTTGCGCAGGAAGCGGCGCACGGCGAGTCGGGCGCCGGACGCCTCGCTCGGCGCGGTGGCGGTGCCGGGGACCTTGCCCGGCTGGATGACGGCGCTCATGCCCGTCCTGCCTTCACTCGGGGGTCGATGACCCGCTGGACGATGTCGGCGAGCAGGGTGCCGACGACGGTCGCGACCGCGATCACGAGGACGCAGCCGAGCAGGACCGGGTAGTCGGACGCCTGGGCAGCGGTCCAGAACAGCAGGCCCATACCGGGGTAGTTGAAGAGCTGTTCGACGACGAGGGCACCGCCGAAGAGGACGGGCACGTAGTAGCCGAGCATCGCGACGACGGGCGTCAGCGAGTTGCGGAAGACGTGGCGCCACAGGATCGCGCGGGAGCGGGAGCCGCCCGCCCTGGCGGTGCGCACGTAGTCCTCGGAGAGGTTCTCCAGGGTCGCCGCGCGCATGTAGCGGCTGAAGACGGCGATCATCGACGCGGCCCCGGCGACGACGGGCAGGACGAGGGCCTGCGGGTCGGAGAAGACCTGGCCGAGCGTCTCGCCCTGCGGGGCCTGCGAGGGGAACCAGCCGAGCCCCTGGCTGAAGACCAGCACGAGGATCAGCCCGAGGAAGTAGACGGGCGTCGAGTAGGCGATGAAGCTCACCGTGGTGATGACGTAGTCGACGGGCTTGTTGCGGCGCACCGCCTGCCACATGCCGAGCGGGACGGCGAGGACGAGGCCGAGGAGCGCGGACAGCACCGTGAGGACGAGCGTCTTCGGCAGGCGCTCGGTGATGAGCTGGGAGACCGGCTCGTTGAGGGTGTACGAAGTGCCGAGGTCGCCGTGGAGGAGCTGGCCGAGGTAGTAGAAGTACTGGACGGGCAGCGGCTTGTCGAGGCCCTGCTCGTGGTTGAAGTGCGCGATCTGCTGCGCGGTGGCCTGCGGCCCGAGGATGCCGCGCGCGGGGCCGCCGGGCAGGGCGTGCAGCAGGCCGAACACGACGATCGTCACGATGACGATCACCGCGAGGGCCTGGAGGACGCGTCTGATCAGGTACGAGGAAGTGCTCATGTGTTCTTCCGGTCGCCTTCGTCTCTGGGGGGCGCGCTGGCGTCACCGGGGGCAGGGGCGGCGTCGCCGCCGCGTGGGAGCCGACGGGGAGGGGTGTGCGGGCGCGAGGGTGCGTACGGGCCCGGGGCGGCCTGCCGGCCGGCGGGCCCGCACGCACCGACCGGGTCTACTTGGTCCACTTCCACATGGCGGGGTGGAAGTTGGCGAGGGAGTCCTGCGCGAAGCCGCCCAGGCCCGACTTGACCACGGAGATCTGGTAGTCGGGCTCGGGGAGCCAGACCACGGGGAGGTCCTTGGCGAGCGCGGCGCTGTACTTCTGCACGGCCTCGTCGGAGGAGGAGGTGGTGGTGGCGGAGACGAGCTTGTCGACCTCGGGGTTGGAGTAGCTGCCGAAGTTGGAGCCGCCGCCGGTGGCGAAGAGGGAGTCGCCGCTCGGGTAGGCGGGGAAGTACCAGCTGCCGGCGGTGCCGAAGAAGGAGAGCTGCCACTTGCAGCCGGAGTCACCGGCCTTGCACTGACCGGCCTGCGACAGGACGGAGTTGACGGGCGCGGTCTTGATGCCGAACTTGATGCCGGTCTTCGCGAAGGAGGACTGGAGCGCGCTCATCATGTTGTCGGTGACGGTGGAGCCGGACTGCGACAGGACCTGCATCTCGAACTTGGTGCCCTTGTCGACGCCCTTGCCGCACTGGTCGTCGCCCGTGCCGGGGTTCGTGCAGACGAGGCCGCCGCCCTGCTTCGTCCAGCCGTGGCCGGTGAGGAGCTTCCTGGCCTTGGCGGTGTCGAAGGGGTACGGGTTGTTCTTCTGCTCCGGCGAGACGAAGGACGAGGCCTGGCCCTGCGGGATCGGGCCGTAGGTCTGGACGGCGGTGCCGTTGTAGACGACCTTGGAGAGGCTCGCCTGGTCGACGGACATCTGGATCGCCTGGCGGGCGTACAGCTGCTTGAACACCGCGCCCATGGCGGGGTTGTTGAAGTTGTACGGCATGTACGTGATCGCCCAGCCGGTCCACGGCTTCAGCGTGTAGCCCTTGGCCTTGAAGGCCGCCTCCTGGCCGAGGTCGGTGGCGTTGATGTAGCCGTAGTCGACGGTGCCGGAGCGGAGCGCGTTGACCTCGGCGTCGGTCGTGGTGAAGGGCAGCAGGTTGACGTTCTTGATGTTGGCCTTGCCGCCGCCGTTGTACTTGGCGTTGGCGGTGAGCTGGACCTTGCCCGCGGTCGTGAACGTCTTGATGGTGTACGGGCCGCTGACGGTCTTCCAGAGCGGGTCGCTCGCGTAACCCGAGATCTTCTTGGCCGCGCCGTTGAGGTACGACCAGACCTTCTTGGCGCCCGCGGTGCCGCGGTCCAGGTCGGAGACGGTGCCGGCGTCGCTGGTCTTGTCCCACACGTGCTGCGGCATGGGGCGGATCATGCTCAACTCGTTGGCGAGCATCCACTGCGGGTTGTACGCCTTGTCGAAGGTGAGGGTGAAGTGCGTCGCGTCGACGGTCTTGAAGGAGGTCCAGTTGTCGGGAGCCTTGCCCGGGCTGTAGCTCGCCCAGTCCTCCTTGTCGGCCTTGACGAGGTTGTACCAGAACTCCACGTCCCGCGAGGTGACGGGCTTCCCGTCGCTCCAGTGCCGGTCGCCGAGGGTGATCGTCACGCTCTTGTTGTCGCCGGCGAACTTCGCGTCGGTGGCGAGCGAGTTGTCCTTGTTCCAGCCGACCTTGCCGGCGGAGCCGTCGTACGCCACGAGCGGTTCCCACAGCGACTGGGATATGGACGAGTTGTTCGTGTTGAGGTGCGAGGCGGTGCCGACCGGGAGAATCCAGTTCGGCGTGAAGTTCGCGGGCAGCGCGTAGTTGATGGTGTCCGAGGACGACGAGCCGGACGACGAGGTTCCGCCGCCGGAACACCCGGTGAGCAGTGCGCCGGTGGTGAGGGCGGCACCCGCGACCAGGGCCCAGCGGCGGCCGGCCGCCGTGGGAGCAAGGGACATGACTCTCCTCAGGTGAAAGGACCCGCATTCGTCCCGGCAGTCCGGGCCTGCGCCGCGGGGTCGGCGCTGTACGGCGACAGTCAACGACGGACCCGCCGAACAAACAAACAAGAATTAGTAAAAAGTAAGTTTCTGCGATTCCGAAAAAAGTTCCGAGCGGCCACACACTCCCCCTTCCCTGATGCTTATGTCCTAATTCGATCCCTCTTTGCCTCACTCAACAGCTCGTCAACTTTCTCCACGGAGTTGTCGTCCGCGCTCGGCGCGGGCGTACTGTCTCCGTCACACCCACCATTGCGGAAGTTACTTCGTACATGACTGAAATAAGTGCACGGGACCGCAAGGCCGCCAAGGGCGTGTCCGTCAAGGGCGCGGCGGCCAAGGGCGCGCCCACCCTCGCGGCGCGGGTCCTCGAACTCGTCGCCTCGGGCCAGGCGTCGTCCCGCGCCGAACTCGCCGCGCTCCTCGGCGCGGCTCCCTCCACCATCTCCCTCACCGTGGCCCAGCTCGTCGAGCGCGGACTCGTCGCCGAGGAGGGCACTCAGTCCTCCACCGGCGGCCGTCCCCGCAAGGTCCTGCGCGTGGGCGGCAACGACGAGTACGCGATCGCGGCCGACGTCGGCGGCAGGCACGCCCGGATCGGCGTCGTGCTCCCGGGCGGCGGCCTGCGCGAGGTCGCGGGCGTCCCGTTCGGGATCGACGACGGGCCCGAGGCCGCGCTGCCGAGGCTCGCCGAACACCTGGAGGCGCTGGCCGCCGCCCGGGGTCGCGCGCGGCTGCGCGGTGTCGGTCTCTCCCTGCCCGGTCCGGTCGACGCGGCGGCGGGGGCCGTCGTCCTGCCCTCGCGGATGCCGGGCTGGAACCGCTTCCCGGTGGCCGACTGGCTGGAGGAGCGCTTCGGCGTCACCGCCGTCGTCGACAACGACGCCAACTGCATGGCGGTCGGCGAACAAAGTGTCCGGCCCGCCGGGCACCGGCAGTCGATCATGGTGAAGATCGGCTCGGCGATCGGCGCCGGAGTCATCGCCGACGGCCGCCTCTACCGGGGCGCGACGGGCGCGGCGGGGGACATCACGCACATCCGCGTCGACGCGGGCGGCGCCGACGTCCCCTGCTCCTGCGGCAACACGGGCTGCTTGGAGACGGTCGCCTCGGGCGCCGCCCTCGTGCGCATCCTGCGGGAGCGCGGCCTCGACGTCACGAGCACCGAGGACGTCGTACGGCTCGCGGGCGACGCCGACCCGGAGGCGACCCGCGCGGTCCGCAGGGCGGGCGACCACCTCGGCCAGGTCCTCGCCGCCAACGTCAACTTCTTCAACCCGGACGCCGTCTACCTCGGCGGCATCCTCTCCACCCTCGAACCCTTCGTCGCCGCCGTGCGCGGACAGCTCTACGAGAGCTGCCACCCGCTCGTCACCGAACACCTCACCATCGAGCGGGCCTCGCTCGGCGCGGACGCGGGGCTCGTCGGCGCCGGGCTCTTCGCCCTCCAGCGCGCCCTGGCCCGCGCGCTCGGCGAGGCGGGCGGCGTCGTCGCCGTACCCGCTCCGGCCAGGGGCTGACGCCCGCGCACGACCTCACCCAGGAGCGAGACCCCCGGCCGGGGCAGTCGGCCGGCCGGGGGCGCCCGCCCCGCTCACCCGTCCTCACCACCCGTACGAGGAGCCACGCCATGTCCCAGAACAGCACCGCCCGTACCACCCCCGGCCGCCCGGTCATCGCCGTGGCCGGGCTCGGCATCGAGTCCTCCACCTTCTCCCCCGCCCGCACCGAGGCCCCCGCCTTCCACCCCGCGCGCGGCGCCGCGATATTCGACCGGTACCCCTTCCTCGCCCCCGGGGCGCCCCTGCGCGAGGCCGCCGAGTGGCACGGTGCCCTGGTCGGCAAGTCGCTGCCCGGCGGGACCGTCACGGCCGCCGCGTGGCAGGCGCTCACCGACGAGCTCATCGAGCGCCTCGCCGCGCTGCCCGCCCTCGACGGCCTCTGGTACGACATCCACGGCGCGATGACCGTCGAAGGTGTCGACGACGCGGAGGCGGTCCTCCTGGAGCGCATCCGCGCGACCGTGGGCCCCGACGTCGTCGTCTCTACCTCGATGGATCTGCACGGCAACGTCTCCCGCGCGCTCGTCCACCGCAGCGACCTGATCACGTGTTACCGGATGGCCCCGCACGAGGACCACATGGAGACCAAGGAGCGCGCGGTGCGCAACCTGGTCGGCCTGCTGGAGTCCGGCGCGCCGCGCCCCGTCAAGGCGTGGGTCCCGGTCCCCGTGCTCCTCGCGGGCGAGCAGACCTCGACCCGGATCGAGCCGGCGAAGAGCGTGTACGCGGCGGTCGAGGAGGTCGAGGCCGCCGAGGGCGTGACCGACGCGGCGATCTGGGTCGGCTACGCCTGGGCGGACGAGCCCCGCAACCGCGCCGTCGTGGTCGTCACGGGCGAGGACACCGAGGCGGTCGCGCGCGGCGCCGAGCGCCTGGCCCGGGGATTCTGGGAGGCGCGCGCCGACTTCGACTTCGTCGCGCCGACCGGCACGTACGACGAACTCCTCGACGAGGCACTCGCCTCCGAGCAGAAGCCCTACTTCATCAGCGACACCGGGGACAACCCCACCGCGGGCGGCGCGGGCGACGTCACCTGGGGCCTCACCCGGCTCCTGGAGCGGCCCGAGTTCCGGAAGGAGGACGGGCCGACGGTGATCTACGCCTCCGTCCCGGGGCCCGCCGCGATCGAGACCGCCGTCGCCGCCGGAGTCGGCGCGACCGTCACCGTCACGGCGGGCGCCGCCGTCGACGACCGGCACGCGGGTCCCGTCACGCTCACCGGCGTCGTCCACGCCATCCGGCACGGCGACCGCGACGCCGAGACAGAGGTCGTCGTCCGCGTGGGCGGCGTTTACGCGATCCTCACGAAGCTCCGCAAGCCGTACCACCACGAGCACGACTTCACGGACCTGTCCCTGGACCCCCGCTCCGCCGACATCGTGATCGTCAAGATCGGCTACCTGGAGCCGGAGCTGTTCGACATGTCGAACGGCTGGAAGATGGCGCTCACGCCCGGCGGCGTCGACCAGGACCTCGTCCGGCTCGGCCACCACCGCATCAGCCGCCCGATGTTCCCCTTCGACCGCGACATGGCCGACCCGGACCTGACGGCCCGCGTCATCCCCGCCTCCGACCAGCCCCTCACCGGGACCGAGGAGTGAGCGCCGGCAAGTCCCGGCCCACGCTGGAGATCGCGGTCACCTCGGCGGCGGGTGCCCGTATCGCCCGCGAGCACGGAGCGGACCGCGTCGAACTCTGCACCGGCCTGGAACTGGGCGGCCTGACCCCCTCGGCCGCGCTCGTGGAAGCGGTCGCCGCGGTGGGGACGCCCGTGCAGGTCCTGGTGCGCTGCCGGCCCGGCGACTTCGTCCACGACGCCGAGGAGATCGCCCTCATGACCGCCGAGGTGCGGTCCGTGATCGCCTCGGGGGCGCGCGGCGTGGTGATCGGCGCGCTCACGGCGGAGGGCACGCTCGACGTCGAGGCCGTCGCCAGGCTGCGCGACGCGGCACGGGAGACGGACCCGGCGGCCGAGGTGACGTTGCACCGCGCGATCGACGTGTCGGCGGACCCGGTCGCCGCGGCCGCGCTGCTCCCCGCGCTCGGCCTGACCCGGGTCCTCACCTCCGGCGGCGCACCGGCCGCGGGGCAGGGCCTCGACCGGCTCGCCGCGATGGCCGCGGCGGCGCCGGGCGTGCGGGTGATGGCGGGCGGTGGAGTACGTCCCGCCGACATCCCGGCGCTGCTCGCGACGGGCGCCGACGCCGTCCACCTCTCGGCGAAGCGCCGCGCCCCGGTCCGCGGCGGCGCCGCCTGGGTCCCGCTCGGCGCCTCCAGCGCGTCGGCGGAGCAGGACACGCACTTCGTCACGGACGCGGAGGTGGTGGCGAAGGCGCGGAGGGCGCTCGACGCGGCGGCGAGCGCCGCCTGACCGGCGGCAGGCCCTTCCCGCTCCGGCGGGAAGCCCTGATGGCCCCGCGCGGCGCCCCCTACCCTGCCGTCATGTGCTTCTGGGCCGAAGTCACCTACAAGCAGCACCACGTGTGCGTCCGCTGCCGCCTGAGTTTCAAGCGGCACATCACCCGGCGGGTCCAGCCCTGCCCCGGCTGCGGGGCGGGGCTCGTCCGGGCGGGCCACGACTTCGCGCCGCCGCCCCGGCTGGACCGCCGCGCGTGGTCGGTCGTGTCCGTCGTGCTCGCCGCGGGGCTCTCGTACGAGGGGCGCGACGGCTGCGGTTGCGGCAGGGAGCCCAAGTACCGCCCCCGTACGCGCGCCGCCCTGCGCGCCCGCCGCCGGGTCGCCGCCCGTGAGGGGACCCCGCTCGCGCGGGTCCTCGCCCGCCCGGACCCGCTCACACCGGTGGACGGTGCGTGAGCGGGACGGGCTCAGTGCGCCGCGGCCCGCGGCGACCGCTCCCCGCGCCACTGCTCGGCGCCCCATTCGTGGAACCGCTCGACCTCGGTGAAGCCGAGCCGTGCCGCGAGGCGCATCGAGCGGGCGTTGGCCGTCTGGATCGTCACCACCACCGGATCGCCGGGGCGCGCGAGCGCGCACCAGCCGAGCGCCGCCGCGCACGCCTCGCTCGCGTAGCCGCGCCCCCACGCGCGGGGCAGGAGGAGGTACCCCAGCTCGGTGGTTCCGCCCTCGCGCCGGTCGAGCGTGACCGCGCCGATCATCCCGTCCGCCACCGTGACCACGAAGAACCCCGGGCGCTGTCCGGCCACTTCGGGCATCGCCGCCTCCAGCTCCGCGCGCGGTCTGGCTCCGCCCTTGTGGGTCCCGACCTCTTCCGAGGAGAACAGTTCGACGAACGTCGCCCGGTCCCGTGCCTCGGCGGCCCGCAGGACGAGGCGTGCGGTCGTTATCGGGGCGGGTGGCCAGTCGGCGGCGGGTGCTGTCATGGCGGGCAGGCTATCCCGCGGGGGCCCGCCACGGACCGGGACCGGCAGGCTCCCGGCACTGCCCCGCTTCATGCCCCCAGCCGCTGTCCCAACCGGATGATCGCCGCCCGAACCCCGTCCGCGTAAGGCCCCGCCGTCAGCGCCTCGGCCGCCTCGCGGGCCCGGACGAGGTGGGCGCGGGCCTCGCTCGTACGGCCGATGCGGGCGTAGTCGGCGGCGAGGGCGAGGCGGAGGCGGGGCAGCAGGGAGCGGCTGCCGGGCCCGGCGGCGCGCAGCGCGGTGAGGTCCCAGTCGAGGCGGCGGGCCGGGTCGTCCTGCGCCTCGGCGAGGTAGTGGGCGAGGGCGCAGCGGTGCGGGCCCGGCCCGGGGGGCAGTTCCTCCCACAGGGCGAGGAGCCGTGCGCGGGCCTCGGCCCTGTCCCCCGCGTGCAACAGCAGCGCGGCCTGGCCGATCCGCGTCGCGAGCCCGCGATCCCTCGTCTCCTCGTGCCGTCCGCGCACCCGCCGCCTCCGCTCGCCGCCCGCACCGTCGCCGGGCGGGCGGCGGTACGGGCACGCTAACGGCAGCCCGGGGCCGGGCGGCTCAGGCGGGGCTCAGCCCAGGTCGGGGATACGCCAGTCGATCGCCTTGTGGCCCTGCGCGGCGAGCGCCCCGTCGATCTGGGTGAAGGGGCGCGAGCCGAAGAACTTCTTCGCCGAGAGCGGGGAGGGGTGCGCGCCCTTCACGACGACGTGCCGCTCGGTGTCGATGAGGGGGAGCTTCTTCTGCGCGTAGGCGCCCCACAGGACGAAGACGGCCGGGTCGCGGCGTGCCGAGACGGCGCGGATGACGGCGTCCGTGAATCGCTCCCAGCCCTTGTTCTTGTGCGAGTTCGCCTCGCCCTCGCGGACGGTGAGCACCGCGTTGAGGAGCAGGACGCCCTGCTCGGCCCAGGGCATGAGGTAGCCGTTGTCGGGGATGGGCGTGCCGAGGTCGGCGTGCATCTCCTTGTAGACGTTGCGCAGCGACGGCGGGACGCGGACGCCCGGCCGCACGGAGAAGCACAGGCCGTGGCCCTGGCCCGCGCCGTGGTAGGGGTCCTGGCCCAGGACGAGGACCTTGACGTCCTCGAAGGGGGTCGCGTCGAGCGCCGCGAAGACCTGCTCCGCCGGTGGGTAGACCGGGCCCGCCTCGCGTTCCGCGGCGACGAAGGCCATCAGCTCGGCGAAGTAGGGCTGCTCCAGCTCCTCGCCGAGTACGCCGCTCCAGGACGCGGGCAGCGGGGCGGCAGGGGTCACGGTCACGTCAACAACCTCCGGGTGTGCGCTCGGTACGGCACCGAACCTACCGGGAGGCACTGACAACGCCCCTGGCGAGGCGGTCGCGGAAGGACCGCGCCCGCCCCCGTACGACCTGGGTACGGGGGCGGGACCGTCCGGGACGGCGTGCGCGGTCGGACCCGGACGGCCCGCGCGGCCGGCCCCGCCTGCCCGGCGATGTACTGCTCCCGGCTCAGCCCACGCCCGCGTTGAGGAAGATGCCGCCGTCCAGGACGAGGGTCTGCCCGGTGATCCAGCCGGAGCGGTCCGAGGTGAGGAACTCGGCGGCGCCCCCGATGTCCTCGGGCACGCCGAGCCGGCCGAGCGGGTACGTCGCGGCGACCTCGGCCTCGCGGCCCTCGTACAGCGCCTCGGCGAACTTCGTCTTGACGACGGCCGGGGCGAGCGCGTTGACCCGTACCTTCGGCGCGAACTCGTGCGCGAGCTGGAGGGTGAGGTTGACCATGGCGGCCTTGCTCATCCCGTACGCGCCGATGAAGGGCGAGGCGGAGATCCCGGCGAGCGAGGCGATGTTGACGATGGTGCCGCCGTGCTCCTTCTGCCACGCCCGCCACGTCTGCTGCGCGAACCCGAGCGCGGAGAGGACGTTCGTGTCGTAGACCTTGCGGGCCACGTTGAGGTCGAGTTCGGCGATCGGGCCGAAGACCGGATTGGTGCCCGCGTTGTTGACGAGGTGGTCGACGCGGCCGAACGCCTCCATCGTCGCGGCGACGGCGGCGGCCTGGTGGGCCTCGTCGTGCGCCTTGCCCGCCACGCCGATGACGCGGTCGGAGCCGAGGCGCTCGACGGCCTCCTGGAGCGCCTCCTCGCCGCGCCCCGTGACGCACACGCGGTCGCCGCGTGCCACGAGGGCCGCCGCGATGCCGTAGCCGATGCCCCGGCTGGCCCCGGTGACGAGGGCGACCTCGCCGGAGTCCGGCCGCTGCTGCTCAGTCATCTGGTGCTGTCCTTCCGGGGGTTCAGTTGAGCGGGCCGCCGGCCACGTACAGGACCTGGCCCGAGACGAAGCCGGCCGCGTCGGCGGTGAAGAAGGCGATGGCGTTGGCGATGTCCTCGGGGTACCCGACGCGCTGGACCGGGATCTGCGAGGCGGCGGCCTTCTGGAAGTCCTCGAAGCCCATGCCGACGCGCTCGGCGGTCGCGGCCGTCATGTCGGTCGCGATGAAGCCGGGGGCGACGGCGTTCGCGGTGACGCCGAACTTGCCCAGCTCGATGGCGAGGGTCTTCGTGAAGCCCTGCATCCCGGCCTTGGCCGCGGAGTAGTTGACCTGTCCCCGGTTGCCGAGCGCGGAGGAGCTGGAGAGGTTGACGATGCGGCCGAACTTCGCGTCGACCATGTGCGTCTGCACGGCGCGGGCCATGAGGAAGGCACCGCGCAGGTGGACGCCGAGGACGGTGTCCCAGTCGCTCAGGCTCATCTTGAAGAGCAGGTTGTCGCGGAGCACGCCCGCGTTGTTGACGAGGATCGTCGGGGCGCCCAGCTCGGCGGCGATCCGCGTGACGGCGGCCTCGACCTGCGCCTCGTCCGAGACGTCGGCGCCGACCGCGAGGGCCTTTCCGCCCGCGGCGGTGATCTTCTCGACGGTGTCCGCGCAGGCCGCCTCGTCGAGGTCGATGACGGCGACGGCCCGGCCCTCCTCCGCGAGGCGGATCGCGGTGGCCGCGCCGATTCCGCGGGCCGCACCGGTGACGACGGCTACGCGCTGCTCGGTGGTGGACATGTGGTGTTCTCCTCGTCCCTGGGGGAAACCTCGGCGCCCGGCACGGCGGGGGCTCTCGCGCGGCGGGCTCCTCACACTACCGCGCACGAATGAGCGACCGCTTAGTACCTTGGGTGGGAGTGACGCTAGAAGGCGTGGCACCGGGTGTCAACGGGCCGGGCTGCGGGCGGCGTGTGATCCCTCTCGCGCGGAGCTCGCGGGGAGCGGGAGCTCACGCCCGTACGGGCCCGGGCAGCGGTCTCTCAGGGAACGAGCCGCTCCAGCAGCCGGTCCAGCTCCGCCCCCGGCGCCCGTGTCAGCCCGGTGTGCACGGGACCCGGCTGGAGGAGGGCCGAGCGCGGTGCCACGAGCCAGCGGAAGCGGCGGCCCGGATCGTCGCCCGCCGCCCCGCCCGCACCGCTCCCGCCGCCGCACACCGCTTCGACCGCCCGCAGGAGCGCGGCGGCGCCCTCGGCGTCGGCGCCGGGGTCGATGCCGCGCAGCCGCGCCACGTCGAGGCGGGTGCGGGCCGCGACGAAGCCGGTGGCGCGCTGGTAGAGGACGACGCCCGCGTTCACGTACTCGCCGCGGTCGACGCGCGGCACGAGGCGCAGCGCCGCGTACTCGAAGACCTGCGGCGTCCCGGCCTCCGGCGCGGGCGGTACGGGCGCGGGGGCGCCGTCCTCCGGCCGCCGCCAGCCCGAGGCAGCGACCGGCGGCGCGGGGGGCTCATCGGGCAGGTCGACCCGCGCGAGCAGGCCGTCCGCACGCCGCAGGAGCGCGTCCACGTACGCGCGGCGCACCTCGTCGGCCGAGGCGAAGCCGCGCTCGCCTTCGAGCCACACGTCGGGGACCTCGGCGAGGATGCCGGTGAGCAGGTCCTCGGTGACGAGCGGCGCCAACTCGGCCTCGGCCGAGGCGAGATCGGGGGCGAAGGGGGCGAGGACGTGGTCGCGCGCGTCGTAGCGGCGCAGCGCGGAGGCGGCGGCCGTGGGCCAGTTGTGCTGCCAGATCATCGTGGCGCCGTGGTCGATGAGCCACAACTCGCCCGCGCGCACGAGGAGGTTGGGGTTGCGCCAGGAGCGGTCGACGTTGCCGACGAGCGCGTCGAACCACAGCACGCGCCCGGCCTCGCGCGGCTCCACGTCGTAGGCGAGCGGGTCGAAGCCGAGCGCCCCGGCCAGGAAGCCCATCCCGAGGTTGAGCCCGCCGCTCGCCTTGAGCAGCTCCTGCACCTGCTCGTCGGGCTCGCCGAGGCCGATGACCGGATCGAGGTCGAGCGCCCGGAGCGCGGGCACGCGCAGCCCGAGCCGTGCGGCGAGCAGCCCGCAGACGGTCTCGGCCACGAGCGTCTTGCGCCCCTGCCCGGCCCCGCTGAACTTCAGCACGTACAGCCCACCGTCCGCGGCCTCGACGAGCCCGGGCAGGGAACCGCCTTCACGCAGCGGGGTCAGATAGCGGGTCACGGCGGCTTCGGTGAGCATGAGGTGCAGGTTATCGACCGGGACGACCGACCCGGTATTCACCTGACAGCCGTACGTCGCGTGTGCCTACAGTCCCCCATGACTCCCGCCCCTCCCACCAAGGCACACCTGCGCGATTTTCCCGAGCAGTTCGCCCGTTCCGCCCGCTTCTCCCGGGGCCGTCCGCACTCCTTCACCGTCTCCGACGACGGCCGTCGCGTCCTGTTCCTGCGCTCCGTCTCCGGCACGGACGCGGCGCTGCGGCTGTGGCTGTACGAGACGGGCGCGGACACCGAACGGCCGCTCACCGAGGCCGGGATCACCGCGTACACCGTCGACGCGCGGGCACGGCACGTCGCCGTCGCGCTCCCGGGCGGCGCCCTCGCCACCCTCGACACGGGCACGCCCGGCCCACCCCGTCCGCTGCCGGGGATACGTGGCGCGCGGGCGCCGCGCCTCTCCCCCGGCGGCGAGCGGCTCGCGTTCGTCGGGGACGGCGCGCTGCACGTCGTGCGGTGGCCGGGCGGCACGGGCGCGGTGCTGTGCCTCCTCACGCCGGAGGGCCCGGATGTCGCGTACGGGCTCCCCGACGTCGTGGCGCGGAACGAGATCGGGCGCGAGGAAGGGTACTGGTGGGCACCCGACGGCACGGCGCTGCTCGTCGCCCGTACCGACGAGAGCGCGGTCGCGCGCCGCTGGCTCGGCGACCCCGCGCACCCCGAGCTGCCCCCGCGCGTACTGCGCTACCCCGCGGCCGGCACGGCGAACGCCGTCACGAGCCTGCACCTGGTCGCGGCGGACGGGAGCGGCACCCGCCGGGTCGCGCTCCCCGGGCGGGCGGACGAGGGACACCCGCGAGCCCCGTGGCACGCGCCCGCCTTCGAGTACGTGGCGGCTGCCGGATGGGACGGGCACGGCCCCTGGGCGAGTGTCCAGACCCGCGACCAGCGCACGGTGCGCACCCTCGCGCTCGACCCGGCAGACGGCTCCGCGCGCACGCTCGCCGAGGAGCACGACCCGTACTGGGTCTCCCTGCTGCCCGGCGCGCCGCTGCGCACGGAAGCGGGCACCCTCGTGACGGCGCGCGTCCTCGGCGACGGCACGCGCGGCCTCGCGGCCGCGGCGGAGACGACCCCGGAGGGCCTTCAGGTGCGCGAGGTGCTGGGGGCGCGCGGCGAGGAGGTGCTGCTGCGCGCCGGTACGGACCCGACAGAGGTCCACGTGTGGGCGTGGACACCGGGGACCGCGCCCGCGCGGCTGAGCGGACCCGAACCGGGTGTGTACGAGGGCGCGGCGGGCGGGCCGACGCTGGTGCTCGACGGCCTCGGCCCGGAGGGCCGTACGGTACGGGTCACGAGCGGCGCGGGCGGCAGGGCGGTCGAGCGCGGCGCCAGAGGCGGGGGCGGCGCGGGGGGCGCGGGCAGCGGGGGCAGCGCGGGCATTGTTGCGGAGCCCCGTACCGCCCTTCTCCGTTCCCTCGAAGACACGCCTCTCGTCCTCCCCCGCCCCCGCTATCTGCGTCTCGGTGCCCGCGCGCTCAACAGCACGCTGCTCCTGCCCTCGTGGCACACGCCCGGGACGCGGCTGCCCGTGCTCCTGAGCCCGTACGCGGGCCATGGTCTGGGGCTCGTGGTGCGGGCGAGGACGTGGTGGGCGGCTGTTGCGCAGTGGTTCGCCGAGCACGGTTTCGCGGTGCTGATCACGGACGGGCGCGGGACCCCGGGGCGCGGCGCGCCCTGGGAGTACGCGATCCACGGCGACCGGCTGACGGCCGCGCTCGCCGACCAGGCCGACGCCCTGCGCGCGGCGGCCGGCCGGTGCCCGGACCTGGACCTGGGGCGGGTCGGCGTCCGGGGCTGGTCCTACGGCGGATACCTCGCCGCCGCGGCGGTGCTGCGGCACCCGGAGACCTTCCACGCGGCGGTCGCGGGCGCGGCGCCCGCCGACCGGGCCCTCTACAACACGCACTGGGAGGAGCGGTTCCTCGGCGATCCCGCGGTGCTGCCGCAGGGGTACCGGGCCTCCTCCCTCCTCGACGACGCGCCGCGCCTGCGCCGCCCGTTGCTGCTCGTGCACGGTCTGGCCGACGAGAACGTGAGCCCCGCCCACATGCTGCGGCTCTCGGCCGCGCTGCTCGCGGCGGGGCGCCCCCACGAGGTGCTGCCGCTGCCCGGAGCCGGGCACGGCGTGACCGGTACGCCGCTCGCCGCCGCGCTGCTGCGGCACGAGGTGCGGTGGCTCGGCGGGGCGCTGGGCGTCTCGGTGGACGGAGAGTGAGCGGCCCCGGCCGGCCGGCACACCGCGACAGGGCGGACAATAGGGGCGGCGCCTCGCGCGCCCGCCCCGTCCCCGTGTCGCCTCACGCGTCCCCGTGTCCCGGAAGGGAACCCGCATGACCCTCCTCCACCCCTCCGGCGCCTCGCGCCGCACCTTCGTCGCCACCGCGGGGGCCAGCGGCCTCGCGGCCCTCCTCGCGGCATGCGGCGGTTCCTCCTCGGGCTCCGGCGGCAAGGGCTCGTCCGGGTCCGCCGCGGGCGGGCACGGCACGACCCTCGGCAGTACGGCGGACATCCCGGAGGGCGGCGGCAAGATCTTCACGGACGCGAAGGTCGTCGTGACCCAGCCGTCGAAGGGCGAGTTCAAGGCGTTCACGAGCGTCTGCACGCACCAGGGCTGCCAGGTCGCCGGGGTCTCGGGCGGCACGATCAACTGCGCCTGCCACGGCAGCAAGTTCTCCATCGAGGACGGCTCGGTGAAGCACGCCCCCGCGACGTCGCCGCTGGAGGAGCTGAAGCTCGACGTCACGGGCGGGAAGATCAAGCTGGCCTGAGGACGCGGGGCGGTACGGGCCCGGGCCGAGACCGCGAAGGCCCCACACCGCGCACGGGAACCCGCCGCCCCTCACACGTACGTCCTCGGCTCCCCCGCCCCCCGCCCCACCGCCCGCGCGAGCGCGTCGGCGAGCGCGTCGAGCGCGGGGGTGTGGAGTCCCGAGACCGTGACGCGGACGCCCGGGCCCGAGGCGAGGCGGAAGCGGGCACCGGGCGCCGCGGCCCAGCCCTCGGTGAGCAGTCGGGCGACCGCGGCGGTCTCGTCGGGGACCGGGACCCACACGTTCATGCCGCTGCGGCCGCGCGCGGGCACGCCGTGCGCCGCGAGCCGGGCGAGGACGGCGTCCCGCCGCGCGTCGTAGGCGGCGGCGACGCGTACGGGATCGACCGCGCCCGTACGCCACAGGTGGGCCAGGGCGCGCTGGCTCAGGTGGCTCACCCAGCCGGGCCCGAGCCGCTGCCGGCCGCGCAGCCGGTCGAGCGTCGTCTCGTCCCCCGTGAGCACGGCGATCCGCAGGTCGGGCCCGTACGCCTTGGCCGCCGAGCGGACGAAGACCCAGTGCCGCGTCGTGCCGGCGAGCGGCACGGGCGGGCCCGCGACGATGCCGTGCCCGTGGTCGTCCTCGACGAGCAGCGTCTCGGGGTGCGCGGCGAGCGACTCCCGCAGCAGGGCGGCGCGTTCGGCAGTGAGCACCGCGCCCGTCGGGTTCTGGGCGCGCTCGGTGACGACGAGGGCGCGGGCCCCCGCGTCGAGCGCGCGCGCCACGTCGGCGGGCACGGGCCCGTCCTCGTCGACGCCGACGGGGACCGCGCGCAGCCCGAGCGCCGGTACGAGGTCGAGGAGGCTCCCCCAGCCCGGGTCCTCGACGGCGACGGCGTCCCCCGGGCGCAGGTGGGCGCCGAGGACGCGTTCGATCGCGTCGAGCGAGCCCGAGGTGACGGCGACCGGGCCGTCCGGCACCCCGTCCGCCGTGAAGGAGGCGCGGGCGAGCGCGGCGAGGGAGGGGTCGAGGGGAGCGCGACCGTACAGCACCGGGTCCGCGTCCCCCGCCGCCGCGGCCTCGGCGAAGGCGGGGGCGAGCGCGGGCAGGAGCGCCACGTCGGGGTTGCCCGAGGCGACATCGCGGGCGCCGGGCGGGACGGCGATCCTGGCGGCGTCGCGCGAGGTCGTGGCCGGGCGCGCCCGCACCCGGCTCCCGCGCCGACCCGCCGTCTCGATGACCCCGCGCTCGCGCAGCGTGCGGTACGCGGCGGCCACCGTGTTCGGGTTCACCCCGAGGTCCGCGGCGAGTTCACGCATCGGCGGCAGCACATCGCCGGGCCCCAACTCCCCACGACCAACGGCTTGTTCCACGTCAGCGGCGATATCGGCGGCACGCCGCCCGGAAATCCGATACTCTCCTAGCACAAACAGCATTTTGTACTAGTGCAATCACGAACGCAAGTCGTCCCACCGCGAGCCGCGCGTCCGCAGCGAGGAGAGACCCGCATGACCACCGAGCCCGCCGAGCCCTACGGCCCCACGCCCCGCACGAAGCCCACCCGCTCCCCCGAGCGGGCCCGCTACGACCGGCCGACCGTGCACGCGATACTCGACAGCGCCTACCTCTGCCACCTCGGCTACCTCCGCGAGGGCGCGCCCGTCGTCCTGCCGACGCTGTACGCGCGGCGGGGCGAGACGCTGTACGTGCACGGCTCCACCGGTTCGCGACCGCTGCGCTCGGCACGCCGGGACCCCGGGCTCGCGGTGTGCCTCACGGTGACCCACGTCGACGGCCTCGTCCTCGCCCGCTCCGCCTTCCACCACTCCATCAACTACCGCTCTGTCGTGGTGCAGGGGGTCGCCCAACAGGTGACGGACGAGGACGAGCGGCGTACGGCGCTCGACGCGATCGTGGACCAGGTCGTCGCGGGGCGCGCCGCCGACTCGCGCCCCGCGAACGCCAAGGAACTGGCCGCGACCGCCGTCCTCCGCCTCGACCTCGACGAGGTCTCCGCCAAGCTCCGCACCGGCGGCCCCAACGACGAGCCCGAGGACCTCACCCTCCCCTTCTGGTCGGGCGTCGTCCCCGTCCAGCAGACGTACGGCACCCCGGAACCGGCCGCGGACCTGGACCCCTCGGTCCCGCTGCCCGCTTACCTGAAGCGCTGAGGCGGTACGGGGGCGGGGGGCCCTTCCACCGGAAGGCCGTCCCGCCCCCGTGTCCCCTGGACCCCCACCCTCCGTTCCTGCACCGCCAGTCCCGCCACCGCCACGAGCAGCAGCGCCACACCCAGCATCGTGGCGCCCGTGAGGCGTTCGCCGAGCAGGAGGACGGCGATGACCGCCGCGCTCACCGGTTCGAGCAGCATGATCACGGAGACGGTCGCGGAGCGGACCACGGCGGCTCCGGCGAAGTAGAGGACGTAGGCGAGGGCGCTCGGCACCCCGGCGAGATAGCCGAGGAGCAGGAGCGTGGTGCCGAGTCCGGCGCGGCCCGGCAGCGCGCCCTCGGCGAGGGCGAAGGGCAGCAGGACGAGCGCCCCGACCCCGAAGGACCACGCCGTCGTGGTCAGGGCATCACGTCCGCCACCCGCGCGGGCGCCGCCCCGTGTGACGAGGGTCAGCACCGCGTACGAGACGCCCGAGGCCAGGGCCCACAGCACCCCCGCGGGCCGTACCGTCGCCCCGCCCCCGCCGAGCACGAGCACCGCGAGCCCCGCGAGCGCCCCCGTGACGGCGAGCACTCCGCCCGCGCCGAGACGTTCACCGAAGCCGAGTCGCGCCCCGAGCGCGATCAGGACGGGCCCGCACCCCAGCGCGACGACGGTCGCGACCGCGAGTCCCGTGTCGCGCACGGCGAGGAAGTACGTGGACTGGAAGACGGCGAGCACCAGGCCCTGCGCGAGCGTCCGCGCGAGCCCGCCCCGTCGACGGGTGGCGGTACGCGGGCGGGGCACGGCGGGCCGCAGGGCGCGCGCGGCGAGCAGGAGCGCGAGTCCGCCGACGTACCGCCAGAAGGAGAGGGAGAGCGGGCCGAGCCCGGAGGAGCGGTGGAGGAGCGCGGCGGCGGCACCGGCGGTGCCCCAGGCGAGCCCCGCGACGGCGAGGGAGAGGAGGCCGCGCCCCACGGGGCGGCCGGAGACCGCGTACGACACGAGAGGGTTCTCCGCGAGAAGTCAGAGGATGCCGGGCGCCGAAGCGGCGTGCCGGGACTTCTGCGGGCAGCGCGAAGGACGTCCGCACCCCGCGTCCTACGGGACGGAACGGCCGGTGGCCTCAGCCCGCGCTCAGCGGGCCGGAGGCGAGAGAACGAGCGATCGCGTGTACACGGTGATCACCCTGGGCGGCGAAGGGGGCGGCGGTACAGCCGAGGGCCAGGGCCCGTTTTCATCCCTGTCCCCGGTGAGAGCACCCGGTATGGATTCCGGCCGTATCCCTCCGCAGGGCCGGGGTTTTCCGACCGCCGCTCACGGGGCGTCCGGGACTTCCTCCCGCGCCTCCAGCGGTACGGTGCCGCCCTCCGCGACCGTGCGGGCCCCGCCCGTGTCCGCGGGGGTCGCCGTCTGCGCGACGAACGCGCCGACGAGGACCACGAATCCGCCCGCGAGTTGGGGCGGCGAGAGGTGTTCGCCGAGCAGCACCCACGCGAGGACGGTCGCCACGACCGCCTCCAGGCACGCCACCACGACGGCGACCTGCGGCGAGAGGCTGCGCACCGAGACGACCCCGGCCGCATAGGCGACGACGGTCGCGAGGAGCACGATCCAGGCGAGCAGCAGGAACGCGGCGACGGGGGCCCCGTTCATCTCCGCCCGCCCGCCGAGCACGCCCCAGTCCATGCCCCAGGGCCGCGCCACGAAGGTGAGGACGACGGCGCCGACGAGCAGACCGTAGGCGATGACGCCGAGGGGCGAGGGCGGGGCCTGCCCGGGTCCGGCCCGTTCCACCTCCTCCGCGGGGTCCGCGGGGCCCGCCGGCTCCGTGCCGTGGTCCGACAGAACGAAGTAGCCGACCTGGCAGCAGGCGGCGCCGAGCGCGAGCAGCAGACCGAGCACGTCGAAGCGCAGCCCTGCCCACACCTCCACGACGCAGGCGAGCCCCCCGACAGCGAGCACGACGCCGAGGGCCGCGGCGCGGCTCACGCGCCCGCGCTGCACGAACCGCACCCAGCCGAGCACGAGCGCGGGAGCCAGGTACTCGACGAGCAGCGCCACCCCGACCGGGATGCGGGAGATCGCGGCGAAGTAGCACGCCTGCACGCCGGCGACCGCGAACAGCCCGTACCCGAGCAGGAGTCCGGGCCGCGCCCGGGGCAGCGCGCGGTGCCGCCACGCGACGGGGAGCAGTACGAGTGCCGCGCCGGCGACCCGCAACCACACGACGTGCAGCGGGTTGAGCCCGGCCTCGATGAGCGGCTTCGCCGCGACCCCCGAGCCACCGAAGGCGAGCGCGGACACGAGCGCGAGCCCCAGTCCCACACTCTTGCGCTCCCGCGTCCCCGTCCCGCTCATCGTCCCGCCCTCCCGCCTGTGCCCCCTCGGGCCGGCGAACGGGGACATCATGACAGGAGCCGTCAGGCGCGTCACGCGCTTTGGTGCTGACGGGGTGAGGGCTGAAAGGCGCTCCTACGGTTCGCCGTGCCGGGCCCGCAGGTCCGATACGTCGAGAGGCCGGACGTATTCGTCCCCCTCGCGATGGCCGGGCGCCTCGTCCTCGTCCAGCGCGGCCAGCAGCGGCTCCGGTTCCCCGCCCGCGTCCCGCAGCAGCGCGACGGCGCGGCAGTCGGGGTCGGCGGCGAGGGCGGCGAGGAGGTCGACGGGGCGGGGGTCGCGCGTCCCGCCGCGGGTCGCCGCGCGCTCGCGGGCCCTGTCCATGGCGAGGCTCGCGGCGGGGGACCAGCCCGCGTGCCCGAGCGCGGGCAGGCTCCCCGAGTCCTCGACGGTGCCTTGCCAGCGCAGCCCGTACCCGATGCTGCGCTGCACGAGCAGCCCGAGGAGGCGGGCCAGGTGGGGGCGGAGGACCTCGCGGCAGCGCGGGTCCTCCTGGAGGAGGGAGTGGAGCAGGTGCGCGGTGTCGATCTGCTCGTCGCCGTCGCGCAGGGCGCGGCGGCGAGCGCCCGAGACGATCCCGGCGAGGGCTCCGCTCAGCCCCGCCCCGGGGTCCGGGGCGGTGTCAGGGGGTTCGGGTACCGACGCACTGCAACGCTGCACGTCCTCCACTTCACCACAGAGCCGCCGCCCGATCATCGGCGGACGGGACTGTTCTCGCCTCCCGCGCAGGGCGGGGCTTTCGAGCTGCTCCCTCCTCCTTGCGGAGGAGATTCCTCCCCCACCCGGCGGAGACGGGAACGGCGAAGGGCCCCGCACGCTCTCACAGGTACGGGGCCCTTCGCCGGGGGTGCGCACGGGGCCGCGGCCCCGGCGCTCAGTCACCGGAGGGGCGCTCGCCCGCGGCGTCGTCCTTGCCGCCGCTCGCGTCCTTCCCCGTACCCTCCGAGCCCGCGGCGCCCTCCGGCTCCCCGTCCTCGGCGAGGATGAGGTAGAGGCGCTTGCGGGTCTCGTTGAGGACGGCGACGGCGCGGTCGCGCTGCTCCTTGCTGCCGGTCTTCCAGACCTGCCCGAAGGCTTCCATGAGCCCGAAACCGGCCTGGCGGATCTCGCCGAGGGCCTCCCAGTCGACGCCCTTGCCAGCCTCTTCCCAGGGGGCCTCGGGCCCGTCCTCGGCGGCGGTACGGCCTTCGTCGGTGAGCGCGAAGAGCTTCTTGCCGCCCTCGCTGCGACTGACGATGAGGCCCTCGTCCTCCAGGAGCTGGAGGGTCGGGTAGACCGAACCGGGGCTCGGCTTCCAGGCGCCGCCACTGCGCTCGGCGATCTCCTGGATCATCTCGTAGCCGTGCATCGGGCGGTCCTTGAGGAGCGCGAGGATCGAGGCGCGCACGTCACCGCGCCGCGCCCTCCCCCGCCGTCCGCCGGGCCCGCCAGGTCCACCGGGCCCGAACCCGCCGGGCCCGCCGAAGAACCCACCGAAGCCACCGGGACCACCGCGGCCGCCGTGCCCGGGCCCGAACGGCCCGAAGGCGCCCCGCCGCCCCTCGTACTCACCGCGCCCGCGACCGCCGCCGTGATGACCGCGCCCGCGCGCCTCTCCCATGTCGCGCATCGCGCGCATGGCCTGCATGCCGTTCTCGAAGTCGTGTCCGTAACCACGCATGACACTCACTCCTTCTCTTCATCGACTACGCCTCCAACCATCGGAGACGTATCGCGATCCGTTCGCGATGCCTCAACGATATATCGATGAACAGTCGAACGCAAGCACCGCCGAGTCGTAGGCCCGACCGTCCTGCCCGATCAGCCCGGTCCATCCGATTCATCCGGTCCATTCCGTCTGTCGCGGTGAAGGCTGGCTGCCTCCGCGTCGGCCGTCCGTGACCGTGGTCGATCGCTCGCCTACTGGGTGTCGCGGGTCAGGCCGTCGGTGGCGGCGCATAGTGGTGGGCAAGGCTGGTGGCGAGGTCGCGGAGGTGGGCCCTGGCTTCGGTGGGGCCGTGCACGGTGATGGCGCTCCCGAACGGCAGTAGTGCTCGCACGTCCTCCAGACACGGGAAGCGGATCGTCACCCTGTGGCCGGTGGCGGATTCCTCACGGTCCTCCCGGACGAGTCGTAGACCGAAGATCCGCTGCGCTCGCTCGATCTGGGTCCGGTCGATGGTGGCGCTGACCTCTATCGCGTGGCGGTGTTCCCACTGATCGACGAGCGTTGCCGCGACGGTGGCGAGGGTCTGTCCCTCACGGGTCCGGCGCGGCTGGTCGACTTCTTTCCACGTCTTGATTCGTTCGAGTCGATACATCCGTGGGACGCGGGCACAGTCGGCGACGAGGTACCAAGTCCCGGCCTTGGCGAACAGCCCGTAAGCATCCACGACCAGCTCGCGTGGGCATGGCTCGCGTGAGCCGGCGTACTCGATCCGTAGCCGACGACCTCGCCGCACCGGGCCGATCAGCGAAGCGGGAGTCGTGCCGGAGTCATGCGCCCGGAGCCAGGGACGGCTGTCCACGTGCACCACGTCGGCGAGCGGCGGGAGCTCATGAACTCGACGTGACGATGCGGCGGCGATCTTGGAGAGCGCCCGCCGGCTTTCGGCGGATGTGTCGAGCTCCGCACGCTGCTTCTCGTCCAGCCCGGTGAGCGAGAGATGATCGCGCTCGCCCGGCGTGAGTCGCGTGAGATCGAGCCCGGACCCGGGCATCATGGTCACCCCTCCGAGGCGGCCCCGTTGCGCGGTCACCGGCAGACCTGCGTCGCGGAGCCAGTTCAGGTCCCGGGTGATGGTGCGGAGGGACACCCCGAGCGCCGAGGCGAGTTCCCGCGTGGTCACGGCATCCCTCGATGAGAGGAGCAGCATCAGGGAGAAGAAGCGGTCTGGGGTCACACCCCGATTTTCTTCAGGAATCGCGACAGGATGCGGCGCATATCCCGGTCAGGCTGATGGACGCGTATCCACGACCTGCGAGAAGGAACGACCATGACCACATCCGTGCTGTCCATCGTCTACGTGAACGACGCTCCCGCCGCGGCTCGTTTCTACGGCGACCTCCTCGGCATGAGCCCCTCGTTCGAGACTCCGGGATACATCACCTTCGACCTCGGGCCGGGCGCTGACCTCGCCCTGTGGTCCGGCCAGTTCGAGAATCTGGCACCGGACGTCCCGCGCACCGGTGAGGTGTGCCTCGCCCTCCACGGGGGTGGGCCCGACGAGGTCGACGCGATCTTCGAGCAGTGGCGGGCCAAGGGCGTCACGATCCTGCGCGAGCCTCATGATCTGGGGTTCGGGCCGACGTTCCTCGCAGCCGATCCCGACGGGAACCGTATCCGCGTGGCACCGCGGGCCTGAAAGCCGCGATGCGGCAGGCGCGCACGACGGGTGTCGCGCCTGCCGTCGTCCGGCTTCGAGAGGACGACGAGACCACCGGCACGAACAAGCCCGGCGCGGGAATATTCGCCGAGACGGGCCGGCCGCCGAGCCATTACCGTGTGCGCGCACACCCGCGCCGCATGAAGGGACCCCTGCCGTGCCGCAACCGGAGACCCCCGCCGTCCGCACCCCGCACGAGGTGCTGAACCGCTACTACCAGGCCATGCTCGACAAGTCCGCGGACGATCTCGCCGACCTCTACGCCCCGGACGCCGTGCACGAGTTCCCCTTCACCTCGCCCGGTTTCCCCGCGCGCTACGAGGGGCGCGAGGCCGTACGCGCGGGGTACGCGGCAGCCTGGGGCGCCAGTCCCGTACGGGTGCGGGAGGTCCGGCGGGTCTCGGTCCACGAGACCGGTGACCCGGGGGTGCTCGTCGCCGAGCACGTCGTCGTGGCGACGCTGCCCGCCAAGGGCGATGCCGCGTTCACGGTCCCCGGCCTGCTGATCCTCCGCGTGCGCGAGGGGCTGCTCACGCACGTACGCGACTACATGGACGGGCTGGGGCTCGCCGGAGGGAAAGCATGAGGGCCTGAGTCCGCGAGCGGGCCGGAACCGTTCCGTCCCGCCGCCCCGTCCTTCCCCCCATGAACCCGCCCGAGATCACCGCAGACCTCCTCCGCGCGCTCCTGCGCGAGCAGTTCCCGCAACTCGCGGAGCTTCCGCTGGGGGCCGGCGCGCGCGGCTGGGACTACCAGGTGTGGCGGCTCGGCGACGAGCTGGCGGTGCGGGTGCCGTGGGCGACGGAGCGCGCCGACGCGTTGCTGCGCGAGGAGCTGACGTGGCTGCCCGCGCTCGCCGAGCGGCTGCCCCTGCCCGTACCGAGGCCGCGGGCTCTCGGGCAGCCCTCGGCCCGCTTCCCCCGCGCGTGGATGATCACCACGTGGGTGCCCGGCGAGCCCGGCGACCACGTGCCCGCGACGGACGGCCCCGCCACGGCCGCCGCGCTCGCCGCCTTCCTCCGCGCCCTGCACCGTCCCGCCCCGGCCTCCGCCCCCACCGGCCATTTCGGGCGCGGCGCCCCGCTCACCGGCCCGGCCGACGGACTGCCGCACGGCTTCGCCGAAGCGGTCGGCAAGGGCCTCCTCCCTGAGCCCGACGCCGTGCGTGCCGTCTGGGACGACGCACTCGCGGCGCCCGACTGGGCAGGGCCCGCCCTGTGGCTCCACGGCGACCTGCACCCCGCCAACGTCGTCACCGCGCGGGGCACCCTGAGCGGCGTGATCGACTTCGGCGATCTGTGCGCGGGCGATCCCGCCTGCGACCTCGCGGGCGCCTGGAGCATCCTGCCCGAAGGCGCGCTCGACGCCTTCCTCGCCGCCTACGCCCCCGACCGGGCCCTCCTGCGCCGTGCCCGCGGCTGGGTGGTGGCCCGCTCCGTCGCCGCGCTCCATGTGGCCCACGCCGGAGAACACGGCCGCCCGGGCGGCAAGACCTCCTGGGGCCCGCCCGCGCGCGCCGCGCTCCGCCGCGTGATCGCGCACGCCTGAGAGCCGCCCACCTCACCCACCGGGCAGCGCCGTCCCGCCCGGATGCGGAGAAGTCCCGGCCCGTTGTCGGTGCCCGCCCGTAGGGTCGGCACGACCGGCCTCGCGCCACCCCGCCCCGCACGGACGGAGTTCCCGCATGACGCAGCCCCGCATCCCCGCCACGCCCGCGCCCGCGCCCGCCGACAGCCACGAGCTGATCCGGGTCCTCGGCGCGCGCGAGAACAACCTCAAGGACGTCAGCGTCGAGATCCCCAAGCGGCGCCTGACGGTCTTCACGGGCGTCTCGGGCTCGGGCAAGAGCTCGCTCGTCTTCCACACCGTCGCCGCCGAGTCGCAGCGCCTCATCAACGAGACGTACAGCGCCTTCGTACAGGGCTTCATGCCCAATCGCGCCCGCCCGGACGTCGACGTGCTCGACGGACTGACCACCGCGATCGTCGTCGACCAGCAGCGCCTGGGGGGCGACCCGCGCTCCACGGTCGGCACCGCGACCGACGCGTACGCGCTGCTCCGCGTCCTGTACAGCCGCCTCGGCTCCCCGCACATCGGCGGCCCCGCGGCCTTCTCCTTCAACACGGCGACCGTCGAGGCGAGCGGCGCGCTCAAGGTCGGCAAGGAGCACGCCCGCGCCGAGAAGGTCACCTTCCACCGCACGGGCGGCATGTGCCCGCGCTGCGAGGGGCGGGGCGCGGTCACGGACATGGACCTCACGCGGTTGTACGACGCGTCGAAGTCCCTCGCCGAGGGCGCCCTCCTCGTGCCCGGCTACAAGGCGGGCGGCTGGAACGCGCGGCTGTACGCGGAGTCGGGGCTCTACGACGCGGGCAAGCCGATCGGCGGGTTCACCGAGCGCGAGCTGCACGACTTCCTGTACCGCGAGCCGACCCGCATGAAGATCGCGGGCATCAACATGACGTACGAGGGCCTCGTGCCGCGGATCAGGAAATCGATGCTCGCCAAGGACCGCGAGTCGATGCAGCCGCACATCCGCGCCTTCGTCGACCGGGCCGTCACCTTCACGACGTGCCCGGAGTGCGACGGCACGCGGCTCAGCGAGGAGGCCAGGTCGGTGAAGATCGCCGGCAAGGGCATCGCCGAGTTGTCCGCGCTCCAGATCAGCGACCTCGCCCCCTGGCTCGCGAAGCTGGAGGAGCCCTCGGCCGCACCACTGCTCTCCGCCCTGCGGCAGGTACTCGACTCCTTCGTGGAGATCGGTCTCGGCTACCTCAGCCTCGACCGCCCGGCGGGCACGCTCTCGGGCGGCGAGGCCCAGCGCGTCAAGATGGTGCGCCACCTCGGCTCCTCGCTCACCGACGTCACGTACGTCTTCGACGAGCCCACGGCAGGACTGCACCCGCACGACATCCAGCGGATGAACGAACTCCTGCTCCGGCTGCGCGACAAGGGCAACACCGTCCTCGTCGTGGAGCACAAGCCGGAGACGATCGCCATCGCCGACCACGTCGTGGACCTCGGCCCGGGCGCGGGAGCCGCGGGCGGCGAGATCGGCTTCGAGGGGACGGTCGAAGGTCTGCGCGCCTCGGACACGACGACCGGCCGCCACCTCACGGACCGCACCCCGGTCAAGGAGAAGGTACGGAAGCCGAACGGCACCCTGGAGATCCGCGGCGCCCGCACGCACAACCTGCGGAACGTGGACGTCGATGTCCCCCTCGGCGTGCTCACGGTCGTGACCGGCGTCGCGGGCTCGGGCAAGAGCAGCCTCGTGCACGACTCGCTGCCGCCGGGTACGGACGCCGTCACCGTCGACCAGAGCCCCATCAAGGGCTCGCGGCGCAGCAACCCCGCCACCTACACGGGGCTGCTCGACCCGGTGCGCAAGGCCTTCGCGAAGGCCAACGACGTCTCCCCCGGCCTCTTCTCCGCCAATTCCGAGGGCGCCTGCCCCCACTGCAAGGGCGCGGGCGTCGTCTACAGCGACCTCGGGATCATGGCGGGCGTCGCCGTGACGTGCGAGGTGTGCGAAGGGAAGCGGTACGCGGCAGAGGTACTCGCCCACCGGCTCGGCGGCCGCGACATCAGCGAGGTGCTCGGCATGACCGTCGACGAGGCCGCCGCCTTCTTCGGCGAGGGCGAGGCCCGCACCCCCGCCGCGCACCGCGTCCTGGCCCGCCTCGCCGAGGTCGGCCTCGGCTACCTCCGCCTCGGCCAGCCCCTCACCACGCTCTCCGGCGGCGAACGCCAACGCCTCAAGCTCGCCACCCACCTCGGAGCGAAGAAGGCCCCCGCCCTCTACGTCCTGGACGAACCGACCACGGGCCTCCACCTCGCCGACGTCACCCAGCTCCTCACCCTCCTCGACCACCTGGTCGACAACGGCACCTCCCTGATCGTCGTCGAACACCACCAGGCCGTCATGGCCCACGCCGACTGGCTCATCGACCTCGGCCCGGGAGCGGGCCACGACGGAGGCGAGATCGTCTTCGAGGGCACACCGAAGGAGCTGGTGGCGAAGGGAAAGACGCTGACGGCGGAACATTTGCGGAGGTATGCGTCGCAATGATGCCAAAACCCGGCCAAAAATCCAGCCCCTCCGGCCTTTGAGGAGCGGGGCCCACCAACCCAGCCCCTCCGGCCTTTGAGGAGCGGGGCCCACCAACCCAGCCCCTCCGGCCTTTAAGGAGCGGGGCCCACCAACCCAGCCCCTCCGGCCTTTAAGGAGCGGGGCCCACCAACCCAGCCCCTCCGGCGATTGAGGAGCGGGGTCCGGGGCGGAGCCCCGAGTCTTTCCACGGCTGGGGCGGAGCGCCAGCATCCGCCGCCCCCCGGGCAGGATTTGCATAACCATGCGGAGACGCGCATGCTCTCCCTATGTCCAAGGTCCTCACCTCCCTGCCCGCCGGCGAGCGCGTCGGCATCGCCTTCTCCGGCGGTCTCGACACCTCCGTCGCCGTCGCCTGGATGCGCGACAAGGGCGCCGTCCCGTGCACGTACACCGCCGACATCGGCCAGTACGACGAGCCGGACATCGCCTCGGTCCCGGGCCGCGCCAAGGCGTACGGGGCCGAGGTGGCCCGTCTCGTCGACTGCCGCGCGGCCCTCGTCGAGGAAGGGCTCGCGGCCCTGTCCTGCGGCGCCTTCCACATCCGCTCCGGCGGCCGCGCGTACTTCAACACCACCCCCCTGGGCCGCGCCGTCACCGGCACGCTCCTCGTGCGGGCGATGCTGGAGGACGACGTCCAGATCTGGGGCGACGGCTCGACCTTCAAGGGCAACGACATCGAGCGCTTCTACCGGTACGGGCTGCTCGCCAACCCGCACCTGCGGATCTACAAGCCGTGGCTCGACGCCGACTTCGTGACCGAGCTGGGCGGTCGCAAGGAGATGTCGGAGTGGCTCCTCGCCCACGAACTCCCGTACCGCGACAGCACCGAGAAGGCGTACTCGACGGACGCGAACATCTGGGGCGCGACCCACGAGGCGAAGACGCTGGAGCACCTGGACACCGGCGTCGAGACGGTCGACCCGATCATGGGCGTGCGCTTCTGGGACCCCGAGGTGGACATCCTCCCCGAGGACGTCACGATCCGCTTCGACCAGGGCCGCCCGGTGGCGATCAACGGCAAGGAGTTCGCCACCGCGGTCGACCTCGTCATGGAGGCGAACGCGATCGGCGGCCGGCACGGCCTCGGCATGTCGGACCAGATCGAGAACCGCATCATCGAGGCGAAGAGCCGCGGCATCTACGAGGCGCCCGGCATGGCCCTCCTGCACGCCGCCTACGAGCGCCTCGTCAACGCGATCCACAACGAGGACACCCTCGCCCAGTACCACAACGAGGGCCGCCGTCTCGGCCGCCTCATGTACGAGGGCCGCTGGCTGGACCCGCAGGCGCTCATGGTCCGCGAGTCGCTCCAGCGCTGGGTCGGCGCCGCCGTCACCGGCGAGGTGACGCTGCGGCTGCGGCGCGGCGAGGACTACTCGATCCTCGACACCACGGGCCCCGCCTTCAGCTACCACCCGGACAAGCTCTCCATGGAGCGCACCGAGGACGCCGCCTTCGGCCCGGTCGACCGCATCGGCCAGCTCACCATGCGGAACCTCGACATCGCGGACTCGCGCGCCAAGCTGGAGCAGTACGCGGGCCTCGGCCTCATCGGCTCCGGCGAGGGCAAGCCCGCGCTCGGCGCCGCCCAGGCCGCCGCGACCGGCCTCATCGGGCAGCTGCCCGAAGGCGGCGCCGAGGCGATCGCCGCGCGCGGCGAGACCACGTCGGCGAACGGCGACGAGGAGATGCTGGACCGCGCGGCGATGGAGTTCGGCACCGACTGAACCACCGGCCGAACCACCGACTGAATCACCGGTTGAACGCCCGTCACCCCACGGGAGTACGGAGGGGCCCGGCGCGCCACGCGCGCCGGGCCCCTCCCGCGTACGCCGCGCCCGTGCTGCCCGTACCGAGGCGCGCCCCTCACCCCGTCGGCAGCCAGTCCACCCGGCCCGCGAGCAGCGCGAAGCCGACGAAGGCGCCGATGTCGAGGAAGGAGTGCGCCACGACGAGCGGCCCCACCCGCCCCCACCTGCGGTACAGGAGCACGAAGAGCACCCCCATCGCGAGGTTCCCGAAGAAGCCGCCGATGCCCTGGTAGAGGTGGTACGAGCCGCGCAGCACCGAGCTCGCCACCAGCGCCGCCATCGGGCTCCACCCCAACTGCCCCAGCCTGCGCAGCAGATAACCCACGACGATGACCTCTTCGAGCACCGCGTTCTGCACCGCGGAGAGCACCAGGACCGGGTACTTCCACCACACGGCGGGCAGGGCCTCGGGCACCACCGTGAGATTGAAGCCGAGCCCGCGCGCCCCCAGGTAGAAGGCGATGCCCACACTGCCGACCACCGCGGCGACCACGGCGCCACGCCCCAGGTCGGCCCAGGGCCTGCGCAGATCGAAGCCGAGATCCCGGGCGCTCGCCCGCTCCCGCGTCAGCAGGTGCAGCACGAGCGCCACCGGGACGAGGGCGCTCGCGATCCCGAAGAGCTGCCACGCCAGATCCAGCCACGGACGCCCGGGCGCGGCCGAGGCGTTCATCGTGGCGGCCTGGTCCTTGAGACCCCCGGGACGGGTCACCGAACCGATGAAGCTGATCAGCGCGGAAACGCCACTCGCGCCGAGCGAGAGCGCGAGGACGAGCAGCGTCTCGTTACGGAAAATTCGTCTCGCGGACCCTTCGTCGGGAAAAGTTCCGGCCACCAGGCCCTCCTCAACGGGCACAGCTGCCTCCAGTTGACCGATCCTGCCTCATCCTCATCATCGCCCGGCTAGGGTGCCGACCGAGCCTCAGGGCTCGCACGCACATCCGAGGTTCGCGCCGGCGCTCACCCTCAGCGCCGCCCGGACCTGTCCGGCGCCTCGCCGGGCCGCCTTCAGGGGACCACGAGTCCCTGTGGGATCACGGGGTCCCGCGCGGCCGGCGACCGCCCCCGTTCCACCGCACCAGTCAGCACGCGCACGACGGAGACCGCACGTGTGGCGTCGGCGGGCCCCCCACGGCCGCCGCGCCTGAGAGCGAGAAGGAAGAAGGGCACCACCGGTATGGGACGTCACAAGGCGGCCGTGGAGGAGCACGGCACCCGCAGCAGACCGAGGAGCCGCGGCCGCGGCAGAAGGGTCGCACTGGCCACGGTCCTCGTCGTGGCCGTCGTCGCCGGGACGGGCATCGCGGTACGGAGCGGCCTGATACCCCTCGGTGGGAGCTGCGCGGACGACGCGATAGACCTGCGGGTCAGCGCGTCCCCCGACATCGCGCCCGCCCTGCGGGAGGCGGCCGACTACGCCAAGGAGCACAAGGTCACCTCGGACGGGAACTGCCTGGACGTCCAGGTGACCGCCGAGGACTCCTCGAAGGTCGCCGAGCGCGTCGAGGCGGGCAAGGACCCCGGCTTCCAGGCCTGGGTGCCCGACGCGAGCCTGTGGGTCGACCAGGCGAACTCGGGCGGCAACTCCTCGCGGGTCTCGCCGACCGGCGCCATCGCCTCGACCCCCGTCGCCGTGGGGATGACCGAGAAGGCGGCGAAGGCACTGGGCTGGCCGAAGAAAACGTACTCGTGGGCGCGGCTCGCCGCCGCCGGTTCGCAGGGGGACTCCCTGCGGCTGGGCAGTGCCGACCCCGCCCGCAGCGCCACGGGACTGCTCGCCCTCACCGAGGTCGCCGGGCAGGCCGGGAAGGCGGAGGGCGGCAGCGCGCAGGTCGCCGCCGCGGCGAAGATCCTCGCCGAGCGCACGGTCGACAGCGACACGCGGTTGCTCGACACCCTCGCCCGCGATGACTCCGGCGCCGAGTCGGGCAACCCGAAGCGCAATGACGCCCTGATCCTCACGGAGCAGCGCGCGTACACCCGCAACAGGGAGAGCGACCGCGCACTCGACCTCTTCTATCCCGAGGGCGGTTCCCCCGCCCTCGACTACCCCTACGTCATCCCGGACAACACCGAGCTGAGCACGGAGCAGAGCCGGGCCGCGGTCCGCTTCATGACCTTTCTCAAGGAGAGTCGGGGGCAGCGCCTGCTGCGCGCGGCCGGCTTCAGGCCCGAGGGCGGCGAGGCCGACGAGGGCGTGGCGAAGGCGGCCGGGGCGCGCGAGCCGCAGCCGTACACCTCGCCGACGGCCGAGCCGCCCTCGGCGAAGGCCCTCCAGGAGACGCGCGGGATGTGGACGATCACGGTGCAGAGCGCGCGGCTTCTCGTCGTCGTGGACGCCTCGCCCTCGATGGCGGAGCCGGTACCCGGGCGGGGGCAGAGCAGGATGGACGTCACGAAGGCCTCGCTCCTCCAGGCCCTCGCGCAGTTCACGCCCGCCGACGACATCGGGCTGTGGGAGTTCTCGACCCGGCTCGACGGGAATCGCGACTACCGCGAGCTGGTCCCCACCGACCGGCTCGGCGCCCGCGAGGGCGAGGGCGTCACCCAACGCGACAAGCTCACCGCGGCCTTCGGATCGCTCCAGCCGCAGGCCGGCGGCGCGACGGGCCTGTACGACACGACGCTCGCCGCCTACCAGCAGGCGAGCAAGGGCTACGCGGCGGACAAGTTCAACGCCGTCGTCCTGCTCACGGACGGCACCAACGAGGACCCCGGCTCACTCACCCGCGGCGCCCTCCTCACCGAGCTCAGGGAACTCGCCGACCCCGCCCACCCGCTCCCCCTCGTGGCCATCGCCGTCGGCCCCGAGGCGGCGGGGGACGACGTGAAGGCGATCGGCTCGGCCACCGGGGGCTCCGGCTTCAAGGTGGACGACCCGGCCCAGATCCACGAGGTCATCAACAACGCGATCGTGGAGGCCGGCAGCAGACAGCAACACTGACACACCCGCAAGGCGCGCCCGTGCCACCCGCCGCACGCCTCCCCTCCGCCGAAGGCAGGTGACCCTGCCCGCGGCGGGGAGGGAAGGGTGGGCACAGGGAGGGCTGCCCCGCACGGGCGGCCCGCCGCGCGATCGCCGTGCCCTACCCCCGTACCCCCCACAGGTGCACCGGCTCGTCCGCCCTGCTCAGCTCCGCGTACCGCCGGGTCATCGCGGCCAGCGCCTCCCCCCGCTCCAAGCCCCGCTCCCGGCCCGCGCGGTACGCCGCCACCTGCCACGAGGCCCCGTTCACCCGCCGTCGGCACCGCTCCTCGATCACGCCGAGGTAGAGGTCCCGGTCCGCCGGATCGACCCCCCAGGCGTCCAGCCCCTGCGCGGCGAGCGGCAGCAGCTCCTCGCGCACCAGCGTCACCGCGTCCACCTCCGCGAGCCCGCCGCGCCCCCGCCGGGGCCAGCGCAGCCGCGCGTCGATCCCGTGGCGGCACGCCTCGTCGAAGTTGCGCTCCGCCTCGGCGAAGGGCAGCCGCGTCCACACCGGCCGACTCTGCACGGCGAGCGTGCGGACGAGCCCGTAGTAGAAGGCGGCGTTGGCGACGACGTCGGTGACGGTGGGCCCGGCGGGCAGGACCCGGTTCTCGACGCGCAGGTGCGGCGCCCCGTCGGCGACGCCGTAGACGGGCCGGTTCCAGCGGTAGACCGTGCCGTTGTGCAGGCACAGCTCGCCGAGCCCGGGCACTCCTCCCCCCTCGATCACCTTTCCCGGGTCCTCGTCGTCGAAGATCGGGAGCAGCGCCGGGAAGTAGCGCAGGTTCTCCTCGAAGAGTTCGAGCGGCCCGTCGATCCACCGCTCCCCGAACCAGGTACGCGGTCGCACGCCCTGCGCGACGAGTTCGGGCGGGCGGGTGTCGGTGGCCTGCTCGAAGAGCGGCACGCGCGACTCGCTCCACAGCTCGCGACCGAAGACGAAGGGCGCGTTGGCCCCGACCGCGATCTGTACCGCCGTCACCGCCTGCGCGGCGTTCCACACCCCCGCGAACCGCTCCGGCGTCACTTGCAGATGCAACTGCACGGAGGTGCAGGCGGCCTCCGGCATGATCGATCCGGTGGTGCACGAGAGGTGCTCGGGGCCCTCGATGTCGAGACTGAAGTCCTCCCCGCGGGCGGCGACGATCTGCTCGTTGAGCAGGGTGTACCGGTCGACGGCGGAGAAATTCGCCTCCACCAGGTGTTCCTGTCCGAGCGTCGGGAGAATACCGATCATCAATACGCCCGCGTCCCGCTGTGCGGCCTGCCTGTGGGCGTAGGCGAGACCTGTGCGGAGTTCTTCGGCGAGCTGGTCGAGCACCCGGCCCCCGAGGCGGTGCGGGGCGATATTGACCTCAAGGTTGAACATTCCCAGCTCGGTCTGGAAATCCCGGCTCGCGATGCGTTCGAGCACTTCCCCGTTGACCATTCGGGGAAGACCGTCGGGGCCCGCGAGATTGAGTTCGATCTCCAGGCCCATGAGGTTCTTCGGGCGGTCGAAGCGCCCTTCCCGCAGAAGTCGCTCCAGACCGTCCAGACACTGCCGCAACTTCGCGCGGTAGCGTCGGCGGTCGGACAGGTCGAATATGCCCGCCACGACCTTCTCCCCCATCGAAGTGTCCCCTCCTGGATGGGCGGCCGGGTGCTCCGGCCACGAGGTCCACGGTGGATGATGCCCCGGCCCGATGATCCGTAACGCCCCGCGGACGGCTCATTGCGGATAGGCTGTCGGCCACCTCCGTACGGCACATTCCAAGGGCATGGCAGGCCAAAGCGAGGCGCGCGGGGGGATTCACGGATCTTTTCCTCCCACCGATCTCCCACCCTTCTCCCGGTAGCCCTGGTGAATATCGCCGACGACTACCGGACGACCACGCCAAGGGCACATGCCGAGGTCACTGGCGCGGTACCCGGGAAATCAATGGTGAAACCTTCTCGAAAAAGACCGGATAGTGACTTGCCCGCAATAAGCGCGACAGCTAGCGGAAACCCCGTGCGAACACGCATCGTATAAACTCTGCGCACGAGGTGGAGAGTTGGCGCTTGCGCGCCGGGAGTCGAGAGCATCCTCCGTGGCGCGCGAGCGGACAGAGCCGTCGTACCGCCCGCTCCACCAGCCTGTCGCACGAGAGAGGCTCCCGCCCATGCCCTTGCACCTTCCGCCTGCCCCCGCGGCCGGCCTGCGCAGCGTCCGCACCGCCCTGGCATCGCCGACCGCCGTCCACGAGGCCCCCACCCCCGCGCTGCGCACCGCACGCGGCCCGCTCATCGCCGAGCCGGGCCTCCCGGTGCACGTCCTGGACCCCACCGCCCCCCGCTCGGCGGGGCGCACCCGCCTGAACTCCTGGCGTTTCACCGTTCGCAACGGCGATCGCCCGCTCGCGGTCGGCGAGGCGCGGCTCACGGCGGACGGGTGGACCTTCTCGCACTTCTTCGAAGGCCCGTACGTCAACGCCGCCGACCGGGCCATGCACGAGGCGGACGCCCTGAGCACCCCATACCAGGCGCGGCTGCTCTCCGTGCCCGCCCTCTACATGCTCATGCTGTGGCTGCACACCGATGTCGCCGACATGTCGGCGGAGAGCGCGCTCGGCGAGCGGGATCTCCTGGTGCCGCTCGCCCCGGCTCCGCCCGGCTTCACCGCGTACCTGCCGCTGCGCGCCGCGCAGTTCCTGCCCGTACTGGAACGGAGGCTGGCTCCTCCGGCGTCCCCCGCCGGGCTGCTCGACAGCCTCGCCTGAGGGCGGCCCGGGCGCGGTAGTCCCAGCGGACTACATCGAACCACCCGAACGGGTAAGGCCGTTCAGCGAACCGCCCGCACGGGTGAAGCGTCCCTGTCCGAGGAGGCCCGCTCTCGCGAAATCCCTGCGGGAGCGGCCTCCCGGGGGAAGACTTGCGACCAGCAACCGATACGGGGGATGCGGTCATGACCATCGAGGAACCCACCGGCCTCACGAGCCGGCCGAGCCCCACGAGCCAGCGAGAGACCCGAACCATGTGCCAGCACCAGCCACCCTGCCCCACCGCCCTCTCCGCCGACCGGGACGCCGCGCTGCCGGTCGCCCACCACCCGGAGCAGGGCTGGAGCCTGCTGTGCAACGGGGTCCTGCTCTTCGAGGACACCGGCGAACTCCTCCCCGACGGCAGCGTCATCGCCCCGCACCGACCGGCGGCGGGCACGGTGACGACGGCCGCCTGAGCCTCCCGGACGCGCCGGACGCACGGCGCGGGGCCGGTACGGAGAGACGATCTCCGTACCGGCCCCGCGTTTCCCATGGGGGGAGTCGAGCGCCCTCGGGGGCGGACTCAGCCCTCGGCGGCGGTCCCGCTCAGTCCTCGTAGGCGTCCAGCGGCGGGCAGGAGCACACGAGGTTGCGGTCGCCGAAGGCCTGGTCGATCCGGCGCACCGGCGGCCAGTACTTCGTCGTCGGGTCGACGTGGCCGGGGAAGACCGCCTCGGCCCGCTCGTAGGCGTGCTCCCACTCCCCCGCGAGCGCCCGCGCGGTGTGCGGGGCGTTCCGCAGCGGATTGTCCTCGGCCGGCCACGTACCGGCCGCGACCTTGTCGATCTCGGCGCGGATGGCGATCATCGCTTCGCAGAAACGGTCCAGCTCGGCGAGGTTCTCGCTCTCGGTCGGCTCGATCATGAGCGTCCCCGCGACCGGGAAGGACATCGTCGGGGCGTGGAAGCCGTAGTCGATGAGGCGCTTCGCGATGTCGTCGACGGTGACGCCCGTGGTCTTCGTCAGCTCGCGCAGGTCCACGATGCACTCGTGCGCGACGAGCCCGGCGGGACCGGTGTAGAGCACGGGGAAGTGCGGCTCCAGGCGCTTGGCGATGTAGTTCGCCGAGAGCACGGCGACCTGCGTGGCCTCCTTGAGCCCCTCGCCGCCCATGAGCCGCACGTACGCCCAGGAGATCGGGAGGATGCCCGCGGAGCCCCACGGCGCGGCCGAGACCGGGCCGACCCCGGTCTCGGGCCCCGCCGCCGGCTGGAGCGGGTGGTTGGGCAGGTACGGGGCGAGGTGCTCGCGAACACCGATCGGCCCGACCCCCGGACCACCGCCGCCGTGCGGGATGCAGAAGGTCTTGTGCAGGTTGAGGTGCGAGACGTCGCCGCCGAAGTGGCCGGGCCGCGCGAGACCGACGAGGGCGTTGAGGTTGGCGCCGTCGATGTAGACCTGGCCCCCGGCCTCGTGCACGGCCGCGCAGACGTCGGCGACGTGCTCCTCGAAGACCCCGTGCGTCGAGGGGTACGTGATCATGAGCACGGCCAGCTCGTCACGGTGCTTGTCGATCTTGGCGTGCAGGTCGTCGAGGTCCACCTCGCCGTCCTCGGCGGTCTTGACGACGACGACCTTCATCCCGGCCATGACGGCGGAGGCGGCGTTGGTGCCGTGCGCCGAGGAGGGGATGAGGCAGACGGTACGGGCCGTGTCGCCGTTCGCGCGGTGGTAGCCGCGCACCGCGAGCAGCCCGGCCAGCTCGCCCTGCGAACCGGCGTTGGGCTGGAGCGAGACCCTGTCGTACCCGGTGACCTCGGCGAGCCGCTCCTCCAGCTCGCGGATCAGCTCCAGGTACCCCTGCGCCTGCGAGACCGGCACGAAGGGGTGCAGGGAGCCGAACTCGGGCCAGGTGACGGGCTCCATCTCGGTCGTCGCGTTGAGCTTCATCGTGCAGGAGCCGAGCGGGATCATGCCCCGGTCCAGGGCGTAGTCCTTGTCGGAGAGCGAGCGCAGGTAGCGCAGCATCGCCGTCTCGGAGCGGTGCGCGTGGAAGACGGGGTGGTCCAGGTACGTGCTCGTGCGGTGCAGCGCCTCGGGAAGCGCGTCGGGCGTCGACGCGTCGAGGGCCTCGATGTCGGCGGTGACGCCGAAGGCGGCCCAGACGGCGGCGAGGCGGGCGCGGTCGGTGGTCTCGTCGCAGGCGAGCGAGAGCGTGTCCGCGTCCACGCGCCGCAGGTTGACGCCCTGCTCGCGGGCGGCGGCGAGGATCGCGTCGGCGCGCCCGGGGACCGTCACGGTGAGGGTGTCGAAGTACTCGCCGTGGACGACGGAGACGCCCCCCGCGCGCAGCCCGGCGGCGAGCAGGCTCGCGTAACGATGGGTGCGCTCGGCGATCGCCCGCAGCCCCTCGGGGCCGTGGTAGACCGCGTACATCCCGGCCATGACCGCGAGGAGGACCTGCGCGGTGCAGATGTTGCTCGTCGCCTTCTCGCGGCGGATGTGCTGCTCGCGGGTCTGGAGGGCGAGGCGGTACGCCTTGTCGCCGTCGGCGTCGACGGAGACGCCGACGAGGCGGCCGGGCAGGCTGCGCGCGTGCGCCTCGCGGACGGCCATGTAGCCGGCGTGCGGGCCGCCGAAGCCCATCGGGACGCCGAAGCGCTGCGTCGTACCGACGGCGATGTCCGCGCCCAGCTCGCCGGGCGAGGTGAGCACGGTGAGGGCGAGCAGGTCGGCGGCGACGGTGACGACCGCGTGGACGGCGTGCGCCTGCTCGATGACGGGGCGCAGGTCCCGTACGGCTCCGGAGGCGCCCGGGTACTGGAGGAGGACGCCCGTGACGCCGCCCTCGGCGTACTCGGCGGGCAGGCCCTGCGACAGGTCGGCGACGACGACCTCGACGCCCGTCGGCTCCGCGCGGGTGCGCAGCACGGCGACGGTCTGCGGGAAGGTGTCGGCGTCGACGAGGTAGACGCCCTTCTTGACCTTGCCGACGCGCCGCGAGAGGGCCATCGCCTCGGCGGCGGCGGTGCCCTCGTCGAGCAGCGAGGCGCCCGAGGTGGGCAGCCCGGTGAGGTCCGCGACCATCGTCTGGAAGTTGAGCAGCGCCTCCAGGCGGCCCTGCGAGATCTCCGGCTGGTAGGGGGTGTACGCGGTGTACCAGGCCGGGTTCTCCATGACGTTGCGCAGGATGACCGGCGGCGTGAAGGTGCCGTAGTAGCCGAGGCCGATCATGGAGTCCACGACCTCGTTGCGCCGGGCGAGGGCGCGCAGTTCGTCGAGGACCTCGGCCTCGGTGCGCGCGGCGGGGAGCTGGAGCGCCTCGGCGGAGCGGATCACCTCGGGCACGGCGGCGGCGGTGAGTTCGTCGAGCGAGCCGAAGCCGACCTGAGCGAGCATCTTCGCCCGCGCCTCGGCGTCGGGCCCGATGTGGCGCTGGGCGAAGGGCGTGCCCTCTTCCAGCCGGGTCAGCGGGGTGCGGTGGACGGTCATCTGCGGGGGCCTCCTGGTCGGCGCGACCTGCACCGGATACCACCTGCGGGTACCCGGACGGCCTCCCCCTCTGTCATCCGGACCTGAGAGCTTCACCTTCACGGACGCAAGCGCCCGGGCAGGCTTTCACCGTCGGTGAGGACCGTCGCCCCGCATACCCGCCGGACGCGTCCTGCTTTCCAGAGTGACCTCGCCCGCGCGGTACAGGGGCCTGAGAGATTCCGGGGAGGATTTGCTCCTTCGGCGTCCCCGGATCTCGCGTTCCGGGGCACTCTCCCGCACAGGGTCAGCAGCCACTGGCCAGCGTACCAGCGGCGCGCCGGGCAGGTCAGGGGCGGCGGGGCGCCGAGTGGCCGCCGGAGCGGAAGTGCCTTTACGTAGGAGTACGAGCCCTACGGCCCCGCAGCGCGGGTGCCGACACCAGGAGGTGCCGTGGAGAGCGATATCGACCCGCACGCCCTGATCGGTCGCAAGGCGGTGGACCACGAGGGTGCCAGGATCGGCACCGTGGACGAGGTGTACCTCGACGACGCCACCGGAATCCCGGAGTGGGCGGCGATACGCACCGGCCTCTTCAGCAGGGACGCCTTCGTCCCCCTGGAGCCGAGCCGACTCGTCTCCGGCGTCCTGCGCGTCCCCTTCGCCCGCGCCCTCATCAAGGACGCGCCCGACTTCGGCGTGGGCCGTCACCTCTCCCCGCAGCAGGAACTCCGGCTCTACCGCCACTACGGCCTCGACGCGAGCCCCCCGGAACCGCACGAGGACCTCGAATTCGGACGCGTAGCGGGCCGCGAGGACGCCTGAGCGCCCCGCCCTCCGCATCGATTCCCGGCCGCCTTCCGGCACCACCGCCTACCGCGCCCGCGCCTCGCCCTCCCCGCCCACCCGGACCAGCGGAAGCGGTTCTCCCCCGCTCAGGTCCGGGTCGTCGACGGCGAAGGTCCGTACGCGCCCCGGGCGCTCGTCGTACGGCGTCTCGAAGCGCACCGTGACCCGCCCGAGCCCGCTGCCCTGCACCCACCCGGGCCCGTGCTCCCGGTGCACGACGTCCTGGCCCGGGCGCCACTGGGACACGGGCGGCGCGGACGGTACGGGCACGGGCGCCGCGACCAGGACGGGTTCCGGGACCCGCGTGAGGGGCTCCTCGCCCGCCGTCGTCCGCGCGAAGAGCACCTCCTGCGTGAAGTCGGCGAGCCCGGAGACCCCGACCCCGAGCAGCCGCACCCCGCCCGTCGTGTCCACGAGTTCCAGGAGCCGCGCCGCCGCCTCACGCACGACGGCCGGGTCGTCGGTCGGCGCGCGCAGCGTCTCCGAGCGCGTCAGCGTCGAGAAGTCGTACCGCCGCACCTTGAGCACCACGGTCCGCCCCGAGCGGCCGCTCGCCCGCAGCCGCCCCACACAGCGGTCGGCGAGCGCGGCGACCTCGGCCCGCACCCGTACCCGGTCGTGGATGTCGAGGTCGTACGTATCCTCGACCGAGACCGACTTCCCCTCCCGCTCGGCGACGACGGGCCGCTCGTCGCGCGCGAGCGACATCGCGTACACCCCCGCGCCGTGCGCCTTGCCGAGCAGTCGTACGAGTTCGTCCTCGCCCGCCTCCGCGATGTCCCCGATCGTGCTGATCCCGGCCCTGCGCAGGTGGTCCCCGGTGGCGGGGCCGACGCCGGGCAGCACCCGCACGGAGAGCGGCGCGAGCAGTTCGCGTTCGGTGCCGGGCTCGATCAGCACCAGCCCGTCCGGTTTGGCCCGCTCGGAGCCGATCTTCGCGAGCATCTTCGAGGCGGCGAGCCCCACGGAGCCCGTCAGCCCCGTCCGCGCCCTGATGTCGGCCCGCAGCCGCTCCCCCACCGCACGCGCCGTCTCCGCGTCGAAGGCCACGCCTCCGGCCTCCAGGTCGACGAACGCCTCGTCGAGGCTGAGCGGTTCCACGAGCGGCGAGAGGGCACCGAGCAGCTCCATCACCTGCTCGCTCACGCTCCGGTAGAGCGTGAAGCGGGGGAAGAGGTACGCGGCGTTCGGCGCGAGGCGGCGCGCCTGCGCCGTCGGCATCGCCGAGTGCACCCCGAAGGCACGCGCCTCGTACGAGGCGGTGGAGACGACTCCGCGCGGGCCGAGCCCCCCGACGACGACCGCTTTCCCGCGCAGGCTCGGCTTCGCCGCCTGCTCGGCGGCGGCGAAGAAGGCATCCATGTCCAGATGCAGCACGGTCGGGGCACGTCTCACACCCCCATGCTCGCGCACCCCACTGACAACGCCCGGTACGGACGGCCCGGGACACGGCGGAGCCCGGACGCGAAGCGCGCTTGCGATACGGCAAAGGCGGGCGGCCACCCGGCCACCCGCCTCCGCTCCGCGAGGTCCCCCGCAGTACCGGGCCTCACACCGCCCGATTGCGCCGCCGGGCCGCGAGTTCGTCCCCGGCGGCCTCGCCACCCCGGACGATCGTCTCCCCCGCGTCGATCCGCTCACCGTGCAGTTGCGCGAGCGCCGCCTCGACGTCGCGCTGTACGACACCCACGGCGATGCCGAAGACTCCCTGCCCGCCCTGGAGCAGTTCGACGACCTCCTCGGAGGACGTGCACTCGTAGACCGTCGCCCCGTCGCTCATGAGGGTCATCCCCTCCAGGTCCCCGGGGTCGCGGTGGCGCAGGTGCTGCACGGTGCCGCGGATGTTCTGGAGCGCGACCCCGGTGTCGAGGAAGCGCCGCACGATCTTGAGGACCACGACGTCGTGAAAGCTGTAGAGCCGCTGCGTCCCGGAGCCCTGCGCGGCACGCACGCTCGGCTCCACGAGTCCGGTGCGCGCCCAGTAGTCGAGCTGGCGGTACGTGATGCCCGCCGCCACACACGCCGTCGGCCCCCGGTACCCCACCGCGGGCGCGGGTACGATCGCCTGCGGTCCCTGCGCACCCCCGCGCAGCGGCAGGGGAGCCTCGCCGTTCGGGCGTCGTCCGGGAACGCCCCCCACCCTGCTGTCGCCGCTGCTTCTCACGCCGACCTCCGTCCTCGACCTGGCACATGACGGTAGGCAGTCACCAGGGGTGCGTCAACGATCGCCACGCTGGGCACGCCGGGTGAAATTCCCCCAGAGAGTGGTTTACCGCGCAGCGTGCGGGGGTAAGGCTAACCGAATGCCCGCCCGTCCCCCGGTTCCCGGCTGGAATCGGGGGCCCGGAGCGGGCCTCACTGACTGTTGGTCCCGAAGTCCTCGGGAGAGATCTGGTCGAGGAACTCGCGGAACTTCTCCACCTCGTCCTCCTGCTCGTCGGGGATCGCGATCCCCGCGCTGTCGAGCAGTTCCTCCGCGCCGTAGATGGGCGAGCCGGTGCGCAGTGCGAGCGCTATGGCGTCGGAGGGACGGGCGCTGACCTCGATGCCACTGGCAAAGACGAGTTCCGCGTGGAAGATGCCGTCCTTGAGGCCGGTGATGCGGACCTCGGTCAGCTCCTGGCCGACTGCTTCGAGCACGTTCTTGAAGAGGTCGTGCGTCAGCGGCCTGGCAGGGGTCATCCCCTGCTGGGCGAAGGCGATGGCCGTCGCCTCGCCGGCACCGATCCAGATGGGAAGGTACCGGTCGCCTCCCACTTCTCGCAGGAGCACGATCGGCTGGTTGGAGGGCATTTCGACCCGGACACCTACGACGTCGAGCTCATTCACACACCAACCCTAGGTCGTCCCCGGCCGGTTTGGGTAGTCGGGGGCGTACGAGCAGGGAGGCACAGGGCCGAAAGGCGCACCGCTCCCGTAAGGAAACTCTCGCGCGAAGCGGTACGAAACGGGCGCGGGCCCTCGTGAAACCGCTTTCGCTCAGGACCGTACGTCGAGCGCCAGCTCGACCAGCGCGCTGTGCAGCCCCGTCGCCAGGTCGGCCAGCTCGCGGGTGCGCTCCTCCGCCTGCGCCCGGGTCTGCGGGTTGCGGTGGCGGACGAGCGGGGCGACGACCTGCTCCACGAGCCCCGCCTCGCGGTCGGCGGCGGCCTTGGTCGCCCGCAGGTGCCTCGGCTCGATGCCGTGCCGCCCGAGTTCCGAGACGAGCCGGGCGACGCGCACCAGGCGGGCGTCGTAGTGCCCGTCGGGGAGCGGGGCGACGAGGCCGTACGACTCCCAGGCGGCCAGCTCCGCCTCGTCCACGCCCGCCGCGGCGAGCAGTTCGGCGCGGCCGAGGCGGCTCACGGTCACCTCGTCCCGGGGCGGCGGGCCGCTCTGCCGCCCGACGAGCGGTGCCGCCGGGCGCTCACCGCGCTCGACGGCGTCCAGGTACTCGCGGATCGCCTTCAGCGGAAGGTAGTGGTCGCGCTGCATCCGCAGGACGTGGCCGAGGCGCTCCACGTCCCGCGGGGTGAACTTCCGGTAACCGGAAGGAGTGCGCTGGGGCTCGATGAGCCCCTCCGACTCCAGAAAGCGGATCTTGGAGATGGTGACCTCGGGGAACTCCTCGCGGAGGATGTTCAGCACGGCCCCGATACTCACCGAGCGGGTCCGCTCGGCGGCGGTGCCGTCAAGGCCGGCACCGCCCCTCGCCCTGTCCACCATGGCCCCTGCTCTCGCGGGTCAGAGTGCCTGCTGGCTCGCGTAGAACACCAGCCGGTACTTGCCGATCTGCACCTCGTCGCCGTTGGCGAGCACGACCGAGTCGATGCGCTCGCGGTTGACGTAGGTGCCGTTGAGACTGCCGACATCGGCGACCGTGAAGGTGCCGTCGGCCTCCCGCCGGAACTCCACGTGCCGCCGGGAGACGGTCACGTCGTCGAGGAAGATGTCGCTCTGCGGGTGACGGCCCGCCGTGGTCAGCTCCCCGTCGAGCAGGAAGCGGCTGCCCGAGTTGGGGCCGCGCCGCACGATCAGGAGCGCCGAGCCGAGCGGCAGGGCGTCCACGGCCGCCTGGGCCTCCGGGGAGAGCGCGGGCAGCGCCGTCTGTCCGGTGGTCTCGGGGTCGTACGCCTCAAGCCCCGAGATGGAGATCGTCGACGTGGTCTCCGAGGCGCGCTCGGGCACCGCGCCCGGGCGCAGCGGGGCCCCGCAGTTGGAGCAGAAGCGGCCGGTCTGTGGGTTCTGATGACCGCACCTGCTACACACCAGAAAGCCCATGGACGAGTCCTCCTGACCCTGCTGTCCCGCGGGAGCGTTCGACGCATACGAGTCGCGGGCGAACCCTCCACCCGTACTTGAGGTTGACGGTGCCCCGAAACCTATGCGGCCCGCGGTGGCCGGGTCAACAGCCGACGCGCCCTGACCACCCTGCGTACCACCAGCCGGACCAGCGACTTCGTCACGGAACAGCGGGCGCTCCCCCTCCTCGCCGGGACGGGCGCGGTGCCGCGCGGCGGCACCGTCCTCGCGCTTGCTCCTGCCGAACAACTTCGAAAAAAAACTCACGGGCGATTCCCCTTGACCGAAACAGACCCGCCCGTGGGGCAGGACGAACCCTCATTGCTCTCACTGACTGTCCGGGACTTCTCCACGAGGCCCACGACCACCGGACAGTTTTCCCTACGCGCCGGTCTGACGACGCGTCGACCCCCCGCTTCCTCCTGCCCTCGCGCGGCAACCGTCATGCCCACCGCCTCACCGCGAGGACGACTGAGCGTAATCGGGCGTCTTCGCGGGCCGCAAGGCGTCCACGACGATCTTCTTCTCCTCCTGCACCACTACGGTGGCCTGCTCCTTCTCCAGAGTCTGCACGACCCCGCCCGGGATGCTGAGCGCGGGCGTCAGGTCCTGCGACTTGCCGATGACCTTGAACCGGAACGGGGCTTCGACCTTGTGCCCGTCGATCCGCACACCCTTGCCCTCATCGGTCAGATACGTGCTCGCGACGACCCGGACGTCACCGATCTGGATCGCCTCCGCCCCCGCCGCGCGCAACTCCTGGATGGTGTCGAGGAGCATGTCGGCCTTGACCCGGTGCTCCGGGTCCTCGACCGTCACCGTGATCCCGGGGCCCTGCGCGGCGACCGTGCCGGCCAGGATGCCGAGCTGGCGTTCCTTCTCCACGGTCTGCTTCCGTGCCTCCTCCGCCTGGTCCGAGCTGTTCTCCAGCTCCGTGCGCTGGCTCTCCAGACTCTGCTTCTCGTCTTCCAGACGCTGAGTACGGTCATCCAGTTCATCGAGGATACGAACAAGATCCTCCTGACGCGCCCCGCGCAGCGCGCTGCTGTCGTTGTGCGAGCGCACCTGGATGGCGAGTCCTAGGCCGAGGACGAAGAGGAGCAGCGCGACGGTGAGCTGCGCGCGGGTGACGCGCGGCGGCCACAGGCCCTTGGCGAGCCGCTGACGGCCCGTCAGTCCGGCACCTGCTCCGGCGGGCGCGCGTGGCGGCTCGGGGGGCGTCGCGGCGTGCTGTTCCCCCGTCCGCTTCTCGTCTTTCTCGCCGGGGTGTGCCCGCGGCTGTTCCGCGGGCAGTTCGCCGCCGGCCCGTTCCCGGGGTGCTTCGCCGGGTCGCTCGTCGGGCGTTTCGCTCATGGTGTGCTCACGCCCTGAACACGTGTCGGCGGATCGCGGCCGCGTTGGAGAAGATGCGGATGCCGAGAACGACGACGACTCCCGTGGACAGCTGGGCGCCGACACCGAGTTTGTCGCCGAGGAAGACGATGAGCGCGGCGACGACGACGTTGGAGAGGAAGGAGACGACGAAGACCTTGTCGTCGAATATGCCGTCGAGCATCGCGCGCAGGCCGCCGAAGACGGCGTCGAGCGCGGCGACGACGGCGATGGGCAGATACGGCTCGACGACGGCGGGCACCTCGGGACGGACGAAGAGTCCCACCACCACCCCCACGACGAGGCCCAGTACGGCGATCACGATGTGCCCTTCCCTGCTGGATTCGCTGTCTTCGACTGCGTCTTCGGCTGTGCTCCCGGCTGCTTCTCCGCCGCCGTGTCCGGCCGGGCGGAACGCACCCGTACGGCGGGAGCGGCGGGGACTCGCAGGGAGTCCTCGGCGGAGAGCTTCACCCGGATGTCGTAGTCCTTGTGCAAGCGGTCCAGGTACTGGCCGTCCACACTCCGCTGGAACCGGTCCTTCAGCCGTGGCCCGTCCCCGAGGGCGAGGACGGTGTACGGCGGCACAAGTGGCTTGTTGTCGACGAGCACGGCCTCCCCGGCGGCCCGGATCGCCGAGAGCGCGGTGAGGCGCTGCCCGTTGACCGCGACGGCCTCGGCACCCGACTCCCACAGCCCGTTGACGACGCGTTGCAGATCCCGGTCCCGCACTCGGCCGATGTCGGAGAAGTCGGTGGTCTGCCGGGGCCCGTCGCCGGTGCTGCTCTGCGCGGAGGCCGCGTCGTCGACGACGAGCCGGACACCGGGCCCCTGTGCCGCGCTCGCCCCGGAGAGCAGACCCAGCAGCCGGACCCGGTCCGTGCCGTTGTCCTTGAGCGCGGCGTCCTGGCGCCGGCCGACCTCGTCGCGCAGGGACTCGACGTGTTTCTCCAGCCGGTCGGCCGCGTCGCTCTCGTCGTTGATGCGGTCGATGAGTTCCTCGCGCTCCTTGGCGAGCACCGGAGCACTCTCCCGCGCCTGCGAGGCGCCGACCGTCACGACGAGCGCGGCGAGGACGAGACCGAGGCCGAGGAGCAACCGGCCGCGCAGAGTGCGCGGGAGTCCGGCGGCGCTTCCGGCCGCGCGTTTACGGGCCGCGGCCTCGGCGTACCCGTCGTCGAGACTGTGGTCCATGACGTTCGTCAGCAGCGACATGGAGGCGTCCGGGCGCCGGGTGGGGGCGCCGCCTCGGGTGGGGGGCTGCTGCGACATGCCGCACATCGTCGCATGTCGGGGGCCGTTCCTCCGAATGGCCCCACCGGCGATGCGCCCGGGTGTCCTCTTTCACCCGCAAGAGTGAGTCTCCGCCCGCCCTGACCGCTTCTTCACGAGGTGTCAGTACGTGGCGGAACGACGGCGGAGGCCGCACCGTACCCGGTACGCCTCGCGTCCGGGTGGTGCGGCCTCCGCCGGGTGCCGCTCAGTGCCCGGCGCTGTCCACGACGCTCGCCCACTCGTCGAGCAGGGCCTGCGCCGACTCGTCGTCGGGGCCCTCGGCCCACAGGTGGGTGACCGCCTCGGCGGGGTCGGGGAGGACCATGACCCACCGTCCGTCGGACTCGACGACACGTACCCCGTCGGTCACGTCGACGGACCGTCCCGCGGCGGCTTCGACGACGGTCCGCATGACGAGGCCCTTGACCGCCCACGGGGTGGCGAGGTCGCGCTTGATGACGTGGGCCCGGGGAATGCGCGCGTCGATCTGGCTCAGGGTGAGCTGGGTGCGGGCGACGAGTCCGATGAGCCGTACGAAGGCGGCGGTGCCGTCGAAGACGCTGCTGAACTCGGGGATGATGAAGCCGCCCCGGCCGTCCCCGCCGAAGATCGTGCCGTCCTCGCGGCCCACCCGGGTGAGATCGTCGGGCGAGGTCATCGTCCATTCGACCTGGGTGCCGTGGTAGGCGGCGACCTGTTCGGCGATACGGGTCGTCGTCACGGGGAGCGCGACGCGCCCGCTGCGGCGCTCGGCGGCGACGAGGTCGAGCATGACGAGCAGCGCGCGGTCGTCCTCGACGATGCGGCCCTTCTCGTCGACGAGCGAGAGCCGCTCCCCCACCGGGTCGAAGCGCACCCCGAAGGCCGCGCCGGCGGAGGCCACGATCTCGCCGAGCCGGACCAGGCCCGCGCGCCGGGTGTCGGCGGTCTCGGTGGGCCTGGACTCGTCGAGCCCGGGGTTGATGGTGAGCGAGTCGACGCCGAGCTTGCCGAGCAGGCTCGGCAGCACGAGGCCGGCGCTCCCGTTGGACGCGTCCACGACGACCTTGAGCCCGGATTCGCTGATGCCGGTGGTGTCGATGTTGCGGAGCAGCGAGCCCGTGTAGGAGTCGAAGACGCTGGAAGGGAAGTGCAGGTCGCCGATCTCGCCGGGGAAGGCCCTGCGGTACTCCTGGCGCGCGTAGACCCGGTCGAGCTTGCGCTGGCTGGCCTGCGAGAGGTCGGCCCCGTTCCCGTCGAAGAACATGATGTCGACGGAGTCGGGCACGCCCGGGGTCGTACGGATCATGAGGCCGCCCGCGCTGCCTCGCGCGGTCTGCTGCCGGGCGACGGGCAGGGGCACGTTCTCCAGATCGCGTACGTCGATGGCGCTTGCCTGGAGCGCGGAGATCACGGCCCGCTTGAGGGCGCGGGCGCCTCGGGAGTGGTCGCGCGCCGTGGTGACCGTGGAGCCCTTCTTGAGCGTGGTGGCATACGCGCCGGCGAGGCGGACGGCGAGTTCGGGGGTGATCTCGACGTTGAGGATTCCGGAGACGCCGCGGGCGCCGAAGAGGTGCGCCTGGCCGCGCGACTCCCAGATGACGGAGTTGTTGACGAAGGCGCCGGCCTCGATGGTCTTGAACGGGTAGACCCGCACATTGCCCTGGATGATCGATTCCTCACCGACGAGGCACTCGTCGCCGATGACGGCGCCGTCCTCGATGCGGGCCGCGCGCATGATGTCGGTGTTCTTGCCGATGACGCAGCCGCGCAGATTGCTGTGCTCGCCGATGTAGACGTTGTCGTGGAGGACGGCCTTGTGGAGGAAGGCACCGCTCTTGACGACGACGTTGGAGCCCACGACGGTGTGCTCGCGCAGCTCGGCGCCGGCCTCGACCTTGGCGTAGTCGCCGACGTAGAGGGGGCCTCGCAGCACGGCGTCCGGGTGGACGTCGGCGCCTTCGGCGACCCAGACGCCGGGGGAGATCTCGAAGCCGTCGAGTTCGACGTCGACCTTGCCGTCGAGCACGTCGGCCTGGGCCTTGACGTAGCTCTCGTGGGTGCCGACGTCCTCCCAGTAGCCCTCGGCGATGTAGCCGTAGACGGGCTTGCCTTCCTTCATGAGTTGCGGGAAGACGTCACCCGACCAGTCGACGGAGGTGTCGGCCTCGACGTAGTCGAAGACCTCCGGCTCCATGACGTAGATGCCGGTGTTCACCGTGTCCGAGAAGACCTGTCCCCAGGTCGGCTTCTCCAGGAAGCGTTCGACCTTTCCCTCGTCGTCGACGATGGTGATGCCGAATTCGAGCGGATTGGGGACCCGGGTGAGGCAGACCGTGACGAGGGCGCCTTTTTCCTTGTGGAAATTGATGAGGTCGGTCAGGTCGAAGTCGGTGAGCGCATCGCCGGAGATGACGAGGAAAGCGTCGTCCTTGAGAGCCTCTTCGGCGTTCTTCACACTCCCCGCCGTGCCGAGCGGCTTCTCCTCGTTGGCGTAACTCAGCTCCATCCCGAGGTCTTCGCCGTCGCCGAAGTAGTTCTTGACCAGGGAGGCCAGGAACTGCACGGTAACCACTGTCTCGGTGAGACCGTGCCGCTTGAGAAGCCGCAGCACGTGCTCCATGATCGGCCGGTTGGCGACCGGGAGCAGTGGTTTGGGCATGCTGGAGGTCATGGGGCGAAGCCGGGTGCCTTCACCACCGGCCATCACAACGGCCTTCATATCGGGAGTGTCCTCCTCGAAGAGACGGATCGAATACCAACAGGCCGCCTCTTCAGGAGAACGGCTTCAGTCGGCCGTGGCCGCCGCCTTGATGACCCGGCGGACCTGCACCACGTACAAGATTCCTGCCCACCAATACAGAGTTGTACCCCATCCTGCGAACGCCCATCCGAAAATCGCCGCCAGCGAAGCGAGCCATCCGCTTCCGTCACTGAGCAGCAGCAGCGGGAAGGCGTACATCAGGTTGAACGTAGCCGCCTTCCCGAGAAAGTTCACCTGGGGCGGCGGGAATCCATGCTTGCGGAGGATCAGCACCATGACGCCGAGAAGCAGCTCACGGGCGAGGAGAACGCAGGTGACCCAGAGCGGCAGAATCTCGCGCCAGGTGAGACCGACCAGGGTGGACAGGATGTAGAGCCGGTCGGCCGCGGGGTCGAGGACCCGGCCGAGGCTGCTGATCTGGTTCCACCGGCGGGCGAGTTTCCCATCGAGGTAGTCACTGATCCCGCTCAGCGCGAGTACGAGGAGTGCCCAGCCATCGCTCTGCGGCCCCCCGAACTCGGGGCGGAGAATCAGCCACAGAAACAGCGGAACGCCGACAAGCCTCGCCGCGCTGAGGATGTTGGGAATGGTGAGTACCCGATCCGTCTGGACCGCGGTCTCCTGGACCTCCACCCGGGGGCCTCCTGAGGGGAACCGTCAACAGTGCAGCCCGACTTTACCGGGTGGCCAGGGCGACACCGCGCGAGGGGTGCCGCCAGCGGCGGGGCGCCCCCGGCCGACCTGGCCATCAACGCGGAAAAGCCCCGCACCAATTGAATGGTGCGGGGCTCCCCCACAAATATTGTTCGGCGGCGTCCTACTCTCCCACAAGGTCCCCCTTGCAGTACCATCGGCGCTACGCAGCTTAGCTTCCGGGTTCGGAATGTAACCGGGCGTTTCCCACGCGCTATGACCACCGAAACACTATAAAACCAGCAACCACCCCGCCACAGAGATCCAAGATCCCGGGCATGAGTGTGGTTGTTCGTGGTTTCAGAACCAACACAGTGGACGCGAGCAACTGAGGACAAGCCCTCGGCCTATTAGTACCGGTCAACTCCACCCCTTACAGGGCTTCCATATCCGGCCTATCAA
>NZ_JBIVIO010000002.1:808120-966295 GCF_044749745.1 Streptomyces sp. NPDC088923 | reverse complement strand
TCGTACTCACCCTCTCGGGCTTTCCTCCGGGCGTTTTCCCTTCGGTATTTCGTGTTTCCGACTCTATCAGACTCTCTCGGGCCCGATTTCCTCGGTGCTTTCCGGTTCCCGGCCCGGCCTTTCGGCCTTTCCGTTTCCCTTTCGGCGTCTCCGACTTTATCAGAAGTTCTGAGCCGGATTTCCCGCCCTCTTACGGTTCCTCGGGCACACATTGGTGCCGGGCTCCGAAGCGGCGGTGTCCCCAAACGTACTGGAGCGGGGCACCCGGATGCAAATCCGGGTGCCCCGCTCCCTCGTACGCGCTGACGCGCGGTCAGACCTCCACGACGACCGGGAGGATCATCGGCCGGCGCCGGTAGTTGTCCGAGACCCACTTGCCGACGGTGCGGCGGATGAGCTGCTGGAGCTGGTACGTCTCCAGCACGCCGTCGCGGGCCGCGCGCCCGATGGCGTCGTCGATCTTGGGCATGACGCCCGCGAAGGCCGCGTCCTCGATGCCCGAGCCGCGCGCCTGGATGTGCGGGCCGCCCGTGATCTTGCCGGTCGTGGAGTCGACGACGAGGAAGACCGAGATGATGCCCTCGTCCCCGAGGATGCGGCGGTCCTTGAGCGAGGACTCGGTCACGTCGCCGACCGAGAGGCCGTCCACGTACACGTACCCCGCCTGGACCTTGCCGCTGATGCGGGCACGGCCGTCGATCAGGTCGACGGCGACGCCGTCCTCGGCGATGACGATGTGGTCGTGCGGGACGCCCGTGAGAGCGCCCAGTTCGGCGTTGGCGCGCAGGTGGCGCCATTCGCCGTGCACCGGCATCAGGTTCTTCGGCTTGCAGATGTTGTAGAAGTACAGCAGCTCGCCGGCCGAGGCGTGGCCCGAGACGTGCACCTTGGCGTTGCCCTTGTGCACGACGTTCGCGCCCCACCGGGTCAGGCCGTTGATCACCCGGTACACCGAGTTCTCGTTACCCGGGATCAGCGAGGAGGCCAGGACGACGGTGTCGCCCTGGACGATGCGGATCTGGTGGTCGCGGTTGGCCATGCGCGAGAGCGCGGCCATCGGCTCGCCCTGGGAGCCGGTGCAGACGAGCACCACCTCCTCGTCCGGCAGGTCGTCGAGCGCCTTGACGTCGACGATGAGCCCCGCGGGGACCTTGAGGTACCCCAGGTCGCGGGCGATGCCCATGTTGCGGACCATCGAGCGGCCGACGAAGGCGACCCGGCGGCCGTAGGCGTGCGCGGCGTCGAGCACCTGCTGGATGCGGTGCACGTGGCTCGCGAAGCTCGCCACGATGATGCGCTTGCGCGCGCCGCCGAAGACCTGTCGCAGGACGCTGGAGATGTCCCGCTCGTGCGGGGTGAAGCCGGGGACCTCGGCGTTGGTCGAGTCCGTGAGGAGGAGATCGATCCCCTCCTCGCCGAGGCGCGCGAAGGTCGTCAGGTCGGTGAGCCGGTGGTCCAGCGGAAGCTGGTCCATCTTGAAGTCACCGGTGTGCACGACCATGCCCGCCGGGGTGCGGATCGCGACCGCGAGGGCGTCCGGGATGGAGTGGTTGACCGCGATGAACTCGCAGTCGAAGGGACCGACCCGCTCGCGGTTCCCCTCGCGCACCTCCAGGGTGTACGGGCGGATGCGGTGCTCCTGGAGCTTCGCCTCGATGAGCGCGAGGGTCAGCTTGGAGCCGATCAGCGGGATGTCCGGCTTCTCGCGGAGCAGGTACGGCACCGCGCCGATGTGGTCCTCGTGACCGTGGGTGAGGACGATGCCCTCGATGTCGTTCAGCCGGTTCCGGATCGAAGTGAAGTCCGGCAGGATCAGGTCGATTCCGGGCTGCTCCTCCTCGGGGAAGAGCACTCCGCAGTCGACGATCAGCAGACGCCCGCCGAATTCGAAGACGGTCATGTTGCGGCCGATCTCACCGAGGCCGCCGAGCGGGGTGACCCGCAGGCCGCCTTCGGCGAGCTTCGGGGGCGGGCCCAGTTCAGGGTGCGGATGACTCAAAAGACTCTCCTCAACCACACACGCCACGTGCGGGGCACGTGGCGTGTGTGACGTTCGTGCTGTTGTGTGAGCAGTGCCGTGCCCGGGCCCGGTGGGTGCGGAGGACTCCGCGTCCGCCCGGGGCCGGGCGGGCTATTCGGTTATGAAGTCCGTGGTGCGAGTTCTACCCCGCCGGCGGCCAGATCGATCTTGAGCTGGGCCGTCTCCTCCTCGCTCAGCCCCACCATCGGCAGCCGGAGCGGGCCGCTCGGCCGGCCCTGGAGGGCCAGCGCGGCCTTCGTGGTCATGACACCCTGCGTGCGGAACATACCCGTGAAGACCGGCAGCAGCCGCTGGTGGATCTCCAGGGCCTTCTGCACGTCGCCCGCCAGGTGCGCGTCGAGCATCGCGCGCAGCTCCGGGGTCACGACGTGCCCGACGACCGAGACGAAACCGACCGCGCCGATCGACAGGAGCGGCAGGTTGAGCATGTCGTCGCCCGAGTACCAGGCGAGGCCGCTGCGGGCGATCGCCCAGCCCGAGCGTCCCAGGTCGCCCTTGGCGTCCTTGTTGGCCACGATGCGCGGGTGTTCGGCGAGCCTGACCAGCGTCTCGGTGGAGATCGGGACTCCGCTGCGGCCCGGGATGTCGTAGAGCATGACCGGCAGCCCGGTGGCGTCCGCGAGGGCCGTGAAGTGGTGCAGGAGCCCCTCTTGCGGGGGCTTGTTGTAGTACGGGGTCACCGCGAGCAGCCCGTGGGCGCCGACCACCTCGGCGGAGCGGGCCAGCTCGATGCTGTGGCGCGTGTCATTGGTCCCGACACCGGCGACGACGTGTGCCCTGTCCCCCACTGCCTCCAGCACCGCCCGGACGAGATCGGCTTTCTCCGCGTCGCTGGTGGTGGGCGACTCCCCGGTGGTGCCGTTGATCACCAGGCCGTCGTTGCCCGCGTCCACCAGCTGCGCGGCAAGCTGCTGCGCGCCGTCGAGGTCGAGATCGCCGTCCGCCGTGAAGGGCGTGACCATGGCGGTGAGGACCCGCCCGAAGGGGGTCTGCGGAGTGGAGGTCAAAGCCATGGGTAACACGCTACTCGGTGCTCGGCTCCGCTCCGGCCCTCGGGGCGTCGCGGCGGGTGGGACAGGGGCATCGGCTCAGAGGAACCCGGCGCCGCGCGCTCGGGGGTTCACGCGGCGCCGGGCCCGTGCGGCCAGGCTAGTTGAACCATGCGAAAAGCCGCAATCCGGACACTTTCGCTCCTGCCCGCACATGTGTGCCCGCCTCCGTCCCGAAGCCAGCCCCCCCGCTGGCGACCGGGGCGGTTCAGGGCGCCATGCGGCCGTTCTTGTTGAAGGCCGCATGGGTGAGAGGCATGAGCCCCGCCCACAGCTCCTCCATCCGCTCGCCGACCATCTCGATCTCGCGCTGCGGGAAGCTCGGCACCTTCGCCTGCTCGTGCTGCGTGCGCAGCCCGAGGAAGTGCATGAGCGAGCGCGCGTTGCACGTCGCGTACATCGAGGAGTAGAGGCCGACCGGGAGGACCGCGCGGGCGACCTCGCGGGCGATACCGGCCGCCAGCATCTCCTGGTACGACTCGTACGCCTGCCGGTACGACTCCTGCATCGAGCGCTCGGCCAGGCCGTGCTGCTCGGGGGTGCCGTCGACGAAGACGTACTTGCCGGGGCGGCCCTCCTGGACGAGCTTGCGCGCGGGACCGGGCACGTAGAAGACCGGCTGGAGCTCCCGGTAGCGGCCGGATTCCTCGTTGTAGGACCAGCCGACGCGGTGCCGCATGAACTCGCGGAAGACGAAGATCGGGGCGCTGATGAAGAACGTCATCGAGTTGTGCTCGAAGGGGCTGCCGTGGCGGTCCCGCATGAGGTAGTTGATCAGGCCCTTGGACCGCTCGGGGTCCTTCTTCAGCTCGTCCAGGGACTGCTCGCCCGCCGTGGAGACCCTCGCGGCCCACAGCACGTCCTGGTCCGAGGCGGCGTGCTTGACCAGTTCCACCGAGATCTCGCTGCGGAACGCGGGTTTGACGGTCTCGGCGGGGGTCACCTGAGAGGTCTCGGTCACCGGCGATGGTCCTTCCAGTCGCTTCGTGGGGGCGGCGACCACTCTACGGTCCGGGTACGACACTCCCCCGACCGGAGGTCTCTCATGACATTTTTCGCGGAAACTCGCCAAAACGGGCACCGCAGACGTCCCCCACGCGTCTGTACGAATAGGGCCGGTGTGTTCGGAAGCACACCGAGGCCGTAGTCTGATATGCGGGTTTTCCGACTTCTTTCCGGGCAGTCCGCACCCGTCCACGACGAGTTTCCGAGGAGAAGCGCCTTCCATGTTCCGACGGCGTGAGCCTGTTCCCTTCGCCTTCCTGGCCGAGGCGGAGAAGTACCGCAGCAACGTCGAGCCCCCGCCTCGCGAGCGGGTCGACCGGGGCCAGCTCATGGTGCGCACGCTCGTGGGGCTGACCGTGGTAGGCGGTCTGGTCGGCAGCCTGCTCTTCGGCCTGCCGGCCCTCTCCGAGCAGACCGCCCCGCAGCACACGCAGCACTCCGAGGCGTCCGATCCCCGCTGATCCGCTTCGCGTGCTCGCGTCCCCTGTGAGGGGATTCGCACGTTTGCTCGCACAGACCCCCGGAGTGGTGAACCGCCGGGGGTCTCTGTAGCCTCACCGCTCACAGCCCCCTGGCACAACTCCCTGTGCGCGCGGAATGAGTGAGGAAACAGTCGTGCCCCTGCCCTTTCTGACGGCGGACCGCACTTTCGAGGAGGGCGCCGACGACGTCGCGCTGCCGTACCACGACCGCGAGGTGTGGCGTCGCCCGTACCGCCCCGGGCCCTGGCGCGTGGCGCTCGCCGCGCTCGTCCTGCTGCTCGCCTCCTTCGTGCTCGTCGCCGCGCTCGCGATCGGTCTCGCCAAGAACACGAGCGGCGCGCTCGGTTCGGTGATCTTCGCGGCGGTGCTGATAGCCGGCGCGCTGCGCGGGCTGCGGATGGGGGCCTGGGTGAGCGCGCGCGGCGTACGCCGCACCGGTTTCCTGCGCACGCGCACGTATCCCTGGGGCCAGGTGAGCGCGGTGCGCACCGTGCAGCAGCCGGTCAGGGTCCTGGGGCTGCCGCGCAGCGTGCAGGGGCAGGCCGTCGTGCTGACGGCGCGGCGGCAGACGGTCACGGGACCGCTGCTCACGGATCACGGCGCTGACTTCCTCTCGCGCTCCGAGGGCTTCGAGCGCGCGGCGGACACGCTGGAGGCGTGGGCGGACGAGTACGTGACGGGGCAGGCGGCCGGGCGGCGCTGAGGCGCCCCGTACGACGAGAGGGGCGGACGGCACACGACGTGCCGTCCGCCCCTCTCGCGTGTCCCCCGCCGGGTCAGTCGCGGGGGGCCGGGGACGGCGCGGCGGCGCGCTCCCTGTCGCGCAGGCGCAGGGCGTGCTGCATGGCCTTGCGGGCGCGGGGGGTGTCGCGGGCGTCCTGGTAGGCGACGGCGAGGCGGAACCAGCAGCGCCAGTCGTCGGGGTGATCCTCGGTCTCGGCCTTGCGGCGCGCGAAGACGGCGTCGGCCGACGCGCGGTCGATGCGGCCCGAGGGGGTGCGCTCCAGTTCGTCGGGCGGGAGGCCGCCCTCGGCGTCGAGCGCGGCGGCGAGGGCGTTGGCGCGCGTGACGAAGCGCGTGTTCTGCCACAGGAACCAGACGCCGATGAGCGGCAGGATCAGCACCGCGACGCCGAAGAGCACGGTGACCGCGGTGCCCTGCCGGATGAGCAGGACGCCGCGGTCGCCCGCGAGGACGAAGTAGAAGACGAGGACGAGGGCGGTGACCGCGTAGGTCAGCTTGGCGCGCATCGGGTTCCGCTCAGCTCAGGTCGAGGAAGTGTTCCAGGCCGAAGGTGAGCCCTGGGGTTTTCACGACGCGGCGTACGCCGAGCAGGATGCCCGGCATGAAGCTGCTGTGGTGCAGCGAGTCGTGCCGGAGGGTGAGGGTCTCGCCCTCGGCGCCGAGCAGGACCTCCTGGTGGGCGAGGAGTCCGCGCAGTCGTACGGAGTGCACCGGCACGCCGTCCACCGAGGCGCCGCGGGCGCCGTCGAGCGCCGTCCGCGTCGCGTCGGGCATGGCGGCGCTGCCCGCCGCCTCGCGGGCCTCGGCGATGAGCTGCGCGGTGCGCGCGGCGGTGCCCGAGGGCGCGTCGGCCTTCCTCGGGTGGTGCAGCTCGATGACCTCGACGGACTCGAAGTACGGCGCGGCCACCTGCGCGAACTTCATGGTGAGGACGGCGCCGAGGGAGAAGTTCGGGGCGATGAGGACGCCCGTGCCGGGGGACGCCGCGAGCCGCTCGCGCACCTCGGTGAGGCGCTCCTCGGTCCAGCCCGTGGTGCCGACGACGGCGTGGATGCCGTGATCGAGACAGAAGGCGAGGTTGTCCATGACGGCGTCGGGGCGGGTCAGCTCGACGGTGACCTGGGCGCCGGCGTCGGTGAGCGCCGTGAGCGGGTCCTCACGGCCGATCGCGGCGACGAGTTCGAGGTCGTCGGCGGCCTCGACGGCGCGGACGGCCTCGGAGCCGATCCGGCCCCGGGCGCCGATGACGGCGACGCGCAGCTTGCTCATGTGGTGTCTTCCTCCGGGTGCGTACGGGGGCCGGGGCGGGCGGGTCGGGCGGATGGATCGGCGGGCGTCGTACGCGACGTCGCGTGGGGACGGCGCGACGTCGCGTACGACGCCCGGTGCCGCGCGACGTCGCGTCGCGTCGGGTCGACGGCGCGACGTCGCGCGGCGGTGGGGCCGGTGCGCGACGTCGCCCGGTTTCCGGTGCCACGTCGCGCGTCGCTCAGGCGACGGCCTCGTGCAGGCGCGCCGTCTGGCGCTCCTTGAGCGGTCCGATCACCGACAGCGAGGGGCGCTGACCGAGGATGTCACGTGCGACGGCGCGGACCTCGTCGGGGGTGACGGCGGCGATCTTCGCGAGCATGTCGTCCACGGAGAGCTGCTCGCCCCAGCACAGTTCGCTCTTGCCGATGCGGTTCATGAGCGCGCCGGTGTCCTCCAGGCCGAGGACGGTGGAGCCGGCGAGCTGGCCGACGGCGCGGCGGATCTCGTCGTCCTCCAGGCCGTGCGCGGCGACGGTCTCCAGTTCGTCGCGGCAGATCTTCAGGACGTCGTCGACCTGGCTGGGCCTGCATCCCGCGTAGACGCCGAAGAGGCCGCAGTCGGCGAAGGAGGACGTGTACGAGTAGACGCTGTACGCGAGGCCGCGCTTCTCGCGGACTTCCTGGAACAGGCGCGAGGACATGCCGCCGCCGAGGGCCGTGTTGAGGACCCCGAGGGCCCAGCGGCGCTCGTCGGTACGGGCGATGCCGGGCATGCCGAGCACGACGTGGGCCTGCTCGGTGCGACGGTTCTGGACCTCGACGCGGCCGGCGGCCTTGATGAGCCGCGTGCCCTCGCGGGGCGCGAGCGGGACCGCGTCGGTGCGGGCGAGGGCGCCCGCGCGGTCGAAGGCGGCGCGTACCTGCCGTACGACCTTCGCGTGGTCGACGTTGCCCGCGGCGGCGACGACGAGGTGCGTGGGGTCGTAGTGGCGCTTGTAGAAGCGGGCGATCTGGTCGCGGCCGAGCGCGTTGATCGTGTCCACGGTGCCGAGGACGGGGCGGCCGAGGGGGGTGTCGCCGAGCATGGTGTGCGCGAAGAGGTCGTGCACGACGTCGCCCGGATCGTCCTCGGTCATCGCGATCTCTTCGAGGATGACGCCGCGCTCGGCGTCGATGTCGGCGGCGTCCAGGGTCGAGCCCGTGAGCATGTCGCAGACGACGTCGATGGCGAGCGGGAGGTCGGTGTCGAGGACCCGCGCGTAGTAGCAGGTGTACTCCTTCGCCGTGAACGCGTTCATCTCGCCGCCGACCGCGTCGAGCGCGGCGGAGATGTCGAGCGCCGTGCGGCGCTTCGTGCCCTTGAAGAGGAGGTGTTCGAGGTAGTGCGTCGCGCCGTTGAGCGTCGGGGTCTCGTCGCGGGAGCCGACGGACGCCCAGATGCCGAAGGTGGCGGAGCGGACCGAGGGCAGGGTCTCGGTGACGACGCGGAGACCGCCGGGGAGCGTGGTGCGGCGGACGGTGCCGACGCCGTCCTTGCCGGGCAGGAGAGTCTGGGTGCGGGCCTTGGCGGCGCGCCGCGCGGCTTCCGCGGTGGGCTGCGTGGTTTCGGTGGTACGGGCGACGGCCCGCCCCTTGGTGGAGGGGCGGGCCGTCGTACGCGGACTGCGTGACGTCACTTGTCCGTGTCGTCCTTCTTCTCGTCGCCGTCCTCGCCCTCGATGACCGGGATGAGGGAGAGCTTGCCGCGCGAGTCGATCTCGGCGATCTCGACCTGGACCTTCTGGCCCACACCGAGGACGTCCTCGACGTTCTCCACGCGCTTGCCGCCGGCGAGCTTGCGGATCTGCGAGATGTGCAGCAGGCCGTCCTTGCCGGGGAGCAGCGAGACGAACGCGCCGAAGGTCGTGGTCTTGACGACCGTGCCCAGGTAGCGCTCGCCGACCTCCGGCATCGTCGGGTTGGCGATGCTGTTGATCGTGGTGCGGGCGGCCTCGGCGGCCGGGCCGTCGGCGGCACCGATGTAGATGGTGCCGTCGTCCTCGATCGTGATCTCGGCGCCGGTGTCCTCCTGGATCTGGTTGATCATCTTGCCCTTCGGGCCGATGACCTCGCCGATCTTGTCCACGGGGATCTTGACGGTGATGATCCGCGGGGCGTTGGGGGACATCTCGTCCGGGGTGTCGATCGCTTCCATCATCACGTCGAGGATGTGGAGGCGGGCGTCCCGGGCCTGCTTCAGCGCGGCGGCCAGGACCGAGGCGGGGATGCCGTCGAGCTTGGTGTCGAGCTGGAGCGCGGTGACGAACTCCTTCGTACCGGCGACCTTGAAGTCCATGTCGCCGAAGGCGTCCTCGGCACCGAGGATGTCGGTGAGCGTGACGTAGTGCGTCTCGCCGCCGTGCGTCTCGGAGATGAGGCCCATGGCGATACCGGCGACGGGGGCCTTGAGGGGCACACCGGCGTTCAGGAGCGACATGGTCGAGGCGCAGACGGAGCCCATCGACGTGGAGCCGTTGGAGCCGAGCGCCTCGGAGACCTGGCGGATCGCGTAGGGGAACTCCTCGCGCGTCGGCAGGACGGGCACGAGGGCGCGCTCGGCGAGGGCGCCGTGGCCGATCTCGCGGCGCTTGGGGGAGCCGACGCGGCCGGTCTCGCCGGTGGAGTACGGCGGGAAGTTGTAGTTGTGCATGTAGCGCTTGCGGGTCACCGGGGAGAGGGTGTCCAGCTGCTGCTCCATGCGCAGCATGTTGAGCGTCGTGACGCCGAGGATCTGCGTCTCGCCACGCTCGAAGAGCGCCGAGCCGTGGACCCGCGGGATCGCCTCGACCTCGGCGGCCAGGGTGCGGATGTCGGTGACGCCGCGGCCGTCGATGCGCTTCTTGTCCTTGATCACGCGCTCGCGGACCACGGCCTTGGTGAGGGCGCGGTAGGCGGCGGAGATCTCCTTCTCGCGGCCCTCGAACTGCGGGAGCAGCTTCTCGGCGGCGAGGCCCTTGACGCGGTCGAGCTCGGCCTCGCGCTCCTGCTTGCCCGCGATGGTGAGCGCCTGGGCCAGCTCGCCGCGCACGGCGGCGGTGAGCGCCTCGTACACGTCGTCCTGGAAGTCCAGGAAGATCGGGAACTCGCCGGTCGGCTTCGCGGCCTTCGCGGCGAGGTCGGCCTGGGCCTTGCAGAGCACCTTGATGAAGGGCTTCGCGGCCTCCAGACCAGCGGCGACGACCTCCTCGGTGGGGGCGGTGGCGCCGCCCGCGACGAGCTGGATCGTCTTCTCGGTGGCCTCGGCCTCGACCATCATGATCGCGACGTCGCCGTCCTCCAGGACGCGACCGGCGACGACCATGTCGAAGACGGCGTCCTCAAGCTCGGTGTGCGTCGGGAAGGCGACCCACTGGCCCTTGATGAGGGCGACGCGGGTGCCGCCGATGGGGCCGGAGAAGGGCAGGCCCGCGAGCTGCGTGGAGCAGGAGGCGGCGTTGATCGCGACCACGTCGTAGAGGTGGTCGGGGTTGAGCGCCATGATCGTCTCGACGACCTGGATCTCGTTGCGCAGGCCCTTCTTGAAGGAGGGGCGCAGCGGGCGGTCGATCAGGCGGCAGGTGAGGATCGCGTCCTCGGAGGGGCGGCCCTCCCGGCGGAAGAAGGAGCCGGGGATCTTGCCGGCCGCGTACATCCGCTCCTCGACGTCCACCGTGAGGGGGAAGAAGTCGAGCTGGTCCTTGGGGTTCTTGGACGCGGTCGTGGCCGAGAGGACCATCGTGTCGTCGTCCAGGTACGCGACGGCGGACCCTGCGGCCTGCTTGGCGAGGCGGCCCGTCTCGAAGCGGATGGTGCGGGTGCCGAAGGAACCGTTGTCAATGACGGCTTCGGCGTAGTGGGTCTCGTTCTCCACCAGGGGTTTCTCCGTTTACGTCTCGTCTTCGCGCGGCCTCGCCCGTGTGGCGGGTCGCGGTGGTGCGGGTCCCTCCGGGGAGGGGCGCGCGGGTGGTGCGGGTCCCTCCGGGGAGGGGCGCACGGGTGGTGCGGGTGGTGCGGTGCGAGGTCGCGTCCGGGTGGGGCGCGGGGCTCGCGGGGGTGCGGGGCCCCTCCGGGGAGGGGGCGGCGCGGGGTGCGGCCCGTGGCGGGTCGCGGGGTGCGGCCCGTGGCGGGTCGCGGGGTGCGGCCCGTGGCGGGTCGCGGGGTGCGGCCCGGGGGGCGCGGGGTGCGGTCCGCCCTTGGCGGGTCGCGGTGCAGCCGGTGGAGAAGCGGCTCCTGGTTGCTGGCCGGTCTTCGATCGAAGCACCCGGGGGCTCCGGCTCCGGGGCCGTACGGTTCGTACGGGCCTTGCGGGCTGTACGAGTCGTGCTCGGCCTGCGGGGCCTTACTCGGCCCGCGGGCCGTTTCAGGCCTTGGGGCCTGTGGGCCTTGCCGGGGGCCACTACCGAGGACCGGCGGCGGCGTGGAGTCGCTTCTCCTGTTCATTTGTTTGCGTACGGGGTCCAGCCTACAAACTGAGCGGCCCCTGTCGCACGTACGACAAAAGGAGCGGTTCCCTGTGCAGGGGAACCGCTCCCTTCACGACGACCTCAGCGGGCGCCCGCCGCACCGCGGCGGATGCCGAGGCGCTCGACGAGCACGCGGAAGCGCGCGATGTCCTTCTTGGCCAGGTACTGGAGCAGCCGGCGACGCTGGCCGACCAGGATGAGCAGGCCACGACGGGAGTGGTGGTCGTGCTTGTGCGTCTTGAGGTGCTCGGTCAGGTCCGAGATCCGGCGCGAGAGCAGAGCGACCTGCACCTCGGGAGAACCGGTGTCACCCTCCTTGGTGGCGAACTCGCCCATGATCTGCTTCTTCGTGGCGGCGTCGAGCGACACGCGATCTCCTAGTGAATCCAATGAGCCACCGAGTGCCCCGGGTCTGCATCGCCGGGGAGCTTCCGTTACTCGGGAGGCGGGGCGCGCTGGGCGCTGCTCCCAGAGATTCCGGGAGCGCGTACACATACGGCCGATGTCAAGGTTAGCAGGGTGGGAGAGGGCGGGGTTTCGCGGGTGGCGCGAGGGGGTGCGCGGGGGTGGTGGGGCGGAGGTGTGCGGTGGGGCGGAGGTGTGCGGTGGGGCGGAGGTGTGCGACGCGGTGGAGGTGTGGGACAGGGCGCGACGTGCTCGTACGACTTGATTACGTGGCGTGATCGCGTGTGGCTCGGGCGGGTGGCCAGGGACGGATGGCTCGGGCGGGTGGCCAGGGACGGGTGGCTCGGGCGGGTAGCCAGGGACGGAGGGGCGGCCCAAAGGGTGGCCGGGAGGGGGCGAGTGAGTGGCTCGTGAAGGGCTCCCCGGGCGTCATCCGCTTTGTCATACAGCCTGCCGAATCGCGTACGTGGCGTCCTCGCTGCAAGTACGCTGAGGCCGCTCGCCGTTGGCGCGCGCTTTGCGCGCCGCGTACGGGCGCGTTGGATACAGGACCACTTCGGGGAAGGGCCAGTCATTCATGTCCGAGGAGCACGAGGCCACGGCACCGGCCGCGCCGGTGGAGCTGGACGAGGAGACGAAGGCGCGTAAGGAGCGGGAGAAGAACGAGCTGTACTCGCTCGACATCTCGGGTGTCGAGTGGATCGGCCCGCCCGGTACCTCGCCCGACGAGGAGCGCGTCGAGATCGCCTATCTGCCGGGAGGCGGCGTGGCCATGCGGTCCTCGCTCGACCACGACACGGTGCTGCGGTACACGGAGGCCGAGTGGACCGCTTTCGTGCTCGGCGCGCGTGACGGCGAGTTCGACCTCGCGTAACCCGATGGTGTGAAGGCCGGGCCCCGCAAACGGGCGCCCGGCCTTCGTATTGTCCGGCCCCTGGAGGCAGCTCGGCCCGCCATGGCGCGGTTTCGCGGTACTCGGCCTGGGCGTTCGGGGTGACCGGCGTGGGCGAGCCGCATCCCCAACTCGGGAACACGTCGCGTGACTTCAGGGGATCATCGAGCGGGGAGGCGCCCCGATGGTTACCCGATGCACGTGAACAGCACTGCTATTCGGCATACGTGATGACTAGTCTGGTGTCGGGCGCGCTGCGGGACCTTCCGGGTCCACGGAGCCCCACGGGGAGGGCCGGTTCTCCAGGCCCATGGACACGGCGGGGGAACGTGACGCCGCCACCCTGACGCACGAGTGCCGAATCACCTGGAGGAGCTGTGAGCAGCGACCGGGACGCGTATCGCGGGGGCCGCTCGGCTTCCGGCGCTGACCACGAGGAATCCGTCGTCGAGACCACCGGCGAATTCCGTTTCGACCAGTCGACCGCCTGGTACACGGCCACGGCGGCGACGAGCGACGAAGACGCGGGCCGCGAGAAAACGGGGCGCCAGGAGACGAGCCGCGAGGAGACGGGCCCCGAGGAGACGGGCGGAGACGCGTCGCGCGGCTACGAGCAGGGCAGCGGCGAAACCGGCGGCGCCGATAAGGGGGGCGCCGAGGCGGGGTGGAGAGCCGGGGAAGGCCTGGCCGGGCCTTCGACCGATGCGGCGGGCGAGCCTGGGGCGGATGTCCTCGGGGAGCCGGCGAGGAGCGAGCGCGACGCGGAACCGGTCGGGGGTGACGCCTCCTGGACGGCGACGTCGCTCGGTGGGCTGGCGGGACTTCCGTTCGGGACCGGTTCCGGTGCCGAGGGGAGTGACGGGTCCATCGGGGCCGCGTTGCCCTGGACAGGCTTCGGGAACCCGGGCGCGGAGCGCGACGAGAAGAAGGCGCGGGCCGTCGCGGCGAGCGGCGGCGAGACGCGCGACGTCGCGGCCGACCAAGCGGCCGAAGGCTTGGAACGTGGCGCTGCGACGGGGCCCGACGGGACGCGACGTCGCGACGAGACCCAGGACGACGTCGCGGTGCGCGAGATGCGCGACGTGGCATATGCGACGCCGCGTGACCACGATGCGCCGGAGGACGACGCGGCGTCGGTGCCCGATGCCGCGACGTCCCCGCCGGAAGCACCGGACGAGACACCGTGGGGCGAGGCGGCGCGGGGCGAGGCGGGTCGGGACGACGCGGGCCGGGGCGACGCGGGCCGGGGCGACGCAGTGCGACGCGACGCGGCCCGGGACGAAGCAGTACGACGTGAGGCGGTACGGGGCGACGCCACGAGTGGCGAGGCAGTACCTGACGAGGCGGCGTCCCCGGACGAGTCCGCGCCCGGTCGGCGCGAAGTGGACGAGGACTACTTCATGCTGCCGCCCATGCCCACCACCCCACCGACCGCGACAGGGTTCACGCCTCCGCCCGGCACCATCTCGGCAGTCCCGCGCCTGCCTGAGGGCAGCGGCTTCGTGCCGGCCGAGTCGCCTGCTCCCGGCGGCGACCTGGAGAGCGGCGCGACGATGCGTTTCTCAATCCCCTCCGCGCGGCGCGCGGAGGACACGTCGCGCGGGGACGACGCGACGACGGCGCGCGACGTGAACGACGCGGACAACGCGACGCCGCGCGGCACGGCGCCCTTCGCCGACGTCGCGGCACGCGACGGAGCGGCCCCGGAACGACGCGACGTCGCGGGCGCGGCGCCAGGCGGCGACGTGGACTCGGAGAGCGTGGCGCCACGCGACGTCGCGGGCGCGACGGACACGGAAACGTCCGACCCATCCGACTCCCCCGACACCTCCGACGGCATCGACGCCGAGCGGCGCGACGTAGCGGGTACGGAGCCGCGCGACGTCGCCGAGGCGGCTGTCGCGGAAGCGCGCGGCGTCGCGGACGCCCCGGGCACGCGGCCCGGTGACGTCGCGGCGACGGACTCCTGGGCGGCGAGCGACGTCGCGGCCGCGCCGCGCGACGTGGCCGGGGACAGCGACGCGTGGGCCCGCCCCACGACGCCCCCCGGTGGCCTGTCACTGCCGCCCGCCTTCGCACCCGCCGATGCAGCGCCCGCCGACAGCGCGCCTCCCAACGGCGCGCCCTCCAACGTCGCGCCTGCCGACGCGAGCGACGCTGCCGAGGGCGCGACGCCACAGGACGGCGCCACGGTCGACGACGCGCCGTCCGCGGCGCGCGAAGGCACGCCGCAGGCCCCCTCGCCGACGCAGGACGTCGCGCCACCGCAAGGCACCGCGCCTGCGCGGGACGCCGCGCCGCCGCGCCCCCTGGTGCCGCCGCAGACGCGGCGTCCGTGGCCGCCGCCGTCCCTCGCCGGGCAGGATCTGCCCGGGCTCGTCCCACCGCCGCACGCCAACGTCGCGCGCAAGGAGAAGGAACCCGACGCGGACGCGCCATCGCATGACACGTCGCGCCCGGGACCGGGCACCGGTTACGGCTTCCCGCGCTCCGATACGCCGCGTGCGGGGTACGGCTTCCCCGCGCCGTCCTCCTCCGCCGGCGCGCGGGCCGGGTACGGATTCCCGCCGCGCGGGGCCGAGGACGGTTACGGCTATCCGGCCCCCGCCGCCGAGGCGCCGCCGGCCGCGCCACCCGCCGCCGACCCGCCACCGGCCGACCCGCAGACGACGCGTCTGCACCGGGTGCGCCCCGCGACGCCGCCCGGCGACGTACCCGCGCCCGAGAAACCCGTCGCGCCCGAGAGCGGCGCGCCGCCGGAGGCCGCACCCCAGGCCCCGGTCGCGCCGAGGCCCGTGCCGGCGCAACCGTTGCCCCCGCAGGTGGGGTCCGCGCCACACGTACCGGACGCCTCGCCCGGCGTGCCGCAAGCGGGCGCGCGATGGGACGTACCGCAGCCGCCCCAGACGCCCCAGCAGGGGCAGGACCCCCGGCTGGCGTCGCGGCCCGGCCCCGAGCAGGCGTCGGGGCCCGCGGACCCGCGGCTCGGCGCGGCGTGGCCGCAGCCGATGCAGCACGATCAGCGGCAGCGCACCCACCCGGGGGCGCCGCTCGGATACACGGCGGCCGTCGAGTTGTCCTCGGACCGGTTGTTGCGCGGCAACAAGCAGAAGGCGCGCAGCAGCCGTCCGGCGGGTGGCGGCTCGCGGTTCCGGATCGGGGGGCGCAAGGAGGAGGCGGAGCGGCAGCGCAAGCTCGGGCTGATCCGTACCCCCGTCCTGTCCTGCTACCGGATCGCCGTCATCAGCCTCAAGGGCGGCGTCGGCAAGACCACCACGACGACGGCGCTCGGTGCGACGCTCGCCTCCGAGCGGCAGGACAAGATCCTCGCGATCGACGCGAATCCGGACGCGGGAACGCTGGGACGTCGCGTACGGCGCGAGACCGGCGCGACCATTCGCGACCTGGTGCAGGCGATCCCGCATCTGCACAGCTACATGGACATTCGCCGCTTCACCTCGCAGGCGCCCTCGGGTCTGGAGATCATCGCGAACGACGTGGACCCCGCGGTCTCGACGGCGTTCAACGACGAGGACTACCGGCGCGCGATCGGCGTCCTGGGGCGGCAGTATCCGGTGATCCTCACGGACTCCGGTACGGGGTTGCTCTACAGCGCCATGCGTGGCGTGCTCGACCTGGCCGATCAGCTGATCATCGTCTCGACCCCCTCCGTGGACGGGGCGTCGAGCGCCAGCACGACGCTCGACTGGCTCGCGGCGCACGGGTACGCCGAGTTGGTCGCGCGGAGCATCACGGTGATCTCCGGGGTGCGCGAGACCGGCAAGATGATCAAGGTGGACGACATCGTGTCGCACTTCAGGACGCGGTGCCGGGAAGTCGTGGTCGTGCCGTTCGACGAGCATCTCGCGGCCGGCGCGGAGGTCGACCTCGACATGATGCGGCCGAAGGTGCGCGAGGCGTACTTCGACCTCGCGGCCGTCGTCGCCGAGGACTTCGCGCGTCATCAGCAGGCGCAGGGGCTGTGGACCTCGGACGGGAACCCGCCGCCCGTCGCCGCTCCCCCGCTGCCGGGCCAGGTTCCGCCGCAAGCGCCCCAGGCACCCCGGCCGGGCACACCGTACGGGGCGGGGCAGCCCGGTACGGGGCAGGTAGGCGCGCCGGGGCCCGGCGCACCGCGCGCCGGCGCACCGCGCGCTGGTGGCGCACCGCATCCCGGCGCACCGCATCCCGGGATGCCGCAAGCAGGGACGTCACAGGGTGGGATGCCGCAACCCGGCGTGCCTTACCCGCGCTCGGGGCCGCAGTCCGCACCCGGAGCCGCGCTGCCGCCCGCCGCTCCCCCGGCCCCCGGCGCCGCGCACGACGCGGCACACGTCGCGCAGCCCCCGCACGCGACGTACCCGGCCCAGCCCGGCGCGACGTATCCGCCGAACCCCCAGGCGGCGTACCCGCAACGGCCCAGTGCGGCGCACGCTCCGCAGCCCAACGCGGCCTACGCTCCGCAGCCCAGCGCGGCGTATCCGCCATGGCCCGACGCCGCGTATCCCGCTCAGCCGGGCGCGGCATCGTCGCAGCCGCCGCCCGCGCCCGGGGCCCCGTACGGCGCGCAGCCGCAGCCCCACCCCCAGCCCGGCGCGCAGCCCCAGCCCGGCGCGCAGCCGCAGCCCCAGCCCGGCGGGGAACCGTACGCCTCGCCGCAGCCGCAACTCGGCGGAGCTCCCGGCCCGTACGCCTCGCCGCAGCCTCAACCCGGCGGAGCCCCCGGCCCGCACGCCCCGCAGCCGCCGCAACCCGGCGCGGCGCCCGACCCGCACGCCCCGCAGCCGCCGCAACCCGGCGCGGTTCCGTACTCGTACCCGTATCCGCCGCAGCCCCAGGCGTCCGCGCGGCCGCCGGCCGGGCCCGGTGCGGCGTACGGGTATCCGGGACAGGCTCAGCCCGCGCCGTACGGGTACCCCGCGCCGCGGCAGGGAGCGCCCGCACCTGGCGCGAATCCGTCGGCGTACGCCGGTCCGACCGAGGCGGCGCGAGCTGTGCCGGAGGAGGGCGAGGACGGGGGCGGTAACGAGGCGCAGTGGCCGCCGCAGCCTCCTTCCGCCACCTGAACACCGCCCCTACCGCAGAGGTTTCAACGGACTAGACCAATGAGGGCCCGTACCGGTCAAATGGTGCGGGCCCTCGGCCGTTGTCGCAGGCCACACAGTGTTCACGCATCGTTGACATGTTTAGACCAGCGCTGGTAGACACTCACATCACCCCAACGGCTCACAGTGATGCGCCAGTTAACGAAGCGCGAGCGATGACACGAGGTCAGCGGCCCATGAGCAGAGCAGATCAGTACGGCAGAGCACTACCAGCGGGACCGGCGCCCGGGCGGGGCGCGCGTGGCCGGTTCCGGCTCGTCGCGGCGGCCGGGGTCGCGGCGCTCTCGCTCACCGCGGGACTCGCCACGCCGCTCAGTCCCGCGACGGCGACCGCTGCGGCGGCCGACAAGGAGACGACGCTGACTGTCGCGCTCGCGCAGAGCGTGGACTCGCTGAGCCCCTTCCTCGCGACGCGCCTGGTCAGCACCAGCGTCTCCCGGCTGATGTACGACTTCCTGACCAATTACGACGCCAAGGACAACCACGTCATACCCGGGCTGGCCACCAAGTGGTCAGCGTCGAAGGACAAATTGACCTGGACGTACGAGATCCGGTCGAACTCGAAGTGGTCCGATGGCGAGCAGGCGACGGCCGAGGACGCCGCCTGGACCTTCAACAAGATGATGACGGACGAGGGCGCGGCCACCGCGAACGGCAGTTTCGTCACCAACTTCAAGAAGGTCACGGCGCCGAGCAAGGACAAGCTCGTCATCGAGCTGAAGAAGCCGCAGGCGACCATGACGGCGCTGGACGTTCCGATCGTGCCCAAGCACGTGTGGGAAAAGGTCAACGATCTATCGAAGTTCAACAACGACCAGAAGTTCCCGATCGTCGGGAACGGGCCGTTCATCCTGACGGGTTACAAGGTCGACAGCTACGTCAAGCTCAAGGCCAACAAGGACTTCTGGCGGGGCAGCCCGAAGTTCGACAACATCGTCTTCCGGTACTACAAGGACCAGGACGCCGCCGTCGCCGCGCTCCGCAAGGGCGAGGTCTCGTTCGTCGCCGGCAGTCCGGCCCTGACCCCCGCGCAGGCGCAGTCGCTCAAGGGCGCCTCGAACATCAAGGTCAACGACGGTCCCGGGCGCCGTTTCTACGCCATCGCCACGAACCCGGGCGCGCGTACCAAGGACGGCGAGAAGTTCGGCACGGGCGACCCCTCGCTGCTCAACGAGAAGGTCCGGCACGCGCTGTTCATGGCCGTCGACCGCAAGACCGTCGTCGACCGGGTCTTCCAGGGACAGGCGGTCGAGGGCGCGGGGTACATCCCGCCGCGCTTCGGTGACTACGCCTGGCAGCCCTCGGCCGACCAGGAACTGAAGTACGACCCCAAGGCCGCGGCGAAGCTGCTCGACGAAGCGGGCTACAAGAAGAACGGCGACGGCAAGCGCGTCGGCAAGGACGGCAAGCCCCTCTCGTACCGCATGCTGTGCCACGCGACGGACCCCAACGACCGCGCCGTGAGCAAGTACTTGCAGGAGTGGTGGGGCGACCTCGGCATCGGTCTCAAGGTCGACTGCCTCGACAACGTGACCGACCCCTGGGTCGCCGGTGACTACGACCTCGCCTTCGACGGCTGGTCCGTCAACCCCGACCCGGACTTCGTCCTGTCGATTCACACGTGCGCGGCGCTGCCCACCAAGCCGAAGGCCGTCGCGGCGACCGACAACTTCATCTGCGACAAGAAGTACGACGATCTGTACGACAAGCAGCTCGCCGAGTACGACCCCGCCAAGCGCGCGGATCTCGTCAAGCAGATGGAGTCGCGGCTCTACGACACGGGCTACATGAACGTGATGGCGTACCCGAACGCCGTCGAGGCGTACCGCACCGACCAGATCAAGTCGATCGAGACCATGCCCACGGCCGCGGGCAACATCTACGGCCAGGACGGCTACTGGAGCTGGTGGTCGGCCGTCCCCGCCGGCGGCGCCTCCTCCGGCGCGACCGAGGACGCCTCCTCCGACTCGGACTCCGGCTCCAACACCGGCCTGTGGATCGGCATCGGCGTCGTGGTCGTCCTCCTCGTCGGCGGCGGCGTGTTCTTCGGGATGCGGCGACGCGCGACGGCCTGGGACCGCGAGTAGCGGGCGACGTCGCGGGGCGGGCGACTCGGGACGTCGCGGTGACGCGGCGACGTCGCGACGCCGTGGTGACCTCGCGGTGACGCGACGTGCGGCGCGCTACGGGGCGTCGGGCGGCGCGGTGCGAGTCCGCATCGCGCCGCGGCGGCGCCCCGTCGCCCGGGAGGCGTCGCGGCGTCTCGACCGGCGCCCCGTCCCCCAACGGCGTCGCCACGTCGCGGCGTCGCGCGCGACGCGTTGAACGGTCCGGGCGGCCCACGCGACGTCGCGACGTTTTCGCAGGTCGCACGCGACGTGGCATATACGACGTCGCGCGACTCGCGCACGTACCGCGCGACGTCGCACCCGCCTCGCACCGCCCCCGTGACGTACCGCACCGCACCGCCCCGACCCCGCCGCGTACCGCGCGTCCCCGCCCGTACCGCCGTGGCATCCCACGCGACGTACCTCCTCCTCCGGAGCCGTCGGCGCACCGCGCGCCGGCGTCGCTCCCCTCCGTCCGGTCCTCCTCCCCGCGCCGCGCCCCGCGCTACGGCGCCTCGCGGAAGGACGCCCCACTCAGCGGAAGACCGATCAGCCCATGAGCACCGAAAGCACCTCCGCGCCCGCGCGGGACCCGGGCGGCGTGGTCGCGGCTCCTGCCGCGGCCACGCCCCGTGGCCCCCGCAGGCGCTCGGGAACGGGATATCTGCGCTACGTGGCGGGCAAACTGCTCGGCGCGGTCGTGTCCCTGTTCGCCGTACTCGTCACCAGTTTCTTCCTCTTCCGGCTCATCCCCGGAGACCCGATCAAGGCCATGACCGGCGGCAAGCAGGTCTCCCAGGAACAGCTCGACTCCATGCGCCGGGAGTTCGGACTGGACCTGCCGCTGTGGCACCAGTTCACCGACTACTGCGGCAAGGCGCTGACGGGGGACCTCGGGACCTCGTACCAGTTCCACACACCGGTCATCGACAAGATCGCCGAGGCGCTGCCCGCGACGTTGCTGTTGACCGGGACCGCGTTCGTGCTGTACACGGCGCTCGGCGTCTGGCTCGGCTCGCGCGGCGCCTGGCGGCACGGGCGCTTCGGGGACCGTTTCCACACGGCGTTCGCGCTCACGCTCTACTCCGTGCCGTCCTTCTGGCTCGGCCTGCTGCTGATCATCGTCCTGTCGGTGGGCATCGGGCCGATACCCGGCATGTTCCCGACCGGCGGCATGGAGACCGGCGGCAAGGAAGGCTTCGCGTACGTCACGGACGTCGCGCACCACATGGTGCTGCCGGTCCTCACGCTCGTCGCGGTCGAGTACGCGCGCACGCTGCTCGTCATGCGGTCCTCGCTCCTCGACGAGATGGGCAGCGACTACCTGACGACGGCGCGTGCCAAGGGCCTGCGCGACGACAACGTACGACGCAAGCACGCCGTACCGAACGCGATGCTGCCGACCGTGACGCTCCTCTTCGTCAACCTCGGCAACACCGTCGCCGGGGCGATCCTGGTCGAGACGGTCTTCTCCTGGCCGGGGCTCGGCGGGCTCTTCTACCAGGCGCTGAGCATCCCGGACCTGCCGCTCGTGCAGGGGCTGTTCTTCGTCTTCGCCGCAGCGGTGATCGTCATGAACACCCTCGCCGACCTGATCTATCCGCTGTTCGATCCCCGGGTGGGCCGATGACGACCGACACGAAAGACGTGGCCACGCCGCGCGACGGCGCGGCTCCCGAGCCGGACGACGCGGCACACGTCGCCTCGCCGCGCGCGCTCGCGTGGGCGCGGCGACGTCGCGCGCTCGCCGACTTCTGGCGCGAGTTCCGTACGCGCCGCAGCGGCCTGGTCGGCCTCGTCGTGCTGCTGCTCATCGCGGTGGTCGCGCTCGCCGCGCCGCTGCTCGTCGGGAGCGACTCGCGCAGCGTCACCGAGGCCCCGGGCAAGTCGCTGGAGTCGCCGAGCGAAGACTTCCCGCTCGGGACGGACCAGTTCGGGCGCAGTCTGCTCGCGCTGATGGTGTGGGGCGCGCGCGTGTCCCTCGCCGTCGGTCTGCTCGCGGCGGTTCTCACCGTCGCGATCGGGACGCTCGTCGGTGTCACGGCTGGGCACTTCCGAGGCTGGTACGCGACAGTGATCATGCGCGTCACCGACTGGTTCCTCGTCATGCCGACGCTGGTCCTCGCCATCGCGCTCGCCACCGTCCTCGACCGCTCCATCTGGACGACGATCCTCGCCATCGGCGTCACGACGTGGCCGACGACGGCGCGACTGGTACGGGCGCAGACGCTGTCCGTCGAGTCGCGCCCGTACATCGAGCGGGCCAGAGCGCTCGGCGGCGGGCACAAGCACATCATGCTGCGGCACGTCCTGCCCAACGTCATGCCGCTCGTGCTCGCGCAGACGACCCTGGTGATCTCGAACGCGATCCTCACCGAGGCGACGCTCGCCTTCCTCGGGCTCGGCGACCCGATCATGGTGTCCTGGGGCGGGCTGCTCCAGGACGCGCGCGACGCGGGCGCCGTCAGCTCGGGCGACTGGTGGTACCTCGCGCCCCCCGGCCTCGCGATCGCGCTCGTGGCCCTCGCCTTCACCCTGTGCGGACGCGCCATCGAGTCCGTGCTCAACCCCAAGCTGGGGGACCGACGATGACTGAACCGACCACACGGGGCACGCAGGTCCCCGCTCCCTCGCGGGCGACCGCCGCGGGAGCGCGGGACGCGACGTCGCGGGACGACGCGACGGTGCCTGACGGCGCGACGTCGCGTACGGGCGCGGAGGGCGACGCGACGTCGCGTACGGGCGCGGAGGGCGACGCGACGTCGCGTACGGGCGCGGAGGGCGACGCCACGCCCCGCGGCGAGGGCGACGCGACGTCGGGGGACACGTCGCGTCCGTTGCTCGATGTGCGCGACCTGCGCATCACGTACGGGAGCGGCGCGCGCGCCGTACCGGCGGTGCGCGGCGTCGACCTCACGCTGCGCGCGGGCGAGAAGCTCGGCATCGCCGGGGAATCGGGCTGCGGCAAGTCGACGCTCGCGATGGCGCTGCTGCGCCTGCTGCCGCCGGGCGCGACGCTGGAGGGCGAGATCCTGCTCGACGGCGAGGACGTCCGCACGATGGCGTGGGGGCGGCTGCGCGCCGTGCGCTGGGCAGGCGCGTCGATCGTCTTCCAGGGCGCGATGCACTCGCTCAACGCCGTGCACCGCATCGGGGACCAGATCCTCGAACCGATCCTCCTGCACCGCCTGGCCGGCCCCGAGGAGGGGCGACGTCGCGTCAAGGAGCTGCTGCGCCACGTCGGTCTCCCGGTGTCGCGCGCGTCGGCGTACCCGCACGAGCTGTCCGGCGGGCAGCGGCAACGCGTCATGATCGCGATGGCGCTCGCCTGCGATCCGCAGCTGATCATCGCGGACGAGCCGACCACCGCGCTCGACGTCATGATCCAGGCCCAGATCCTGCGGCTCATCGAGGGCCTCGTGGCGGAGAAGGGCATCGGCCTCGTCATGATCAGTCACGACCTCGCGGTGCTCGCCGACACGTGCGACCGGCTCGCGATCATCTACGCCGGACGCGTCGTCGAGGAGGGCCCGGCGCGGGAGGTGTACGACGGCGCGCTGCACCCCTACGGCGCGGCGCTCTCCGGGGCGTTCCCGCGCATCGGGGACCCGGCTTCGCGCTACGCCCCCCGCGGGCTGCCGGGCGACCCGCCGGACCCGGCGTCGTTGCCGTCGGGGTGCACCTTCCACCCACGCTGCCCCGTGGCGCTGCCGTCGTGCGCGACGGAGCCGCAGCCGCTGCGCGCGGCGGGGCCGGGGCGCCGTGCGGCGTGCGTGCGCGTCGATGTGGGGTTCGAGGCGACGTCGCGGGACGGGGCGACGTCGCGGGATGGAGCGGGTGATGCGACGTCGCGGGAGGGCGAGACGGAGCCGGACGTCGCGACGTCACGTACCGACGACGCGACGCCACCTGCCGACGACGACGCGACGTCGCGTACGAACGAAGCGCGCGACGCGGCGTCAGGGTCCGGGGACGCGGGGCACGACGGTGCCGACGAGGCAAGGAGCACGCAGGCATGAGCACGACCACGCGGGAGCAGGCCCTGCTCGGGGCACGCGACCTGGGCATCACGTTTCCCGGGCGGCGTGGCGCGCCGCACGCGCGCGCCGTCGACGGGGTCAACCTCGACATCGGCACCGGGGAGATCGTCGCGCTCGTCGGGGAGTCGGGCTGCGGCAAGACGACGCTCGCGCGCTCCCTCCTCGGCCTCGTCCCGCCGACCGAGGGGCGGATCACCTTCGCCGGCGAGCCGCTCTCGTACGGCTCGCGGGCGCTGCGTGCCTACCGCAAGCGGGCCCAGCTCGTGCTCCAGGACCCGAGCGGCTCGCTCAACCCGCGCCACACCGTGTACGACGCGGTGGCCGAGGGACTGCGCATCCACCGCACGCCGGGCGACGAACGCGCCGCCGTCGCTCGGGCCCTGTCGCTCGCCGGACTGCGCCCGCCGGAGCGGTTCTTCCTGCGCTATCCGCACGAGCTGTCCGGCGGGCAGCGGCAGCGCGTCGTCATCGCCGGTGCACTCGCCCTGGAGCCGGAGCTCATCGTCGCGGACGAACCCGTCGCCTCGCTCGACGCGTCGGTGCGCGGGGAGATCCTGGCGCTGCTGCTGCGGCTGCGCGAGGAACTGGGGCTCTCGGCGCTGGTCGTCACGCACGACCTCGGGCTCGCGTGGAACATCGCCGACCGTGTCGCCGTCATGTACCTCGGCCGCATCGTCGAGGCGGGCCCTGTCGAGGAGGTGCTGACGCGGCCACGCCACCCCTACACGCAGGCGCTGCTCTCGGTGCTCCCCGAGGCGCCGGGAGAGCCCGTGGTGCTGAGCGGTGAGCCGCCGGACCCGACGAACATCCCGGGCGGCTGCCGTTTCCACGCGCGGTGCCACATCCTCGCCTCGGGCGAGGCGGAACAGGCCGGCGTCGCGGACGCGTGCCGGACGAGGGACCTTCCCGTCCTGGACGGCCACGAAGCGGGCGTCGCGTGCCACTGGGCGACGGCACGCGCGGGGGCGACGACGTCGCGTGAGGGCGACACGTCGCGTACCGGGGAGGCGTCGCGTACGGGCGATACGTCGCGTACCCACGACGACGCGTAGGCGACGTGGCGTCCCTGCGCGACGTCGCGTCGCGTACGGGCGGCAGGCCACGTAGCCACGTACGCGACAGGGCGGCGCCCCTCCCCGGCATCAGCCAGAGGAGGGGCGCCGCCCTGTGTCCAGGCGCGACGTTCCCGCACGGGTCACGTCGCGACGGGGCGCGTCCCCACGCGGCGTACGCGGTCCGGACGTAGCGCGTGGCCGACGCGGCGTACCCACGTCGCGGTGTACCCACGTCGCCCGCGTCGCGGGCCTCAGTCCTGGTGGCGCGCCTCGTACTCCGCGACCAGCGCGCGCGAGCGTTTGACGTCGTCGGCCATCGCCGCGAGGAGTTCGTCGATCGAGGCGAACTTCTCCATGCCGCGCACGTAGGCGAGGAAGTCGACCGCGACGTGCAGGCCGTAGAGGTCGAGGCCGACGCGGTCGATGGCGTACGCCTCGACGGTGCGGTGCTTGGCGTCGAACTGCGGGTTGGTGCCCACCGAGATCGCGGCGGGCATGGCCTCGCCCGCGACGTGCAGCCAGCCGGCGTAGACGCCGTCGGCGGGGACGGCGGTGTGCGGGAGGGTCTCGACGTTGGCGGTGGGGTAGCCGAGTTCCCTGCCGCGCTGCGCGCCTCGCACGACGACGCCCTCGACACGGTGCGGGCGGCCGAGGATCTCCGCCGCGCCCGCGACGTCGCCCTCGGCGACCAGGCGGCGCGTGAGAGTCGAGGAGAAGGGCTGGCCCGCGCCCGCGTCGCCGCTGACGTGGAGGTCGATGAGGTCCACCTCGAAATCGTCCTCGCGGCCGAGTTCGGCGAGCAGAGTCACGTTGCCCGCGGCCTTGTGGCCGAAACGGAAGTTGGGGCCCTCGACGACGACCTTGGCGTGGAGACGTTCGGTGAGGACGGTGCGGGCGAAGTCGGCGGGCGACAGGCGCGAGAACTCCGTCGTGAAGGGGAGGATCAGCAGCGCGTCCACGCCCAGATCCGCCATCAGCTCGGCGCGCCGGTGGTGCGCCGCGAGGAGCGGCGGGTGGCTGCCGGGGCGGACGACCTCGCTCGGGTGCGGGTCGAAGGTGACCACGACGGAGCGCAGCCCCAGTTCCCTGGCGCGGTCCACGGTGCGGCCGATGATGAGCTGGTGTCCGCGGTGCACCCCGTCGTAGGACCCGATCGTGACGACGCTGCGCCCCCAGTCCTGCGGGATGTCCTCCAAGCCACGCCAGCGCTGCACTGTGACCGCTCCTTGTCGCACCTGTGGGATGAGCCGGTTGTCGGGATTCCACGAATCCGCAGGTCTAAGAGTGCCATGTCGCGTGCACATGGCAACGGGCGGGCGGCGCGCCCACGACGTCGCGCGAGCGGCCGACGTCGCGCCCCACCACGTACGACGTCGCGCGCCACGCCGCGCCGTACCACGTCCAACGTCGCGCGGCACGTCGCGCGCCACCGCCTGCCACGTCGCGTGCGACCTGGCCTTTTGCCCGTACGACGTCGCGCCGCCGACGCGACGTCCCCCGATCGCCGACACGCGACGTCGCCGACACGCGACGTCGCCGCGACGCGGTGCCCACCGCGCCCGCCACGTCGCGCGTCCGCCTGCCGCGTCGCCACGGTGCCAGCCGCCCGTGCCTCAGCCGAAGACGGCGAGGCTCTTCGCCTTCCCCCGGTCCGCCTCGACGAGGACGAGGAAGGCCCCGTCCGGGCCGTAGACGGCGATAGGACCGCGTCCCGTGTACTCCTCGGGCATGGCGAGCCGCACGCCGTTGAGGAGGAGGCCGGCGCGGCGCGCGTCGACGTCCCAGCGGGGGAACGCCGCGTCGGCGGCCTCCGCGACGGGCATGACGGTCAGCTCCTCCTGGTGCTGGTCCAGGGTGCGCGCCACGTCGAGGCGGTACGGGCCGACGCGCGTGCGACGCAGCGCCGTGAGGTGCCCGCCGACGCCGAGTGCCGCGCCGATGTCGCGTGCCAGGGCGCGAATGTACGTACCGGACGAACACGTCACCGAGACGAGCAGGTCCAGCACGGGGGTGCCGTCGGCCGCCGTCTCGGGGCGCACGTCGTGCACGAGGAAGGAGGAGACGGTGACGGGGCGGGCCGGGATCTCGAAGTCCTCGCCCTCCCGCGCGCGCTTGTAGGAGCGCTTGCCATCGATCTTGATGGCGCTGACCTTGGACGGCACCTGGAGGATGTCGCCCGTCAGCTTCGCGACCTCGGCGTCGATCGCCTCGCGCGTGAGGCCGGAGGCATCGGTGGCCGAGGTGATCTCGCCCTCCGCGTCATCGGTGACGGTGTCCTGGCCGAGCCGGACCGTGCCGACGTACTCCTTCTCGGTGAGGGCGAGGTGGCCGAGCAGCTTGGTGGCGCGCTGCACCCCGAGGACGAGGACGCCCGTCGCCATGGGGTCGAGGGTGCCGGCGTGGCCGACACGTCGCGTGCCGGCGATGCCGCGCATCTTCGCGACGACGTCGTGGGAAGTGAACCCGGACGGCTTGTCGACGATGACGAGGCCGTCCGGGGTCGTGGTGCGCTGCGTGGTCATGCGGTGCCGCTGCCCCTGCCCTGCTCCGCCGAGGTGTCCCCGGCCGGGCCGTCCTCGGCCACGCCCTCCCCGGCCACGCCGTCCTCGTCCTCGTCGGCCGGCTTGCGGTACGGGTCGGCGCCCGCCGCGTACGCGGCGCCGGTCGAGACCTGGCGCACCTCCTCGTCGCGCAGCCTGGCGCGGTCCAGGAGGTCGTCGATGGTGCGCGCCGTGTCGGGCAGCGCGTCGGGCACGAAGGCGAGGCTGGGGGTGTAGCGCACCCCGGTCTGCCGGCCCACCTCGGAGCGGAGCACGCCCTTGGCGCTCTCCAGCGCCGCGGCGGACGCGGCGCGCTCCTCGTCGTCGCCGTAGACCGTGTAGAAGACCGTGGCCTCCCGGAGGTCACCGGTGACGCGTGCGTCGGTGATGGTCACGAAGCCCAGTCGCGGGTCCTTGATACGCCGTTCCAGGGTCTGGGCGACCACGACCTGGATGCGATCGGCCAGCTTGCGGGCGCGAGCGTTGTCGGCCACCGGTCCGTCTCCCTACTTGGTGCTGTTCTGTCTCGGTTGGTCTGGGTGGAGGGCTGGGCCTCCGGGGTACGTCGCGTGCGCGGCGTCGCGTCATGCTCGTGCGGTGCGCGTCGTGCGGAGCGACGTCGCGCACCGCACGAGCATGACGCGACGCCGCGCGCGACGCGACGGCGCTCGTCGGGGCAGGACAGGCGGTCAGTCCTCGTCCCCGTAAAAGCGTCTGCGCACCGCGAGCAGTTCCACCTCGGGACGGTCCGCGACGAGGCGTTCGCAGCGATCGAGGAGATCACTGAGGTGGCCCGCGTCGCCCGAGACGGCGGCGAGGCCGATCTCGGTCCTGCGGTGGAGGTCCTGCGCACCCACCTCGGCCGCGCTCACGGCGTACTTCCGCTGGAGCTCGGCGACGATGGGGCGGACCACGGAGCGTTTGCCCTTGAGCGAGTGCACGTCGCCCAGGAGCAGATCGAAGGACAGGGTCCCCACATACATGCTGGTCCGGATGTCCCGCCGGTTCGGGGTACGAGGCGCCGCCTCCGTGCGGCGGCAACCTCCCCACCGTACACGCGACGCACGGGGCCGATCGACGGAAATTCTCCGCCGACCGGCCCCGTGCTCGACCGTGTCAGCCGCGGCCCGGGTCAGCCGTGCTCACGCACGCACGGCCGACGCGGGGCTCGGCGTCTCAGACGCGCGGCTTCTCGCGCATCTCGTACGTCGCGATGACGTCGTCGACCTTGATGTCGTTGAAGTTGCCGAGGTTGATACCGCCCTCGTAACCCTCGCGGATCTCGGTGACGTCGTCCTTGAAGCGACGCAGGCCCTCGATGTTGAGGCTCTCCGCGATGACCTTGCCGTCGCGCAGGAGCCGGGCCTTGGTGTTGCGCTTGACCTCGCCGGAACGGATGAGGACACCCGCGATGTTGCCGAGCTTGGAGGAGCGGAAGACCTCGCGGATCTCCGCCGTGCCGAGCTCGACCTCTTCGTACTCCGGCTTGAGCATGCCCTTGAGGGCCGCCTCGATCTCCTCGATCGCCTGGTAGATGACCGAGTAGTAGCGGACGTCGACGCCCTCGCGCTCGGCCATCTGCGTGGCACGCCCTGCGGCGCGCACGTTGAAGCCGATGACGATGGCGTCCGAGCCGGTCGCCAGGTCGATGTCCGACTCGGTGACCGCACCGACGCCGCGGTGCAGCACCCGGATGTCGACCTCTTCGCCGACGTCGAGCTGGAGCAGCGAGGACTCCAGGGCCTCGACCGAACCGGAGGCGTCGCCCTTGATGATGAGGTTGAGCTGCTTGATCTCGCCCTCCTTGAGCACCTTGTCCAGGTCCTCCAGGGAGACGCGCCGGGTGCGCTTGGCGAACGCGGCGTTGCGCTCGCGGGCCGCGCGCTTCTCGGCGATCTGGCGGGCGGTGCGGTCCTCGTCGACGACGATGAAGTTGTCGCCGGCGCCGGGGACGTTGGTGAGACCGAGCACCTGGACGGGCGTCGAGGGACCGGCCTCTTCGACCGTGTTGCCCAGGTCGTCGAGCATGGCCCGGACGCGGCCGTAGGCGTCGCCCACGACCATCGTCTCGCCGACCCGCAGGGTGCCGCGCTGCACCAGGACGGTCGCGGTGGCACCGCGGCCCTTGTCGAGGTGCGCCTCGATCGCGATGCCCTGCGCGTCCTGCTCCGCGTTGGCGCGCAGGTCGAGCGAGGCGTCGGCCGTGAGGATGACGGCCTCCAGGAGGCTGTCGATGTGCAGGCCCTGCTTCGCGGAGATGTCGACGAACATCGTGTCGCCGCCGTACTCCTCGGCGACGAGACCGAACTCGGTGAGCTGGCCGCGCACCTTGGTCGGGTCTGCGCCCTCGACGTCGATCTTGTTGACGGCGACGACGATCGGCACCTCGGCGGCCTTGGCGTGGTTGAGCGCCTCGACCGTCTGCGGCATGACGCCGTCGTTCGCCGCGACCACGAGGATCGCGATGTCGGTGGACTTCGCACCACGGGCACGCATGGCGGTGAACGCCTCGTGACCGGGGGTGTCGATGAAGGTGATGCGGCGGTCCTCGCCGTTCACCTCGGTCGTCACCTGGTACGCGCCGATGTGCTGCGTGATGCCGCCGGCCTCGCCCGCGATCACGTTGGTCTTGCGGATCGCGTCGAGCAGGCGGGTCTTGCCGTGATCGACGTGACCCATGACGGTGACGACCGGCGGGCGGGCCGTGAGCAGCTCCTCGCCGCCCTCGTCCTCGCCGAACTCCAGGTCGAAGGACTCCAGGAGCTCGCGGTCCTCCTCCTCGGGGCTGACGATCTGAACCTTGTAGTTCATCTCGTTGGCGAGGAGTTCCAGCGTCTCGTCCGTGACGGACTGGGTCGCCGTGACCATCTCGCCGAGGTTCATCATCACCGCGACCAGCGAGGCCGGGTTGGCGTTGATCTTCTCGGCGAAGTCGGTGAGCGAGGCACCACGCGACAGGCGAACGGTCTCGCCGTTGCCGCGCGGCAGCATCACGCCGCCGACCGACGGGGCCTGCATGGCCTCGTACTCCTGGCGCCTCTGCCGCTTCGACTTGCGACCACGACGCGCCGGACCGCCGGGACGCCCGAAGGCACCCTGTGTGCCACCGCGGCCACCCGGGCCACCGGGACGGCCGCCGAAGCCGGGACGGCCACCGCCGCCACCGGGACGACCGGCGAAGCCGCCGCCACCGCCACCGCCGCCGGGACGGCCGGCGAAGCCGCCACCGCCGCCGCCACCGGGACGACCGGCGAAACCGCCGCCGCCGGGACGACCGCCGCCGCCACCGGGACGACCACCGGCACCGGGACCGCGGCCACCGGGACCGGGACGCGGGCCGGCGGCGGGACGCTGCGGCATCATGCCCGGGTTCGGGCGGGGCCCGGCACCGGGACGCGGGGCCTGCGGACGGGGCATGCCGCCCGGGGTCGGACGCGCGCCGCCCTGGGGACGGGGACCGCCCTGACCGGCGCCGCCACCCTGCGGGCGCGGGCCACCGGGGGCACCGGCACCGCCGGGACGCGGGGCGCCGCCACCGGGACGGGGCGCCTGCGGGCGGCCCATGCCGGTCGAGCCACCGGAGGTGAAGGGGTTGTTGCCGGGACGCGGTCCGGCGGGACGACCGCCCGGACGCGGGGCCTGGCCACCGGGACGCGGGGCCTGGCGGTCACCGCGACCCTGACCGCCCTGCTGGCCGCCACCCTGCTGGGGACGGCTGCCGCCGGGCTTGGGCGCGCCACCGGGACGCGGAGCCGACGGAGCGGACTGGCCGCTCTGCGCGGGCGCGGCGGGCGGCGCGGTGAACTCCGGCGTGGACGGCGCCGGGGCGGCCGGACGGGCCGGGCCCGGACGGGGGCCGGGAGCCGGGCGCGAGGCCGGGGCCTCGGTGCGCGCGGCGGGGGCCTCGGGCGCGGCGGGGCGCGCCGGGGCCGGCTTGGGCGCCGCGGGACGCGGCGCCGGGGAAGGGGTGGGGGCGGACGGCGAGGGTGCCGCCGGCCGTGCGGGCGCCTGCTTGCGCGGCGCGCCGGGACGGGGGCCGGACTTGCCGGAGCCACCGCCCTGCTGGAATGCGTCAGTCAGTTTGCGCACCACCGGCGCCTCGATCGTCGAGGACGCCGAACGGACGAATTCACCGAGTTCTTGGAGCTTGGCCATGACGACCTTGCTCTCTACGCCGAACTCCTTGGCGAGTTCGTATACCCGGACCTTAGCCACTTCGCTCCTTTGAGGTCCGGGGGGCGCCGGACCGTCGCTACTTCATGGGCGTACTCATCGCGTACTCATCGAGTGCTCATCGCAATCTCGACCTACTTCCGACTCGCGAGGTACCTGGGCCGCACGGCGGTTCCGCGCGGCGCTTCTTACGGTGTTGCCTGCTCGACATAGCGACGGAGTTCCGCCGTGTCGAGCGGTCCCTGGACCCGGAGGGCCCGGGGGAATGAGCGGCGGCGCACCGCCAGCTCCGTACAGGCCGGTACGGGGTGTACGTACGCACCCCGGCCGGGCAGCGTACCGCGCGGGTCGGGGAGCAGGACTCCGTCGACCATCACAGTGCGCAGCAGTTCGTTCTTGGCCGCTCGCTCCCGGCACCCGACACAGGTGCGTTCAGGGCAGGGGCGGGCGTGCGTCCGACCAGACACTCTTCAGTCTACCTCCCCGTAACGACCCCATCCCTACGGGGGAAAGATCGAACGGCCATCTGTGGCGAAGCGCCGCGCGGGCGGACTCCGCTCGTCCTGTGCTGTGTTCCGCGTGCGTGTTCCCCGCGGACCGCGCGGGGTGCGAGGCCACTGGGGTGATCGTGCCTTGCGGGGGCGGGGTGGTGCACGTGGGTATCGGGCTCTTCGGGGCGGGGGCGGGTGCCGAGCCGTGCGGGGCGGGGTGGAGGGGCGGGGCCACGTCGCGGCGCGCGACGGGGCCGTACCGTGCGCCGTTGCCGCGTCGCTCCTACGGCGCGGGGGCCGCGCGGCGCGACGTCGCCACGTACGGCGGGGGGCGTCGCTGTACGCCGGGGCGACGTCGCTACGTGGCCCGAACCGTTACGCGCCGTGGCGTATTCCACGGCGCGTGGTGGGCGGACGTTGCGACGCCCGTGCGGCGCGCAGGGGCGCGAGAGCCAAGCGGTGCGACAGCCGCGACGCCACAGCCGCGGCGTGCCGCCCCTTTGCGTCACCTTCCAGGCGGTTCCCCCGCGAGGTCAGCCCCGGGCCGGTCGGCGGTCCGCGCCGCGGGCGGGAGCGTTGGCGCCGGGCTCGCGGCCACCGTGCCGGTCCCCCGCGCGGGGCTCGCGCCCGTTCGCGTTCCCGTCCTCCTCCGGCGTCTCAGTGTCGGGGCGGATGTCGATGCGCCAGCCGGTGAGGCGGGCGGCGAGGCGGGCGTTCTGGCCCTCCTTGCCGATCGCCAGCGAGAGCTGGTAGTCGGGCACCGTGACGCGCGCGGAACGCGTCGCGAGGTCGACGACCTCGACGTGGCTGACGCGCGCCGGGGAGAGCGCGTGGGCGACGAGGTCGGCCGGGTTGTCGGACCAGTCGACGATGTCGATCTTCTCGCCGTTCAGCTCGGCCATCACGTTGCGCACCCGGCCGCCCATGGGGCCGATGCACGCGCCCTTGGCGTTGAGCCCGGAGCGGTTGGAGCGGACCGCGATCTTGGTCCGGTGCCCTGCCTCGCGTGCGATGGCGGCGATCTCGACGGACCCGTCGGCGATCTCGGGAACCTCCAGGGCGAAGAGCTTCTTCACCAGGTTCGGGTGGGTGCGCGACAGGGTGACCGAGGGACCGCGCATGCCCTTCGCGACGCGTACGACGTACGAACGCAGCCGCATGCCGTGCGTGTACTCCTCGCCGGGGACCTGTTCCTGCACCGGCAGGATGGCCTCCAGCTTGCCGATGTCCACGAGGACGTTCTTCGGGTCGCGTCCCTGCTGGACGACGCCGGTCACGATGTCGCCCTCGCGCCCGGCGTACTCGCCGAGCGTCGCGTCGTCCTGCGCGTCGCGCAGCCGCTGGAGGATGACCTGCTTGGCCGTCGTCGCCGCGATGCGGCCGAAGTCGGAGGGCGTGTCGTCGAACTCGCGCGGCCGGGCGTCCTCGCCGAGATCGGCGAGGTCCGCCTCCTCTTCCTTCACCCACACCGTCACGTGGCCGGATTCGCGGTCGAGGTGGACGCGGGCGCGGCGGTGGCTGTGCTCCGTGCGGTGGTACGCGATGAGGAGCGCCGACTCGATCGCCTCGACCAAACGGTCGAAGGAGATCTCCTTCTCCCGGACCAGACCCCGCAGGGCACTCATGTCGATATCCACGGCTACGCCTCCTTCGGCTTCGGTGCCTGCTCGGCCTCGGCCTGCTCGGCGTGCTGAGGAGCGGCCTCGGCCGTCCTCTCCTTGCGGTTGAACTCGATCTCCACGCGCGCCTTGGAGATCTCGGGGAATTCCAGCCTGCGACTGGTCGGCTTGCGGCCCTTGACGCCGGGGACCTCGAGATCGAGGCCCGCGTCGTCCGTCTTCAGCACCCGGGCCACGAGCTCGCCGCCCTCGGCGAGCTGGAAGCGCACGAGGCGGCCGGTGGCGCGCACGTAGTGGCGATGGGCGGTGAGGGGGCGGTCGGCACCGGGCGAGGTGACCTCCAGGACGTACTCGTTCTCGCCCATGGCGTCGGTGTCGTCCAGCACGGCGGAGATCTCGCGGCTCAGCTCGGCGCACGTGTCCAGCGAGACGCCCGAGTCCCCGTCCACGACGATCTGCAGCACTCTGCGCCGGCCTGCCGGAGTCACGGTGATCTCTTCGAGATCGAGGTCCCTGGCGGTGACGAGGGGCTCCAGGAGTTCCCGCAGCCTCTCGCTCTGGGTGGTGCTCATCCGGGTGACTCCTCGGCCGCGTGTGCTGTTGTGATGCGTCATGTCTCGGCTCAAAGGGTATCCGGTCGCGACGCGGAGTGGCGCCACTCGACCGGGTGTATCCCGCTACGGCATCGGGGCGACGTCGCGCGACACGTCGCGCGCGGCGCCATCGCCCCGTCGTGACGCGGCGTCGGCGCGACGTCGCCGCCCCGATGCCGCCTTCCGGTGGACGAACGGTGCGTACGAGCGGCCCGTGCCTCTGTGCGAGGCGCGGACGCGGGTACGGTGATCACCGCAGTGCCACCACACTCCTGAACGGGCGGTACCTCGTCCACGACGCGACGCCGCCTCGTGGACGTGACGCGACGCACACGTCGCGCGGCGCGGGGCCTGAGGCGTGGACGCCGCGTCGCCCGGCGCCGCGACGTCGCGGCGTGCACGCCGCGTCGCGGGGCGACGTCCGGCGCGGGGCGACGTCCGGCGGGGCGTACGCGCCGCGTCGGCGACACGTCGCGTCGGCCGTACGTCGCGTCGGGCCCTACGTCGCGCGCTCCGGAGCTGTGACGGCACCGCACCGCCGCCTCGTCGCCCCGCTCCGCCGTATCGCTGTCGCCCCGTATCGCTGTCGCCCCGTCCGTCGTCGTCCGTCCGCCGTTCTCGCCGCCTTCGTACGTCACCGCCCCGGACCGCCTCGCGCGCCGCGTCCCCACGCGACGTGGCGTCGTCGGCGCGGGCGACGGCGCCACGGGCGCGCGACGTCGGCACCGAATCCGCCGAGGAAGTACGCCGTGCCGCCACCGCCCACCCCGGGTCCGCTACCCCTCCCCCGCCCTTCGCGCCGTCTGCTGCTCGCCTCGGGTACGGCGCTCGCGGGCGCGAGCCTGCTGACCGGCTGCTCGGACGATTCCGGCGCCGCCGCATCGCGACGTCGCGCGAAGGCCGAGACCACCGCCGCGCAGAAGCTGAGCCGCGTGGCGGCGCGCGACAGTGCCGAGCTGACGGCGCGTTACGACGCGACGCTCGCGGCGCACCCCCGGCTCGACGCGACGTTGCGCCCGCTGCGCGCGCAGGTGACGCGACACCGCGAGGCGTTCGACGCCGCAGGGCGCGGGGCGACAGGTACCCCGTCGCCGGACGCTTCGTCCTCCGCCCCGGGGCGCGCGGCGGGCGCCGCGGCCGCGAGCGCGTCGCCCGCCCCCACCGTCGCGTCCGACGAGAAGACGGCGCTGCGCGACCTCGCCACGGCGGAGAGGAAGCTCGCGGACCACCGTGCACGCGCCCTCGTGGACGCTCCGGGAGAACTGGCGCGACTGCTCGCCTCGGTGGCCGCCGCCGGCGCCGCACACGCCTACGTACTCGGCGCCGCGGCCACGTGAGGCCGCGTGCGAGCCGCCCCGCACGGGAGCGGGTGGACCAGGAGCCAGCAGGAGGAGTCGCCGGTGTCTGAAAATGCTCGTACGCGCGTCGGAAAATCCGATGCCAGGGAGCGGGAGCGCAAGGCCGCGCAGGCGGCACTGCGCGCGGAGCACGCCGCCGTCTACGGCTACGGCGTCGTCGGCGGGCGCGTCGCCGCGACGCGCCGCGACGACGCGCGGGCGGCGTACGACGCGCACCGCGCGCGACGTGACGCCCTGGAGCGCGACGTCACCGACCTCGGCGGCACGCCGGAGCCCGCCGCCGCGGCGTACACGCTGCCGTTCGCGGTACCCGACGCCGCGGCGGCGCTGAGGCTGGCGGGGGCCCTCGAAGAGCGCGTCGCGGCGGTGTACGCCGACCTCGTGCGCGCGGCATCGGGGCAACGTCGCGCGGACGCCGCCGCCGCGTTGCGCGAGGCGGCGGTCCGCGCGGTGCGCTGGGGCGGCGACGGCGTAGCCTTCCCAGGTCTGGCGGAACGATCGAATTCGGCCAAGGAGTCCGGGAAGGAGCCTCCGGCTTCCCCGTCACCGCAGGACTGACCGCCCGGTACCCGCCGAAAGGATGCGCCCCGCATGGTCCTCGAACCTCCCCGGCGACTCGTACGGGCCCTGGCGGAGGACCCCGGCGCGGACGACGCGGCGGCCTGGCTGGACCGGCTCCCCGAGCTGGCCGAGGTCGCCGCGCACCACCACGGTGTCCGCGTGGAGCGGCTCCTCCAGCCCGGCGGGCGCAGCGGCGTGATCCTGTTGGTACGTCGCGCGGACGGCACGCCCGCCGTTCTCAAGCTCGCGCCGCCGCACGCGCGTCCTGCCGCCGAGGCGGCGGCGCTCGCGCGGTGGGGCGGACTCGGCGCATGCCGCCTTCTCGCCGCCCCCGCGGCCGGCACGGAAGACGGCGCGGAGGAGGGTGCGGGGCACGACGCGGCACCCGAGGACTTGACGAGGTGCGGGGCGACGGCGCTCGCCAGTGAACGCGGCCTGCTCCTGGAGCGTCTGCGCCCTGAGATCTCGCTGAGTTCCCTGCCGCAGGCGAAGGCGATGCTCGAAGCCGCGGAGACGGTGCGCAGGTTGTGGGTGCCGGTGGCCGACGAGTCGCCGTACGAGACGCTCGCCGCACGCACGGAGCGGCAGGCCGCCCGCATGCGCGAGACGGCGGGCCCGCTCGTCCTGCCCCTCGTCGAGAACGCCCTCGCGGTACGACGCGACCTGCTCGGCGACGCCACGCGGCCGGACGCGGAACGCGTGCTGCTGCACGGCGCCTTCCGGCAGGCGAAGGTCCTCGCGGGCGAGCGGCTGCCGTGGCTCGCGGTCGGACCCGAGCCCGTGATCGGGGAACGCGCCTACGACGTCGCACGCCTGGCGCGTGACCGACTGGAGGACCTCGTCGCGAGCGACGGCGGGGCGAGCACCGCGCGACGTCGCGTCGCCAAGCTCGCGGACGCCCTCGACCTGGACCGCGACCGGGTCCAGGGCTGGTCCCATTTCCGCGCGACGGCAGCCGGCGTGGCCGCGCTCGCGGCGGGGCGCCGACAGGAGGGCGAGACACTGCTGGAGTTCGCGGCCTGGCTGTGAGGCCCAGCGCGGCTGGCCGCGACGGCGTCGTGAGCGGAGCGACGTCGCGTACAGGCGCGACGCCGCGTACGGATGCGGCACGGCACGTCGCGTACGCGATCCCCGCCACGTCGCGTACGCGCGCGCCGTACGTCGCGTACGCGCAACGCCCCCACGTCGCGACGTCCCGCCGCGTACGTCGCGTGCGACCAGGCACGATGCGGCGGGGTGCGGCGGGACGTCGCGTGACGCCCGGCAGGGCGACGTACCCCTGGCGGACGGCACGCACCCGCGGCGAGCACCTCGCCGTCCCCGTACCGCACTGTTCCCCTCACCGGACCCGCGCACCCACGCCGAAGCGCGGGACGCCGCATGACGTCCCGCGCTTCGGGGTGGGTGGTGCCGGGGGTCTTCGGCCGGCTCAGGCGGTAAGGCGGGCGACGGCTTCCTCGACCGGGAGTTCCTCGCGCTCGCCCGTACGGCGGTCCTTGAGCTCGACGACGCCCTCAGCGGCGCGGCGGCCGGCGATGACGGTCTTCGGGACGCCGATGAGCTCCGCGTCCGTGAACTTGACGCCCGGCGAGACGCCCGCACGGTCGTCGACGAGGACGCGCGCGCCCGCGGCGGCGAGCTTGTCGGCGATCTCCAGGGCCAGCTCCGTCTGGAGGACCTTGCCCGCGGCGACGACGTGCACGTCGGCGGGCGCGACCTCGGCGGGCCAGCACAGGCCCTTGTCGTCGGCGGTCTGCTCGGCGAGCGCGGCGACGGCGCGCGAGACACCGATGCCGTAGGAGCCCATCGTGACGCGGACAGGCTTGCCGTTCTGGCCGAGGACGTCGAGCTGGAAGGTGTCGGCGTACTTGCGGCCGAGCTGGAAGATGTGGCCGATTTCGATGGCGCGGTCGAGGTGGAGCCCCTGGCCGCAGTTGGGGCAGGGGTCGCCCTCCTCGACGACGACGACGTCGAGGTAGTCGTCGACCTCGAAGTCGCGGCCGGCGACGACGTTGCGCGCGTGGGTGTCGGGCTTGTTGGCGCCCGTGACCCAGGCGGTGCCGGGGGCGACGCGGGGGTCGGCGATGTAGCGGATCTTCAGGCCCTGGGGGCCGACGTAGCCGCGTACCAGCTCGGGGTTCGTCTCGAAGTCCTCGGCCGTGACGATGTCCACGACGGCGGGCGCCAGGTGCTCGCCGAGCTTGCCGAGGTCGACCTCGCGGTCGCCCGGGACGCCGACGGCGACGATCTCGCCGTCCACCTTGACCAGCAGGTTCTTGAGCGTCGCCGAGGCCGGGACGCCGAGGTGCTCGGCGAGCGTCTCGATCGTCGGCGTGTCGGGGGTGTCCAGCTCCTCGACCGGGCCGTGCGCGGAACCGTCCACCGCGGCGCCCTTGAAGGTGACGGCCTCGGTGTTCGCGGCGAAACCGCAGTTGGGGCAGTCGGCGAAGGTGTCCTCACCGGCGGCGGCAGGGGCGAGGAACTCCTCGGAGGCCGAACCACCCATGGCGCCCGAGACGGCGGAGACGATGCGGTAGTCGAGGCCGAGGCGCGCGAAGATCTTGCGGTACGCCTCGCGGTGCAGCGCGTACGACTCGGCGAGGCCCTCGTCGGTCGTGTCGAAGGAGTACGAGTCCTTCATGACGAACTCGCGGCCGCGCAGCACCCCGGAGCGGGGACGCGCCTCGTCGCGGTACTTCGTCTGGACCTGGTAGAGCATGACCGGCAGGTCCTTGTACGAGGTGCACTGGTCCTTCACGACCTGCGTGAAGATCTCCTCGTGCGTGGGACCGAGCAGATAGTCGGCGCCCTTGCGGTCCTTGAGCCGGAAAAGCAGGTCGCCGTACTCCTCCCAGCGCCCGGACGCCTCGTAGGGCTCCCTCGGGAGGAGCGCGGGCAGCAGCACCTCCTGCGCGCCGATGGCGTCCATCTCCTCGCGGACGATCTGGGAGATGTTGTCGAGGACCTTCTTGCCGAGCGGCAGCCAGGACCAGATACCGGCGGCCGTGCGGCGCACGTAGCCGGCGCGGACCAGGAGCTTGTGGCTGAGCGTCTCGGCGTCCGCCGGGTCGTCACGCAGTGTCTTGACCATCAATCGGGACATGCGCTGGACCTGGGCCATGGTGAACTCCTGCGAGGAAAGGGTGATGGCTACGAGGTTAGCCGGGGCCCAGGGGCTGGCGGAAATCGGTTATGCCCCGTGGGGGCGCGGGCCGCGCAGAGGCAACGTCGCCCCCATCACCGCGTACGGCAACGGCGCGCCCGGGAAGGCGATCTGCCGCGCGAGGTCGCGGTAGCCGAGCGAGGCGTAGAGGCCGCGCGCGGGAGTGTCCCGGTCGATGGCCGAGAGGATCGAGCGGGGCTGCGGCGCGGCGTCGGTGAGGCCGGTGATGAGGGCACGGCCGATGCCGCGGTTCTGGTGACGCGGGTGGACGTGCAGTTCCGTGATCACGAAGGAGTCGTCGAGCCACTCGTCGTTGCCGAGTCTGCGCAGGTACGGCTGCACGACCGTCGACCACCAGTGGGCGCGGTCGTTCGGGAGGCCGTAGACGAAACCGACGAGGCGGTTCTCGGCCGTCGTGGCGCCGAGCGCCCGGGCGCCGGGAACGCCGAGGTGCCGCAGCACGATGTGGTGCCGTACGTCCATCTCCTCGTCGGTGAGGCCGAAGGCGAGGGCTTGCACGGCCAGTGCCTCGTCGACGCGGGCGGCCAGATCGAGCGGGCCGACCGTGATCTCGTCCGGGGTCCTGGGGGTGTGCCCGGGGTTGCTCGACATGCGGGGAGACTACCGGGCGCCGGGGGGCGGGGCGCCGGGGAGGGAGCGGGGCGCGAGGGCGGGGCATGGGGTGGGGGCGAGGGCGACGTCGTTCGGCGCGGGACGGGACGGTGCGCGTGGCGAGATGTGGGGGGGGCCGCGGGCGGCGCCGTTCGGCGCGGGACGGGACGGGGCGCGTGGCGAGACGTGGGGTGAGGCCGCAGGCGACCTCGTTCGGCGCGGGACGGGACGGTGCGCGTGGCATATGCGACGTCGCGCGCGACGCTCTGTTCCTCGCGCGACGTGGAGCGCCAACTCGGGAACACGTCGCGTGAGTTGTACGTCTCGCGTGAGTTGTACGTCGCGGGGGCGCCGCCCCAGTCGCCCGCCGCGACCGCCACGCCCGCATCGACGGTCAGTACGCGCCGTGCCGATGGTCAGTACGCGCCGTGCCGACGCTCAGTGCGCGCCGTGCCGACGCTCAGTGCGCGCCGTACCCGTCTCGGAAGACCGGCACCTTCTCGCCGGCATCGACGGGCACGCGCAGTCTGTTCTGGCGCGGCGGCATGGGGCAGTTGTACTGGTCCGAGAAGCCGCACGGGGGCACGAAGGCACGGTTGAAGTCGAGCACGACGCGCTGCGGCCCGACGTCCCGTTCGTCGCGGTGCACGAAGAGGAAGCGGCCCGCGCCGTAGGTGCTCGTCCCGTTCGTCGGGTCGCCGAAGACGAGCAGCAGGGTGCCGTCGTCGTCGAAGGCGCTGAGGGTGTAGGCGGCGCCGTCGAGAGTGAGCCGCAGGTCGCCGGGGACGACGAGGTCGCGCGTACCGCCGTTGTCGCGGATGTGCTCGAAGGGGACCGTCCTGGCGCCTTCCACCGGCTCGTACTCGGCCTCCAGGACCCAGTCGGGGCGGTACGGGAACACGTCGACGGAGTCGAAGTGACGCATGGCGGGCGAGCGCGGGTCCCAGCGACGCAGTCCGTACTCGGGGCGTCCGCTGACCGGCTCGGTGCGCTCCAGGGTCGTGAGGGTCTGCCCCTCCTCCAGTTCGGCCCGCGCCGCGTCGAGGTCGGGACGCTCGCCCGGCGGGGACCAGCGGGTCTCGACGAGGGCGAGGTTTCCTTGTGGGGCGGTGAGGGCGGCGCGACGTCGCGCGCGCCAGTCGTCCCAGGCGGCGTAGTCCCTCGCGATGTCGTGGGCGCCGGCGTCTCCGTTCGCGCGGGCGCCGTCGGTGGGGTCAGTCATGTCTTGCCTCGCTTCTCGGGGGTGGGGGCGTCTGGCACGGGGCGTGCGCAGGGCAGGGGCGGGCGGCCGGTGCCGCGTTGCGCAACACGTCGCGTGCGACCTGCACGAACGTCGCTTCGCGCGGGCGCGACGTCGCGTCGTCCGGAGCCGTGTCCGGCGCCCGGGTGTTGGGGCCAAGATCGCGGAACGGGGCCGGCGCTCCGTTCAGAAGAGGATGCTCGCGAAGGTGCCCGTCTCCTGGAAGCCGACCCGGCGGTACGTCGCGCGCGCGGCGGTGTTGAAGTCGTTCACGTACAGGCTCGCCACCGGGGCTATGTCGCGCAGCGCATACGCGAGGACCGCCGCCATGCCGGGGGCGGCGAGTCCACGACCGCGGTACTCCGGATCGATCCAGACGCCCTGGATCTGACACGCCTCGGGGGTCGCCGCGCCGATCTCGGCCTTGAAGACGACCTTGCCGTTGTCGATGCGGGCGAAGGAGCGCCCGGCGTTGACCAGTTCGGCGACGCGCGCCTGGTAGAGGAGCCCGCCGTCGCCCGCGAGCGGCGAGATGCCGACCTCCTCGGTGAACATCGCGACACAGGCGGGCATCAGCGTCTCGACCTCGTCGCGGCGCACGCGGCGTACAAGCGGGTCGGGAAGCGTCTCGGAGGGCTGGTCCGTGGTCATGAGCGGCTGGCAGGCCCGGACCTCGCGCGCGGGGCCCCAGTACGGTTCGAGCAGGGACCAGAGCAAGCGGGTGGGTTCGGCCGGACCGACGATCGAGGAGCAGCGCCGGCCCGCGCGACGAGCTCGTTCCGCGAAGGCGCGTACAGCGTCTGGCGTCGCGCAGATGGGGACGAGATTCGCGCCCGCGTAGCACAACGACGTGAGGTGCCCGCGCTGGTACCAGCCCCACATCTCGCCACCGAGCCGCCAGGGGTCGAGACCGGCCACCTGGACGCGGGAGGTGACGAAGGCATTCGCCACCGGGTCCTGATGCAGGACTGCCAACGCGGCGTCCAGGTCTTCGGGACCGAGGACCCTGGTGGTGGTCTGAGTCAACACGTTCGAAGCGCCTCACCGTACGGGCTACTGGTTTTGGCACTGTACCCGCCGCGGGGACGACGCGCTCCGGGGACGGGGAGCACCGGGCCGAGCGGCAGCACGGAGCGCGGGCGCGGGGCTGGGTCGTGCAGCAGTCCGCGGCGCCGCATATGCCGTCGGCGCATGCGATGTAGCCTCAGCAGGGGGCGATGCGCCGCGCACTCTCAGCCCCCGTCCCCGCATCCTCGCGCGACGTGGCATATGCGACGTCGCGTGTGACCAGGCACGATGCCGCAGGGCGACCCCACTGACGCGACGTCGTCGCACGCGCGGTCGCGGCGTAGCACCGTCACCGCGTAGCAGCGTCACGGCGTGGCACCGTCGCGCCGAATCGCCGGCACACGCGCAAGCGGCCCGGGGACGTGAGCGTCCCCGGGCCGTCAGCGGTGTGGTTCAGCTGACGGAGACCTCGGGCTCACCGGAGGTGATGCCGTCGGCCTCCATCTGGGCGGCGATCTTCTGCGCCTCGTCGATGAGGGTCTCCACGATCTTGGACTCGGGCACGGTCTTGATGACCTCGCCCTTGACGAAGATCTGGCCCTTGCCGTTGCCGGAGGCGACACCGAGGTCGGCCTCGCGAGCCTCGCCCGGCCCGTTGACGACGCAGCCCATGACCGCGACGCGCAGCGGGACCTCCATGCCTTCGAGCCCCGCCGTGACCTCGTTGGCGAGCTTGTAGACGTCGACCTGGGCGCGCCCGCAGGAGGGGCAGGAGACGATCTCCAGGCGGCGCGGCTTGAGGTTGAGGGACTCCAGGATCTGGAGGCCGACCTTGACCTCCTCGGCGGGCGGCGCCGAGAGGGAGACGCGGATCGTGTCGCCGATGCCCTCGGCCAGCAGTGCGCCGAAGGCCACGGCGGACTTGATGGTGCCCTGGAAGGCCGGTCCGGCCTCGGTGACACCGAGGTGAAGGGGGTAGTCGCACGCCTGCGCGAGCTGGCGGTAGGCGTTGACCATCACGACGGGGTCGTTGTGCTTGACCGAGATCTTGATGTCGCGGAAGCCGTGCTCCTCGAAGAGCGACGCTTCCCACAGGGCGGACTCGACGAGCGCCTCGGGGGTGGCCTTGCCGTACTTCTGGAGCAGCCGCTGGTCGAGCGACCCGGCGTTGACGCCGATACGGATCGGCACGCCCGCGTCGCCCGCGGCCTTGGCGATCTCCTTGACCTTGTCGTCGAACTGCTTGATGTTGCCCGGGTTCACCCGGACCGCCGCGCAGCCGGCGTCGATGGCGGCGAAGACGTACTTCGGCTGGAAGTGGATGTCGGCGATGACGGGGATCTGCGACTTGCGCGCGATGACGGGCAGCGCGTCGGCGTCGTCCTGCGTCGGGCACGCGACGCGCACGATCTGGCAGCCGGAGGCCGTCAGCTCGGCGATCTGCTGGAGCGTCGCGCCGATGTCGGAGGTACGTGTGGTGGTCATCGACTGGACGGACACGGGGGCGCCGCCACCGACGGGGACGCTCCCGACCTGGATCTGCCGGCTCTTCCTGCGCTCGGCGAGCTGGGTAGGAACGGACGGCATTCCCAGTGAAATCGCAGTCATCTGCAGTGCAACCCCAACGTGTGGATATCGGTCCCGGAATCCTCGGGCTCCGTCACCCGAGGTTACGTCACTACCGGATCGAGGGAACACGGACCCGCACCGGGTCACCTGTTCGTCGGTCGCGCGCCACCTGCCCGGCGCCGCGCGGACCACGGCGGTATGTCGCGTACCGCCTCGTCCCGGCCGCGTACGGCGCCACGTCGCGTGGCGGTACGTCGCGTCCTGACGTCGTCGCGCGCTGCCGTACGGGGCGCTACGTCGCGCGTCGTACGTCGCGCCGTCGGAACGGACGAGATGCGACGTACGACGCGAGGCGCGAGGCGCGGACGCAGCGTGGGGCCGGCGCCGCGGCGTGGGCGGCGTCGCGACGTGTACGAGCGCGGCGCCCTCGGACACGTAGCGGAAACGCGTCCGCCACGACGCGACGTCGCATATGCCACGTCGCGTGTGACGAGGCACGATGCGTGCCGCGCCGCGCTCGCCACGCGCCCGACGCGCCGTCGCGCGCCACGCGTCGTCTCCGCGTGGCGCGCGACGGACGGCGCGCGACATACGCCGTCAGGTGATCTTGACCGGGTTCACCAGGTCCGCGATGAACACGAGCAGCGTGAAGCACACGAAGATGCCCGCGACCACGTACGCCACCGGCATCAGCTTCGCGACGTCGAAGGGGCCCGGGTCGGGGCGGCGGAAGACGCGGGCCGTGTGGCGGCGGACCGCTTCCCAGAGCGCGCCCGCGATGTGGCCGCCGTCGAGGGGCAGCAGGGGCAGCATGTTGAAGAGGAACAGGGAGAGGTTGAAGCCCGCGACGAGGAAAAGCATCATCGCGATCTGGTTCTCCGGCGGGATGTCGAGGGTGAAGACCTCGCCACCCACGCGCGCCGCGCCGAGGACGCCCATGGGCGAGTCCTGCTTGCGCTCCCCGCCGTCGAACGCCGCGTTCCACAGGTCGGGGATCTTGGAGGGCAGCGCCAGCATGGACTGGACGCCGTTCTCCATCATCGTGCCCATCTGGTCGACGGACTGCCCGAAGGACTGCTTGACGATGCCCGAGGCCGGCGTGAAGCCGAGGAAGCCCGCGGTGACGTACTGGCCGTCGACGATGCCGCCGTCGCCGTCCGTCTTGGCGACCTGGTTCTCTATCACGTCGGCGTGGAGCGTACGGCGCGTGCCGTCGCGTTCGACCGTGATCGTCGCCGCGCCGTGCGAGGCGCGGATGCGGGACTGGAGGACGCTGTAGTCGTCGACGGACTGCCCGTTGTACGCGACGATCTTGTCGCCCGGCCTGAGTCCCGCGGCCTTCGCGGGTGCGGGGGCGTCGCCCTTGGCGCAGGTGTCGCGGTTCTCGCTCTGGTTGATGACGCAGTCGGAGACCGTGCTGACCGTGGTGGTCTGCGTGTTCAGGCCGAAGGTCATCATGACGCCGAAGAAGATCGCGACGGCGAGCACCAGGTTCATGAAGGGGCCCGCGAACATGACGATGACGCGCTTCCACGGCTTGCGCGTGTAGAACATGCGCGTCTCGTCGCCCGGTTCGAGTTCCTCGTACGCGGCGGAGCGGGCGTCCTCGATCATGCCGCGCCAGGGCGACGTGGAGCGCGCCTCGATACGTCCGTCGGGGCCCGGCGGGAACATCCCGATCATGCGGATGTAGCCGCCGAGGGGCACGGCCTTGACGCCGTACTCGGTATCGCCCTTCTTGCGCGAGAAGAGCGTCGGCCCAAAGCCGACCATGTACTGCGGCACGCGGATGCCGAAGAGCTTCGCGGTGGAAAGGTGCCCCAGCTCGTGCCAGGCGATCGAGAACAGCAGCCCGATCACGAAGACGACTATGCCGAGGATCGTCATCAATACGGTCACGCAGTGGCCTCCACTGTCGCCTTCGCAGCAAGTTCGCGTGCCCGGGCCCGTGCCCAGGTCTCCGCGTCGAGAACGTCCTCAAGCGTCAGGGCGGTTCCCGCGGCGGGCGTGCCGTGCTCGGCCACCACGGCGGTCACCGTGTCCATGATCGCGTTGAAGGCGAGGGCGCCCTTGAGAAAGGCGTCCACACATTCCTCGTTGGCGGCATTGAACACCGCCGGCGCCGTCCCCGCGAGCCGCCCCACGTGCCGGGCGAGTCCGACCGAGGGGAACGCGTCGTCATCGAGCGGGAAGAACTCCCAGGACGACGCGGTGCTCCAGTCGAATCCGCGCGCGGCGTCGGGCACGCGCTCGGGCCAGCCGAGGCCGATCGCGATGGGGCCGCGCATATCGGGCGGCGTGGCCTGCACGAGCGTCGAACCGTCCACGAACTCGACCATCGAGTGCACGTAGGACTGCGGGTGCACGACGACCTCGATGCGGTCGAAGGGGATGTCGTAGAGGAGGTGCGCCTCGATGACTTCCAGACCCTTGTTGACGAGCGTCGCCGAGTTGACGGTGATGACCGGGCCCATGGACCACGTGGGGTGGGCCAGCGCGTCCTGCGGGGAGACGGTGGCCAGTTCGGCCCTCGTACGGCCGCGGAAGGGGCCTCCGGAGGCCGTCACGACGAGCTTGCGCACCTCGGCGCGCGTGCCGGCGGCGAGCGCCTGGAAGAGCGCGGCGTGCTCGGAGTCGACGGGGATGATCTGGCCCGGCGCCGCGAGTTCCTTGACGAGCGGGCCGCCGACGATGAGCGACTCCTTGTTGGCGAGCGCCAGCGTGCGCCCGGCCTTCAGTGCCGCGAGCGTGGGGGCGAGGCCGATGGACCCGGTGATGCCGTTGAGGACCGTGTGGCACGGCGACGCCGCGAGGCGCGTCGCGGCGTCGGGGCCCGCGAGGATCTCCGGCAGCGGCTCCGCGCCGTACTGCGCGGAGAGTGCCTCGCGCAGCTGAGGCACGACGTCTTCGCGCGCCACCGCGACGTGGTCCACGCGCAGGCGGTACGCCTGCTCCGCGAGCAGGCCGACCCTGCCGCCCGCCGCGGAGAGCGCGGTGACCCGGAAGCGGTCCGGGTTGCGCAGGACGAGGTCCACGGCCTGCGTACCGATGGAGCCCGTGGAGCCGAGCACGACGATGTCGCGGCGTCCCGGCGTGGCGTCGTAGCGGAGGTGGGGGTCGGCGAGTGGAGCAGGACTGTCGGTCATCCCCCCATTCTCGCCATAAGACCTGTGCGAGAGGACAGCGAGTCCCGGAAGTCACCCGGCGGGCGGCGTCCAGATGTAGGGCGTCGTGGTCGTGAGCTCCAGGAAGCCGAGGCGGCGCAGGATGGGCGCGCTGTCGGCACTCGCGTCCACCTGGAGGTACCGGACGCCGCGCGCGGCGGCGGTCCGGGCACGTGCCGCGACCGTCGCGCGGTACAGGCCGCGCCCACGCCACGCGGCGAGCGTGGAGCCGCCCCAGAGCCCGGCGAAGTCGGTGCCCGGGACGAATTCGATACGGGCGGCGTGGAGGGGGGTGGAAAGCGGTGCGGGGGTGGTCGCGGGCTCGGCGGCCCGCGTGGCGGGGGCAGGGACGTCGCGCAGGGCGGCGTACGGGGCGGGGGCGATGTCGGGCGCGGCGCGGGAGGCTGCGTCGGACGCGGCGTCTGGTGTCTGGGGGCGCGTCGTACGCGACGTGACCGCGGGCGCGGCATCCGGGTCGGGCTCGACGAGGAGGACGGTCATGTTCTCGGGCGACGTGGTCAGGATGCGGTGGAGTTCGTCGGCGCGGGGACGGGACTCGCCCCAGACCTCCTCGTTCATGGCGTCGATGCCGCGGAGGTCGGCGAGCGACGTCGCGCTCCGCATCCTGAGGCCGTCCGGCAGGCGGGGTTCGAGCCGGGCGAGGTCCTCCGTGCGGCCGACGAAAACGGTTTCGGGCTCGTCGGGGACGAAGCCCGCCGCGCAGAGCCGCTCCGGCAGATCCTTCTGGGCGTCGTGGCCACGCGTCTTCCACTCGGTCTCGATGCCCAACTCGGCGTACCTGTCGCGTTGCCTGGCGATCAGCGCGTCCAGAGCGTCGCCCTCCACGCCGAGGTCCCTCGGCCCGGTGATGTAGCCGGTTTCGATGCCGGTGAAGCGCACGAGGGGCCCGTCGCGCTCGACGCGTGCGCGCGGGTCGGCGAACTCGTTCTCGCCCCGCAGTTGCGTGTCGTAGGCGGCGAGGAGGGTGCGGCGGAGTTCCTCGTCCGCGAGGAAAGACTCGTCGGGCGAGGGGGTGGGACGCGGTGTCGGTGCGTTGCTCATGGGGGTGACCATGGCGCGCGGCGGGGTCCTGGTCAAAGGGTTTAGCCGGCACGCGGGGCCGCCGCGACGTCGCGGCGTTTTCCCAGCTCACACGCGACGTGGCACATGCCACGTCGCGGCGTCGCGGCGTGACACCGTGGCCGCGCGCGACGTCGACGCGACGTGGCGGCACGGCCCCGTCACGACGCGGCGCCCGCGCCATGGTCGGTCGCGTGGACGCCGCGTCCTCGCGGGTCGGAGTGCCGGGGTGTACGGGTCGGGTCTACGGTCCGGACGGTTCAGAGCTGGACGCCCGTGAAGACCATGATCCGCTCGTAGGTGTAGTCCTCCATCGCCGAGCGGACGCCTTCGCGCCCGACGCCGGAGAGCTTGGTGCCGCCGTACGGCATCTGGTCGGCGCGGTAGGAGGGCGCGTCGCCGATGATCACACCGCCGACCTCCAGGGCGCGGTGGGCGCGGAACGCGGCCTGCACGTCGTGCGTGAAGACGCCGGCCTGGAGACCGTACTTCGAGTCGTTGACCGCGGCGTACGCCTCGTCCTCGCCGTTCACCTTGATCAGGGACAGGACGGGGCCGAAGACCTCCTCGCGCGCGAGGGTCGTACCGGCCGGGAGGTCGGCGAGGACGGTGGGGGCGTACGTCGCGCCGTCGCGCTCGCCGCCGGTCAGAAGCGTCGCGCCGGCGGCGACCGCCTCGTCGACCCAGGACTCGACGCGCCGCGCGGCGTCCTCGCTGACGAGCGGGCCGACCTCGGTCGCCGGGTCGGAGGGGTCCCCCGTCACCTGGGCCTCGACGGCCTTGACGACGCGGTCGACCAGGCGGTCGTAGACGGCGGCGTCCGCGATGACGCGCTGCACGGAGATGCAGGACTGGCCGCCCTGGTAGTTCGAGAACGTCGCGATGCGGCTCGCGGCCCAGTCGAGGTCGGCGTCCGAGGCGTAGTCCGCGAGGACGACGGCCGCGCCGTTGCCACCGAGTTCCAGTGTGCAGTGCTTGCGGGGAACGGAGTCCATGATCGCGTAGCCGACCTTCTCCGAGCCCGTGAACGAGATCACCGGGAGCCGCTCGTCCTGGACCAGGGCGGGCATGCGGTCGTTCTCGACGGTCAGGACGGACCAACTGCCGGCGGGCAGTGTCGTCTCGGCGAGGATCTCGCCGAGGACCAGGGCGGAGAGAGGCGTCGCGGGGGCCGGCTTGAGGATGATCGGCACGCCGGCCGCGAGGGCGGGGGCGACCTTGTGGGCGCACAGGTTGAGCGGGAAGTTGAACGGCGCGATGCCGAGGACGACGCCGCGCGGGAAACGCCGCGTGAGCCCGATGCGTCCCTCGCCGCCCGCGTCGGTGTCGAGCCGAAGACCCTCGCCGCCGTTGAAGCGCCGGGCTTCCTCGCTCGCGAAGCGGAAGACGGAGACGGCGCGGCCGACCTCCCCACGTGCCCACTTGATGGGCTTGCCGTTCTCGGCGGAGATGAGCCGCGCGATCTCCTCGGTGCGCTCGGTGAGCCGCTTCGCGACATGGTCGAGCGCGGCGGCGCGTACGTGGGCGGGGCTCGCGGCGAACTCCTCACGCACCGCGTACGCGGCGGCGACCGCCTCCTCGACCTGCGCCTCGGTGGGGATGCCGACCTTCCCGACGAGGCGGCCGTCCCACGGCGAGGTGACGACGAACGTGGTCTCGCCCGTGGCCTGGCGGCCGGCGAGCCAGAAGGCATGGGTGGAAGTCATCGCGAGTCCCGGCCCTTCCGCAGTGCAGTGGTGGGTGTGCGTACGTCGCGTGGCGCGGCGTCGCGCGAGGCGGTACGCCTCAGCAGGCCCACCGTAAGGGCCGCGTCGCGCCGCGTCGTTTGTCCGTCGCGTAGCGGCCGGGCAGCGGGACGCGCCGTATTGGCGATAGCCGTACGGGGGGAGGCGGAGCCGACGGGGCGACGACGGGGGCGCGCGACGTGAGGGCTTACGGGGCGGCGGGGGGCGCGACGTGTACGCGCACGGCGCGGCGTCGGGCCCTCGCGCGGCGCGCGGCGTCGCGTGTGTACGTCGCTTGTGTACGTCGCGTGCGGGGGGCGCGGCATGTGTCCGGTTTCACGCGACGTAGGACGCGACGTCGCCCCGTACCGCCGTGTCCGTCAGGCGGCGCCGCCGGGCGTGGTGGTCGCCTTGAGTGCGAGCCAGAGTTCCATCCGTACATCTGGGTCGTCGAGGGAGCGTCCCAGGATCTCCTCGACGCGGCGCATGCGGTAGCGGAGGGTGTGGCGGTGGACGCCCAGCTCGGCCGCCGCGGCGTCCCACTGGCCGTGGTGGCCCAGCCATGCGCGCAGGGAGGCGACGAGGTTGCCGCGCCCCGTCGCGTCGTGGTCGTGGAGCGCGCGCAGGAGACCGTCCGCGAAGGCGCGTACCGCGTCGTCGGCGAGCAGCGGAAGCACGGAGCCGGCCGCGACGTCCTCGTGCTCGACCAGTGTCCGGCCGCGACGTCGCGCCACGGACAGGGCCTGTTCGGCCTGCTTGTACGCGGTCGCGGCGGCCACGGGGCCCGAGGGGGCGGAGAGGCCCATGACGAGAGCGCTGTCGGCGGTGGGCTGCGGCGTCGCCCCGGCGTCGCGGGCACGGTCCGCTTCCCCGGCGTACGTCGCGCAGGCGTCGGCGACGGCGCCCTGGTCGACGGCGAGGAGGACGAGGCGGTCGCCCTCGCGTACGACGAGGACGGGCTCACCGGCGCGAGCGGCGGCGGTTTCGACGAGCTCCACCATGGCCGCACAGGGGTCCGCCGCGGGTTCGGGCGGCGCGCTGCCCTCGGTGGAGGCGGAGCCTGTTTCGGCGGCGGTAGCCGGGGACGTCGCCCGCGGCCGCGACGTGGGCGACGTCCCCGCGACGATGACGAGGCGGAACGGCGCGTCGAGCAGCGCGCCGTACAAGTCCCCCGCCGCGGCGCGCGCGTGGCCCGACTCACCGGCGAGCAGCATTCCGAGTACGGCGGCGCCGATGCGCTGCTCGGCGGCCTGGAAGGCGCGGGAGCGCTCCATGGTGAGGGTGAGCAGGGAGATCGCGGCGTGCACCGAGTAGCGCTCCGCCGTGCCGAGCGTGCCCTCGGTGCCGACGGCGAGGGCCGCGCGGGGGTGGCGTGCCGCGCCGAGGGAGTGCAGCTCGACCCGGTCCTCCGCCGCGGCCACGACCGCGCTCGCGGGCGCGGGGCGGTCACGCAGGAGGCGTACGTCGGGCGTGAGGCGGGCGGCACGTCGCGCGGCCCACTCGGGCGCGGCGGCGACGACGGCGCCCGACGCGTCGTAGACGGCGGCCCAGCCGTTGAGCTGCGCGGCGAGCGCGGCGATGAGGCCCTCGGGGCCCTCACCGAGTACCTGCCGCGTGAGTTCGCGCTGCGCGGCGAAGCCCGCGGTGACGGCGCGGTACTGCTCGGCCGCGATCGCCGCCGAGACCGCCTTCGTGATCGCCAGGAAGGGGGTACGTCGCGGCACTTCGAGCAGCGGCAGCGACTCCGCCTCGGCCGCCGCCACGAGCGCGGCGGGCACCTCCTCGTAGTTCACGCCCCTGCCGAAGCCGAGCCCCGCGACGCCCGCGCGCGCCAGGCGCCGGACGTAGGGGCGGACCTCCTCGGGGTTCCGGGCGTCGAGGGTGAGCGCGGTAGTCAGAAGCAGCTCTCCCCCGTTCATGTACGGCACCGGATCGATCAGCTCGCTCACATGCGCCCAGCGGACAGGGGTGTCCAGGCGGTCCGCTCCGGCCAGCACGCTGAGCTTGAGCGCGGAGTGTTGGACGAGTGAGGCGAGCGTGGGCGGCATGAGACCTTCCGGGCGTCGCGCGGGGCACGCACGAACGTGCTGCTGGGTTCTTGGCCGTCGCGTATGAGCGACGCTTCCAAGTCTGCCTCACTGTATGCATGGCGTCTGGGGGTGGGACGGGGGTGCGGGAGCGCGGAGGTGGGGACGGCGCGCCGGGGCGGGGCGGCGTCGGCGGTGCGGCGTCGGCGGGCGCACGGTACGCAGCGGGACGTGGCGCGACGCTCGGTCGTACGTCGCGTGCGGCTCGCGTCGCGTGGTCGCGTACGTGCGTCGCGTGGTGCGCCACGGCATACGTCGCGTGGTACGCCCCGCGGCATACGTCGCGTCAAGTCCTCAGGCCTCGGCCCGCCCGCCGCGCGTCGTCAGTGGCGCAGGTCGACCAGGAGGGGCGGGGCGTGCTCGCCCCGCACCGTAGTGAGGGAGACGACGGCGTGCCCCGGCGGCAGGGCGTGGGCGAGCTCCGACGCCGACCAGCGCTCGCGCTCCACCTGCCGCACGGTGACGGATTGCGCGGTCGGCGCCTTGCCGGTGATGGCCTTCCGCAGGAAGTGGCTGACCTTGGTGAGGGGTTCGTCAGCGACGATCTGCCGGTCCGTGACATCGCGGATCTCACGCCACTCGGTGCCCCACGCCGCGGCGAAGTCCTGCCCGTCCCTGGGCGCGACCCCCGCGAGCGCCATACGGCACCCGGCGGCGCCGAGGAGCGGACCACGCAGCTCCTGCGGTACGTCGTCGAGCGTGCGCAGCGCGAGGAGCACGCCCGCGTGGGCGGAGCGCAGCGACTGGATGCCGCGTACGGACTCGGCCGTCACGACGCCGGCCGCGTCGTCCAGCGCGAGGCACGCGAAGAGCGAGACGTCGCGGCGTACCAGCACACTCGCCGTGAACTGGGCAAGCACCAGCCGCGCCAGGACGCGCGCGGCGTCGGAGTGGCCCCGTGCCGGAAGCTCGATCCGCACGCGTACCGGATGGTCGAGGGCGCGGAAGGAGAAGGGCGCGCCCTCGCCCGAGGTGTCGAAGAAGTCGGCGAAGGCGGGACGGTCGAGCAGCGCGAGGCGGTCGACGAGCAACGGCGCCGCGTCGCCGGGCTGACCGGCCTGGCGCTCGCGCGACTCCACGTCGCGCAGGAGGGCACTGTGCCCCGCCGCGGCGAGAGCGGCCCGTAGCGCGGCGAGGTGCTTCGGGGAACCGTCGAGGAGGAGGCGCAGTTCCGGTACGGACGGGAACCGCCCGTGGACGGCGCGGAAGGGGCCCAGCACCTGGGCGAGGACGGTGCTGGGGCGTCGCCCCGAGCTGGACGCCTGCGGAAGATCGCCGACCAGGGCTTCGGCGAGGAACGTCGCGGCTTCCTCCGCGTCGTGGGTGCCGCCGTAGAGGTCGAGGTCGTAGACGGAGTCGGGGTGGCCGAGGCGGATGACGATGTCGTAGTTGTCAGCGGTTCCGAGCCCCGCTCCCTCCGCCCCGACCACGACGACCGCGGCACGGCCCGCCAGGGCCTGCAGGCACAGCGCCTCGGCGACGGGGCAGACCACGGTGGCGGTCTTGCCCGAGCCCGCGGGGCCGACGGCGACGAGGGACGTCGCGAGGAGTTCCGAGCCGAGCGCGAAACCGGCGGTGCGGTACGCGTAGGAGTTGCGCGCGTCGTCCAGGGTCGCGCCCAGGCGGACCTGCCCCGTGGCGAGGTCGTGCGGCACGGATCGCGCGGGGAGATCGCGGCGGCCCGACGGGTGCGGGAACGCCGCGGCGCCGTCGCGCAGGACGTCGCGCCGGAACGCCTCGACGGGCAGCTGTCCGGACTGCACGGAGCGCCAGGCCCGTACGAGCCGCGCGTGGTCGACGTCGCGCAGCCGGCCCGCGTACGCCTCGTCCGCGAGCCTGTCGGCCACCGCGTGCTCACCGGCCGCGCGCAGCTCGGGCCACTGGGCGGGGTCTTCCTCGGGGGTGGGCGCGGGGGGCGGGGACGCGGCGCTGTCGGCTTCACGCCGGGTGCGGGACCAGGGGCTGTAGCGGCGCCAGAGCTCGGGCCAGCGGCCCAGCCGGGCGACCATCACCGTGACCAAGGCGGCGACAAGGACGATGTAGGCCCACGAGACGTAGGCGGCGCCGGTCGATTGCGAATCGAGAGGGGTCGTTTTGATCAGCACCGTCAGTGGCGCCTGCCACCAGTTGCCCCACAGATAGCCGTTGTACAACAGCGACCAGAACAGCCACCCCACCAGCAAAGCGATCAACGCGCCGCTGACGAGTTGCCGCCCAGGAGTCCGCTCCGGTTCGACCTCGGGCCGCGGGCGGTGGCCGAAGCGCCAGATGCCGGGGAGGGCCGGCGGTCGCGGCGTACGGAGCCAGTCGAGGAAGTCCGCCCCAGGAGGCCGCTCCGGGGTGCCCCCTCCGGGAGACACCCCCGGCCCCCACCCCGGCGTGGGCGGCGGCACCTGCGCGCCGTAGGCGGCAGGGCGTCCGCGCGGCGGAGGCGGGACTGGCGCGGCGGGCGGCGGGGGCGCTGTCGCGCCGGGCGGCGGCCCGGCGGGGCGTGGCGGTACGGGAGGCACCGCGCCGCCCTGACGCGCGTCAGGTACCCCCGTGGCCCCTGGCGGGCCATCGGGAACGGGCGGCATCGGTGGCGGCACGGAACCGGCCGGTGGGCCTCCGGGCGCGGGACCGTTCCCAGGTGCCCGCGATCCGTACGTACCGTCCCTGTCCATGCCCAGCCCCCTGACCTGCCGGTCCGTCGTACCGTCTCGCGCGGCGCGGGTCGATCATCGATCGCGGCTCAATCTAGTGTCCCCACGCGCCGCCGGGGACGACGCACACGAGTTGTACCCGAATTTCGGCCGGGCGACAGACCGACGCGGAGCCCCGTCGCGCCGCGACGTGCGGCGCACCGACGCCGCGCGCGGCGCCCCCGCGCGCACCGCCTCCACGACGCGACGTCCCCTGCCCACGGGGCGCCGGCCGCGCAGCAACACGCCGCGCGATCCACGCGACGTAGCGCGCACCTCCGCCCAGCCCGGCCGCACACCCACGCGACGTCTCGTCCCGTCCCGGCCCGAGCGCCCACCCCCATCCCCTGCTCCACGAAGGACAACCGACACGTCCCACTTCTCCCGAACGGCGCATCCCGTCCCGCCCCCGCGCCCCCTAGCCTGCGAACAGGCCCCGGCGACGAGCGGAAGCACCGTCGGCGACGGAGCGCCTCATCCCCGGCCCGACAGGCGAACGTCACGCGTCCACGCCCCGGAACCGGGCAGCCGGGTCAGCACCACCCGGATCACGGACAACCAAGGACCTCAGGAGCCCTCATGAGCGCCATTCCGCAGGAGCGCCGCGTCGTCACGGCCATCCCCGGCCCGAAGTCGCAGGAAATCCAGGCCCGCCGCGCCGCCACCGTCGCGGCCGGCGTCGGCTCGACGTTGCCCGTGTTCGCGGCGCGCGCCGAGGGCGGCATCCTGGAGGACGTCGACGGCAACCGCTTCATCGACCTCGGCTCCGGCATCGCCGTGACCACCGTGGGGGCGAGCGCCGAGGCGGTCGTACGTCGCGCGAGCGCGCAGCTCGCCGACTTCACGCACACGTGCTTCATGGTGACGCCGTACGAGGGCTACGTCGCCGTCGCCGAGCAGCTCGCCGAGCTCACCCCCGGCGATCACGCGAAGAAGTCCGCGCTCTTCAACTCGGGCGCCGAGGCCGTCGAGAACGCCGTCAAGATCGCCCGCTCGTACACGAAGCGCCAGGCGGTCGTCGTCTTCGACCACGGCTACCACGGCCGGACCAACCTCACGATGGCGCTGACCGCCAAGAACATGCCGTACAAGGAGGGCTTCGGCCCCTTCGCTCCCGAGGTCTACCGCGTGCCCGTCGCGTACGCGTACCGCTGGCCGACCGGTCCAGAGAACGCCGGCCCCGAAGCCGCCGCACAGGCGATCGACCAGATCACGAAGCAGATCGGCGCCCACAACGTCGCCGCCGTCATCATCGAGCCGGTGCTCGGCGAGGGCGGCTTCATCGAGCCGGCGAAGGGCTTCCTGCCGGCGCTGCGCGAGTTCGCGACGGCGAACGGCATCGTCTTCGTCGCGGACGAGATCCAGTCCGGTTTCTGCCGTACCGGCCAGTGGTTCGCGTGCGAGGACGAGGGCATCGTCCCCGACCTCATCACGACCGCCAAGGGCATCGCCGGCGGCCTGCCGCTCTCCGCCGTGACGGGGCGCGCCGAGATCATGGACGCCGCGCACTCCGGCGGCCTCGGCGGTACGTACGGCGGCAACCCCGTCGCGTGCGCCGCGGCGCTCGGCGCCATCGAGACCATGAAGGAACTCGATCTCAACGCGAAGGCGAAGCGCATCGAGGAGATCATGAAGGGCCGGCTCGTCGCGCTTCAGGAGAAGTACGAGGTCATCGGCGACGTGCGCGGGCGCGGCGGGATGATCGCGGCCGAGTTCGTCAAGCCGGGTGGCAAGGAGCCGGACCCGGAGACCACCGGGGCCGTCGCGAAGGCGTGCCACGCCGCGGGCGTCCTCGTCCTCACCTGCGGCACGTACGGCAACGTCGTCCGCTTCCTGCCGCCGCTGGTCATCGGCGAGGACCTCCTCAACGACGCGCTCGACGTCTTCGAGCAGGCGCTGGCGGCGTCGGTCTGAGCGGGGACGGCGCGGCGGCGGGCGGCGACGACGCGTGGCGGATGCCGGGGGACGTCGCCGCCCGCGACGTCGCTACGTCGCGTCGCGCCTGGGACGCGGCATCACGTCGCTACGTCGCGTCGCGTCACGCCGGGGACGTGGCATCACGGCGGAACGTCGCGTGGCGACGCGGCGTCGCGGCCTCCGACCGCGCGACCTCGCCACGCCCCCGGCACGCGACGTGCTGCCCCGCCCCCGCCCGTCGCGCTCGCCCGTGCCCGCTCCGTCAGGCATCGTGAGGACGTGACCAGGCTTGTGAAGAAGGTGTGCGAGGGCGATGGCGGGATGGGTCGGTCCCTGTCCCGGCCGTCGTTCCCTGCCGTAGGTTCTCAGCAGATGAACGAAACACCCCGCCCGCGGGAGACCGCGGGTGGTGCCGTCGCGTGGCCTCCCCAGTCGCGTACCGGCCGTGCCTTCGCGCACATCGGGGCCCCAGGTCCCGGACATCCTCACCGATCGGACGGCCGCCCGCCCCACACCCCCCGGGGCGCGCGGTTTCCCGGTCCTCCCGGACGCCCCGGAACCAGCCCCCCGGTCCCGGGGCGTCCGGCTGTCGTCCTCTCCCTCTGCGCTGTCGTCTTCGCCCTTCTCACCTGGCAGCTCGTCGTCCACGGTCCCCTGCGTCGCCTCGACGAGCGCCTCGGGGTACGACTCCACGACAGCGTCGGCCTGCCGCATCCCCTCGCCGAGTTCTTCTCCGACCTGGGCAACACGGCGGTCGCCGTACCGGCGCTCGCCCTCTGCGCCGCCGCAGTCACGTGGTGGGTACGTCGCGACACGGGGCGCGTCGCGTGGTGGCCGGCGCTCACGGCTCTGACCGCGATCCTCGTCGTCCCAGCGCTCGTGCTCCCTCTCAAAGAGATCTTCGACCGCCCGGGCCAGCCCTCCGCCGAGGGTCTCGGCTACTACCCGTCAGGCCATACGGCGACCGCGACCGTCGCGTACGGCGTCGCCCTTCTGCTGCTCTTCGCGGGGCCCGTCCCGCCGCACCGGCGCGACGTACGGCGCGCTCTCGCCGCGACGTGGCTGCTGCTCGTCCTGTGCGTGAGCTACGGACTGGTGCGGCAGGGCTACCACTGGCCCCTGGATGTCGCGGCGAGCTGGTGCCTGGGGGGCGCGGTGCTGCAGGTCGCGGCAGTGGTTCTCGTACGGGCGCGGGAGCGGCCGCGGACCCCGGTCCGGGACGGCAGGGCTCGACGGCAGCGGGAACGTCGCGCGGACGATCCGGAACGCGGCGACGTCGCGTAGCCCCCCCCCCCCCCGCGACGTGCCCCGACCCCCACGACGTATCCCCGGCACCACGCGGCGTCGCCCCTCGCCGCACGCCACGCGGTTACTCGGCCCGTCCCTCCTCGTCGCGGCATGCCGCGGCCTCGTGCAGCGCGAGTTCGAGCTGTGCCGCGTCGGTGAGGACTCCCGATCCGTCCGGCGGAACGGTCCATCTGATGCCGTCCGCCGTCTCCCCGGGACGCGGCACCACCAGCCACGTGCCGCGCCCCACGCACCGCACCCCGCCGCCCACCCACTGAGCGGCGGTACCCACCGGTACGAGGAAGCCCAGGCGGTCCCGCACGGCGTCCGCGAGGACGGGCCCGGGACGCTCGACCAGCCCTCCGAGAATCTCCAACGTCGCGCTTCCGAGAGATCCCGGGAGGACCAGGACGTCCCAGACGCGGCCCGCCGCCAGCAGCGTGGTCCCCCGCGGATCACGCTCCCACCGCCGCAGACAGTCAGCCGGATCGGGCGCGGCACGCGCCAACCATGCCAACGGGGTGGGCCTCTCATCCGCCTCGGGGGGCTCCTGGGATTCCGTCATCACGCTGCCTCCTGTCGCGAGGCGCGCACGGCGCACGCCTCGCTAGAGAGACCGCTCGCCGAGGCGGGCATTACGCGAGTCGGAGACGCCGCAGCGGTGAAACACGTCACAGCACGGCGCGCGATGTGGCGAGGCGACGCGGCCAGGCGACGTGACGTGGCGACGCGGCGAGGCGACGTCGCCCGATTCCACGCGACGTCGCCGCTGCCCGCTCCCCCCACGTCCTCCCCGTCACGCGACACATGCCGCGCGACGTCACGCCGTGCCCAGGCGACGTCGCGCGCGTCGCGGCCCCACGCCGCCCCGCGACACCACGCCCCGACGCAGCGGCGCGCCCCCGTCCCCGCCCGCCTCAGCTGTCGAACCCGAGCCCCATCCGGTCCATCGCGCGCAGCCACAGGTTCCGTCGCCCGCCGTGGTCGTCAGCGCGCGCGAGCGAACGTCGCGTCAGCTCGATCCCCGTCCAGGCGAACGGCTCGGGCGGGAAGGGCAGGGGTTTCGTGCGCACCATCCGGAGCGCGCTCCGCTCCGTCTCTGCCCCGTCGAGGAGGTCCAGCATGACGTCGGCGCCGAAACGCGTCGCCCCCACACCGAGCCCGGTGAAGCCGGCGGCGTACGCGACGCGCCCGCGGTGCGCCGTGCCGAAGAAGGCCGAGAACCGCGTACAGGTGTCGATCGCGCCGCCCCACGCGTGCGTGAAGCGAAGCCCTTCGAGCTGCGGGAAGCAGGTGAAGAAGTGCTCCGCCAGCTTCTCGTACGTCGCGGGCCGGTCGTCGTACTCGGCACGCACCGTGCCGCCGAAGCGGTAGATCGCGTCGTACCCGCCCCACAGGACGCGGTTGTCCGAGGTGAGCCGGAAGTAGTGGAACTGGTTGGCGCTGTCACCGAGCCCTTGGCGGTGGCGCCAGCCGATCGCGTCGCGCTGCTCGGTGCTGAGCGGCTCGGTCATGAGCGCGTAGTCGTACACCGGCACCGTGTACGGGCGCAGACGGCGCACGAGCGAGGGGAAGACGTTGGTGCCGAGGGCGACGTCGCGCGCGAAGACGCGTCCGTACGGCGTGCGCAGCGCCATTCGGCCGCCGTCGCGTGCGAGGGCGAGGCCGGGGGTGTGCTCGTGGACGCGGACGCCCAGGTCGAGGCACGCGCGGCGCAGCCCCCACGCGAGGCGGGCGGGATGCAGCAGGGCGACGCCGCGGGTGTCTTGGAGGCCCGCGAGGAAGGTCGGCGAGTCGACCTCGGCGCGCAGTGCTGTCTCGTCGAGGAGTTCGTAGTCGTCGAAGCCGTGCGCACGCGCCGTCTCGTGCAGCTCAGCGAGTTCCTCGACTTGGTGCGGCCGCGTCGCGATGTCGATCTCGCCGGTGCGCTCGAACTCGCAGTCGATGCCGTAGCGGGCGACGGTGGCCTCGATGTCGTCGAGGTTGCGGCGACCCAGCGCCTCCAGGGCGCCGATCTCGTCCGGCCAGCGGTCGAGGCCGTTGGGGAGACCGTGGGTGAGGGACGCCGCGCAGAAACCGCCGTTGCGCCCGGAGGCCGCCCACCCGACCGTCTTCGCCTCCACCAGGACCACGTCGCGTCCGGGGTCGCGTTCCTTCGCCCGCAAAGCGGTCCACAGACCGCTGTACCCGCCGCCGACGACGAGGAGGTCGCAACGGGTGTCGCCCACGAGGGCCGGCAGGGGCTCGGGGCGTCCGGGGTCGTCGAGCCAGTAGGCGCCGGGACGGGCGTCGGCGAGGGCGGTGGTCCATCTGCTGCTCATGGCGCTCGCGGCCATGATGTCAACTCCCTACGGTGGCGCTCCGCGCGGTGCGGAACGCGTTCGGTACGAAAGGTGAAAGGTGCGGTATCGCTGCCGCGTGCCTCGCGCCGGTCGGAGCCGGCGGACACACGAGGGCCGTACGCCCCGACGCTACGAGGCGTACGCGACGCGCGACGTGCGCGACGTGCGGGGACGCGGGGCGGGACGTGTCGCGCGGCGGTGCGTCGCGACGCGGCGTACGCGACGCGTGCCCCGACGTCGCGACGTCGCGACGTCGCGACGTCGCGACGGGCCGACGGGCCGACGGTCGGACGGGGCGCGGTACGCGACGTGGCGGCCCCGCGTCGCCGACGCGGCGCGCGACGTCGCGAACCAGACGGCCTCCCCCGTACGCCGCGACACCACGTACGAAGCGACGCCACACGCCGCGACGCCACGCTGACGCCCCCGTCGCCCGACGCCCCGCCCCGCCGCGTCAGCCTCCCTGCCGCCGCTTCCGCCGGCTGCCGAGGAGCATGGCGGCCAGGACGACGAGGACGGCGACGACGAACATGGCGGTACCGATCACATTGATCTGCACCGGCGTGCCGCGCTGCGCCGAGCCCCACACGTACATCGGGAAGGTCACGGTGGAGCCGGCGTTGAAGTTGGTGATGATGAAGTCGTCGAACGAGAGCGCGAAGGCGAGCAGTGCGCCGGCCGCGATGCCCGGTGCGGCGATCGGCAGCGTGACGCGCAGGAAGGTCTGGAGGGGCCCGGCGTAGAGGTCCTGCGCGGCCTGTTCCAGGCGCGGGTCCATGGACATGACGCGCGCTTTGACCGCCGTCACGACGAAGCTGAGACAGAACATGATGTGCGCGATCAGGATCGTCCAGAAGCCGAACTGGACACCCATGTTCAGGAAGAGCGTCATCAGCGACGCGGCCATGACGACTTCGGGCATCGCCATGGGCAGGAAGATCAGCGAGTTGACCGCGCCGCGCGCGCGGAAACGGTACCGCACGAGTGCGAAGGCGATCATCGTGCCGAGCACTGTCGCCCCGAGCGTCGCCCAGGCCGCGATCTGGAGGCTGAGCGAGAGCGAGCCGCACATGTCGGCGACGCCGCAGGGGTCGGTCCAGGCATCGGTCGAGAAGCGCTGCCACTCGTAATTGAATCGTCCGTTGGGCTTGTTGAACGAGAAGATCATCACGACGACATTCGGAAGGATCATGTACGCGAGCGTGCAGATCCCGGCGATGACGACGAGGTTGCGGCGGACGGCGCGCAGCGGTCCACCAGGCTTGCGCGCACGCGACGCCGACGCGGCGTCACGCGGCGTACGGCGCGCTGCGGGCGCGACGTCGTGTGCCGTAGGGGTCCGGGTGCTCATCAGATCAAATCCTCCGTACCGGACTTGCGCAGGTAGACCGTGACGGCCGCGAGGATGGCCGCCATGAGGATGAAGGAGAGGGCGGCGGCGGCCGGGTAGTCGAGGACTCGAAGGAAAAGCGTCTGAATGACATTTCCGATCATCCGCGTATCCGTCGACCCGAGGAGATCGGCATTGACGTAGTCGCCGGCGGCGGGGATGAACGTGAGCAGCGTCCCCGAGACGACGCCGGGAAGCGACAGCGGGAAGGTCACCTTCCGGAAGGTCGTGAACGGCGCGGCGTACAGGTCTCCCGAGGCCTCGTGGAGCCTCGGGTCGATGCGTTCCAGGGACGTGTACAGCGGAAGGATCATGAAGGGCAGGAAGTTGTACGTGAGCCCGCAGACGACCGCGAGCGGGGTCGCGAGGACGCGGTCGCCCTCGGTGATGCCGAGCGCGCTCGTGGCGTCCAGGAGGTGCAGCGTGTTGAGCGCGTCCACGACGAAGCCGCCGTCGGCCAGGATCGTCTTCCACGCGAGCGTGCGGATGAGGAAGCTCGTGAAGAACGGCGCGATGACGAGGATGAGCACCAGGTTGCGCCAGCGCCCCGCGCGGAAGGCGATGAGGTACGCGAGCGGGTAGCCGAGGGCGAGGCACAGAACCGTCGCGACGGCGGCGTACGCGAGGGAGCGTACGAACTGCGGCCAGTACTCGCTGAAGACGTCCCAGTACGTGGCGAAGTGCCACGTCACCCGGAAGCCGTCCTCCAGCGTGCCGGTCTGCACCGACGTGGACGCCTGGTAGACCATCGGCAGCGCGAAGAAGACCAGCAACCACAGCATCCCGGGCAGCAGCAGCCAGTACGGGACGAGGCGGCCGCGCACCCTGACACCGCGACGTCGCGGCGGTGTGGGGCTCGCGACGTCATCGGGCCCCGGGGGGTTGGCGGGCGGCGCGGGTGGCGCGTCGGTGGCACTCACGCGGCGTCCCCCTCGCTGCCCGCCGTGGCGACGCCCGCGCCGATGTCCTGCTCCGCGTCGAGCCCGAAGCCGTGTGCGGGGTTCCAGTGCGCGACGACCTCGGCGCCCGGCGTCAGGCGCGCGTCGCGCTCGATGTTCTGCGCGTACACCTCGAAGCGCCCGCAGCAGGGGGCATCGAGCACGTACTGCGTCGAGACCCCGATGAAGCTGGAGTCGGTGATGCGACCGCGGACCCGGTTGCGCCCCTCGGGTATCCGCGCCTCGTCCTCGACGGGGACGAGCGAGACCTTCTCGGGGCGCACGCCGAGCAGCAGCGCACCGCCCGCACGCGGCGGTACGGCGCAGCGCGCGGCGGGGACGACGAGGCGTGTGCCACGCGACGTCAGCGCGACTTCGCCGCCCGGCGTCGCGTCCTCGACGGTGCCGGGGACGAGGTTCGAGGTGCCGAGGAAGTTGGCCACGAAGGTGCTGCGCGGCGTCTCGTAGAGGTCCTCGGGAGCGCCGAGCTGCTCGACGCTGCCGGCGTTCATGACCGCGACGGTGTCGGCCATCGTCATGGCCTCCTCCTGGTCGTGCGTCACGTGCACGAAGGTGATGCCCACCTCTGTCTGGATGCGCTTGAGCTCCAGCTGCATCTGCCGGCGCAGCTTGAGGTCGAGGGCGCCGAGGGGCTCGTCGAGAAGCAGGACCTTGGGGCGGTTGATGAGCGCGCGGGCCACGGCGACACGCTGCTGCTGGCCGCCGGAGAGCTGGTGCGGCTTACGACGCGCGTAATCGCCGAGCTGGACGAGGTCGAGCATGTCGGCCACCTGCTTCTTCACCGACTTGATGCCGCGTCGTCGCAGGCCGAACGCGACGTTCTCGTAGATGTCGAGGTGCGGGAAGAGCGCGTAGCTCTGGAACACCGTGTTGACCGGGCGGCGGTACGGCGGCAGTGCGGTCACGTCCTCGTCGCCGAGGTGCACGGAGCCGGAGGTCGGCACCTCCAGGCCCGCGATCATGCGCAACGTCGTCGTCTTGCCGCACCCTGAGGCGCCGAGCAGCGCGAAGAAGGACCCCTGCGGAACGGTCAGGTCCAGGGGGTGTACCGCCGTGAAGTTCCCGTACTTCTTCCCGATCCCTTCGAGGCGCACGGCGCCGCCCCGGTCGGTCGGGGCCGTCTGGTCGGTGGATGGCGTGGTGGTCGTCATGAGCTGTATCCCGGTGGTGGAGGTGCCGGTGGTGGAGCCTTCGGGGGACGGGCGAGCGGGGTCCGGACGGGGGCGCCGCGCGGTGACGGCGCGCGGTGACGGCGCGCAGTTCTCGTACGGGGTGGTGCGGGGGCGACGTCGCGCGGGTACGTCGCATCGGCGCGACGTCGCGCGGGCCTCACGTGGCGTCGTGTTCTGGGACGACGTCGCGCCGCGTACCGGCACGTCGCGCCGCGTACCGGCACGTCGCGCCGCACGCCGCGAGCGTCGCGTACGCGCCGTACCGCCCGCGACGTCGCGACGTACCCGCGCGACGTACGCCGCCGCGTCGCCCGCCTCGCGCGACGTGCCCACGTGCCGCGCCGTACCGCCCCTGCCGCCGCGTGCCGCGCCGCGTCAGGTCGCATCACGTCGCGCCGCGTCAGCCGTCCGTCAGGGAGGCGAACTTCTTCTCATAGGCCGTCTCCTCCTTCGTCCCGAGCGAACGGAAGGCGTGGGACTTCGCCGCCATGGCGCGGTCGGGGACGATGAGCGGATTGTCGGCCGCGTCCTTGTCGATCTTCGCCAGTTCGGGCTTGACGCCGTCGACCGGGCAGACGTAGTTGATCCAGGCGGCGAGCCGGGCGGCGACCGGCGGTTCGTAGTAGTAGTCGATGAGCTTCTCGGCGTTGGCCTTGTGGCGCGCCTTGTTGGGCACCATGAGGTTGTCGGTCGAGGTCATGTAGCCGGAATCGGGGATGACGTAGCGCACGTCGGGGCTGTCGGCCTGGAGCTGGACCACGTCGCCGGCCCAGGCGAGACAGGCGGCGAGGTCGCCCTTGCTCAGGTCGGCGATGTAGTCGTTGCCGGTGAAGCGTCGCACTTGTTTGCGGTCGACGGCCTTCTGGATGCGCGCGATCGCCGCGTCGTACTGGTCCGCCGTCACGCGGCCGGGGTCCTTGCCCATGTCGAGCAGCACCATGCCGACGGTGTCGCGCATTTCCGAGAGCAGCCCCACCTTGCCTTTGAGCTTGGGGTCGTCGAGCAGTTGGGACACGGAGGTGATCTCCCGGCCGCCGGTCGCCTTGACGTTGTAGGCGATGAAGGTCGAGATACCGGCCCAGGGGTACGAGTAGGACCGGCCCGGGTCCCAGTCGGGGCTGCGGAACTGCGGCGCGAGGTTGGCGTAGGCGTGCGGCAGGTGGGCGGGATCGAGTTTCTGCACCCAGCCGAAGCGTATGAGGCGCGCCGCGAGCCAGTCGGTGACGCAGATCAGGTCGCGGCCGGTGTCCTGGCCCGCCGCGAGTTGTGGCTTGATCTTGCCGAAGAACTCGACGTTGTCGTTGATGTCCTCGGTGTACTTGACCTTGACGCCGGTGCGCTTCGCGAAGGCTTCCAGCGAAGGGCGGTGGCGGTTGTCGTCGCTGACGTCGATGTACTCGGTCCAGTTGGAGAAGTTGACGCTCTTCTCCTGCCGCGAGTGGTCCTCGGAGGTGACCGCGTCGTCGCCCGTCTTCGCCGCGGCGGGGATGCCGCAGGCGCTCAGCCCCCCGAGGCCACCCGCGGCGAGCGCGCCGCCGCCGACGGCGCGCAGTACGGCGCGTCGTCCCGGTGTCCACGGCGCCGCGCCGCGACGCCCCGTCCAGCCGCCCCGCGCCGCGCGCGTCAGCGCACGCGCCGTACCCGGTGGCGGTCGATCCGAATCGAACTGTTCCATGCGCTGTGCCCTTCCGGGTGAGCCTGCTCGATGAGGGGGCAGCGGTACCGGCCGCTTGCGCTACCGGTCCCCGAAGACGGTGCGGTGCCAGTCCTTTCTCGCCACGGCTGTGTTGTCGAACATGACGTGCTTGACCTGGGTGTATTCCTCGAAGGAGTACACGGACATGTCCTTGCCGTAGCCCGAGGACTTGTAGCCGCCGTGCGGCATCTCGCTGATGATCGGGATGTGGTCGTTGATCCACACGCAACCGGCCTTGATCTCGCGCGTGGCACGGTGCGCGCGGTACGTGTCGCGCGTCCAGGCCGAGGCGGCGAGCCCGTACGGCGTGTCGTTGGCGAGCCGCAGCGCCTCGTCATCGGTGTCGAAGGGGAGCACGACGAGGACGGGGCCGAAGATCTCGGACTGCACGACCTCGCTGTCCTGCGCGACGTCGGCGAGCAGCGTCGGACGGTAGTACGCGCCGTCCTTGAGCACGCCGCCCGGCGCATCGCCGCCGGTCACGACGCGCGACGTCGCGCGGGCGCGCTCCACGAACGCCGCGACGCGGTCGCGGTGCGCGTGGCTGATGAGCGGCCCGAGGTCGGTCGCCGGATCGAAGGGGTCGCCGAGCCGCACCGTCTCCATGAGCGCCGCGACGTCGCGTACAAAACGCTCGTAGACGGGGCGTTGCACGTAGGCGCGCGTCGCGGCGGTGCAGTCCTGCCCGCCGTTGATGAGCGAGGCCGCGACCGCGCCGTGCACGGCGGCTTCGAGGTCCGCGTCGTCGAAGACCACGAAGGGGGCCTTGCCGCCCAGTTCGAGGTGGAGCCTGCTGACGCCGCCGGTGGCGAGTTCCGCGACGCGCTTGCCCACCGCCGTCGACCCGGTGAACGAAGTCATCGCGACGTCGGGATGCGTGACGAGGCGCTCGCCCGCGTCGCGGCCCGCGCCGTTGACGATGTTCACGACGCCGTCGGGGAGACTCGCGGCCGTCGCCGCCTCGGCGAAGAGCAGCGAGGTGAAGGGGGTCAGCTCGGAGGGCTTGAGCACGATCGTGTTCCCCGCCGCGATAGCCGGAAGGATCTTCCAGGCGGCCATCTGAAGGGGGTAGTTCCACGGCGCGATGGAGCCGATGACGCCGATCGCCTCGCGCCGTACGTACGAGGTGTGGTCGCCGCTGTACTCGGCCGCCGCGCGTCCTTCGAGGTGCCGCGCGGCGCCGGCGAAGAAGACGGTGTTGTCGACCGTCCCCGGCACGTCGAACTCGCGGCTGAGCTTGATCGGCTTGCCGCACTGGAGGGACTCGGCCTGGGCGAAGTCCTCGGCGCGCTCGGCGAGCACCGTCGCGAAGCGGTGCAGGACGTCGGAACGCTCGCCGGGCGTCGCGCCGGACCACGCGGGGAAGGCCGCGCGCGCGGCGGCGACCGCGGCGTCCACGTCGGCGGGTCCCGCGAGTTCGTACGTGAAGATCGTCCGCCCGCTCGCCGGGTCCACGACATCCTGTGCGCTGCCCGACGTTCCCGCGACGAGGCGGCCATCGATGTACTGGGCACCCGCGGCGAAGTGGTCCCGTGGCTGGAAGCGGTTGCGCATGTCGCTCTCCTCCGGCCCCGCGAGAGTGCGGCACCGTAGCTCCGGCTCAATGTGAGTGCCGATCCTGACAGAGGCCCATCACTTCAACAAGTGATTCCGTTGTTGCCTTTTGGTTACACGACGAAATCTGTCGGCCACCTGTCGAGTCTTCCGCGAAAATCAAGACGAAGTGCCGAGCGGGCCTGCGAAACTCGCCTCATGGAAGAGGAGTTGACCAGGGACTACGCGACGTTGCTCGACCGGGCGCGTGGCACGGTGCTGCCCGTGGCGCACGACGCGGACGACGGGCTCTCCGGTGCCGGCGCGGACGGGGCTGCCTCTCGGGGACGTCGCGTGAAGTTCCTCCACTTCTGGGGGCACACGTCGCGCGGCGGGAACCTCGACAAGGCGTGTTTGAGCCAGTGGTGGCCCGCGCCGTTCACGGTCGGCGACGCGACGTACGCCACGGCGGAACACTGGATGATGGCGCGCAAGGCACGGCTCTTCGGCGACGTGGCGGCGGAGCACGCGGCGTTGACGGCGCGCGGCCCCGCGCAGGCGAAGGCGGCCGGTCGCCTCGTCCAGGGCTTCGACGAGGCGACATGGGAGCGGAACCGCTTCGGCATCGTCGTCGAGGGCAGCGTGCACAAGTTCTCCGCCGACCCGGCCCTCACGGCGTTCCTCCTCGGCACGGGAAACCGCGTGCTCGTCGAGGCCAGCCCGCTCGACCGGATCTGGGGCATCGGCCTCGCCGCCGACAACCCCCGCGCCTCCCGGCCGACGAGCTGGCGCGGGCAGAACCTCCTCGGCTTCGCGCTGATGGCGGCACGCGACATCTTGCGCGGGGAGGGGTAGGGGGGCGCGGGGGGCCGGGCGGGGGCGACGCGAGGGGACTGGGGCGACGCGAAGGGACGGACACGACGCGGCGGGGGGCGCGACGCGAGCTTGGGGGGACGACGCGACGTCAGGGGGCGGGCCACGCAGCGTAAGAGGACGCGTGACGGGGCGTCGGGGCGCGAGGTCGGAACGCGGCGCTGATGCGATGTATAGGCGACATCGCGGCGTGATTACTACGCGGCGCGTACGCGACGTCGCGGCGTAATGACTGTGCGACGCGTACGCGACGTCGCGACGTAACGGCTGCGCGGCGCGCGTACCCGACGTCGGGGCGAAGTGTCGGCGCGGCGTGTGCGTGACGTCGCGTCGCTACGGATCAGCGCGACGTCGCGTGCCACCCGCTCGCCGCGTCGAACGGCGCCCGCGCGTGGTACTCGTGCGTCGCTCCGCCGTCCGCGTCCTCCTCCCCCACCGCGAGCACGAAGGCCGCCACCAGGACAGCGAGCCCGGCCACCAGCCCGACGACCCCGCACACCAGGCCTGCCAGCGACATCCCACGCCCCGGCCCGCCCGCGCGCCGCGCGCGCCCCGTTCCCACCGCGCCCCACACGACGGCGAGCACCCCCGTCACGAGGCCGAGAAACCAAAATGCCACGGCCCCCTCGGCATCGAGGGGGAAAGCGAGTCCGTAGGCGAGGAGCGCGACGACCCCGAGTGAGAGGGCGGCACGCGCCGGCCCGGCGGCCCTTGGCGACGCACCGCTCGCCGCGACGTGCGACGCAGACGACGCGACGTGCGGCGGCGGAACCGGCGGCGACGCGACGTGCGATGTGGACGACGCGCCGTGCGGCAGCCCGACGGACGGAGGGAAGGCCGCCATCGACGGCGCGACAGGTGCCACGTAGGGCGCGTACGGCCCGTACGGCGCAGCAGCCGCGGGCGGCGCGACGTACGACGGCGGCACGGATGACTGCGCGACGTAAGGCGACGTCGCGTACCCCGCCTGCGCCGACCCCCCGAACGCGCCGTGGGCGAGCGGATAGCCGAACGCGGCCCACCCTGGGCCCTCAGGCGACGTGGGTATACCCGGCACCGGCTCCCCGCCCCGTCCGGACGTCGCGGGGTCTCGTACCGGCGACGCGACCCCAGCGACGGAGACGGCCGGGGCGAAGGCTGACGGCGCGACGTCGGGCGACCTGGTGCCCGGCAGCGGCGCCGGCCAGGAAGCGGGAGCCCGGAAGGAGCCCGCAGCGTCACGCACGGCCGAAGCCGCATCCCCGCCGTCCCCGTCCCCCGCAACCTCACGCGCCGTCAAGGTGTCCGTCACGTCCGGGACGCGCACCGTGCCCGCCTCCGCCGCCTCCCCAACCCGCTCCCCCAGCCCGTCCCCGCGCTCCGCCTCGTCCCGCCCCGACACCCCGCCGCCCCCGAAGGCCACCGCCCCGTCCCCGCCGCTCACCGCATCCCGCCGCCCCTCCGCGACGTCTCCCACCGAGCGACTCCCGCGCTCCCCGCCCTCGCGCCGCGCGCCGTCCCCTTCGCCCTGCTCCGCCTCGTCCACCCGTTCCCCTTCTCCATCCCCATCGGCTGCCGCACCCCCTGCCCCGACGTCGCGGCGGAATGCCGCGTCGTCCCGCATCCCGGCCACCTGTCGCACGGCGCGCCGTCCTACGATGATCCCCGACCGGCGCCGGGACCGGTCCACCGCCCTGACCGGGGAAGGACCGGGAGGACCCATGAACGTCTCCAGCGAACTGCACACCTTCATCGCAGGTCTGCCCAAGGCAGAGCTGCACGTGCACCACGTCGGGTCCGCCTCGCCGCGCATCGTCGCGGCGCTCGCCGCGCGCCACAGCGACACGCGGGTGCCCACGGCGCCCGAGGCGCTCGCGGACTACTTCACCTTCACGGACTTCGCGCACTTCATCGAGGTCTACCTCTCCGTCGTGGACCTCATCCGCACCCCGGAGGACGTCCGGCTGCTGACCTTCGAGGTCGCACGCGACATGGCGCGCCAGAACATCCGCTACGCGGAGCTGACCGTCACGCCGTACAGCTCGACGCGACGTGGCATCGACGCGCACGCCTTCATGGAGGCCATCGAGGACGCGCGCCACGCCGCGGAGAAGGAGCTGAACGTCGCGCTGCGCTGGTCCTTCGACATCCCCGGCGAAGCGGGGCTCGACGCGGCCGAGGAGACGGCGCACCTCGCGACGGAGCTGGGCCCCGACGGACTCATCAGCTTCGGCCTGGGCGGTCCGGAGATCGGGGTGCCGCGTCCGCAGTTCAAGCCGTACTTCGACCGCGCGCGGGCAGCGGGCCTGCGCTCCGTACCCCACGCGGGCGAAACGACCGGACCCGAGACCATCTGGGACGCGCTCAACGAGCTGGGGGCGGAGCGCATCGGCCACGGGACGAGCGCCGTGCGCGACCCCCGGCTGCTCGCACACCTCGCGGAGCACCGCATCCCGCTGGAGGTGTGCCCGACGTCCAACATCGCGACGCGCGCCGTCGCGGACCTCTCCGAGCACCCGGTCAAGCAGATGGTCGACGCGGGCGTCCTCGTGACCATCAACAGCGACGATCCGCCGATGTTCGGCACCGACCTCAACAACGAGTACGCCGTCGCGGCCTCACTCCTCGGCCTGGACGAACGCGGTCTGGCGGAGCTGGCGAAGAACGCCGTCGAAGCCTCGTTCCTCGACGCCGTGGGCAAGGCGCGGCTCCACGCCGAGATCGACGCGTACCTCGCCGCCTGGCTCGCGCCCTGACGCTGTGATGACATGCCCTCATGCGCACCGTCACCGCCGTGGGACATCGCGGCGATCCGTACCGTTTCCGTGAGAACACACTCGCCTCTCTGCGCTCGGCGTTCGCGAGCGGCGCCGACGCCGTGGAGCTGGACGTCCGGCTGACGCGCGACGGGGTTCCTCTCCTGCTGCACGACGCGACGCTCACGCGGCTGTGGGAGGTCGACGCCCGGCTGAGCGACGTCACCGCCGCCGACGTCGCGCGGCGCACGGCGGGCGGCGTGCCCTCTCTCGCGGACGCGCTGGACGCGACGTCGGGACGTCGCGTCATGATCGACCTGCCCTCCGCGACGCCGCGCACCGTACGCGCCGTACTGGGCGTCGTGCGTGACAGCGGCGCGACGTCGCGCGTGTACTACTGCGCCGGCGCCGACGCCATGCTCGCCGTCCGCGCGCAGGACCCCGCCGCGGAGATCGCGCTGACGTGGACGACGCTCGCCCCGCCGCGTCCCGCGCTCCTCGACGCGGTCCGGCCACGCTGGCTCAACTACCGCTTCGGTCTCCTCGACAGCGAGCTCGTCGCGTCGTTGCACCGCGACGGCTACCTCGTCTCCGCCTGGACGCCGGACACGCGACGTTCGCTGCGTCGTCTCCTCGCCGCGGGCGTCGACTCCGTGACGAGCAACCGCGTCGGCGTCGCGTGTGCGGAGCGGGACCGCGCGGGCCTCACACGCCCGTCGTCTCGCTCCAGCGACGCGCCAGTTCGGGACGCTCCCGCGCCGTGATGTCGCGGGCGATGGCGAGGCGACGTCGCGTCGCGTCGTCCGGGAAGATGAGCGGGTCCTCGGCGAGCGCGGCGGTCTCCTTGTCCTTCGACGCCGCGAGGACGTCGCGTGCGGCGGGCACGGGGCAGACGTAGTTGACCCACGCGGCAAGCGCCGCGGCGACCTCGGGCTCGTAGTAGTAGTCGATGAGGCGTTCGGCGTTGCGCTTGTGCGCGGCACGGTCGGGGATCATGAGCGACTCGGCCCACAGCTCCGCGCCGTCCTCCGGTACGAGGAAACGAATATCGGGGTTGTCAGCCTGCAGCTGGATCACGTCGCCGGAGTACGCCTGGCAGGCGAGCACGTCGCCCGAGGACAGGTCCTTGATGTAGTCGTTGCCGGTGAAACGGCGGATGTGGCCGGCGCGCACGCGCGGTGCGAGGCGATCGCACATGCGGTGGAAGTCGTCGGTCGTCCAGCGCGTGATGTCGACCCCCTCGCCCTGCATCAGGAGCGCGAACGCCTCGTCCATGCCCGACAGGAGCGTGACGCGTCCCTTGAGGTCGTCGTCCCACAGCTCGGACACGTGGTGCAGCGTGCGGCCGAGCTTGCGGGCGTTGTACGCGATGCCCGTGATGCCCGACTGCCACGGCACCGTGCAGCGGCGCCCCGGGTCGAACGCCGGGTCGCGCAGCGAGGGGTCGAGGTGGCGCGCGACGTTCGGCTGCCGGCCGCGGTCCATCTCCTGCACCCAGCCGAGACGTACGAAGCGGGCACACATCCAGTCGCTGATGACGATCAGGTCCCGGCCGGTGGGCTGATGGTTCATCAGCGAGGGGCTGACCTTGCCGAAGAACTCGTCGTTGTCGTTGATCTCCTCGGTGTAGTGCACACGGATGCCGGTACGTCGCGTGAAGGCGTCGAGCGTGGGGCGGTGCCGTCCGCTGTCGTCGGTGTCGATGTAGAGCGGCCAGTTGGCGAAGTCGAGTACATGCTCGCGCGCGGACCGGTCCGCGACCGTACGGTCCGCCGGCGCGACGTACGCCGCGGGAACGCCGCACGCGCCGAGCCCCAGCAGCCCCGCCGCCGCGACGCCGCCGCGCAGGACGGCACGTCGCGTCGGAACGCCGCGCGGCGCACGCGACGTTCCCCGCATGCGCGACGGGGACGCCGCCCGGGACGTACGCGACGTCGCGGCGAAGTCGGCGGGAAAGGACCGGGGTATCGATGGCTTCGGCACGCGCGCAGCATGACGCGCGTCACACGCCGACGGCAATCGACGTCGCGTCCTCACAGGGCAGCGCGGGGAAGACACAGTGTCGATGGCGGTACGGGTACGACGCGACGAACGCCCGGGACGACGCGGCGCTACGACGCGGCCCACGCCGCGCCTCCCAGAGCTCGCCCCGTACCTCCGCGACGTCGGGCCTCCTCACGCGACGTCACTCCGCCCCCACGCGACGACGCCCGCCCCACGCGACGTCACTCCGCTCCCACGCGACGTCCCCACCCACCACGCGAGGACGCGACGACGCAACGCCACGCGCCGTACCCACCGCGCTGCCGCACCCACCCCCGTCCCGCACCGAACCGCCCCGCCCCGCCCCCCACCAAGAACGGCCCGCACCGCGCCCCAGCGCGACACGAGCCGTCCCCCCTCTCAGAAGCGGGACGCGCCCTCCAACCCGGACGCGCCCCGCCTCCACTCCCCCCGAGAACCCCGCCTCAGTCGAGCGACGTCATCACGTGCTTGACGCGCGTGTAGTCGTCGAAGCCGTACAGCGACAGGTCCTTGCCGTAGCCGGACTTCTTGAAGCCGCCGTGCGGCATCTCCGCGACGAGCGGGATGTGCGTGTTGATCCACACGCAGCCGAAGTCGAGCGACTTGGACATCCGCATGGCGCGCGCGTGGTCCTTCGTCCAGACGGACGAGGCGAGGGCGTACTCGACGTCGTTCGCGTACGCGAGGGCCTGCGCCTCGTCGGTGAAGGACTGCACCGTGATGACGGGCCCGAAGACCTCGTTCTGGATGATCTCGTCGTCCTGGCGCAGCCCGGAGACGACGGTCGGCGCGTAGAAGTAGCCCTTGTCGCCGACGCGGCGTCCGCCGGTCTCGACCTTGGCGTGCGCGGGCAGCCGGTCGATGAAACCGCTGACCTGCGCGAGCTGGTTGGCGTTGTTGAGCGGCCCGTAGAAGGCGTCCTCGTCGTCGGGCCCCGCGGTGCGCAGTTCGGCCGCGGCCTTGGCGAGCGCGGCGACGAACTCGTCGTGCACCGACTCGTGCACCAGGACGCGCGTCGCGGCGGTGCAGTCCTGGCCGGCGTTGAAGTAGCCGGCCTCGGAGATGCCCTCGACGGCCTTCGCGAGATCGGCGTCGTCGAAGACGACGACGGGGGCCTTGCCGCCCAGTTCGAGGTGGACGCGCTTGAGGTCCTTGGCCGCCGAGCCCGCGACCTCCGTCCCGGCGCGCACGGAGCCGGTGATGGATGCCATGGCCGGCGTGTCGTGCTCGACCATGAGACGTCCCGTGTCGCGGTCGCCGCACACGACGTTGAAGACGCCGTCGGGCAGCACGGAGCCGATGATCTCGGCCATCAGGACGGTCGACGCGGGCGTCGTGTCCGAGGGCTTGAGGACGACGGTGTTGCCCGCCGCGAGCGCCGGGGCGAATTTCCAGACGCCCATCATCATCGGATAGTTCCACGGCGCGACCTGCGCGCAGACGCCGATCGGCTCGCGCCGTACGAAGGACGTGAGCCCCTCCATGTACTCGCCCGCCGAGCGCCCGTCGAGCATGCGCGCGGCGCCCGCGAAGAAGCGGATCTGGTCCACCATCGGCGGGATCTCCTCGCTGCGGGTGAGCCCGACCGGCTTTCCGGTGTTCTCGACCTCGGCGGCGATGAGTTCCTCGGCGCGTTCTTCGAAGGCGTCGGCGATCTTCAGCAGCGCGCGCTGCCGTTCCGCGGGCGTCGCGTCGCGCCACGACGGGAACGCCGCGGCGGCGGCGTCCATCGCGGCGTCCACGTCCGCGGCACGCGACAGGGGCGCCGTCGCATATGCCTCGCCGGTGGCCGGGTTCACGACCTGCGTGGTCGCGCCGTCCGCGGCGTCGCGGAACTCGCCGTTGATGTAGTTGCGCAGTCGGCGCGGTTCGGTGGTCACTGCCGGCCCTCCTGTCGGTGTCCGAAGTCCGGTGCCCCGGGCTCCCTGTCCACAGCTCCGTGTCCAAAGCCTGAGACACCCACCCTAGCCGCTAGGGCGACGCTTTCGACACACCCACTCCCCGTCCGCTACGGAATCGGTGTTTTCAATGCCCATGAACAACGGATTTCATCGATTCGAGCTTGCGGAACTGCGGAGTCCTCAGGCAGAGTGAGGGCGTGGTCAGTCGCAGCTCAGAATCCAGGACCGGTAGCGGCAGCTCCTCGATCGATGCCGTCTCGCTGGCGATCATCGAACAACTCCAGGAGGACGGCAGACGCCCGTACGCCGCGATCGGCAAGGCCGTGGGCCTCTCCGAGGCGGCGGTGCGCCAGCGCGTGCAGAAGCTGCTCGATCAGGGCGTCATGCAGATCGTCGCGGTCACCGACCCGCTCACCGTGGGCTTCCGGCGGCAGGCGATGGTCGGGATCAATGTCGAGGGCGACCTCGATCCCGTGGCCGACGCGCTCGCCGCGATGCAGGAGGTCGAGTACGTCGTACTCACCGCCGGCTCCTTCGACCTGCTGGCCGAGATCGTGTGCGAGGACGACGACCACCTTCTCGATGTGATCAACAGACGGATCCGCACCCTCCCCGGAGTGCGTTCCACCGAGAGCTTCGTCTACCTCAAGCTCAAGAAGCAGACCTACATGTGGGGAACCCGATAGCCGTGAGCAAGGACCTCTCCCGAACCGCGTACGACCACCTGTGGATGCACTTCACCCGCATGTCGTCGTACGAGAACGCGCCCGTCCCCACGATCGTGCGGGGCGAGGGCACCTACATCTACGACGACCAGGGCAAGCGCTACCTGGACGGCCTGGCGGGCCTCTTCGTTGTCCAGGCCGGTCACGGGCGCGCCGAGCTGGCCGAGGCGGCGCACCGTCAGGCGAGGGACCTCGCGTTCTTCCCCGTCTGGTCCTACGCGCACCCCTCCGCGATCCAGCTCGCCGAACGCCTGGCCCACCACGCCCCGGGCGACCTCAACAAGGTCTTCTTCACGACGGGCGGCGGCGAGGCCGTCGAGACCGCCTGGAAGCTCGCGAAGCAGTACTTCAAGCTGACCGGCAAGCCGACCAAGCACAAGGTCATCTCGCGCGCCGTCGCCTACCACGGCACGCCGCAGGGCGCGCTCTCGATCACCGGGCTGCCCGCGCTCAAGGCGCCGTTCGAGCCGCTCGTACCGGGCGCGCACAAGGTCCCGAACACCAACATCTACCGCGCGCCGATCCACGGGGACGACCCCGAGGCGTTCGGCCGCTGGACCGCCGACCAGATCGAACAGCAGATCCTCTTCGAGGGTCCCGAGACGGTCGCGGCCGTCTTCCTCGAACCGGTCCAGAACGCCGGCGGCTGCTTCCCGCCGCCGCCCGGCTACTTCCAGCGCGTACGCGAGATCTGCGACCAGTACGACGTCCTCCTCGTCTCGGACGAGGTGATCTGCGCCTTCGGCCGCCTCGGCACGATGTTCGCGTGCGACAAGTTCGACTACGTGCCGGACATGATCACCTGCGCGAAGGGCATGACCTCCGGCTACTCGCCGATAGGCGCCTGCATCATCTCCGACCGCCTCGCGGAGCCCTTCTACCAGGGCGACAACACCTTCCTGCACGGCTACACCTTCGGCGGCCACCCCGTCTCCGCCGCCGTCGCCCTCGCCAACCTCGACATCTTCGAGCGCGAGAACCTCAATCAGCACGTCCTCGACAACGAGGCCGCCTTCCTCGGCACCCTGAACAAGCTCCGCGACCTCCCCATCGTCGGCGACGTCCGCGGCAACGGCTTCTTCTACGGCATCGAGCTGGTCAAGGACAAGGCCACCAAGGAGACCTTCACCGACGAGGAGAGCGAGCGCATCCTCTACGGCTTCGTCTCCAAGAAGCTCTACGAGTACGGCCTGTACTGCCGCGCTGACGACCGCGGCGACCCGGTCATCCAGCTCTCGCCCCCGCTCGTCTCCGATCAGTCCACCTTCGACGAGATCGAGGGCATCGTCCGCCAGGTCCTCACCGAGGCGTGGACGAAGATCTGACCCGCCCCACCACACACGCACGCCACCCCGGCCCCGACTCACTCTTACGGGTGAGAGCGGGGCCGAGGTGTTTTCGCGGCGCGAGGCGTAGGGCGACGCGGCGTGGGGGGAACGGCGTGGCACGCGGCGTCGGGGGGCGCGAGGCGACGTAGGGCGACGCGACGTCGTGGGCGCGAGGCGACGCGACGTGGGGCGACGCGACGTGGCGGCAATCCGGTACGCGGCACGACGGCGCCGACCGCGACGTGTCACGCGACGCAGGGCCGGTACGCGACGTCCGGTCCCCTACACGCCGCCTACGCGACGTTGTGCCCCCTACGCGACGTCGCAGCACCGACGGGACGCACGCGACGTGCGACGTAGCCACGCGCACGCGACGTGAGGTGGCCGCCACGCACGCGACGTGCCGCCGCCGACCGCCACGTCCCCACCGCCCCAGCGCTACGTGACGGGCGGACGTCGCGCCGCAGAACCCGTCGCCCCGTCCGCCACACACCCGCGCCGCGCGACGTCGCGACGTCCCACCGTCGCGCCGTGCGCCGGATGGCGCGCGACGCCGCACCTCGCGTGTTACGTTCCAGGCGATTTAGGGACGAACAACGCGCTCCGCGCGACGGCTGCGTACGAACGCGACGTCAGCCCGCCGCCCCGCGCCACGCGGCACGGCACCGTCGCGGCGACCGCGCGACGCCGTCCCGAATCCGACGGCCCCGAGCGGAACTGAGGTGCACTGCATGGCTGCCCCCTCGCCATCCCCGGCCGACGACGTGCTGCGGGCCGAGGGCCTGCACGTGACCCGTCACGGCTCCCCCGTGCTGAGCGACGTGACGCTCAGCCTGCGACACGGTGAGATCCTCGCCGTGGGCGGACCACGCGGCAGCGGTCGCTCCACCTTGCTGCGCTGTCTCGCCGGCATGGTCTGCCCCGACCAGGGCGGCATCTGGTTCGACGGCGCGGCCCTCCACGACATGTCGACGGCGCGGCGCGCACGCGTACGGCGCGACCACTTCGGCTGGCTGGAGGAGAAGCCGCACCTCTCCCCCGAGCTCACCGCCTGGGAGAACGCCGCGTTGCCTCTCCTCCTGCGCGGCGTCCCGCACCGCGCGGCACGCGACGTCGCGACGGAGTGGCTGGAACGCCTCGACGTCGCCCACTGCGCGCGACGCCGCCCCCACGCGCTCAGCCACCTGGAGCAACGTCGCGTCGCGATGGCCCGCGCGCTCACCGGCACCCCGGCGTTGCTCTTCGCCGACGAGCCGACCGCCACGCTCCACTCGGCCGACCGCGCCGTCCTGTTGCGCACCCTCGTCACCGCGGCGCGCACGCACGGCATCAGCATGGTCCTCACGACCCACGGCGACGAAGCGGCCGATCTTACCGACCGCTCCATCTCCCTGCGCGACGGACGCCTCGCCCGCGCGATGCCTGTCTCCGGCGACGTTCCCGGTACGGAAGAGGGGAAGGCGACGTGCTCAGTCTCCGTCTAGTACGCGGCGGCAGGCCGCTCGTTCAAGCGCGGCGTCTCCTCGTGAGCGCGGCGTCGGCAGGCACCGGCTTTCTCCTCCTGGCCGCTCTCGGGCACGCCCTGTCACACGACGGCGCGGCAAGCTCGGTCCGGCGGCTCGCGTGGTGCCTCGTCCCCCTGGCCGCCACCGTGTACGTCGCGATCGCCGTCTCCCGCACCGACCCCGCGCTCCGTCCCGAAGGCGGCCGGCCGCCCTACGGCCTCTCCCCTCGCGGTCTGCGCCTGCTCACGGGGACGGCCACCGCGGTGTTTTGCGCCCTGGGCTCCGTCGTCGCCTTGCTGTTCTTCCTTCTGGGCCGTGGCAGCCTGGGCGTCCAGCCCCTGGGCGACGGTGCCGCGAAGGCGCTGGGCACAGGCTTCGACATCCCTGTCGCGGCCGTCATCACGCTCCTCTCCCTCGTCCCGGTCACGACCGCGGTGGCAACCGGGGCCCTCACTCCGGTGCCCGCCGCGTCGGGAGCGGCGCGCGTCACGCCGCCCGCGACGTCGGCACCTCCGGGCCTGCCCTGGGGCGTCGCGCTGCTCGCGGCCGGGTTCGCCGTACGTGCCACGCTCGGCGAGGGAACGGTCGACCTCTCCGCCAAGGCACTCGCGGGACGCGGCGGCGTTCCGGGCGGTGTCGTGGCCGGATGGGCGCTGATCGGCGCGGGACTCGCCGTCGCCGGCCCGGGGATCACATGGCTGTGCGGCAGGCTGCTGCAATCGGGCCGCCCCGGTGCCGTACGCCTCCTCGCGGGGCGCGGCCTCCAGGAGGAGGCACGGCGCATCGGCCGCCCCCTCGGCGTCGCGGTCGCGGTGGGTGCGGCGCTCGCCGCGGCGTACGGCGGCGACGCGACGTACAAGGCGACGGAACCACTCACGGCGCTCGGCATCGGCCTCGTGGTGGGCTGCGCCGCGATCGGACTACTGCTGGCCGCCGTCGAGTCCCGTCAGGCCCGAACGGACATCACCGCGGCGCTCGCGCAGTCGGGGACCCCCGCCGCGACGCTCCGGACGGCCGTGGTCGTTCGTGCGGGCGCCGTACTGCTCGCCCTGCTCGCACTGACGTGGGCCGTCGCGTTGCTCGCGACGTTGCCGGTCGGCCACTGACCCCTACGCCGCCCGCACCGAACGCATCAGCGCGACACCGATGAGTTCCTTCATGCGCGGCGGTCATCACCGGCATACGGAGCCCGGTACGTCGCGGCGCCCGGGTACGTCGCGGCGCCTGACGCGGCATGCCCGTGGCGTTTACGCGCGCCCTCGCCTTCCTTTCCCTAACCAGGAGAACCTGATGAGCTACCAGCAGATGATCTTCGTCAACCTCGTTGTCAACGATCTCGCCGTCTCGAAGAAGTTCTTCACCGACCTCGGCTTCCGCCTCAACGAACAGTTCAGCGACGAGCAGACCGCGAGCGTGGTCATCAGCGACACGATCATCGCGATGCTCCACACGCGTGAGCGCTTCGCGCAGTACACGCCGGCCGGCAAGACGCCCGCGGACGCCACGGCGACGACCGAGGTGCTGCTGACGCTCAGTGCGCGCAGCCGCGAGGAGGCCGACATGCTCGCCGACCGCGCGCTCGCCTCGGGCGGCAGCCCCGCGCGCGAGGCCGAGGACCACGGCTTCATGTACGGCCGCTCCTTCACCGACCCCGACGGGCACGTCTGGGAGATCGTGTGGATGGACCCGGCGCAGGTCCAGGAGTGAGTCACGCCACGTCGCGTCGCACGGGGTGAAACACGCGACGTCGCGTCAGGCGACGTGCGGCGCCCGCGACGTCGCACCAGGGCCACCTACGTCGCGCGCCGCGTCCGCCACGACGCGGCGCGCGACATGGGCACGCGCCATGACGCGCGACGTTGCATCGACGTCGCGCTCAGTCCAGCACCACGACGTCCTGCGCGTCGAAGACGACGCCTACCCGGTCCCCGCGCTCCGGCGCCTTGCGCAACGCGCACGTCGCCTCGATCTCCGGCGCGTCGTGGGGGCGCAGCCGCACCGAGACATGAGTGCCGTGGAAAGTCCGTGCCACGACCTCGCACGAAAGGCCGTCCGCCTCCGCGACAAGACGGACTCCCCCGGGCCGTACGAGCACCGTGCGCTCCCCCGCCCCGCCCGCGGTGCCCTCCCCAAGCGGCAACCGCCCCCACGGTGTCTCCGCGGCACGTCCCGTGATCCGTGCCGGCACCAGGTTGCCGAAGCCGAGGAAACGCGCCACGAAGGAATCGGCGGGATGCCCCCAGACATCGAGCGGCGCCCCGGACTGCGCGATCGCCCCGTCGCGCATGATGACGACGCGGTCGGCGAGGGCGAACGCCTCGCCCTGATCATGCGTCACGGCGAGCACCGTGGTGCCCAGCACGGTGAACAGTTCGCGCAGCTCCAGTACGAGCCGTTCGCGCAGCGTCCTGTCGAGTTGCCCGAAGGGCTCGTCGAGCATGAGCAGGCTCGGTCGTGGTGCGAGCGCGCGCGCCAGGGCGACGCGCTGCTGCTCGCCGCCCGAGAGAGAACCGACGCCGCGGTGCCCCGCGTCGGCCAGCCCGACGAGGGAGAGCAACTCGGCCACGCGCGCCTCGCGGACACCGGCCGGCACGCGTCGCATGCGCAGGCCGAACGCGACGTTGCCCGCTACGTCGCGCTGCGGGAAGAGCTGGTGGTCCTGGAACATGAGCCCCACACCGCGCCGGTGCACCGGCACGTCGCGCTGGTCTTCGCCCCCGAGCCACACGCTCCCCGCATCGAGCGGCTGCAAGCCCGCGACGGCGCGCAGCAGCGTCGACTTCCCGCTCCCGCTGGGCCCCAGGACGCAGACCACCTCGTGCGCGCGCACCGACAGATCCACCGCGTCGAGCGCCGGCCGTCCGTTTCCGAAACCCACCGTGACACGTTCGACGCGCAACGCCGCCCCGCCCTCGGCCTCCTGTCGTGGAGCGTGCACGACGCGCGACGTCGCGGCCCGCGCCGAACCCTCCTCGCGCGCCGGAGCTTCGACAGCGTCCTCGCGACGTGCACGACTGAAGCGCGTCATCAGTGCGGCCTCTCCTTCGTACGGGGCCCCTTGGCGGGGGCAGTGAGTGCGACGTCCGGGCGCCGTGTCGAAGCCGGGCGCGGATCGGCGGCGACGGGCGCGTCGGTCCGCCCCCGGGCGGACCGGGGCGTGCCGCCGTCATGTGGATCGCGCGGACGCAGTCGTTCCAGGACGAGCAGGGAGACGACGCACACCAGCATGAGGACGGTGGAGAGCGCCATGGCCTGCCCGTAGTTCAGGTCGCCGGGGCGCCCGAGGAGACGGGCGACGGCGACGGGCAACGTCGGGTTGTCGGGGCGGGCGAGGAAGACGGTGGCGCCGAACTCGCCCAGTGACACGGCAAAGGCGAAGCCGGCGGCCACCAGCACCGCGCGGCGCACCAGCGGCAGATCCACCTCCCACCACACCCGCCAGGGCGACGCCCCGAGCACCGACGCGGCGTCGCGCAGCCGTTGGTCGACGGCGCGCAGCACGGGAAGCATCGTCCGTACGACGAACGGCGCACCCACGAGCGCCTGGGCGAGCGGGACGAGAATCCAGGACGCGCGCAGATCGAGTGGAGGCTCGTCGAGTGCGATGAGGAACCCGAAGCCCACGGTGACCGCCGAGACTCCGAGCGGCAGCATCAGCAGGGCGTCGAAGCCGCGCAGCAACCGCGACATGCCGCCCGGCCGGCCGTCCTTCCCGCGTCGCTCCCGGCTGAGCGCGACGGCGGCGAGTCCGCCGACGACGAGGGCGATCAGCGTCGCCACGGCCGCGTAGCGCAGAGAGTTGCCAACCGCCGCGATGGGAGCGACGAGAAAAGCCCCTCCGTCGGAGGAGCCAAGAGCCCGGAAGTAGGTCAGCCCGAAGCCGTCCGGGGCGTCGAAGGCGCGCAGGACGAGCACGGCGAGCGGCAGTACGAGAAGTACCGCGACGACGCCCAGGACGCCGCTGAGCAGCGTCCACTGCGCCACGCCGCGTGGCCGCCGCGCCGTACGCGACGGGTCCACGAGCCGCAACGTGCTCTCCCCCCTGCGCACCACCCACGCGTGGAGGGCCAGCACCATGACGACCGCGCCCAGCTGGACGAGCGTCAGCACCGCTGCCGTGGAGAGATCGAGCAGCTGCGCCGTCTGCCGGTAGATCTCCACCTCCAGCGTCGAGTAGCCCGGGCCCCCGAGGATCTGCACGATCCCGAAAGACGTGAAGGTGAACAGGAACACCATCAACGCCGCCGACGCCACGGCGGGAGCGAGCGCCGGCAGCGTGACCGCCCGCCAGGCCCGCCAGCGCGAAGCGCCCAGGGTGCGCGCGGCGTCCTCCTGCCGCGTGTCCAACTGCGCCCACAAACCGCCCACCGTGCGCACCACGACGGAGTAGTTGAAGAAGACGTGGGCCGCGAGGATCGCCCACACCGTCGTGTCGAGCCGTACACCCCACAGCTCGTCCAACAGCCCGCCGCGTCCGAGCACGGCGAGGAATGCACTGCCGACCACGACTGTGGGCAGAACGAACGGCACTGTGACGACGGCGCGCAGCACGCCTTTCCCGGGAAAAGCGAAGCGCGCGAAGACGTACGCCCCGGGCAGGGCGAGGAGGAGGGTGAGCGCCGTGGACGCCAGTGCCTGCCACGTGGTGAACCAGAGCACGTCGCGTATGTCGCGTCGCCCCAGGACATCGGCGACGGCGCCGAGCTGCCACCCCGCCGAGGTGTGCAGCCCACGACCCACGATCGCCGCGACGGGATAGCCGAAGAACAGGCCGAAGAAGAGGGTGGGCCCCGCGACGAGGAGCAGCACGGTGACGCGACGTCGCGTCACGGGACGTGCCGCGGCGAGGCGACGTCGCGCGGGACGTCGCGACGTGTCCCCGCGACGTACGCCGCGTACGGGTCCCTCGTGCGACGCCTCTCGCGACGTCCCGCGGGGCCTCACTTGACGACCAGTGAGGTCCAGGCGTTGATCCAGTCCTCACGGTGCTCGGCGATCTTCTGCGGCGCGACGGTCCGCGCTCCGTCGGCGTCCGCTCCGTACCGCGTGAACACATCCGGCAGCGGCGTCCCCTTGACGACCGGATTGACGAACATCTGGAGCGGCATGTCCCGCTGGAAGGTGTCGCTCAGGAGGAAATCGAGGAGCGCCTTGCCGCCCTCCGGGTTGGGCGCACCATCGAGCAGACCCGCGAACTCCGTCTGCCGGAAGCACGTCCCGGTCGCGACGCCCGTGGGTGCGTCCTTGGGGCGCGGGTCCGCGTAGAGGACCTCGACGGGCGGGCTGGAGGCGTACGAGACGACGAGCGGCCGGTCGCCGCCGGCCTTGCGGCCCCCCGAGGAGCCCGAGAACTCCTCGTTGTACGCCTGCTCCCAGCTGTCGACGACCTTGACCCCGTTGTCGCGAAGTTTCTTCCAGTACGACTTCCAGCCCTGCTCCCCGTACTGCGCGACGCTGCCGAGGAGGAAGCCGAGCCCCGGCGAGGATGTCGCCGTGTTCTCCGTGACGAGCAGGTTCTTGTAGGCAGGGTCGGCGAGGTCGTCGAGGCTCTGCGGCGGGTCGAGCTTCTCGTCCTTGAAGTACTTCTTGTCATAGTTGACGCATATATCGCCCGTGTCGACGGGGGTGACGCGGTGCCGCTTGCCGTCGAGCTGGATATCGGCGGGGACGGCGGAGAGCCCCTTTGCCTCGTACGGCTGGAAGACGCCTTGCTCCAGGGCGCGGGACAGCAGCGTGTTGTCGACGCCGAAGAAGACGTCGCCCTGGGGGTGTCCCTTGGTGAGGACGGCCTGGTTCACCGCTTGGCCCGCGTCGCCGCTCTTGAGGACCTTGAGGCGGTACCCGGTTTTCTGCTCGAACTTTTTCAGCACGCTCTTGGAGGCAGCGAAGGAGTCGTGGCTGACGAGGGTGACCGTCTTGCCGCTCGACGAGCCGGTATCGGACCCCGAGTCGTCGCCACAGGCGGCGAGGCTTGTAGCAGCCAGACCCGCGGCGATGATGGCGGCGACGGTCCTGCGTCGGGTGGTCATGGATTCCTCCTGGGGTTGGCCAGGAGAAGACGCGGCCCTGCCCGCGGCCGACGGGGCCGCGGGCAGGGCACAACAGCACGAGTGGTGACCGAACTCCCTACCCGGAATGACCCGGGCGAGGTTCAGAGGGTCTGCGACCTATACACCGACTGCCGGTGTGATGTCGCACTCTCAGCGCTGCGGCGCTCCCCTGTCGGAATGTGTACGTCGTACGGAGTATGAAGATGTCGCGCTCCCGGACACGCCGCGAGCGATGGTGCTCGCACACCCTATCGCTACGTCGCGCGCGGGCCCGCGCCGTGCACGCGGCGTCCCCTACGCGCGACGCGTCCCTGCACAGCCCACGCTGCCCACGCCGCGCCCTGCACACGCCGCGCGCTCCACCGCCGCGCCGCGTCCTCCACACGCCGCGCGCTCCACCGCCACGCCGCACCTCACCACCGCGGCACCACGCCACCGCCGGAGCGCCCACACCCCGTCGCGCGGTGCTCAGCGTTCCGCCGCCGCCAGCTGCCCGCACGCCCCGTCGATCTCCTGTCCCCGCGTGTCGCGCACCGTCACCGGCACACCGTGCGCCGCGATCGCGTCCACGAAGGCGCGCTCGTCCTCCGGCCGCGACGCGGTCCACTTCGACCCGGGCGTCGGATTGAGCGGAATCAGGTTGACGTGCACGCGCTTGTTCTTCAGGAGCCGGCCCAGAAGGTCGCCCCGCCACGCCTGGTCGTTGATGTCGCGGATGAGCGCGTACTCGATCGACACGCGCCGCCCCGACTTCTCCGCGTACTCCCACGCGGCGTCCAGGACCTCACGGACCTTCCACCGCGTGTTGACCGGCACCAGCGTGTCCCGCAGTTCGTCGTCCGGAGCGTGCAAAGAGACCGCGAGCCTGCACTTGAACCCCTCGTCCGCGAAACGATGGATCGCGGGCACCAGGCCCACCGTGGATACGGTGATGCCGCGCTGCGAGAGCCCGAGCCCGTCAGGCTCCGGGTCGGTGAGCCTGCGGATCGCGCCCACGACGCGGTTGTAGTTGGCGAGCGGCTCCCCCATCCCCATGAAGACGATGTTGGAGAGCCTCGCCGGCCCGCCGGGAATCTCCCCGTCACGCAGCGCGCGCATGCCCTCGACGATCTGGTGCACGATCTCGGCCGTCGAGAGATTGCGGTCGAGCCCGGCCTGCCCTGTCGCGCAGAACGGGCAGTTCATCCCGCAGCCCGCCTGGGAGGAGATGCACATGGTGACGCGGTCCGGGTAGCGCATAAGTACCGATTCGACGAGCGTGCCGTCGAAGAGGCGCCACAGCGTCTTGCGCGTCGTGTCGTCGTCGCACGAGATATGCCGCACGACCGACATCAGCTCGGGCAGCAGTTGCTCCTGGAGCCGCCCCCGCGCCGCGGCGGGGATGTCGGTCCACTGCGCCGGGTCTTGCGCGTAGCGCGCGAAGTAGTGCTGCGAGAGCTGCTTGGCGCGGAAGGGCTTCTCGCCGATGGCGGCGACGGCCTCCTTGCGCTCGGCGGGGCTGAGGTCGGCGAGGTGACGAGGGGGCTTCTTGGCACCGCGCGGCGCGACGAAGGTGAGTTCTCCCGGTGCGGGCGGCATGGGCCAGTACTCCTCAGATACGGTGCGGCGCCGCGCGCCCCTGGGGACGCGACGACGCGCCGGGTGGGCGCCTCGGGGGCGGCGTACGGGGCGCGCGACGTCGCCCCGCTGGGCGCGACGCGGCGTGAGCCCGTACACGAAAGGGTCCGCCGTACGTCACGGCGGACCCTTTCAGCGTAACGCGCGCCCGGACCACTCCCCGAGCCGAAGGACGGACACCGGTCCGAGCCCGAGCCAGACCTCGGCCCGAGCCACCCGGAGCTCAGCCCGAGCCGACGAACAGGACGAGCAGTAGCCACACGACGGGCGCCGTGGGCAGCAGCGAGTCGAGCCGGTCCATGATGCCGCCGTGGCCGGGAAGCAACGTCCCCATGTCCTTGATCCCCAGGTCCCGCTTGATCATGGACTCACCGAGGTCGCCCAGGGTGGCGCTGGCAGCGACGGCCAGGCCGAGGAGCAGCCCCTGCCACCACTGCCCGTCGTCGATCATGAACTGCATCAGCAGCGCCCCGGCGACCATCGCGAAGCTCACCGCGCCCAGGAGACCTTCGCGCGTCTTGCCCGGGCTGATGCGGGGCGCGAGCTTGTGCGTGCCGAAGCGCCAGCCCACCGCGTAGGCCCCGGTGTCGCTGACGACAGTGAGCACGAGGAAGAGCAGCACGCGCCGCGGCCCGTCGTCCGCGGTGAGCAGCAGCGCGACGAACGTCGCGAGGAACGGCACGTAGAACGTCGCGAACACGCCCGCCGTGACGTCCCGCAGGTAGCCCTCCGGCGGCTGGAACATCCGCCACACGAGCACGACGAGCGCCGTCAGCGCCATCGCCACCCACGCGCCCTCGGCGCCCCGCACGTAGCCCGCGACGACCATCGCGACGCCGCCCGCGGCGAGCGGGATCAGCGGCGCCTTGATCTGCTTGCGCTCGGCGAGGCGGGAGGTCAGTTCCCACAGGCCGACGACGACGGCGAGCGCTATGACGCCGACGAAGACGGCCTTGACGATGAACAACGACGCGACGACAACGACCCCGAGACCGAGACCGACCCCTATGGCCGCCCCCAGGTTCCGGCCGGCGCTCTTCTTCTGCCTGCCGGGGCTCGGTGCGGAGGACGGCTGCACAGGCGTCGGGGACGACTGCGCGGCCGGGGAGACGGGGGGTACGGGCTCGGGTCGGCCGGGCTCCCGCGGCACCTCGTCGCGGAACAGGGGACCACTCAGCCGAGCGGCCCCCCGGTCGTCGTCCTGGTCGCCGCCGTTCGCGGGTACGTCGGGCACGATGGGCATGGGCCGAGTCTCTTGGACGTCATGCGCTTCGTACACGGGACCCGCCGAGGCAGCCCCCTGTCCGGAGGTGGGCCACGGCTCGCCGTATCCGGTACGGGGCGGCGCGTCCCAGGAGGAGTCGTTCATCAGACCTCAAGCAGCTCGGATTCCTTGTGCTTGAGCAGCTCGTCCACCTGCGCGACGTACTTCGCGGTGGTGTCGTCGAGCTCCTTCTCCGCGCGGCGCACCTCGTCCTCGCCGGTCTCCTTGTCCTTGACCAGCTTGTCGAGGGCGTCCTTGGCCTTGCGGCGCACGGCGCGGATCGAGACGCGCGCGTCCTCGCCCTTGGTCCGTGCGACCTTGATGAACTCCTTGCGGCGTTCCTCGGTCAGCTCGGGGAAGACCACCCGGATGATATGTCCGTCGTTGCTCGGGTTGACGCCGAGGTCCGAGTCGCGGATGGCCTGCTCGATGTTGCGCAGCGCGCTCTTGTCGAACGGGGTCACGACGGCCATACGGGGCTCGGGCACCGAGAACGAGGCGAGCTGGTTGATCGGCGTCATCGCCCCGTAGTAGTCCGCGACGATCTTGTTGAACATCGCGGGGTGCGCGCGACCGGTACGAATGGCGGCCAAGTCCTCCTTGGCGACCACCACGGCCTTCTCCATCTTCTCCTCTGCTTCGAGGAGGATCTCTTCGATCACCACTTGCTCCTGCGTGTCTTGAGTTGGCCTGATGAGGTTCGTCCCGCCGCGGGGGCGAGAGGCGCACAGGTCCGGCTGCGTCGCTTCCGTACTGCACGGTGTCCGAGCGACGGGGCTTTGTCCATCCCGTCACTCGGCGACGGCGCTCCGTGCTCGCCCGCGAGGGCGGCCGGAGCACGCGGCGGTCAGGCCCGAGTGCCCTGGTCGCTCACGAGCGTGCCGATCTTCTCACCCTTGACCGCCCGGGCGATATTGCCCGCGGTCAGCAGCTCGAAGACGAGGATCGGGAGCTTGTTGTCGCGGCAGAGGGTGATGGCGGTCATGTCGGCGACCTTGAGGTCGCGCGTGATGACCTCGCCGTAGCCGAGGGCGTCGAACTTGACGGCGTCGGCGTTGGTCTTCGGGTCCGAGTCGTAGACGCCGTCCACGCCGTTCTTGCCCATGAGGAGGGCTTCGGCGTGGATCTCCAGGGCGCGCTGCGCGGCGGTGGTGTCGGTGGAGAAGTACGGCATTCCCATGCCGGCGCCGAAGATGACGACGCGTCCCTTCTCCAGGTGCCGCACGGCGCGCAGCGGGATGTACGGCTCGGCCACCTGCCCCATCGTGATCGCCGTCTGGACGCGGGAGTCGATGCCCTCCTTCTCCAGGAAGTCCTGGAGAGCGAGGCAGTTCATGACGGTGCCGAGCATGCCCATGTAGTCGGAGCGCGCGCGGTCCATGCCGCGCTGCTGGAGCTCGGCGCCGCGGAAGAAGTTGCCCCCGCCGATGACGACGGCGATCTGGGCGCCGTCGCGTACGACGGCGGCGATCTCGCGCGCGATGGTGTGCACCACGTCGGGGTCGACCCCGAGCCCGCCACCACCGGCGAACGCCTCACCGGACAGCTTCAGCAAGAAGCGGCCGGCGCCCTTGCCGTGCACGCTGGAATCGGTGGTTTTATCGGCTTCGGCCGTCGTCATGGGGTTCTCCTCGTGATGCACATAGCAAGAAGGCCATTGCCGGCGGGCGTCGTGGGCACCCCGTGCACGGCAATGGCCTCCTCGTCAGATCAGCGCCTCGTCCCGCGCCCTGTGGGGTACGGGACAAGAAGCTCCGCGTCCCCTCCGGCGCATGCCGGGCGGGACGCCGAGCCGGTCGTGGTGCGGACTCAGATGCCGACCTTGATGCGCACGAAGCGCTTCAGGGTGACACCGGCCTCGTCCAGGACCTTCTTGACGGACTTCTTGTTGTCCTTGGCGAACGGCTGGTCGAGGAGGGTGACCTCCTTGAAGAAGCCGTTGACGCGACCCTCGACGATCTTGGGGAGCGCGGCCTCGGGCTTGCCCTCGTTGCGCGAGGTCTCCTCGGCGACGCGACGCTCGGACTCGACGACCTCGGCCGGGACGTCCTCGCGCGAGAGGTACTTCGGGCTGAAGGCGGCGATGTGCTGCGCGACGTCCTTGGCGACCTCGGCGTTCTCCTTGTCGAGCTCGACGAGGACACCGATCTGCGGCGGCAGGTCGGGCATCGTGCGGTGCATGTACGCCGCGACGTAGCCGCCGGAGAACTGCGCGAAGCGGTCGAGGACGATCTTCTCGCCGAGGTTGGCGTTGGCCTCGTCCACGTACGCCTGGACGGTCTTGCCGGCCTCGATCTCGGAGGCGAGCAGCGCCTCCAGGTCGGCGGGGGACGACTTCGCGATGTGCTCGGCGAGCGTGTTGGCGACGGCCTGGAACTTCTCGCCCTTGGCGACGAAGTCGGTCTCGCACTTCAGCTCGACGAGGACGCCGGAGGTGTGGTCGTCGGCGAGGAGGGAGACGACGGCGCCGTTCTCGGCGGAGCGGCCCTCGCGCTTGGCGACGCCCTTCTGGCCCTTGACGCGGAGGAGCTCGACGGCCTTGTCGACGTCGCCCTCGGCCTCGTCCAGCGCCTTCTTGCAGTCCATCATGCCGGCGCCGGTCAGCTCGCGGAGCTTCTTGACGTCGGCAGCGGTGTAGTTCGCAGCCATGATCCTGTGAGTCTTTCTCGAAGTCTGGAGGGCGCGGTCCGTACGGCGCGGCCCTATCGCCGCCACCGGAGGGCGAGCGGCGTGGGCACCCTCGGACCGCGGGATTCTACGGGTGGACGGCGGGGGCCGCGTGGCCCCCGCCGTCACCAACCCCGGAAGGTCAGGCCTGCTCGGCCGACGCCTCGACGGTCTCGGCCGGGGCCTCGGCGGCCGGAACCTCGACGGCCTCGGCGTCGGCGACCTTCTCGGTCTCGGCGGAGGTCTGGACCTCGGCCTCGGCGGGGGCCTCGTCCTTCTTCTCGCCGTCGAGCAGGTCGCGCTCCCACTCGGCCAGCGGCTCACCGGCGGCCTTCTCGCCCGGCTTGGAGTCGCCGGTGGCGGCACCGGAGCGGGCGATGAGGCCCTCGGCGACGGCGTCGGCGATCACGCGGGTGAGCAGGGTGACGGAGCGGATCGCGTCGTCGTTGCCCGGGATCTTGTAGTCGACCTCGTCGGGGTCGCAGTTGGTGTCGAGGATCGCGACGACCGGGATGTTGAGCTTGCGCGCCTCACCGACGGCGATGTGCTCCTTCTTGGTGTCCACGATCCAGACGGCGCTGGGCACCTTCTGCATCTCGCGGATACCGCCGAGGGTCTTCTCCAGCTTGGCCTTCTCGCGGGAGAGAACGAGCAGCTCCTTCTTGGTGAGGCCGGAGGCGGCCACGTCCTCGAAGTCGATCTGTTCCAGTTCCTTCAGGCGCTGGAGGCGCTTGTAGACGGTGGAGAAGTTGGTGAGCATGCCGCCCAGCCAGCGCTGGTTCACGTAGGGCATGCCGACGCGGGTGGCCTGCTCCGCGATGGCCTCCTGCGCCTGCTTCTTCGTGCCGACGAACATGACCGTGCCGCCGTGGGCGACGGTCTCCTTGACGAACTCGTAGGCGCGGTCGATGTACGACAGCGACTGGAGCAGGTCGATGATGTAGATGCCGTTGCGCTCCGTGAAGATGAAGCGCTTCATCTTCGGGTTCCAACGACGGGTCTGGTGACCGAAGTGGACGCCGCTTTCCAGCAGCTCCCGCATCGTGACGACGGCCATGGCCGTATCTCCTTGTTTTTCCCGGTTGCGCCGGCCGGTCGGCCAACGCTCCTGACGCCCCGGTCGCGCTGCGCCACAAGGGACCGAGAAGCGCGGACATCGGAGAACCCACCCTCGTACGGGACGAATCCCACCGATGTCGGGGCGTGCGAAGTCGATCCGGGACCCCGGATCGCCACGAGAAGTGTACGGGACCGCCACGCTTCCGGGTGACGGCGATATCCGTAACGGGCCAGTTATCCACAGATCGCCAGAAAGTGGCGTGCCCCACCTTGCGTATGCGTCACTCTTTACTCATGGAGAAACACTCTCCGTGATCACGCGCGGGCCTGTCCGGCCTGGGCGGTGGTCTGACCTGCACAGAGGAAGGCGATGGTCACTGATGGCGACCACTCCTGACGCTTCATTTCGCGCACGCTCCCTCCTGCGTCTGGGTACGGCGGTTCTCGCTGCCGCCTCGGCAACCCTCGCCGCCTCTCTGGCGGCCTGGGCGGCGACATGGGCCGCGCAGGAAGGCCCGGAGGGTGCGGCACACGACTGCACGGCAAGCCGGGCCCGGGCGACGGCGGCTCCGACGCAGTCCCCGCCCCGGACACACACCGCTGGGTGCCCCCCGCAGCGCCACACTGACAGGAGGCCGCCCACTTCGACTCGTACGACTACCACTCGTACGACTACCGTCCGTACGACGAGCACTCGCCCGACCAGCGCCACCGGCAGTCGTATGACCAGCGCCCATAGGACAAGCAGTACATCGGTACGGAAATCCACAGCCCCGGGCGGCGGCGACGGCGGCACGAGCGATAGCGGCCTCGGGAGAAAGTCGCCCCACTCCCCCGCGCCCACGACTCTGGACCCGGCCGCGCGCTCCTGGCCTGTCTCCGCACCGCCCCCGGTACTGCGCGGCTGGGAACCTCCGGCCACCCCGTACGGTCCGGGCCACCGCGGTGTCGATCTGGGAGCGAGTGAGGGCACGGTCGTCCGGGCCGCGGCAGCCGGCCGGGTCGTCTTCGCCGGTCCGGTGGGGGGCCGCGGGGTGGTGAGCGTCGAACTGCCCGGCACCGGCAGCCCTCCGCTACGGACGACGTACGAGCCCGTCGTGGCGTCCGTGCGCAAGGGGGACCTCGTCGAGGCGGGGCAGCCGCTCGGCGTACTGAGCGGAGCCGGCGCGTACCACTGCGGGACCCCGTGCCTGCACTGGGGACTGCGTCGCGGGAAGACGTACCTCAACCCGCTGAGCCTGCTGCCGCCCGAGCTGCTCGGCCTCGGCCCCTCCCGGCTGTTCCCGCCCACCGGCCCCCTCCCGCAGCCGGAGGCACCGCGGTCGAGCGCCTCAGCGGACCCCGCCGCCCATCCGTTGCTGCCGCCCGCCCACCGGCACGTCGCCCGGCCGGTCTCCGCGCGGCAAACGTCGTCCTCTTCTCCGGCCGAACAGCCGGTCCCGGTCTCTGCGCCCGGCCCGCACGCGGTCACCACGCACGGCGGGGCCGGCGAGGAGCGGCCCGCACGCCGGGAGCGGCGGGTCAGCCGCCGGTCACTCCGCGCAGAGCGAGGGCGACGGCCGCGTCGGCGATCTTCCCCGGCTTCTCGGCGACCCCGAGCTCGATCCGGCGCACAGCGGCATCGACGACACCTTGGAGGAGCATCGCCGCGAGGCGCGGCTCCTCGTGGCCGAGGTCGCTGAGCGCGTCCACAACGAGACCGACGAGACCACCGTGCGCGGCGCGGATCTTCTCCCGCGCGCCGCGGTCGAGTTCACTGGCGGAGATCGCGGCGACGGCGCGGTGCCTGCGGTCCCGGACCAGGTCCAACTGACGGCGGACGTACGCCTCGATCTTCTCCGCCGCGGTGGATGCCTCCGTCATGGCGAGCTCGACCTCGGCCGCCCATACGGGGAAGTCGACGGCGCAGAGTTCCTCGACGACGGCGCCCCGGGAACGGAAGTACTCGTAGACCGAGGACCGGGCGAGGCCGGTGCGCTCGGCGAGTGCGGGGAAGGTCAGCGCGTCGGTCCCGCCCTCGGACAACAGGGTCCGCGCGGCGTCCAGCAAGGCACTGCGCTGCATCGCTCGGTGCTCGGCCACGGAGGCCGCTCGAATCCTTGGCACCCGTCCACTTTACGGACGCCGCACCCGTCGGCCCAGGGCGCGGGGTACCGATACATGAAAGGAGGTCAAATTCTCGCAAAGGCACCGTCGCCCCGTACGCGGCCGCCCTGAGCGGGCCGACCACGTCGCGCTCGCCGCGCGGAGCCGGCCTCAGGAGTCGAAACTCGACAACTTCGCGCGGAGCTGGAGCACGGACTTGGTGTGGATCTGGCTGACGCGGCTCTCGGTCACGCCGAGGACGTGGCCGATCTCCGCGAGTGTGAGCCCCTCGTAGTAGTAGAGCATCACCACGGTCTTCTCACGGTCCGGCAGGGAGTTGATGGCCCGCGAGAGCAGTCGGCGCAGCTCGCGTCCCTCCGCGACCTCGACCGGGTTGTCGGCCCCCGTGTCCTCCAGGGTGTCCATGATGCTGAGTCGGCCACCGCCCTCGCTGCCGACACTGAGGAGTTCCTCCAGCGCCACGACGTTGGCGAGGGACAACTGGCTGAAAACGGCGTGCAGGTCCTCCACGCCGACGCCCATCTCCCGCGCCACCTCCGCCTCGGTGGGGGTCCGGTGGAGCTTCGCCTCCAGCGTCGCGTAAGCGCGTTCGACGTTGCGCGCCTTCTGGCGGACGGAGCGAGGAATCCAGTCGAGGGCGCGCAGTTCGTCGATCATGGCGCCGCGAATCCGGGTGATCGCGTAGGTCTCGAACTTGATGGAGCGCTCGATGTCGAACTTTTCGATCGCGTCGATCAGCCCGAATACCCCGGACGAGACGAAGTCGGCCTGCTCGACATTGGGGGGCAAACCGACGCTCACGCGGCCGGCGACGTACTTCACGAGCGGTGAGTAGTGCAGGATCAGCTGCTCTCGGAGCCGCGCGTCACCGGTCGTCTTGTACATGCGCCAGAGTTCGTCAACCGACTGGGGCGCGCGGCGCTGGACACTGTCGCCACCGGCGACAAGGGGAGCTGCCGCGCTGTCGGAGTCGGAGATCTGCTGGGGCATGCGTCGCCTTGGGTCGTTCTGGGCCGAACTGGGGTGTTCGTCTGAGGGATTCGGACGCGGGCCGGGCCCGCGAGGGCGGGGTCCGCCCGGCCGCCTGCTGAGAGTGGGAGTGTCGTGAGCGTAGCGTGACTACGGTGTCGCAATGTGCGCATGTTAGGGGATTACCCGTTTGCAGATACGTTCCGCTCCCCCGGCGAGACCTCGCGTGCCGTTACGCTCCGCGACGGCGCTACGCGCTTCGCCCCCGGGACGGCGGGGACTTGAGCCCCCGCCGTCCCGCTCGGGTCACAGGCGACCACCTCTTTCCCCTCCCGGGGAAGCCGTGGTCCGCGTCCGGCGTGTCAACTTCCAGCCGTCACCGTCCCGTTCGACGAACCCGAGCGCCTGGAGCTCGTACAGGCGCGCGATCACGTCGTCCTTGGCGGTGACAGTGGCCAGGGCGACACTCTCTGCCGACACCATCCCGCGCGCGGGCATCGCGGCGAGCACGGTCGCCGCCTCTCGGCTCAGCAGATCTCTCGGCACGAGGGGTCCGCGCTTCTCCGGAGCCAGTTCCCCTATCTCACCGACCAGTTCCACGATCTCTGCCGCGTCCGTCACCAGGTGGGCCTGGCCGCGTAGGAGTTCGTGCACGCCGGCGGAGAGCCCGCTGGTGGCGGGGCCCGGAACTCCCATGACGTGGCGCCCCAACCGCTCGGCGGCACGTGCGGTGACCAGCGCCCCGCTGCGCAGCGCGGCCTCGACGACCACGGTCCCCCGGGTCAACGCCGCGATGACGCGGTTGCGCGTCACGAAGCGGCTGGGCGTCGGGTGTTCACCCGGCGGCAGTTCACCGACCACGAGCCCCTGCTCGGCGATCCGGGCGAGGAGGCGCGCGTGACCAGGGGGATAGCCGCGGTCGACGCCGCAGGCGAGCACCGCCACCGTGCCTCCGGTCGCGCCCAGGGCCCCGCGGTGCGCTGCCCCGTCGATTCCGAACGCTCCCCCCGAAGCGACGACCCAGCCCCGCTCCGCGAGGCCCACGGCGAGCGCCCCGGCCAGGTAGGTGCCGTAGTCCGTGCAGGCTCTTGCCCCCACGACGGCGACCGCTCGCAGCGACCACACGCGCAGGTCAGCGGGTCCGCGCACCCACAGTCCCAATGGGCGGGTGTCTTGGAGATCGTCGAGTTGGGACGGCCATTCGAGGTCTCCTGGACACACGAACCGTGCGCCCACCGCCGCCGCGCGCGCCAGGTCCTGCTCCGGGTCCGCCCGCAGTGCCCGCGCGGCCAGCCCCTCCCAGCGGTCCCTCGTGAAGCCCTTCGGAGGCCCCCCGCCCGCGCGCAGCCGTTCCAGGAGCGGCGAGGCACCACCACTGGTGCGCAGCAGGGCACCGGTCTTCGGCTCGCCCGGTTCGAATACCCGGCTGAGCGCGGCGCGCGCCAGGCGTTCGCTGTGCCCCGCCCCGGCGGGCCCTGAGGCGATCTCGCTCATGCGGGGACTCCGGTCGTGAGGGCGGCTCCGCGGCGTACGCCGGTACGGAGTTCGAGAGCCAGCGCCAAGGCCGCCGCGTCGGGGCGGTCGTGACCCGCGAGGTCGGCCAGGGTCCAGGCAACGCGCAGCACCCGGTCGAGGCCCCGGGCCGTCAGCAGGCCGCGTTCCAGGTCCCTCGCCACAGCGTCGAGCGCGCCAGGAGCGAGTGGCCAGCGGGTGCGCAGCTCGTGGCCGGGTACCTCGCTGTTGCAGTGCCACGGCTCGTCGCGGTACCGGGCGAGCGCGCGCTCCCGCGCCTCGCGCACCCGTGCGGCCACGACGCTCGTGGACTCGTTGTCGGCACGGTCCCGGTGGAGCTCTGCCCGGCCGATGGGATCGACACGTACGTGCAGATCCACCCGGTCGAGCAGCGGACCGGAGATCCGGGCCTGGTAGCGCCGCACCATGGCGGGCGGGCACTCGCAGGGGTCGCCCACGAGGCCGCTGCGGCCGCAGGGGCAGGGGTTGGCCGCGAGGACCATGAGGAACTTCGCCGGAAGCCGCACCACCCCGGCCGAACGCGCGATCACCACGTACCCCGATTCGAGCGGCTGCCGCAGGGAGTCCAGCACTTGCGCATGGAACTCGGGTGCCTCGTCGAGAAAAAGCACTCCTCTGTGCGCCAGCGAGACGGCGCCGGGCCGGGGCAGCCCGGCGCCGCCACCCACGAGTGACTGCATCGTCGCGGAGTGGTGCGGCGCGCAGTACGGCGGTGACTCCACCAGTGGCCGCCCGGGCGGCAGCATGCCCGCCACGGAGTGCACGGCGGTGACCTCCAGGGACTCGGGGCGGGTCAGTGGCGGAAGAATGCCGGGCAGCCGCTCAGCGAGCATGGTCTTCCCCGCTCCCGGCGGCCCGTGCAGCAACAGGTGGTGCCCGCCGGCGGCGGCGACCTCCAGGGCGCGGCGAGCGGTGTACTGGCCCGCGACGTCCTGCAGGTCCGGCTGTCGGTCCGTGAGACCGGGGGCCACACCGGTCCCGAGGCCCGCGCCCGGCATCGACAGGCCCGCGAGCAGTGGATCGGGGCGGCCTGGGACGAGTGGTTCCTCCTCGGGAACCGTCTCGCCGGCGAGCACGGCGACGAGCTGGCGCAGACTGCGTACCCCGAGGACGGACATCCCGGGTACGAGAGCCGCCTCGGCCGCTGAGCTCTCCGGGACGACCACGTGGCGGTAGCCGGCGTCGGCCGCGGCGAGGACGCCCGGCAGGATGCCGCGTACCGGCCGTACGCGTCCGTCGAGGCCCAGCTCGCCGATCATCACGAGGTCGGCGACCGCGGCGGGGTCGATCCGCTCCGTGGCGCCGAGGACGGCACAGGCGACCGCGAGGTCGAAGCCGCTGCCGCTCTTGGGGACCGAAGCGGGGCTGAGTCCGACGGTCAGCTTCTTCTGCGGCCATTCGGCACCGGAGTTGACGACGGCGGCACGCACTCTGTCCCGGCTTTCGACCAAGCTCTTGTCGGGCAGCCCGACGAGGGCGAAGGCCGCGACGCCCGGTTCGAGGTCGGCCTGGACCTCGACCACGACCGCGTCGATTCCGAGCAGAGTCACCGAGCAGGTACGGGCGAAGCCCATTCAGCCCACCCCCCGCACGTGCTCGATCTCCGGAGTCCCCGACCGCCGCGGGACGAGGACCCCCACAAGATCGATGCGCACGCCTCCCGGCGGTGCCCCTCCGTGCTTGCTCAGCCACAACTCCGCGAGCCGCCGCAATCGCTCCACCTTCGCGGTCCTCACCGCCGCCATGGGGTGCTCGAAACCCTCCGCCTTGCGGGTCTTCACCTCGCAGATGACCAGGGCGTCGCCGTCCATGGCCACGATGTCGACCTCGCCGGCCCGCCCGCACCTCCAATTGCGTGCCACGATGCGCAGCCCAGCCGTGCGGAGCGCCCGCACCGCGGCTTCCTCGCCGTACTTGCCCAGCGCCGTTCTGGTGTTCACGGACACCACCTCCTTCCTCACCGACTGTGACGGACGGCGAGGGCGCGCGGGAGGGCCGAACGAGAATCTGTGGATAACTTCGAAGAAAAAGAAAAATCGCCCACCCGTTCGGGTGATGCGTGTCGGCGGGAACGCTGAGTTATCCCCAGGCTGGACCGCGTACCCGTCTTCATGGGGTAAGGCGGGACGCCGAAGGGGCCCCGGCGCTCGCGCGCGGGGCCCCTTCGGGTCGGTTCGTCGTCGCTGTTCAGCCGCCGGGAAGATCCAGGTCGGTCTTGTTCAGCTCCTCGATGTTCACGTCCTTGAACGTGAGCACCCGCACCTGCTTCACGAAGCGTGCGGGGCGGTACATGTCCCAGACCCAGGCGTCCGCCATGGACACCTCGAAGAACACCTCTCCCTGCACCGAGTGCACCTGCATCTCGTAGTCGTTCGTCAGGTAGAAGCGCCGTTCGGTCTCGATCACGTATTTGAACAGGCCGACGACGTCGCGGTACTCCCGGTAGAGCTTCAGCTCCATCTCGGTCTCGTACTTTTCGAGGTCCTCGGCGCTCATGACGGTTCTCCTTCAGCCGTGCGTCCCCCCATTGTGCGCCTGCCCATCCGCTCTCAGGCGATTTCAGTGGCGAGGATCTCGGGCACCGGAGGCGGCCCCCCGCGCAGCAGACGTCGCAGGAGCGAGGCCAGCCGGGTGGGATACACGGTCTCCGACGTGGCCTCCAGCTCGGCGCACGTCCACCACCGGGCGTCGTCGACGCTGCTGCGCTCCAGGTCGGTCAGCCCCTCCGCGACGGTACCGGTCTGCGCCGTACGGGCGAGGTAGTACCACTCGTCCTGGTCCCAGCGCCGGCCCGCGAACGAGAAGGAACAGGTCCGTCTCCACAGCAGGGGGCCCAAGGCGACCTCGGTGATCCCCGTCTCCTCCCTCAGCTCCCTCAGCGCCGCCTGCTCCCGCGTCTCGGTCCCCTCCAGGCCCCCGCCGGGGGTGAACCACCACGCGTCGGTCACGTCGCCCGGCTCGTGTCCGTGAATCAGGAGGATGCGGTCATCCGGATCGAGCAGGACGACGCGCGCTACGCGGCGTAGTGGAGTGGTGTCGTGCGGCAGAGCCGCCTGGGGCACAGGCCGTGACGCGACGTCGCGCGCGCCATCTGCCCGCGCGGCGTCTCCGGGGTGTCGCACCCCGTCACCCAGCGTGGCGTCGTACGCGCCGAGCGGAGCGTCAGACGGCGACATCGACCCGCCGTGCGTGTCCGCCGCGCCATCGCCCCCGCGCACCATGCCGTCGCGCGCCGCGCCCTCACGTACCGCGCCCTCACGTACCGCGCCCTCACGCGCCGCGTCGTCACACGCCGCGTCGTCACGCCCCGCGCCGCCCCGGCGGCCCACGTCGTCCGCGTACGTACCGCCGTCCCGGCGCGTACGCCCGTCTCCACCGCCCTCAGGCCGCACTCGCCGCCGCCGCCCTCCGGCGTCGCGCGGCGCGGCGTCGCGCGCCACGTTGCGCGATCGGGCCGTACGCCGCGCCGCCGAGGATCAGTACGGCGCCCAGAACGACGGAGCCGAGGAGGAGGCGCAGCGGTCCAGGCGTGGAGATGCCGCCCGGGAGCCCGGCGAAGCCGCTCGGGCGCTCCAGCATGCCGCGCCACGGCACGACGACGGCGTCCACGCGTGCCGAGACCGCGGAGCGGGGCACGGAGCCGCGCGCGACGTCGTCGAGGTGGGCGGTGGAGTCGAGGGAGCCGGCGCGTTCGTCGCCTAGGAGGAAGAGGCGGCCCTTGGGCACGGCCGTCTCGGGCAGTCGCGTGCCGCGGTGCGCGGCGTCGGTGGGGAGGTACGGCTCGGCGATCTGCTCACCGTTGACCGTGAGATGACCGTTCGTGCAGCAGGCGACCTTGTCCCCGCCCACGGCCACGACGCGTTTGACCAGCGTCTCGTCGCCCCAGGCGCGGTCCTTGAAGACGACCACGTCGCCGCGGCGTACCTCGTCGCCCGCTATGCGTTGCCCGAGTACGCGGTCCCCGGCGTCGATGGTCGGGGTCATGGAGGGCGTGGGCACCGTGTACGGCCGGTACTCCCAGGCCCCCCAGGCGAAACCACCGACGAGCAGCACGAATCCCAGTGCGACGACGATGCCCGACAGCACGTTTCCCCTACGGCTTCCGGGCGGGGCCGTACCGGACGATGCGCTCATGGTGGTGCCCCCAGATGGAACGGTGCGTCACCGGGCCGGCGCACCCGGCACACGGGGCGTCCGGCCGCGATGATCGCCGGTCTGGGGAGGCACCCTACCCGTCGGTACGCTCGGCAGAAAGCCTCCGCCTGCGCCAGAGCACGAGCGGGAAGGCGCCCACGAGGCCGAGGGCGGCCGGAGCGGTGGCGGAGGCCGCGGCGTTGAGGCCGGACTGGTGGAAGGTGTCGGGGACCGAGAGCGTGGACCAGCGGTTCGGCGGCCAGGCGATCACGAAGGCGCGGCCGATGACGTTGTCGACCGGGACGAAGCCCTGGTTGCGGTCGGTCTGGTGGTACCGCGAGTCGGCCGACGCCTGACGGTGGTCACCCATCACCCACAGCTTGTCCTTGGGCACCTTGACCTTGAACTGCCCGCCTTCGTCAACCGAGCAGGGGGTGTTCCCCTGGAAGACGTACGGCTCGTCGAGCGGCTTGCCATTGACCTTGAGGGGGCCGGTGCCATTGCACTCGACGGTGTCACCGCCGACCCCGATGACGCGCTTGATCAGGTCCTTCTCATCCGCGGACGGCATGAGCCCGATGAAGCTGAGGCCCTTCTGGAGAATGTTGGGCGTGGGCGTGGGCTCGTTCTCCAGCCAGCGGTCAGGGTCCTTGAAGACGATCACCTCGCCGCGCGAGGGCTTCGAACCGAACCACGGCGTGAGCTTGTCGACAAGCACCCGGTCGCTCACCTGGAGGGTGTTCTGCATCGAGCCGGACGGGATCGAGAACGCCTGCACCAGGAACGTCTTGATGATCAGCGCCAGGACCAGGGCGATGACGATCAGCAGCGGCAGTTCCTTCCAGAATGGCCGCGGCTTCTTCGGGGCGCTGGTCCTGCCATGGCCTCGCGGGGTGTCCGCTTCGGACTCGGTCACCTCAGGCTCCCGCCCTTCTCCGGCGCCGGCCGGTCCCGCGCCTCCCTGCTCCGGCTCTTCCGGCCCCTCGTGTCCCGACCGGGCGCCCACCGCGACGTCCCCCACGCTCTCTCCTCACTTCGAGCCATTGCCCGCGCCGTAGGAGGCGCGGGCCCACCACTCCCATAACGAGCGGGAGTTCCGCAGGGGTCGGGAGCGCGACGCCGGCCTTCGGCCGCGCCTGGGCCAGACTATGCGAGTCCTCTGTGCGTACGGGCCAGCCGGACGCCGCGTCGGGGACCCGCGCGAAGCGCTCCCTGTGCCCCGGCGTGGACCAGTGCCCCAGAGGCCAGACGACGGCGACGGCGCGCCCGACCACGGCGTCTTCCGCGACGGTTCCGTCGTAGCCCGCGTCGGGGTGGAAACGGGAGTCGCCCGAGTTCGCCCGATGGTCCCCGAGCACGAAGAGGCGCCCGGCCGGGACATGGACCCGGAACTCCACTTCGGAAGGCCTATTCCCCGCACGCACGTACGGCTCTTCCACGGCCTGGCCGTTGACGGTGACCCGGCCTCGCGCGTCGCAGCACGCGACGGTGTCGCCTCCGACGCCCACGACGCGTTTGATCAGGTCTTTCTCATCAGCGGACGGCAGGAGACCGATGAACGCCAGCCCCTTCTTCAGCTGCCGTACGGGCCCGGACGAGGTGTCCTGGCCCTGCGCCTCCTCACCGAGCCAACCGCCGGGGTCGCGGAAGACGACGACGTCGCCGCGGTGCACGTCGGCGCCGAACCACGGGGTGAGCTTGTCGACGGCCACGCGGTCGCCGATCCGCAGCGTCTCCTCCATCGATCCCGAGGGGATCACGAAGGCCTGCACGAAGAAGGTCTTCAGGACGAGGGCGATGAGCAGCGCCGCGCCCAGGAGGAGGGGGATCTCGCGCAACGTCGCGCGACGTCTGCGGCGCGCGACGCGACGTGCCCGCGCGCGACGTCCCACGTGCCCCACGTCGCGTCGGGTCGGGCTCGCGGTCCCGTACGTCGCCTGCGCGTCGTGCAGCGCCTGCGCGTCGTGCAGCGCCTGCGCGCCGTACGTCGCCTCCTGGTCGTACGTCGCGTCGTCCGTCGCCTCCACGTCGCGCACGGAGCGCGTGGCGTCGTACGCGACGTACCGGGCGGCGTCCGCGTCGTATTGATCGTCGTCCGGGTCGTACCGGGCGGCGCGACCCTCGCGCGGAACCTCGCGGCCTTCGGACGCTGTCGCCTCCTGCTCCTGGTACGAGGCGTGCCACGTCGCGTCGGGTGATGATCCCGCCGGCCCTGCCGCGCGCGACGCGACATCTTCGTCGTCGCCGTCGTCCGCCGTTCCGCGATGCCCCGGCTGTCCCCCGTGCCTACCCATGGGCCGCGGCGGACGGCGCGGGAACGCGTGCGTAGGCGTCGCGTTGTTGCAGGCCGTTCCAGCGGCTCGGCGGCCAGACCACCAGGTCCGCGCGGCCACGTACGGCGGAGAGGGGGATCATGCCGCCGCCCGGCGAACCGAGGTGGTCGCGCGAGTCGGCGGAGTCCGCGCGGTGGTCACCGAGGACGAAGAGGCGTCCGGCCGGGACCACGATGTCGAAGGCGACGTCCGAGGGCGCGTCCCCGGTGTGGAGAAAGGGTTCGGTGACCGGCTTTCCGTTGATCGTGAGCCTGCCGTCCTTGGCGCAGCACCGCACCCGGTCACCCCCGACTCCCACGACGCGCTTGATGTAGTCGCCGTCACCGAAGTACCCGGTGCCGTCGAAGACCACGACGTCGCCGCGGCGCGGCTCGCCGCCGAAACGGTACGCCAGTTTGTCGACCATGACACGGTCGCCGACGTGAAGCGCGGGTTGCATCGACGCGCTCGGAATCCCGAAGGGCTGCGCGACGAAGCGGCTCACGAGGAGCAGGACGACGACGAGAGCCAGTCCCGCGACGGTCCAGACGCCGCCGGGCAGCCAGGACAGACGAGAGCGCGACCTCTCCACCGCCCGGTCCGTCGCTGGTGCGGACGGATTCGGTACGGCGGAGCTGTCGCGCTCCGTGTCCTGCGTTTCGGTGTCCATGGCGCCCCGATGCTATCGGGCGACGCTGTGGGTCCCTCCAGGCCGTGGTGGCCCGGTGCGCGCGGCCCGTCGGCCGCGCGTGCGAGATCAGCTCTCGCGCTTCTCCTTGATCTTCGCGGCCTTGCCGCGCAGCTCACGGAGGTAGTAGAGCTTGGCGCGACGGACGTCACCGCGGGTCACGAGCTCGATCTTCTCGACGATCGGGGTGTGCACGGGGAAGGTGCGCTCCACGCCGACGGAGAAGGAGACCTTGCGGACCGTGAAGGTCTCGCGGACGCCCGCGCCCTGGCGGCGGATGACGACGCCCTTGAACTGCTGCACACGGGAGCGGTTGCCCTCGATGACGCGCACGTGGACGTTGACGGTGTCGCCGGGGCGGAACGACGGGAGGTCGCTGCGCAGCGACGCGGCGTCGACGGAGTCGAGCAGGTTGGACATGTGTGTCTGCTTCCTCGCTGATGCCACAGGTCATCAACGGAACATGGTGATGAGTGAAGGGTGCCGCTTCGCCGGGCGGGCGTCGTTCCCCCTGTGGCAGGGGCGCGCGCCGGACGGACGGCAGCGGCCTATTCTTCCACGTCGGAGGGGGCAGGCCCAAATCGGCCGTCGGGCCCCTGTCGCCAGCCGAGGATCGAGAGCGTCTCGCGGTCCTTCTTGTCGAACGCCGCGGGGTCACAGCGCGCGATGAGGTCGGGGCGGTGCGCGACGGTGCGTGCCAGCGCCTCGTCGCGACGCCAGCGCGCGATACGGCCGTGGTGACCGCTCAGCAGGACGTCGGGGATGCCGTGCCCCCGCCAGGAGGGCGGCTTCGTGTAGACGGGGCCTTCGAGCAGGTCCGCCATGGCTCCGGGGGCGAAGGAGTCGTCGCGGTGCGATTCGGCGTTGCCGAGCACGCCGGGCAGGAGCCGGGCGACGGCCTCGGTGATGACGAGTACCGCGGCCTCGCCGCCCGCGAGCACGTAGTCACCGATGGAGACCTCGTACACGGGCAGCCGCGTCGCGTACTCCTCCATGACGCGCCGGTCGATGCCCTCGTAGCGCGCCGGCGTGAAGATCAGCCACGGGCGGGCCGACAGTTCGACGGCGAGCCGCTGGGTGAAGGGCCGGCCGCTCGGCGTCGGCACGACGAGAACCGGTTCGCGCGCCCCCGCCTCGTAGCCGTCCGCGAGCACCTCGTCGAGCGCGTCGCCCCACGGCTCGGTCTTCATGACCATGCCGGGCCCGCCGCCGTACGGGGTGTCGTCGACCGTGTTGTGACGGTCGTACGTCCAGTCCCGGAGGTCGTGCACGTGGACGTCGAGCTGTCCGCGGGCCCGCGCCTTGCCGACGAGGGAGACATGGAGCGGGTCGAGGTACTCGGGGAAGATCGTGAGCGCGTCGAGACGGAGCGAGGGAGCGACGGGGGACGAGGCGGTCGGGGCCGCGGGCTCGGGCGAGGTGGCGGCGGCAGGCGACGTGGCGGCGGTACGCGGCGCGGGGGCGGTCACCGGGGGTCCTCGGGCGCGACGTCGCGGGACGTCGCGTCGTCGCCGGCGAATGCCGCGTCGCTACGGCGCGACGTCGCGTCGTCCGTACGCGACGTGGTGCGCGGCGCCGCCTCGTCCGACGTCGCGTCCGCTTCCGTACGCGACGTCTCCCGCTCCGACGCGACGTCGGCCTCGTCCGGATCGAGCAGCCCTCGCGGCGGATTGATCACGGCGCGCTGTTCGTGGAGGTCGATCTCGGTGACGATCTCCTCGACGAAGGGGATCATCACCTCGCTGCCGTCGGGACGCTCGACGATGAAGAGATCCTGCGAGGGAAGGTGTGAGATCTCCGTAATTCGCCCGATCTCCTGCCCGTCCTCGGTGACCACGTCGAGGTCCATGAGCTGATAGTCGTAGAACTCCTCGGGGTCCTCGGGCACCTCCTCCGGATCGATTTCGGCGATCAGCAGAGTGTTGCGCAGCGCCTCCGCGGCGGTGCGGTCCTTCACCCCCGCGAAGCGCAGCAGCAACCGGCCGCTGTGCACCCGCCCCTGCTCGATCGTCAGCGGTCCGGCACCGGGCGGATCGGTCGCGAGCACGGCGCCGGGCGGAAGCCGCAGCTCCGGCTCGTCCGTACGCACCTCGACGGTGACCTCGCCCTTGATGCCGTGGGCACGGCCGATCCGTGCGACTACCAGCTGCACTCTGGGGATCTCCTGTCCTGCTACGACGCCTGCTACGACGTGGGTCCTGGTACGACGACGGGCCGGGGCCGGCCCGAGGGCCCGCCCCGGCCCGCGCCGGTGCTGTGCTGTGTCCGGTGGGACGTCAGCGCGTGTACGAGTTCAGCGCACGTGGTCCACGTCGACGAGATCGACGCGGACGCCACGGCCACCGATGGCACCCACGACGGTGCGCAGGGCGCGCGCGGTGCGGCCACTGCGGCCGATCACCTTGCCGAGGTCGTCGGGATGCACCCGCACCTCGAGAACGCGCCCGCGGCGCAGGGTGCGCTCGGCAACCTGCACATCGTCGGGGTTGTCGACGATGCCCTTCACGAGGTGTTCGAGAGCCTCGTCGAGCATGTCAGCCCTCGGTCGACTCGGACGAGTCGGACTCGTCCTTCTTGTCGGCCTTCTTCGCCTTCTGGGTGATGGCCTCGCCCTTGGGCTCGTCTCCGGCCTTCGCCGAGACGGCCTCGAAGAGACCGCTGTGGTCGGGCTTCGGCTCCGGCTGGAGCAGCGGCGCCGGGGCGGGCTCGCCCTTGAACTTCTGCCAGTCGCCGGTCTTCTTCAGGATGGCGAGCACGGGCTCGGTCGGCTGCGCGCCGACACCCAGCCAGTACGCCACGCGGTCGGCGTCGACCTCGATGCGCGAGGGGTTCTGCACCGGGTGGTACAGACCGATCTCCTCGATCGCACGGCCGTCACGGCGCGTGCGGGAGTCGGCGATGATGATGCGGTAGTGAGGCGCGCGGATCTTGCCCAGACGCTTCAGCTTGATCTTGACTGCCACGGGAGTGGTGTCTCCTGGTCTTGACGGGGTGGGGCACCGGATGATGCCGCGTGGGGTTGCGGAATCCGACCGGGCCCGCAGGACACGTCAGCCGGAGGAGAGAGGGGTCCTGTGCGGCTGTCGAGTACAGCTGTCCATTCTGCCACAGCCGACGACGCGCCCGGACCCGTGGGTGGAGGCACCCGGACCGCCCTCGCTACGGGGGTCACGCGACGTCGCGGGGACGATGCCGCGTCGCGAGACGCACCCTTGGGACGGCGCGACGTCGCGCCGAGGCCGGGCCGCGGCGGAGGCCCGGGGTCGTACCGAAGCGCCGCGACATACGACGTACACGCCGCGACGTACGAGGCGCCATGCCGGAGGTACGAGGCGTTCTGCCGCGACGTACGAAGCCCTGTACCGCGAAGCCACGAAGCGCTGTGCCGCGACGTGGTGGACGGCGGGACGCGACGTCGCGGCCAGCGAGGCCGGTACGCGCCGGAGCGTCCGGCGGCGTGGCACGTCCGGGGCGGGGCCGGACATGCCGCGCCGTCGGCTGGCACGGTGGCGCGCGGCCTGGCGCTCAGGACATGGCGGGCACAGCGGGCTCGGGGATGCGGAAGGGCTCTCCGCATCCGCCGCACATGATCGGCGCCTGGGCCAGGACCGAGGGAACGACGCGTACGTTGCGCCCGCAGTCGCACACCGCCTTGACGCGCACGCCGCCGCCGGACGAACCGTGCCGGGCCGCGGGGCCGCGGAAGCTGCTCGACGAGTCGGTGGAGGTCGCGGCGGAGTGCGCCTTCAGCGCGCGGTGCAGCTGGTCGATCGTGGCCCGGTACCGCTTCCTCGCCTCGGTACCGAGAGTCACGAGGGAGAATCCGCTGCTCGGATGCGGCTCCTCGGGGTGGTCCAGGCCCAGTTCCTCGGCGATCGTGAGGAATCTGCGGTTGTGGTAGCGGCCGGCGCGGGAGGTGTCGCGCACACCCCGGGCGGCGGCGAGACCGTGAACTGCCTCGTGAAGCAGTCGTTCGAAGGAGAGTTCGTGTCCGCAGGCGGACGAGGACTCCCCGATCAGGGACTCGGGCGCGGCAAGATCCGGCAGGTCGGGGTGGTACCGCTGAATATCGGCCCACGCCCGCGCCAGCTCTGCGGCGAGAACAGGTGGTGTCGTGCTCACGTCGTGACCAACGAGCCGCGCGCGCGGCGTGTTCCTATTCCGGGCCATCCCAAATAATTTGCTCGTACCCGCCAGTTGGCCGTGATGCGTCCGGAGGAGGGCGGGTGCGTCGATGTGCGGAGAAGCCGTCACAGCTCCCCGCAAGACGGTACGTAGCGCCGCTACGCACAGCGTCCGGGGGACGCGGCGCCGGGACAGGTCAGGGGCGGCGGCGGGGAACACGCGGCGGGAGACGCGGGTCGTCCGGCTCCGTCGCGTGCCGCGTCGGGTGGTGTCCGCGCGGCGCGACGGGGCGACGTTACCGCGCGGCGCGAGCGGCGTTCGCGGCGGGGTGCGAGGGACGGATGCGGCGCGACGTCGCGTGCTCCGGCGAGGCGACGTCACCGCGGCGTCCCCTCGCGGCCCGCGCCGCGCACCCGCCGCGACGTCGCGGCAACGGCGCGCGGCGCGCCTCGTCCGGTGGCGCGGAGAGGGGGCGTCGCCCGGGGCAAACCGGAACGCGGACGGCGCACGGGAGCGCGGAACGTGGCACGCGAGCATTGGCCGACAAGCCCCGGGCGTCCCCTGGACGGCGTGGCGCGGACGGAGTTTCCTGGCATACGTGAGGGGGAGCACGCGCGGACAAGCGACGGCTCACGCCGCGCACGAGGGCGGCACGGGCCGCACGGGGGCGGACTGCACAGGCATCACACACCTCTGGGCCGATGGGGGCGCCATCCATGACATCCATGCTCGTGCGGGAACCACGTCGCGGGGCCACGGGCTCGCGGCGCACACACGACGAGGAACGGGCCGCCCTGGACTGGGCGGAGATCCAGGAGCGCATGCTCGTCCCGCTCTACGCGGCCGTGTACGAGCGCCTTGAGGTCGGACCGGACGCGCGCCTGCTCGGGCTCGGCTGCGGGGCGGGGCTCGCGTTGGTGCTCGCGCGGGCGCGGGGCGCGGCGGTGACCGGCGTGGACGAGGGGCCGAGGGCTCGGCTGGCGCTCGCCGCTGAGCGCCTCGGCTGCTCCATGTCCGGTGCGGGGCACTCGCGGGAGCCGGTTCCCCCGCCCGGGGCGTCCGTGGCACGCCGCGACGTCGCGGCGGGTGACGCGGTCCAGGGCCCGGAAGACGTCGCGACGTCGCGTCTCCTGCACGGGTCGCCCGCCCTCCTGCGCGACGTGGACGCGCCGCTGTACACGGTCGTGACGGCCTTTCAGCCTGCGGGCGCGACGGCGGGCGACTACGAGAGCCTCACGGCGCGGCTGCGCGCGGCGCTGCCCTTCGCGGCACACGGCGCGACGGTCGTGGTGGCCGGCTGGGGACCGCCCGAGCGGTGCGCCGCCTCGACGGTGCTGCGCGTCGCGACGCGACTCGCGGACACCGACGCGTCACTTCCCTTCGGCCCGGGTGAGCTGGGCGCGGGCGAAGGCTGGCGGCCGGAGCGCAGGGACGACCTGGAGGCCGTCGCCGCGCGGGCGGGGCTGCGACTGCTGGGCTCGGGGCGCGTGGCCTGCCCCTTCGGGTACGCGGGGCTGTCGGCCGCGGTGCGCGGTCTGCTGTCCACCGGGCTCTTCGACGCGGCGATCGAGGCGACGGACGCCGCGCAGGTGGACAAGGAACTGCGCGAGGCCCTGCACCCGTACACGCGGCGGGACGGCACCGTCTGGATGCCGAACGTCTTCCGCTACGTCGTCGCGCGGCGGGACTGAGGGGACGCGGCAGAACGCGGCGCGGAGAACGGGCGGTACGTGGCGCGACGTCGCGCGGGCTCCGCACCGCTGCCCACGCCGCGCGACGTCGCGACGTAGCGCGCACAGTCGGCCCCACGTCGCGCCCCCGCGGCACCGTGCCGTGCCCTGCCGCCGCGCCGCGTGCAGGTCGCGCCGCTTCCGCACCGTCGCCGCACCGTACGCGACGTCGCATATGCCACGTCGCGCCGACAGCCGTCACCTGCGCCCCGTCGGCTCGGGCGCGGACATCGCGGCGTCAGGGCGAAGTGTCGTACCGCCGTCGGCCGCCGCGTCTGCGCGCGGCGTCCGCCACGCGGCGTATCCCTCCGCCGCGACGGGTCCGGTTTCGGCCACGCGAAAGCCGTCGCCCGTATCCCGCTTCAGTCGGTCTTGGCGAGGCGGGGGATGCCCGCGGCGCGGTAGGCGTCGGCCTCGTCGAGGGTTTCGCTCTCCAGGAGGGCGCCGGCGAGGGCGTCGAGTTGGCCACGGTGTTCCTGGAGGGTGCGCAGGGCGTGGGCGTAGCACTCGTCGACGATGCGGCGCATCTCCTCGTCGATGGTGTCGAGCGTCGCGGGCGCGGCGGCGAGACCGTAGGGCTGCTGGCCGTCGTTGGGGAGGGCGGAGAGCCTCCCGACGCGTTCGCTCATGCCCCAGCGGCCCACCATGCCGCGCGCGAGGTTGGTGACCTGTTCGAGGTCGCTCTCGGCGCCGGTCGTGATGACGCCGAAGACGAGTTGCTCGGCCGCCATGCCGCCCAGCGCGCCGATGATACGGCCGCGCAGGTACTCCTCCGTATAGGCGTACTTGTCGGCGTCCGGGGTGGAGAGGGTGACGCCGAGGGCGCGACCGCGCGGCACGATCGTGATCTTGCGGACCGGGTCGGCGCCGGGTTGCAGCATGCCGAGCAGAGCGTGGCCGCTCTCGTGGTACGCGGTCCTGCGCCGTTCCTCGCCGGGCATGACCAGGCTGCGTTCGGCGCCGAGCTGCACCTTCTCCAGGGCGCCGGTGAAGTCGGGCATGGTCACGTCCTGCTTGCGACGCTTGACGGCGAGGAGGGCGGCCTCGTTGGCGAGGTTGGCGAGGTCGGCGCCGGTCATGCCGGGGGTGATGCGGGCGACCTGGGCGAGGTCGACATCGGGGGCGAGCGGGATGCCGCGGGTGTGGATGCGCAGGATCGCCTCGCGGCCTTCGCGGTCCGGGGGGCTGACGACGACGGTACGGTCGAAGCGGCCCGGGCGGGTGAGGGCGGGGTCCAGGACGTCGGCCCGGTTGGTCGCGGCGATGACGACGACGCCCTCGGAGCCGGAGAAGCCGTCCATCTCGGTGAGGATCTGGTTGAGGGTCTGCTCGCGCTCGTCGTGGCCGCCGAGCCCGGAGCCGCCGCCCCGTGCGCGACCGATCGTGTCGATTTCGTCGATGAAGATGATCGATGGCGCGACCTTGCGCGCCTCGGCGAACAGTTCACGCACGCGGCTCGCGCCGACGCCGACGATCATCTCGATGAACTCGGAGGCCGAAGCGGAGAAGAAGGGCACGTTCGCTTCGCCCGCCACGGCGCGTGCGAGCAGCGTCTTTCCCGTTCCGGGCGGTCCGGTGAGCAGGACGCCGCGCGGCATCTTCGCGCCCATGGCGCGGTAGGCGTCGGGATGCTTGAGGAAGTCGACGACGTCGTTCAGCTCCCCCTCGACCTCGTCGATGCCCGCGACGTCGGCGAAGGTGGTGCGCTTGCCGCCCTCCATCTCGATCGGTTTGGGCGGCTGCTTGCGGCCGAGCATCCCGCCGGCGCCGCCGAGGCCGGAACTGACGCGGCGCGCGATGAACAGCCACAGCACGATGATCAGGATCATCGGCGCCAGGGAGATGAGCAGATTGGTCAGCAGGCTGCGTTCCTGCACGACGGGGCGTGCGGTGACGGTGACCTTGTGGCGTTCGAGGTCTGCCCAGATCTTGTCATCGGCGAAAGAAGGGCGCTGCGTCGTGAACTTCTTGTAGTCCCCGTCGCCGTCCGCGTCTTTCGGTTTCGGCTTGGACGTGCGGAGTTCGCCCTGGATCGAGTCGCCCTTGGAATAGATCTTGTCGACGTTGTTGTCGGCGACCTGCTTGCTGAACTCGGTGTACGAGATCGTGGTGTCGTCGTCGTGGTTGACCAGTGTGAGGATCAGGTTGGTCAGGAGGTAGACGAGGAGCGCGGCGATGATGATCCGCCCCCAGGGCGGCTTCCGTTTCGGCGGCGGCGGAGGCGGTGCCCCCTCCGAGCGCCACGGCTGGTCCGTCCGGTCGCGCGGGGGTACGGGATTGCTCACGCGTGCTCCTTCGCCGCCGGACGGGTCCTCCCCCGCATGCCTTGATCCGGACATTAACGGAGGTATGCCGTGGCAGCTCCCCGGCTTCGGCCGGACAGGGGGCGGGCGAGGAGACGGGGGGTCGCGGAAGGGGGGACGGCGACGGCGGGGACGTCGCGTGCGTTCGGGAGCTGGGGGACGTCGCGTACGTGTCGCGTCGCGTCGCGGATGGAACGACGGGCACGTCGCGACGTGGCGCACGGGCGGCAGCGACGCGACGTCGCCTACGCGCGCGACGACGCGACGTCGCGTACGGGCCGGACGCCGCCCAGCCACGCGACGTCGCCGGCGTCGCGGCGGGACGCCCGGGCCTGTGCGCACCCGACGTCGCGTGGTCGCGTACCGCCGTACGGCGCGTGCACGCGTCGTACGGCGCGTCCCCTGCCGCCCGACCCCGCGCCCCGCACGCCAAGACGGGGCGTACGCGAAGGCGGGGTGTACGCGAAGGCGGGGCGTACGCGAAGGCGGGGCGTACGCGAAGGCGGGGCGTACGCGAGGGCGGGGCGCCCCCCTTCTTCAGGGGGCGCCCCGCCCTCGCGTACGACAGTCCGAGGACCGCTCAGCCCATGAACTTCTTGAACTCGTCCGGCAGCTCGAAGGCCCCGCCGCCCTGCTGGGCGTCGTCCTGGCCGCCGATCGCGGCCTGGGCGCGGCGTTCGGCGGCGGCCTGCTCCTCGGCCTTGCGCTTCATCGGGTTGCCGCTGCGGCGCTTGCCCTTGGCCTGCTTCTGCTGCTTCTTCTGGCGGCCTGGGCCACCGCCCATGCCCGGCATGCCGGGAAGACCGGGCATGCCGCCGCCCTGCGCCATGCGCGACATCATCTTGCGCGCCTCGAAGAAGCGCTCCACGAGGTTCTTCACCGCGCTGACCTCGACGCCGGAGCCCTTGGCGATACGGGCACGACGCGAGCCGTTGATGATCGTCGCGTCGGCGCGCTCGGCCGGCGTCATCGACTTGATGATGGCGGCGGTGCGGTCGACGTCGCGCTCGTCGAGGTTGTTGATCTGGTCCTTGATCTGGCCCATGCCGGGCAGCATGCCGAGCAGCTTGGAGATGGAGCCCATCTTCCGGACCTGCTCCATCTGCGCGAGGAAGTCGTCGAGCGTGAACTCCTTCGGGCCCTTCTGCAGCTTGCGGGCCATTTCTTCGGCCTCTTGCTGGCTGAAGGTCCGCTCGGCCTGCTCGATGAGCGTGAGCACGTCGCCCATGTCGAGGATGCGCGACGCCATCCGGTCCGGGTGGAACGCGTCGAAGTCCTCAAGCTTCTCGCCGTTGGAGGCGAACATGACCTGCTTGCCGGTGACGTGCGCGATGGAGAGCGCCGCACCGCCTCGCGCGTCGCCGTCGAGCTTCGAGAGCACGACGCCGTCGAAGCCGACCCCGTCGCGGAAGGCCTCGGCGGTGTTCACCGCGTCCTGGCCGATCATCGCGTCGACGACGAAGAGGATCTCATCGGGGCTCACGGCGTCGCGGATGTCCGCGGCCTGCCGCATCAGCTCCTGGTCGATGCCGAGTCGGCCGGCGGTGTCGACGATCACGACGTCGTACTGCTTCGTCCGCGCGTACTCGACGGAGTCCTTCGCGACCTGGACGGGGTCGCCGACGCCGTTGCCGGGCTGCGGCGCGTAGATGCCGACGCCGGCCCGCTCGGCGACGACGCTGAGCTGGTTCACCGCGTTGGGGCGCTGGAGGTCGCAGGCGACGAGCAGCGGCGAGTGGCCCTGCCCCTGGAGCCAGCGGCCGAGCTTGCCGGCGAGGGTCGTCTTACCGGCACCTTGGAGACCCGCGAGCATGATCACGGTCGGGGGCTGCTTCGCGAAGCGGAGGCGACGCGTCTCGCCACCGAGGATGCCGACGAGCTCCTCGTTGACGATCTTGATGACCTGCTGCGCGGGGTTGAGCGCCTTGGAGACCTCTTCGCCGAGGGCTCGCTCCTTGACCTTCTTGATGAAGGCGCGCACGACGGGAAGCGCGACGTCGGCTTCGAGGAGCGCGATGCGGATCTCCCGCGCGGTGGCATCGATGTCCGCCTCGGACAGCCGCCCCTTGCCACGGAGGCTCTTGAAAGTCGCTGAGAGGCGATCGGAGAGGGTATCGAACACGGCGCTCGTCGGTCCTCGGGGTCGGGGGCAGGGGTAATCGCTGTCTAGGGTATCCGCCCTGCCGCGAACGAAAGCCGTCGCGGGGGAAAGGGGGCCAGTCGCGGGTACGGGGCGGGCGGATCGCACGCGACGTGGCACATGCGACGTCGCGCCGGGAACGTCGGGGCGCACGCGCGGTGGCATATGCGACGTCGCGTGCGACCTGCGCTTTTTACGCCACGTCGCGCGCGCTTCGGGGGCGACGTCTCCGCGTCGTGCGTCGGCACGGAGCGCGTCGCCGCATGCCGCCGCGTCGTTGGTCGCTACGTCGCCGCCGCGTCGCACCCGCCCCCCTCGCGTCGCGGTGCTCTCACCCCAGCCTGCGTTCCAGTTCGGCCGCGAGTGCCGACGCGACGTCGGGGGCGAGGGGGCCGCCGTCCGGGCCTGTGACGTAGAAGGCGTCGACGGCGTTGGCACCGAGGGTGCTGGCGTGGGCGCTGCGTACTCGTACCCCGGCGCTCTCCAGCGCCAGGCCGAGGCGGTGCAGCAGACCGGGGGCGTCCTGGGCCCGGACCTCGATGACCGTCGCGCTGCGGGAAGCGGCGGGGGCGACGCGTACCCGGGGCGGGGGTACGGAGAGGCCCTTGCGGCGTGGGTACGCCGCGTCGCGCTCCGCGAGACGGCCCCGGATGTCGAGGCTGCCGTCCAGGGCGCGGACGAGGTCGGCGCGCAATCGCGTCGCCTGGGGCAGTGAGCCGTACGCGGCGGACACGCGCCAGTCCAGGACGAGGACGGCGGTGGCCTCGCCCGCGCGCGCTTCACCGGACGCGACGTCTCGCTGGACGTCGCGCGGCACGTCCCGCGGGGCATCGGGCGCCGTGCGCAGTTCCCGGGGGATGTCCGTGCCCCGGAATTCCGCGGTGCGGACGGTGAGCCGGTGCATCGCGAGGACGCCGGCGACGGCGGGCAGGACGCCGGGCTGGTCCGGCACCGCGACGAGTAGTTCGACGCCCACGGGAGCCTGCGCGTCAGCCTCCGCGTCCCCCGGCTCTGCCTCGTGACGGGTGCGGAGGGTCAGGACGGGGCCCGCGGTGCGGTACGCCTCGACGGCCAGCCGTTCCTGCTCGGCGGTGAGCGCCGCGGGCTCCGGCGCGGGGGGCTCGGCGCCGGAGAGCGCGGCGGCGACGCGGCCGGCGAGGTCGTCGACGAGCGAGGCGCGCCACGCGGACCACGCGGCGGGGCCCGTCGCGAGGGCGTCGGCCTCGGTGAGGGCGTGCAGCAGTTCCAGCGTCGCGACGTCGCGCACGGCGTCGGCGACGCCGCGCACCGTCGCGGGATCGTCCAGGTCACGTCGCGTCGCGGTCTCGACGAGCAGCAGGTGGTGCCGCACGACTGTCGCGAGCGTCGCGACGTCCGCCGCGTCGAAGCCGATGCGCGCCGCGACGTCGCGCACGATGATCTCGCCCGCCGCCGAGTGGTCGCCCGGCCATCCCTTGCCGAGGTCGTGGAGCAGCGCCGCGACGAGCAGCAGGTCGGGGCGGGAGACGCGACGGGTGAGCGCGGCGGCGCGTACCGCCGTCTCGACGAGGTGGCGGTCGACGGTCCAGGTGTGGACGGCGTTGCGCTGCGGGCGGCACCGTACGCGTTCCCAGTCGGGCAGCAGCCTGGTGACGAGGCCGCCCGCCTCCATTGCCTCCCAGACCTCGACGGTGGGGCGTCCGGCACCGAGCAGGGTGACCAGTTCCTCGCGGGCCTCGGCCGGCCACGGTGCCGGGAGCGGAGGGCAGGCGGTGGCGAGGCGGCGTACGGCGTGGGGCGACAGCGGGAGAGCGGCCTGCGCGGCAGCCGCCGCGGCGCGCAACGGCAGGACGGCGTCGCGTTCGGGGCGCGCCGTCCGGGCGAGCACCGCCTCGCCCTCCTGCTCGACGACGCCCTCGGCGAGTGGCGTGCGCTCGGGGGCGCCGCGCCCGCCGCCGAAGACGGCGCGCAGCCGGGGCCGCAGCGAGCGGGCGCGCAGGACGCGCTCCACTTCGCGCCACGTGACGTCGCCCGCGTACGCGAGGGTGCGTGCCGCTTCGTAGACGTGCCGGAGCAGCGCGTCGGCGTCGAGCAGGCCGAGGTGGGCGGCGACCTGGTCCTGTTCCTGGAGCGCGAGGCGGTCGGTGGCGCGCCCCGTCGCGAGGTGGAGGGCGTCGCGTACGTCGAGGAGGGTGCGGCGCGCCTCGTCGAGGCCGGCGCGCGGCGCGTCGGCGAGCCACGACGCGGCGACGGCGCGCAGGGCTGTCGCGTCGCGCAGGCCGCCGCGCGCCTCCTTGAGGTCGGGTTCGAGGAGGAACTGGAGCTCCCCGTGGCGCTCGGCGCGTTCGACGCACAGTTCGTGGAGGGCCGGCAGGCGTTTGGGGGCCTGGTTACGCCAGTCGGCGAAGACGGTGGACCGCAGCGCGGTCGTCAGCCCGAGGTCGCCCGCGACGTGGCGGGCGTCCAGGAGGCCGAGGTGGACCTTCAGGTCCTCGCCGGCGGTCTTGCGCGCCTCGTCCGGGGTGCGCACGGAGTGGTCGAGATCGAGGCCAAGGTCCCACACGGGGTACCAGACGCGGTCGGCGACGGCGGCGACGGCGGCCGGTTCGGCGCGGCCGTCGTGGAGGAGCAGCAGGTCGAGGTCGCTGCGCGGGGAGAGTTCGCCGCGTCCGTAGCCGCCGACCGCCACGAGGGCGACGCCGCGTGGGGGCGCGGCGGCGTCGAAGAGCGCGGCGAGCCAGGTGTCGGTGAGGGTGGCGAGCGCCTGCCGCCGGGCGCGGCCGTCCTGCGCGTTCTCGTGCAGCAGACGCAGTCGCGCCGCCGCGTAGCCCCCGGGCTCGGCGTCTTCGGTTTCCTGGCGTTGGTCGAGGCTCGTCACCCGGCAGCTCCTGGCCCCCGCCGGAGCGGGATTCGTGGTCGGTCGGCGGTGTCAACGGCGAAGGTTCGTTGGTTCCTGCGAGATAGGTCTCTCGTGATCGCGACGGTTTCCCGCGATCTGCCGGACGTCGCGGCGTCGCGACGTCGCGGTAAAAGCGCAGGTCGCACGCGACGTCGCATATGCCACGTCGCGTGCGCCCGAACGCGCGGCGCGCCCCGTACCCGCCGCCCCGCCGTCCCACGCGACGTCGCATGTGCCACGTCCCGTACCCCCGATACGCCCGTCCCCCGCCCCGTACGTCGCGTGGGCGGCGTGCGGGGCGGGGGACGTCGGGGCGGCGCCGGGCATCGTGGAGGGGGTCAGAGTGCGTCGGGGCCGCGCTCGCCGGTGCGGACGCGGACAGCGGTCTCGACGGGGAGGCTCCAGACCTTGCCGTCACCGATCTTGCCGGTGCGGGCGGCCTTGACCACGACCTCGATCAGCTGCTCGGCGTCCTCGTCCTCGACGAGCACCTCGACGCGGATCTTGGGCACGAGGTCGACGGTGTACTCCGCGCCCCGGTAGACCTCCGTGTGGCCGCGCTGCCGGCCGTAGCCGCTCGCCTCGCTCACCGTCAGTCCGTGGACGCCGAAGGCCTGGAGGGCTTCCTTGATCTCGTCGAGCCGGTGCGGCTTGACGACCGCGGTGATGAGCTTCATGCGTCCACCTTCTTGTTCGTCGCCGGGGCCGCCGCGGTCTCGGTCGCGAGCGGGGCCGATGTGCTGCGGGGCAGGGAGCCGCCGCCGGCCCCGCTGTAGTCGTACGCGGTCTCGGCGTGCTCGACCTGGTCGATGCCCGAGACCTCGTCGTCCTCGGCGACTCGCATGCCCATGGTCTTGTCGATGAGGAAGGCGAGGAGCGCGGAGACGACGAGAGAGTACGCGAGGACGCCGAAGACGCCCGCGGCCTGCTTGCCGAGCTGGTCGAGCCCGCCGCCGTAGAAGAGGCCCTTGGCGTCGGACTGGACGCCGCCGGTGGCGAAGAAGCCGACGAGCAGGGAGCCGACGATCCCGCCGACGAGGTGGACACCGACGACGTCGAGCGAGTCGTCGTAGCCGAACTTGAACTTGAGCCCGACGGCCATGGCGCACAGCAGACCGGCGATCGCGCCGACGGCGATCGCGCCGAGGGGGCTGACCGCGCCGCCGGACGGGGTGATCGCGACGAGGCCCGCGACGGCGCCGGACGCCGCGCCGAGGGTCGTGAAGGCGCCGTGGCGGATCTTCTCGTAGATGAGCCAGGCGAGCATCGCGGCGCCGGTGGCGACCTGTGTGTTGAGGAACATCACGGCGCCCACGCCGTCGTCGTTGCCGAGCCACGAGCCGGCGTTGAAGCCGAACCAGCCGAACCACAGCAGTCCGGCGCCGAGCATCACGAGCGGCAGGTTGTGGGGCCGCATCGGGTCCTTCTTGAAGCCGACGCGCTTGCCGATGACGAGGATGACGCCGAGCGCCGCGGCGCCCGCGTTGATGTGGACGGCCGTACCACCGGCGAAGTCGATGACGCCGAGGTCGTAGGCCCAGCCGCCGGTGCCCCAGACCCAGTGCGCGACGGGGAAGTACACGATCGTGACCCAGAGCGCGATGAAGAGCGCCCAGGCGGTGAACTTGACGCGGTCGGCGAGCGCGCCGCTGATGAGCGCGGGCGTCAGGATCGCGAACATCAGCTGGAAGACGGCGAAGACGTAGATCGGGATGGTGTAACCGTCCCAGAGCTCCACGACGCCGATTCCGCTGAGTCCGACGAAGTCGCCGTTCCAGCCGATCAGGCTTCCCTTGTCCGTCCCGAAGGCGAGACTGAAGCCGTAGAGCACCCACAGGATCGTGACGATCCCGAGGCTGATGAAGCTCATCATCAGCATGTTGAGAGTGCTCTTGACGCGGACCATGCCTCCGTAGAAGAAGGCCAGCGCCGGGGTCATCAACATGACCAGGGCGGAACAGATGAGCATGAATCCCGTGTTCGCGGCAGACAGCTGGGGAGCGTCTGCGGCGAGCGCAATGCCTGGGGGCATCTGCGTCTCCTCGTCGTCGGTGCGGCCCGTGCGGGCTCAACCAGTGCGGTCGTGAGGGGTGGGCCGTTATGCGCCATGAGGTTGTCGCAGCGCGGTTTCGGTCGATGCCCCTCGGTGTTTCACCGCCATGACGAAGGCACGATGCGTGTTACGCGTTCATGAACCGCGACGCGGGCCCGTGCCGCGTCGTTATCGTCGCGCAACCTACGGGACGGCCCGCGACGCCTCGCGCGCTTCCGGCGTCCGTATACCTGCGCGGGCCACCCGGATGCCGCGCCGGAGCACGACGCGGCGACGGAGGAGGGGCGACGTACGGGCGGAGATGGCCGGAATCGGGCGGTCGCGGCGTCGCGTGGGGGACCGGGTACGTCGCGCTGCGGACGGGGGGCGTCGCATGACGGACGGGGGACGTCGCGTGGCGGACCGGGTACGTCGCGTGTCGGTCGCGCTACGTCGCGTACGCGGCGGGGCGACGTCGCGCCGCCACGTTCCGCGTCGCACGGTGGGCCACGTCGCGTCGGGCGGGGGCGACGTCGCGTCGCGCGGAGGGAGGCGACGTCGCGTCGCCCTACGCCCCACCGCCCACCCGCCACCTACACCTCCGCGTCCCCGTCCTCCGGAAGCTGCCGCGCCACTTCGTCGCGGAGCCGGCGGACCTCGGGGACGGCGCCGTAGGCGCGGACGACCTGGTCGACCGTCGTGCGCAAACGGTTGTTGAGGCGTTCCGAGCGGACCTTGCGGGCGATGCCGATGGCCGCGCCGGCACGTTCGGCGCTCAGTTCGGGTTCTTTCTTGATCAGGTGGACGGTCGAGAGGCCGATGAGATTGAGCGCGTACGAACGGTGGTGATCGAGGTCGCTGCCGAAGAGTTCGACGGCGCGCTCGATGCGCGGCTCGGCGAGGGCGGCGTACTCCTTGTGGCGCCCGGCCGTGTAAACGAGGTCGCGGAAGGAGTGGCCGTTCTCGGCGTGCAGTTCGGCCTCGGTGAAGAACCCGATCCAGTCCGGGTCGCGCTCCTCGCCCGCGGACTCGGTCGCCTCCGCGTACGTGTCCTCCGCGATGCGTACGGCGCGCTTGCACTTGCCGGGCTGGGCGAGGTTGGCGTAGGCGCGCGCCTCCATGGCGTAGAGCATCGCCTGCGTGCGCCCCGTCGCCTCGTGGCGGCTGCCGTACTGCGCGAGGTGGATGAGTTCGAGCGCGTCGTCGGCGCGGCCGAGGTGGATCATCTGACGCGCCATGTTGGAGAGGATGTAGGAGCCGAGGGGCTGGTCCCCGGCCTCCTTCGCCGCGTGCAGGGCGAGGACGAAGTACTTCTGCGCGGCGGGCTGGAGGCCGATGTCGTAGCTCATCCAACCGGCCAGTTCGCCGAGTTCGGCCGCGACGCGGAAGAGGCGGCGCCCGGTCTCGGCGGTCTGCGGTTCCTGGAGCAGGTCGGTGACCTCGTGCAATTGCCCGACGACCGCTTTGCGGCGCAGTCCGCCCCCACTCTGGGCGTCCCACTTGCGGAACATGACCGTCGTTGATTCGAGAAGAGCGAGTTCTGGTTCGGACAGGCGGCGCGCCGTGCGGTTGGGCGTGGCGATGTCGGCGAGCGTGGGGAGGCGTTCGCCGTGCGCGGGCTGAAGCCAGCGCTGCATCGGCTCGACGAGCGCGGCGCCCGCCGTCAGCGCGAGGGAGCCGCCGAGGAAGCCGCGCCGCGCGAGCATGAGGTCGCTGCGCGAGAACTCACTCATCAGGGCGACGGCCTGGGGCGCCGTCCAGGGCAGGTCGATGCCCGCCGTCGACGGTGTCTGGTGGACGGGCCGCAGGCCGAGGTCCTCGACGCTGACGGCGCAGCCGAAGCGTTCCGAGAAGAGCGTCGAGAGCAGCCGCGGGATCGGGTCGCGCGGCTGTTCACCGTCGAGCCAGCGGCGTACCCGCGAGGTGTCGGTCGAGATGTGCACGGCTCCGAGCTGGCGCGCCCTGCGGTTGACCTGCCGCGCGAGTTCGCCCTTGGACCAGCCGCTGCGGACGAACCAGGATTCGAGGAGTGCGTTGGGTTTCTTGTCGACGCCGTCACCCGCGCCGTAGTCGGCCTCGCTGTTCGTTCCACCGAATCCCCGGCTCATGTCCATGAGCACGCCCCCATCCGTCACCCGTCGCACCGCGCCTCTGCCGTACGCGGCCCCGACCCCCTCAGCATGCGCGACGTCGCGTACGCCCACGCGCGCCAGGGGGCGACGGTGCGCACGATCGCGCCGCCACCCTCGCTACGCGCCGTCGCCACGCCGCGTCGCCGCCGTCGCCACGCGCGCCGTCGCCGCATCCGCGGGCGGCGTTCGACGCCTCCTCGTCATGGCCCGACGCGGCGCGCCACACTGCCGGAGCCTGTCCCGTGAAGGTAGGACGTCCCTTACGCGCGCACGAGCCCGCCCGGGGAAACGCCACCTTTCGCCACCCCCGCGCCAATAACTCGCCCTGGACTTCACACGATTGACTGACGACAGACGAACGGGAAGCAGCGCACAGAAGCGCGCCGGGGCGCGCACGCAGATACACGCGCCCCTCCGCACGCCACGCGATACGCACGGAGCGTCACTCCGGTGGTTCAGTGCGTAACCGGCGGAGCGTCAACGGCGTTGGACGCTCCAGACACGTTGGAGGGGGCATGGGCTTCACGATCGGCGGCATTCGGGAGAAGCGCGAGGGCGTGCGGCGCCGCGGACGCTCCTCGGAGGGCACCACGGTGGCCGAGTTCACGGGGCTGTGGGGCTGGGCCGTCGCGCCGGGGGCGCGGATCGAGGCGGGCGGCTGCTCCTGCGGCGACGCGGCGTGCGGGGCGCCCGGCGCGCACCCGCTGCGCCGGGCGCGTCCGGTCCGGGCCGGCGCCACGCTCGCCGACGCGACGGCGGCGTGGTCCCGCTGGCCGGGTGCCGCGCTCATGCTGCCCGTCGGCGCGGCCTTCGACGTGCTCGACGTCGCGGAGCGCGCCGGCCGCCACGCCCTCGCCCGCCTGGAGCGCATGGGCCTGCCCCCCGGCCCCGTCGCCCTCACCCCGCAGGGCCGCGCGCAGTTCTACGTGGCACCGGGCTCCGCCGCGGCCCTCCCCCGTCTCCTCGCCCGCACGGGCTGGGACGACGCGCACCTCGACCTCCGCGCGCTCGGCACCGGCACGTACGTCACCGCGCCGCCCTCCGACCGCGGCGGGCTCGGCCCGGTGCGCTGGCTGCGCGCGCCCTCGCTCGACACGGCTCTGCGCCCGCCGGAGCTCCGCCTGCTGCTCGGCACGCTCGCGTACGTGGCGCACCGGGTGCGGGGGTAACGGAGTAGGGGGCGGGGCGGGCGGTACGGGGTTGGGGCGGCCGCGCGCGGGGGCGGCGGGCGTAGGCGTACCCCCTCACCGCCGCCGCACCAGGGCCCACCCCGCAACGGAGACAGCGAAAAGGCCCCGCAGGCGTGTGCCACGGGGCCTTTCCTCGCGCTTCGTCGCGGCCCGCCGCCGCCTCCGCGGCCGGCGCTGCCGCGCGGACGGTTCAATGGCGCGGACGGTTCAGTCGCGCGGACGGTTCAGTCGCCGATGAGGGCGTCCACGAAGGCGCCGGGTTCGAACGGGGCCAGGTCGTCCGCGCCTTCCCCGAGCCCGATGAGCTTGACCGGGACGCCGAGTTCGCGCTGCACCGCGATGACGATGCCGCCCTTGGCCGTACCGTCCAGCTTCGTGAGCACGATGCCCGTGATCGACACGACCTCGGCGAAGACACGCGCCTGGACGAGGCCGTTCTGGCCCGTCGTCGCGTCGAGGACGAGGAGCACCTCGTCCACCGGCGCCTGCTTCTCGACGACGCGCTTGACCTTGCCCAGCTCGTCCATGAGACCGGTCTTGGTGTGCAGGCGGCCCGCGGTGTCGATGAGGACCGCGTCGGCCTTCTCGGCGATGCCCTCCTTGACCGCGTCGAAGGCGATCGACGCCGGGTCGCCGCCCTCGGGGCCGCGCACGGTGCGGGCGCCGACGCGCTCGCCCCAGGTCTGGAGCTGATCGGCCGCGGCGGCGCGGAAGGTGTCGGCCGCGCCGAGCACGACGCTCTTGCCATCCGCGACGAGGACGCGGGCGAGCTTGCCCGTGGTCGTGGTCTTGCCGGTGCCGTTGACGCCGACGACCATCACGATGCCCGGTTTGTCGGGCGCGGCCTCGGTGTGCACGGTGCGGTCCGTGTCGGCGCCGACGAGCGTGAGGAGTTCCTCACGGAGCAGCGTGCGCAGCTCGTCGGTGGTGCGGGTGCCGAGCACGCGGACGCGCTCGCGCAGCCGCTCGACGAGTTCCTGCGTCGGCGCGACGCCGACGTCGGCGGTGAGGAGCGTGTCCTCGATCTCCTCCCACGTGTCCTCGTCGAGGTGCTCGCGCGAGAGCAGGGTCAGCAGCCCCTTGCCCAGGGCGTTCTGGGAGCGCGAGAGACGGGCCCGCAGGCGCACCAGGCGCCCGGCGGTGGGCTCGGGCACCTCGATCTCGGGCCGCGGGGGCAGCGCGACGACCGGGTCCTCGACGGCCTCGGGCGTCGAGGTCGCCGCCTCCGCGTCGGGAAGCGGTACCTCCTCGATCGTGCGGCGCTGCTCGTCGCGCGGTTTCTCGGCCTCGTCCCCGACGTGCGGTTCGGCCTCCGGGGCGGTGACGCTCGGCGTGCGCTCCGGCGGCGTGGGGGGGAGCCGCTTCTTGCGGCGTCCGCTCACCACCAGACCGCTGATCGCACCGATCACGACGACCGCGATGATGATTGCAAGGATGACGATGTCCATAACGCCCCCCAGTATCGGCCATGGCCGGGACACGGTCGGGGATTGCGTCCGACGGAGGGCTGGGGAGGGGGCTGCGGCGCGACGTCGCGGGACGTGGCGACGCGACGTCGCGCGGCCTGGGCGCGTACGACGCCGCGACGCCGCGGCCCGTCCGGCGACGCGACGTCGCCCGGCATACGACGCGTACGCGGCGTCGCCGCGTCCCCTACGTCGCGTGCCTCACTTCAGCCGTTGGCTGATGACCTTCGAGACGCCGTCGCCCTGCATTGAGACGCCGTAGAGCGCGTCGGCGACCTCCATCGTGCGCTTCTGGTGCGTGATCACGATGAGCTGGGAACTCTCCTGGAGCTCCTGCATGATGCGGATGAGGCGCTGGAGGTTGGTGTCGTCGAGTGCCGCCTCGACCTCGTCCATCACGTAGAACGGGCTCGGCCGCGCCTTGAAGATCGCGACCAGCAGGGCGACGGCCGTCAGCGAGCGTTCGCCGCCGGAGAGCAGTGAGAGCCGCTTCACTTTCTTGCCCGGCGGCCGGGCTTCGACCTCGACGCCGGTGGTGAGCATGTTCTCCGGGTCGGTGAGCAGCAGTCTGCCCTCGCCGCCGGGGAAGAGCCGCGAGAAGACGCCCTCGAACTCGCGCGCCGTGTCGTGGTACGCCTCCGTGAAAACCTGTTCGACGCGCTCGTCGACCTCCTTGATCACCTGGAGCAGGTCGGTGCGGGTCTTCTTGAGGTCTTCGAGTTGCTCGGAGAGGAACTGGTGGCGTTCTTCGAGCGCCGCGAACTCCTCCAGCGCGAGCGGGTTGATCTTCCCGAGCCGCTGGTAGGCGCGTTCGGCCTCCTTGAGTCGCTTCTCCTGTTCGGCGCGGACGAAGGGGCGCGGCTGGTTGCGCGGGTGCTCGGGGTCCTCGGGCAATTCCTCGCCCTCGGCCGGCGGCGAAGGCGGTACGAGGGTGCCGGGGCCGTACTCGGCGAGCAGGACGCTCGGCTCGACGCCGAGTTCGTCGAGCGCCCTGCCCTCCAGTTGCTCGATGCGCAGGCGCTTCTCGGCGCCGAGGACCTCGCCCCGGTGGACGGAGTCCGTGAGCTTGTCCAGTTCTGCCTTCAGCCTGCGACCGCTCTCGCGCTCGTGCGTCAGCTCGCGTTCGGCCTCCTCGCGGTACCGCTCCGCCTCGGCGCGCTCCGTCTCGGCGCGGCCGAGCGAGACCTCGACGTGTGCGAGGAGCTGCCGCGCTCCCGAGGCGACGGCGCGTGCGACGGCCGCCTCGTGGCGCAGTCGTGCGCGGCGCCGCTCCGCGCGCTCCCGCGCCTCGCGTTCGGCGCGCGCGGCGCGGTCGAGGCCGTCGGCGCGGCCCGCGAATGCCTTGACGCGTTCCTCGTGCGTACGGAGCTGGAGCCGGGCCTCCATCTCGGTCTGGCGGGCGTTGGCGCCGTCGGCGGCGAGCCGGTCGCGTACGGAGGTGTCGGGTTCCTCGTCGCCGTCCCACTCCCCCGCGTCGCCGAAGGGCGAGGACTCCTCGGCCACGGCGAGGCGCTCCTCCAGTTCGGCCGCCTCCGCCTCCGCGCGGTCGAGCGCGTCCTGCGCGCGCGCCGCCGCGGCGGCGGAGCGCTCCGCCTCCCCCGCGGCGCCCTTCGCCTGCCCGGCGAGCGCGCCGAGACGCTGCGCGACGGCAGACTTCTCGCGGTCCGCGGTACGCCGCTCACGCTCCAGTTCCTCCAAGGCCGCCGCGGCCTCGGCGCGACGCATCGCGGCGTCCTCCTGCGCGTCGGCGAGCGCGGCGCACCGTACCGCCAGCTCTTCGAGTTCGGCGGACGCCTCGTCGACGGACGCCTGTACCTCGATCAGGCTCGGCGCCCCGGCCGAACCGCCCTGCGCGAGGTGCGCGCCGAGGACGTCGCCCTCGGCGGTGACCGCGATGAGCGTGGGGTGCGTACGGACGAGCGCGAGCGCGTCGTCGAGCGTGCCGACCGCGACCATGCCGCGCAACAGGCGGCGTACGGCGCGGAGGAGGTGCTCGGGGCCGCTGACGAGGTCGGCGAGGGGGAGGGCGGGGGCGTCGGGGGCGCCGTTCGTCGCGACGTCGCGGGGCGGTTTGTGCGGGGCAACGTCGCGGGGCGGTGTGTGCGGGGCGACGTCGCGGGGGGCGGGGGGCGTCGCGGGCGCGGCGTACGCGGCGTCTCGTGCTCCGTCGTACGGCGCGACGTCGCGTGCCCCGCCGTACGACGCGGTGTCGCGCGCCACCGGTTTGTCTACGGCGGCCGGGGCGTCGGGTACGTCGCGCGGCGCGGGTACGTCGCGCAGGTCGCGGCGCGACGTCGCGGCGTCGGACGTCGCACGGTGCGTCGCGTCGTACGCCCCGTCGTACGCCCCACCTGACGTCGCGTCGTGCGTCGCCTTCGCGCACGGCGCACCGGCGTCGTACGACGCCACGGCGCCCTCCGTGACTTCGCCCGCCAGGAGCAGGACGGCGCGGCCCGCTTCCTGTTCGCGCAGGAGGCGGAGGGCCTGGGCCGCGGCGTCGGGGCCGTTGACGGCGAGGGCGTCGGCGGCGGTGCCGAGTCCGGCCGCGACGTGGGCCTCGTGGCCGGGTGCGACGGTGAGGAGTTCGGCGGCAGGGCCGAGCAGTCCGGTGAGCCGGTCGCCCGCCGCGAGGAGGGCGCCGGTGCCGTCCTTGCGGCGCAGGCCGAGGGCCAAGGCGTCGCGTCGTGCCTCGGTCGCGGCGCGGGAACGCTCAGCCGCCGCCGCGGCGTCGCGCGCGTCGTGGTGCGCGGCGTCGGCCTCCGCGCGGGCACGGCGCGCCGCCTCGTACCGCTCCTCGCGCGCGACGTCGCCCGCGTCGAGCCCCTCGACCTCGGCGCGCACACGCTCGTACTCCTCGTGCGCGACGTCGGCGCGTTCCCGCGCCTCGTCGCGCGACGTCGCGAGGCGCTCGATCTCGGCACGCGCCGATGCGGCCCGGCCGCGCGCGGCGGTCACCTGGCCCTGGAGGCGGGCGAGGCCCTCACGCCGGTCCGCGAGGGCGCGACTGACGTCGCGCAGGCGACGTTCCTCGAGGGCGAGCTGACGCTCCAGTTCGCCCCGGTGCGCGACGGTGTCCTCCAGGGCGCGTTCGGCGGCTTCGAGTGCCGCGGAGAGTTCGGCCTCCTGCTCGCGGATGCGCGCCGCCTCGCGCTCCAGGTCCTCCGGGTCGCGTCCGCGGCGCTCCTCGGCGGGTACGGACGTCGCGCTCGTGACGCGCGCCTCGGCGAGGCTGACGGTGCCGCGTACGCGCTCGGCGAGGCGCGACAGCTCGTACCACGTGTGCTGCGCGCTCTGGAGGCGCGGCGTCAGGGCGCGGACCGCCTCCTCCAGGCGCGCCTCGCGGGCGAGCGCCGCCTTGAGGGCGCTCTCCGCCGTCTCCTTGCGCTCCTTGAGCGCGGCCTCGTCGGCGACCTCGGCGTCGAGCGCGCGGCGCAGCGTGACGAGGTCGTCGGAGAGCAGCCGCAGGCGCGCGTCGCGCAGATCCGCCTGGATGACCGCGGCACGTCGCGCGACGGCGGCCTGGCGGCCGAGGGGTTTGAGCTGGCGGCGCAGTTCGTCGGTGAGGTCCTGGACCCGGGCGAGGTTGGCGCGCATCGCGTCGAGCTTCCGCAGCGCCTTCTCCTTGCGCTTGCGGTGCTTGAGGACGCCCGAGGCCTCCTCGATGAAGGCGCGGCGCCCCATCGGGTCGGCGTGCAGCACGGAGTCGAGCTGCCCCTGACCGACGATGACGTGCATCTCGCGGCCGATGCCGGAGTCGGAGAGGAGTTCCTGGATGTCGAGGAGGCGGCAGGTGTCGCCGTTGATCTGGTACTCGCTGCCGCCGTTGCGGAACATCGTCCGCGCGATCGTGACCTCGGCGTACTCGATGGGCAGGGCGCCGTCGCTGTTGTCGATCGTGAGCGAGACCTCGGCGCGGCCGAGCGGCGGCCGGCCGGTCGTCCCGGCGAAGATGACGTCCTCCATCTTGCCGCCGCGCAGCGATTTGGCGCCCTGCTCGCCCATCACCCACGTCAGCGCGTCCACGACGTTGGACTTGCCGGAGCCGTTCGGCCCGACGACACACGTGATCCCCGGCTCGAACCGCAGCGTCGTCGCGGAGGCGAAGGACTTGAACCCGCGCAGAGTCATGGCCTTGAGGTGCACGCCGCCGGACTCTACCGCCCCGGCTCCGCGCGGCGACGGCCGACGAAGCGCGCGGCGCGACGTGACCTGGGACGGGGCGGTTCGGAGCGGGGGCGGCGCGGGGGTACGCCGGGTGCCGCGACGCGGGCACGTCGCGGCACGTCGCGCAACGCGGCGTCGCGTCGCCCCCACGTCGCGTCGCCCCCACGTCTCCTACCGCCGCGTCACCTCGCGCCGCTACCCGCCACTGCGCCGTCACGCCGTCACGCAGCGTCGCGCCCCGCCGCGTCATGTACGCGGAGTAGCGGCCCGGGCGGCACCACGCGATGTCCCGCGCACCGTCACGGTTTCACCACGGAGCGCGCAGGGCAGATCAGTCGGTAGACACGGCCGGGAGGGGCGGGAAACAGCGGGGAACGGGCGGGTGAGGGCGGCAGGTGGCCGCGGGGAGGGCGTACGGGCCCGGGCCTCGCGCAAGGCCGCACGAGGCGACCGCGCCGCGCGGAAGAGGTCGCGAGCGGCGAACGGACGACCACCCGGACAGCGGGACGGCGCGAGCGGGGAGGGAAGGACGGGGGGACGGTAAAAAGAAAGGGACGCCGAAGCGTCCCTGGCGGTACCGGCGTGGCCGCACGGTTCACCTGTCACGCCCCTGCCCCGCGCCCCGCCGCGGGAACGCGGCGGTGTGCGGCAGCGGCTTGTGTCAGGTGAGCGCGGGCTCCGCCTGCGGTACGTCGAGGCTCTCCAGGAGAGAGCCGCCGTGCTGAGAAGCGGCAGCCGCGAGCGCGTCGTTCTCCGTCTGAATCCGTACAAGCTCGGATTCGAGGTCCTGCACGCGCTGCTGGAGCCGTCGCATCTCGGCGAGGAGTCGCGGGTCGGAGCCGCCGACGTAACCGAGAAGCGCCTTTGCCATGATGAGTGGTCCTCCACACTGAGTGACCGACCAGTACGGTGGTGGGTCGAGAGGGATTCGGTCCGCACCCGCGGTGTCCGGCAGCACTCCGTCTGTGACGTCGCCCGTCAGACAGCTAAGGTGCGCGGGGATTCCAGAGTCTCACCAAAAAGTTTGACGGTCAACACGATCAAGCCCCGGTGCGGCACGGCCGCGGGGCGCGCGGTGCTTCTGGCGACGGCGCGCGCACTCCCGCGAGCCGTGGGGGCGTGCGGGTCATCCTGGCGAGCGCCCGGCGGTCGGCGCAAGGGGCTCGCGGCAGTCACCAGCGGCTTTCCCCGGCGCCACCGAAGCACGCGGGGGAGCGTCGGCGGCGCACGGCGGGGGCGCGCACGCGGCGATCAGCGGATCGCGAATCCCTCGTAGCCGCCGCGAGGCGTGTCCCAGATCTCAGTCACGCCCTGGACGCTGCCGGGTGTGTCGTTTCCCCGCAGCCACTTCAACAACTCCTCGCACGCCGCGCGCGGCCCTTCCGCGACGACCTGAACGCGTCCGTCGCGCACATTGAGAGCGAAACCGCTCAGTCCGCCGATCTCCAGCGCCCGTGCCCGCGTGAACCAGCGGAAACCCACGCCCTGAACCGTTCCTCTGACCCACGCGGTCAGCCGTGCCTCGTCTTCCATGAGGGCACGCTAACCGGCCAATCACCTCAGGCACACTTCGTCCCCCGGGGCCATGGCGTAGGGTCCGCACCGCGGAGGACTCACCCGAACGGGTGAGTACGCCCGGGACAGTGGTGACGAGGGAAGGCCAGGACCATGGGACGCCACCGACGCTCAGCCGCCGGCCGCGCCGAACCAGCGGCGGGCTCTCCGGCCGGAGCCCGCACGGGGCCCGACCACGCCGGGTACGACCACGCCGGGTACGACTACGACGCGCGCGAGGCGCCCGGCCACGCAGCGTACGACCACGACGCGACGTACGGCGACCACGCGACGCACGCGTCGTACGAGGCCCCAGCCGCCCCCTACGCGCCCGCGACGTACGCGACGTACCCGGCACCGTCGCCGTACCCGAGGTTCGCGACGCATCCGGCGCCGTCGCCGTACGCGAAGTCCGCCCCCTCCAGCCCGTACGCCGCGTCCGAGCTCTTCCTCGCCCCCTCCACAGGTCCCCGCCCCGCCGCACATCCCGTCGCCGACATAGGCCGCGACGAGCACGGCGACGCGGGCGGTCATCGCCGGAAGCGGCGCGGTGCGCCCGTCCGCACCGGTCTGCTCGGGGTGTCCGCGGCGGTGGCGCTGGGTGCCGTGGCGGTCGGTACGGGGCTGGTGCCCGGTGGCGGCTACTCCTTCGGCGGGGGCCACGACGCGAAGGTCCGTGCGGCCGACGCGCCGTCGGACGAGGGGCAGGGCGAGGAGGCGTCGCCGGCGGACCGTACGACGCCTTCGGCCAGCCGGGGCGCCGCGCGTTCCGGCTCGCCCTCCCCCGCGGCGTCCGCCTCGCCCCGTACCGAGAAGAAGAGCAAGGCCGACGCCACGCCGAGCCCCTCCCGCTCCGTCGCCACGAGGCGGGGCGGTACGGGCACCTCCACGTCGCCCGGCACCGGGACCACCAAGACGGCGGCTCCTCCGCAGAGCGCGGCGCCCACCAAGACGGGGCCCGCGTCACAGGCGCCCGCGCGGCCGCCCGTCGCGGCGGCGCCCAGCGGTGACGAGAGCGCGGCGGCGGCTGCCGTCCTCGCCCTCGTCAACCAGGAGCGCGCCAAGACGGGATGCAGCGCGGTCCGTGCGGACGGCGCGCTCGCCTCGCTCGCCACGGCATTCAGCGACGACATGGCGGCACGCGGCTTCTTCGACCATACGGACCCCGACGGCGACACGCCCTGGGACCGAGCGGACCAGGCCGGCGTCGGCAACCTCGGCGGCGAGAACATAGCGCGCGGCCAGGCCGACGCCGCCGCTGTCATGGAGTCCTGGATGAAAAGCCCGGGCCACCGCGCGAACATACTCAACTGCGACTACAAGACGCTGGGTGTGGGCGTCCACTTCGGCTCCGGCGGCCCCTGGTGGACGCAGGACTTCGGTTTCTGAGCCACAGCACGCCGACACGACGCGCACGCCGCGCGGACCCGGCCACGTCGCCTACCTACGCGACGTCGCGCACGCCGCCACGCCGACACGTCGCGCACGCCGCGACGTCCCATACGCCACGCGCACACCGCTGCACCGCGACGTCGCGCCCCCTCCACGCGACGTCGCCCCCCACCCCGCGACGTCACCCCCACCACCTCCCCCCACCCCATCGCCCCACCCCATCACCCCCGCGGCCGCCGCTGGCACTTCGGGCAGTAGTAACTGGACCGGTTCATCCACGCGTCGCGCCGGATCGGTGTCCCGCAGCGCCGGCACGGCTCGCCCTCGCGCCCGTAGGCGTCGAGGGAGCGGTCGAAGTAGCCCGACTCACCGTTGACGTTCACGTACAGGCTGTCGAAGCTCGTGCCGCCGACGGCGAGAGCGGCGTTCATGACGTCGCGCACGTGGCCGAGGAGTTCGTCGGTGCCGGGGCGGGTCAGGCCGGCTGTGGGACGGTCGTAGTGGAGGCGGGCGCGCCACAGCGCCTCGTCGGCGTAGATGTTGCCGACGCCGCTGATGAGCGACTGGTCGAGCAGGGCGCGCTTGATCGTGGTGCGCTTGCGGCGCAGTGCCGCGTGGAAGGCCGCGTCGTCGAAGAGCGGGTCGAGCGGGTCGCGCGCGATGTGGGCGATGACGTCGGGGACGCCGCCCTCGCCCGTCTCGTGGAGCGAGAGGCCGCCGAAGGTGCGCTGGTCGACGAAGCGGAGTTCGGTACCGAGCGCGTCGTCGAAGCTGATACGGACGCGCAGGTGCTTCTCGGCGGGCGCGGCGTGGGGCTGGACGAGGAGCTGGCCGCTCATGCCGAGGTGCGCGAGGACCGCTTCGCCGCCGCCGTCGAGCGGCAGCCACAGGTACTTGCCGCGACGGCGCGGCGTCGCGAACGTCCGCCCCCTCAGGCGGGCGGCGAAGTCTTCGCCGCCCGCGACGTGCCGCCGCACGGAGCGCGGGTGCAGCACCTCCGTGGCGGCGACGGTGCGCCCGTCGATCCAGCGGGCGAGCCCCCTGCGGACGACCTCGACCTCGGGCAGTTCGGGCACGGTGCGGCTCTCCTGGGATCAAAGGCGCCAACGGCGGGGTGGAAGGGACGTACGAGGCGTGAGCGCCCCCAACGACACCCACCCGGCACCCGCCGTCCCGGCCCGTGGACGTACGGGCCGGAGCGGGGCGGGTGCCGGGTGGGACGACGGACGGTGCCGTCGGGTGTCAGGCAGTGGAAGCGGAGCCGCCCTCGGGGACGACGTCGCCGGGCGAGGGGACCTCGCCCGCGGCGGCCTGCTCGGCCGCACGCGCGTCGGCGGCGGCGCGGATGGCGCGCCACGCCGACTCGGCGGCCTGCTGCTCCGCCTCCTTCTTGCTGCGGCCGGTGCCGGTGCCGTACGAGACGCCTCCGACGCGGGCGGCAGCAGTGAAGGTCTTCTCGTGGTCGGGACCTTCCTCGGTGACGAGGTACTCGGGAACCCCGAGCCCCTCCATCGCGGTCAGTTCCTGGAGACTGGTCTTCCAGTCCAGGCCCGCGCCGAGTTCCGCGGACTTCTCGATCAGCGGGTCGAAGAGGCGGTGCACCAGCTCCGCCGCCTTGTCGAGACCCTGATCGAGGTAGACCGCGCCGATCACGGCTTCCAGTGTGTCGGCGAGGATCGATGCCTTGTCCCTGCCGCCCGTGCCCTCCTCGCCCCTGCCGAGCCTGATGAAGGCCCCCAGGTCGAGGCCCCGGCTCACCTCGGCGAGCGCGCGGGAGTTGACGACCGCCGCGCGCAGCTTCGCGAGCTGTCCCTCGGGGAGGTCGGGGTGGGTGCGGTACAGCGTGTCGGTGACCACCAGGCCGAGCACGGAGTCCCCGAGGAACTCCAGGCGCTCGTTGGTGGGCAGACCGCCGTTCTCGTACGCGTACGAGCGGTGCGTGAGCGCACGCACCAGAAGGGCGGACTCCAGGTGATACCCGAGCCGCCCTTCCAGGAGCGTGTGGGACGAGGCCGCGGTGTCCGCCGAGGCGCCCGAGCGGGGCGCCTTCTTCTTAGGGGCGTTAACCAATTCCCTCTCGGCCTTTCTCGCCACTCTCGTCAGACCTCGAGGACCTGACGCTTGTTGTACGTGCCGCAGCTCGGGCACGCGATGTGCTGGAGCTTGGGCTCGTGGCAGCGCTCGCACGCCACCAGGGTGGGGACCGCAGCCTTCCACTGCGACCGGCGGTGGCGCGTGTTGCTGCGCGACATCTTCCGCTTCGGAACAGCCACGGCTACTTCTCCTGCTTCTCGTCGACGCCGATTTCGGCGCCGTCCAGCTCGTCCTTCTCGCCGGCCGGCATGGTCCCGGCGAGTCCCTGCAAAGCCGCCCAACGTGCGTCGACGGCGTCATGGTGGTGGTCCGGGTCGTCCGCGAGCAGCGCACCGCAGACGGCGCACAGCCCCGGGCAGTCCTCCCGGCACACCGGCTGCATGGGCAGTGACAGCACCACCGCGTCACGCAGCACGGGTTCGAGGTCGAACATTCCGTCCTCAAGGGGGGTGATGCTCTCGTCCTCGTCCGAGTCCGCGTCGGTGCCCGCCATACGGCGGTGGCGCTCTTCGGCCTCGGGGTACGAGAACATCTCCTGGAAATCCGCGGTGAGCTCGCGCTCCAGCGGTTCCAGACACCTTACGCACTCCCCCTCGGCGTGCGCACGGGCGGTGCCCGTGACGAGCACTCCGTCCATCACCGATTCGAGGCGGAGATCGATCTCCACCGGGGAGTCCCCCGGGATGGCGATGACGTCGGCGATACCGAAGACGTTGTCGCCGCCCGGGGCCTGGACCGTCCGGGAGAGCTTCTGCATCGCACCAGGACGGCGCCCCAGCTCGTGCGTGTCGAACACGAGGGGGTTGCGGTGGTCGAGGCGGGCGTTCAGAGCTGCTCCTGAGTTCGGGTCCTGAGATCTGGGGGGGCCTGCGCGGCGGCAGGCGGGGCGCTCCGTCCGCGTACGTGAACCTTGTGGCCACATGTCGTGGCCTAGGCCACGTCCGGGCAGAGACAAACCGAAACACCAGGGTACTGGAGAGTGCGCTATCGGCCCAATCCGGCCCCGGCCCGGCCGGACGGTCCCCTCAGCGCCCCTGCTCGTACGCCCGCAACTGCTCCGCGCTGATCATCGTGGTGTCGAAGAAGCTCGTCTCGTCGAGCGAGCCGCCCTGCGACTGGGTCTGCTGCTGGGTCTGCTGCTGCGGCCACGTCTGCGCGGGCTGCTGCTCGTACCCCTGCTGCGGGTCCGGGTAGCCGTAGCCGTTCTGTGTCGCGTACGGGTCCTGCGGCTGCGGGTAGCCGTAGGGGTCGGCGGGCGCGGCGTAGGGGTCGGTCTGCTGCGGATAGCCGTACGCGTCGGTCTGCGTCCCGTAGCCGTACGGATCGGCCTGCGCGGCGTAGGGCTGCTGCGCCGGAGGCTGCGGGGCCTGCTCGGGGAGCGCGGCGACGGCGGGCTCGGGGAGCGGCGGGAGTACGAGACCGCCCGACGTGCCGCCGCCGGGAGTGCCGCCACCCGACATGCCGCCGCCGAAGGTGCCGCCCGAGGCGCCGGCGCCCGCGGAGGAGTCGCCGGGCGGCGCGGCGTCCGGCGTGGCGTCGCGCGTCGCGGCGAGGTCGGCGAGGTAGTCGGAGTCGCTGCTGTACTGGCGCTCGCCGCCGTCCTCGGCGAGGGCGGCGAGGTCGTCGGTCGCGACGCGCCCGTGCAGCTTGTCGCGGCCGCGACCCACCGCGTCGAGGGTCTTGGCGAGCACGGCCTCGAAGGCGCCGAGCTTGACGTCCACGTACTCGTCGGCGCGCCGGCGCAGCGTCTCCGGGTCGCCGCTGCGCTCGGGGGCCTCCGCGTAGTCGGGGTCCTCGTAGCCCTGCGCGTCGAGACCGTCACCGGTACCGAGGAGCTTCTCGCGGCCTCGCCCGACGGAGCCGAGGGTCTTGGTGAGGACGACCTCGAAGTTGGCGAGCTTGCTGTCCACGTAGTCGTCGGCGTCGGCCTTGACCTCGGCCGCCTCGCGCCGCGCCTCGCCCAGGATGCGGTCCGCCTCGCCCTGCGACTGCCGCGCCACGGCGGTGTCCGCGACGAGGCTGCCGCGCTCGTCGTGCGCACCGCGGATGATGCGCTCGGCCTCGGCGCGCGCTTCGCCGACCATGCGCTCGCGCTCCCCGATCAGCTCCTGCGCCTGGGCGAGCGAACCCGGCAGGGCCTCCCGTACCTCCTCCAGCATCGCGAGCAGGTCGGCGCGGTTGATCACGCAGGAGGCCGACATGGGCATGGACCGGGCCGCGTTGACGACCTCGACGATCTCATCGAGTTTCTTCTGCACGTCCACCGTGTGCTCGCCACTCTCTCGACTGATGGGGAGACGGACCGCTCGGCTGCTGCGGAGCCGGACGGGACGACTGTACGGCCACGACGCGGCGCGGCGACACCGGGTGACGCGACGTCATGACGGGGCGCGGGGCGACGTGACGCGACGTGTCGCGTGGCGTGGGGCGGCGTACGGGACGTGGCGCGGGGCGCGACGTCGCGCCGTACGGGGCCGCGCGGCGCGACGTCACCGCGCGACGTCGCGCCCCTCCCCCGCGCCGCCTCGCTCACCGCTCTCGCCTCACCGCTCTCCCCTTACTCCTCACTGCTCCGCGAGGCGGCGCGTGAGCGCGGTGTGGACGGTCGGCGGCAGGAGGTGGGAGACGTCGCCGCCCCACTGCGCGACCTCCTTGACGAGCGAGGAGGAGAGGAAGCTGTAGGTGGGATTCGTGGGGACGAAGAGGGTCTCGACGCCGGAGAGCCCGTTGTTCATCTGGGCCATCTGCAACTCGTAGTCGAAGTCGCTGACGGCGCGCAGTCCCTTGACGATGGCCGGGATGTCGCGCTGCTTGCAGAAGTCGACGAGGAGACCGTGGAAGGCCTCGACCTCGACGTTGCCGAACTCGGCGGTCACCTCGCGGATCAGTTCCATGCGCTCGTCGACCGTGAAGAGCCCGCGCTTGGACTTGTTGATCATCACGGCGACGTGCACGACGTCGTAGAGCTTGGAGGCCCGGGCGATGATGTCGAGATGACCGTTGGTGATCGGGTCGAAGGACCCAGGACAGACGGCGCGGCGCAACGTGATCCCCTCGCTCTGCGGTCGATTCATGGTGCGTTTTCGCACGTGGAGGCGGCGCGACCGTACCAAAAGGTCCCTTCGCCGTAGCGCCGGGACCGCAGTGCGTCGAAGCCGCCCGGCCAGCCGAACTCCCCGCCCCTGGTGCTGCGCTCCACGGTGACCAGCGCTTCGTCAACGAGCCAGCCGTGAGTACGGAGTGTGATCAGAATCTCGCTGAGTTCGGCGTCCGTGACCGCGTAGGGGGGGTCGAGGAAGACGAGGTCGTACGGGGCCGACGGCGGCGGCCCGGCGGCGATCTGCGCCGCTTTGCCCGGCCTGACCTCGGCGCCCGGGAGGGCGAGGTCGCGGACGTTCGCACGGATGGTGCGCACGGCGCGCGCGTCGCTCTCGACGAGCAGCGCGTGTGCCGCGCCGCGCGAGAGCGCCTCCAGGCCCACGGCGCCGGAGCCCCCGTACAGGTCGAGGACGCGTTCGCCGTCGAGCGGGCCGCCGAGGAGCGCCTCCCACGTGGAGAAGAGGCCCTCGCGCGCCCGTTCGGAGGTGGGGCGGGTGCCGGTGCCTGGTGGTACGGCGAGGCGGCGGCCCCCGGCCGTCCCGGCGATCACGCGGGTCATGGTGCTAGTCGGTCCTCGTCGCTCGGCCCTCGCCGGCGCCCGTCCCGGCGACCACGGCATACGCACCACCGGGCCTCCCGGCCGGACCCGGTCGGTACGTGTCCAGCGTAGGCGGCGGGACGGCGCACGCGCGCGGGGGCCCGCGTGATGCCCGCGCGAGGCCGCCTCGCCCCGCACCCGTCTCAGCTCCTCACCCCTTCTCCAGATAGCTCTCCCTCTCCTCGTCGAGCAGGGCGTCCAGTGCCGTGCGCAGTGCCGGGTGCGCCTCCAGGGCGGGGTCGGCGGCGACGACGGCCGTGGCCTCCTCGCGGGCCTCGGCGATGATCTGCTCGTCCTCGATGACGGCGAGCATCCGCAGCGAGGAGCGGACGCCGGACTGCGCCTGGCCGAGGACGTCGCCCTCGCGACGTTGTTCCAGGTCGACGCGCGACAGTTCGAAGCCGTCCAGCGTCGCGGCGACGGCGCCGAGACGGGCGCGCGCCGGGCTCGCCTCCGGCATGTCCGTGACGAGCAGGCACAGGCCCGGCGCGGAGCCGCGGCCCACCCGCCCGCGCAGCTGGTGGAGTTGCGAGACCCCGAAGCGGTCGGCGTCCATGATCACCATGGCGGTCGCGTTGGGCACGTTGACGCCTACCTCGATGACCGTCGTCGCGACGAGCACGTCCAGTTCGCCCGCCGCGAAGCGGCGCATCACGGCGTCCTTGCCGTCCGGCCCGTCCGGCGCCATCCGCCCGTGCAGGATGCCGACGCGCAGCCCGGCGAGCGGCCCCTCGGCGAGGCCGCGCGCGACGTCGAGCACGGCGAGGGGCGGACGCTTGTCCCCGGCGGCGTCGGCACCCGCTTCGTCGTCCGCGCCGAACCCCGTACCGAACGCCGCGCCGTCCGCGTCCTGCGCCGCCCTCGTGCGCGAGGACGCGCCCTTGCCCGCCTTGGCCCCCTTCTTGGCCGCCTTGGCCCCCGCGGCCTCCTCCTCGTCGCCGATACGTGGGCAGACCACGTACGCCTGATGGCCCCCGGCGACCTCCTCGCGCACGCGCTCCCAGGCGCGCGCCAGGAAGTGGGGTTTGTCCTGGGCGGGGACGACGTGCGTCGCGATCGGGGAGCGTCCGGCGGGAAGCTGGTCGAGTACCGAGGTCTCCAGGTCGCCGAAGACCGTCATCGCGACGGTGCGCGGGATGGGCGTCGCGGTCATGACGAGCAGGTGCGGCGGCTGCGCGCCCTTGGAACGCAGCGCGTCGCGCTGCTCGACGCCGAAACGGTGCTGCTCGTCGACGACCACGAGCCCGAGGTCGTGGAACTTCACGACGTCCTCGATGAGCGCGTGCGTACCGATGACGATCCCCGCCTCGCCGGTCACGAGGTCGAGGAGGACCTTCCGGCGCGCGGCGGCACCCATCGAGCCCGTGAGCAGCACGACGCCGGTCGCGTGCTCCGCCGCGCCGAGCGTGCCGCCCGAGGCGAGGTCGCCCATCATCTCGGTGATCGAGCGGTGGTGCTGCTGCGCGAGGACCTCGGTCGGGGCGAGCATCGCCGCCTGACCGCCCGCGTCGACGACGGCGAGCATGGCGCGCAACGCGACCATCGTCTTGCCGGAGCCGACCTCGCCCTGGAGGAGACGGTGCATGGGGTGATCGGTGGCGAGGTCGTCGAAGATCTCGCGCGAGACCTTCTGCTGGCCCTCGGTGAGGGTGAAGGGCAGGCGCGCGTCGAAGGCCGTGAGCAGCCCGTCGGGGGCGGGGCGGCGCGGAACGGCGGGCAGTTGCGCGTCGGCGTGGCGGCGGCGGGCGAGCGCGGTCTGGAGGACGAACGCCTCGTCCCACTTGAGGCGGTCGCGCGCCGCCTCCTCGTCGGCCCTGCTCCGCGGCCGGTGAATCTTGAGCAGGGCCTCGGGCAGGGGCAGCAGCCCACGTCCCTCGCGCAGGGCATCGGGCAAGGGGTCCAGCGCCTCGTTCGCGCTCGGCAGCACCGCGTCGACCGCCTTGGCGATCTTCCAGGACTCCAGCTTCGCGGTGGCCGGGTAGATCGGCAGCAGGCTCGACGCCCAGGTCCCGGCGGCCTCGCGCGCGTCGCTCTCCTCGGCGAGCAGTTCGTAGGCGGGGTGGGCGAGCTGGAGCTTCCGGTTGAAGACGGAGACCTTGCCCGCGAACATCGCGCGCGTGCCGGGGAGCAGGTCGTGCTGCGGCTTGTGCACGCCGCGCCCGAAGAACACCAGTTGGAGCCGGCCGCTGCCGTCCGTGATGGTCACTTCGAGCCGCTTGCCGCGGCCCGCGTTGAAGGTGTGCACCCGCGCGTCGGCCACGCGCGCCACGACGGTGACGTGCTCGTCGAGCGGCAACTCGGCGAGCCGCGTCAGCTCCCCGCGCTCGGCGTAGCGGCGTGGGTAGTGGTGGAGCAGGTCACCGACGGTGTGCAGGCCGAGGTGCTCGGCCATCACCTTCGCGGTGGGCGGTCCGAGCACCTTCTTCAGCGGTTCATCGAGCGTGGGCACCCTCCCATTGCACACCACGGGACCGACAACCGGTCGCCCACGCCTCGCGGGAGAGCAGAGGGGGAGGCGGGGAGGGGAGCTGTGCGGGGGCGGGGGGGCCGGGGGGAGCCGGGGGGTCTGAGGGAGGTACGCGGGTACGGGGCTTGCGCTACGTCGCGCGGCGCGGCATCACGGCGCGTACGCCGCGTCGCCTGCGTCGCGGGAAGGGCGCGACGTCGCGGGGACGGCGCCACGTCGCGTAAGCCATGGGCTCGGCGCCACGTCGCGTACGACGCACCGCACGCCCCCGCCGCGACGCCTCATTCCACCCCGACGAGCAGCAGCGCCGCGTCCCGTCCCCCGGCGTAGACGACGGTGTCCACCGCGAGGTGGTGCGCGCGTACGTGCTGCTCCAGTTCGTCCGCGAGCGTGCCCGGGCAGTCCTCGCCGAGGACGAGCGTGACCATCTCGCCGCCCGCCGCGAGCATCCGGTCGAGCACGGTGCGTGCGATCGCGGCGACGTCCTGCCCGATGACCACGACGTCGCCGTCGATGAGCCCGAGCACGTCGCCGGCCTGGCAGATGCCGACCGAGGTCCACGAGCGGTGTTCGGCCACGGCGAGTTCCGCGTAGCGCGTCGCGCCCGCGGCGCTGGTCATGGCGACGACGTCCTCGTCGAAACGCCGCTCCGCCTCGTGCACGGCGAGCGCGGCGACGCCCTGCACGGCGGAGCGGGTGGGGATCACGGCGACGCGTACGCCCAGGTGGCGCGCGTCCTGCGCGGCGGCCGCGGCGGTGTGGTGGAGGTCGGCGTCGTTGGGCAGCAGGACGACTTCGTGGGCGTGCGCGCGACGCACCGCCTCGGCGAGTTCTCCGCTGCCGGGCAGTTCGCCCGGCCTGGCGGGCACCGTCGCGGCGCCCGCCTCCGCGTAGAGCCCGGCGAGCCCTTCGCCCGGGACGACGGCGACGATGGCGCGCGGGACACGCTCTCCGCTCGCGGGGGCGGGCCGCGCGGCGTCGGAGGCGAAGTGCGTGACGCGGACGCGGTGCGGGCGGCCCGCCTCGATACCCGCCTCGACGGCGGCCCCCGCGTCGTCCACATGCACATGGACGTGCCACAGGCCGTCCCCGCCGACGACGACGAGGGACTCCCCGAGCGCGTCGAGCCGCGCGCGCAGACGCGCCACCGCGTCGTCCTCGGCGTCGAGGAGGTAGATCACCTCGTACCCGGGCCCCGACCCGTCCCACTCCTCGGTGTCCCGGCACGCGACGTCACCGCTCCCCCGCCCCGCAACGTCGCCCGCGCGCGCGACGTCTCCGCCCCGCGCGGCGTCACCCCCCGCGACGTCCTCCCCGGACGCCGCGTCGTCCCCGTCCCCCGCGCCGTCCAATCCCGCGCCGTCCACCCGCGCCGCGTCCCCGCCCCGTACCCCGCGCGGGGTCTCCGGGTGCCGCGACTGCCAACGCTCCGGTCGCGCGACGGGGCCGCCCGCGAACGGCTCCCCGCCCAACGCCGCCACCAGCGCGGCGAGTACCGCGACGAAGCCCCTGCCCCCCGCGTCCACGACGCCCGCGCGACCGAGCGCGGCGAGCTGTCCCGGGGTGCGCTCCAAGGCGTCGCGCGCGGCGTCGTACGCGGCGCGGGCGACGACGCGGCAGTCGGCCTCGTCCGGCGGGCAGGCGCGCGCCGCCGCCGACGCGACGGTGAGGACCGTGCCCTCGACGGGATGCGCCACGGCCTCGTACGCGGCGTCGGCGGCGCGGCGCAGGGCGGCGGCCAGGACGACGCCGTCGACCGCTTCGCCCGCGGCCCCGACGAGCACCTGCGCGGCGCCGCGCAGCAACTGCGCCAGGATGGTGCCCGAGTTGCCGCGCGCGCCGACGAGCGCGCCGTGCGCCATGGCGCGGGCGACCCCGTCGAGGCCGGGCCCCGGCGAGGCGTCCGTACCGTCCCCGGACGCCGCCCCGTCCTCGTACGCCTCGAAAACAGCCTCGACGGCGCGGGAGGCCGCCTCGGTCGTGAGGTAGAGGTTGGTCCCGGTGTCGCCGTCGGCGACCGGGTAGACGTTGATGGAGTCGATCTCCTCGCGCGCCCGGCCCAGTGCGTCGAGTGCCGTCGCGCACCAGGCGCGCAGCGTGGCGGCGTCGAGGAGCCGTCCTTCGTTCCCGGACATCAGGGCCTTCCCGGGCACCAGGGCCTCCTTGCGCAGCCGGACGAACGCAGCGTAGTCGCAGCTCGGACCGGGTGCGGCCGGAGCCCGGGGACAGCCATCGCCGCGGTCATGGTAGTTTCGTAGAGCGGGAGTAGCCGCTGTATGCTGCTCCGGTTGCCCGATGAGAATCGGGCCATTCCCCCCGGCAACGCCAAATCAGGCACTTCCGTCTCTGATCCCGGCCTGCCGGGATTCACTGTAAGTGCATCTGAAGTCTTTGGAGTGACCCGTGGCTGCCAACTGCGACGTCTGCGGCAAGGGGCCGGGCTTCGGCAACAACATTTCGCACTCGCACCGCCGTACGCCGCGTCGCTGGAACCCCAACATCCAGCGCGTGCGTGCCGTGGTCGGTGGAACGCCGAAGCGGCTCAACGTCTGCACCTCGTGCATCAAGGCCGGCAAGGTCTCGCGCTAAGCGTGAGGCGGTCCCGTTTCACGACGGTACCGATCCGGTCTCGCGCTGACGTAGTGCGGCGCGGCCACCTGGCTGGTTGCTGTGAGAGCCGGTCCCCCTCAGGGCGGACCGGCTCTTACGTGTACCCGGATGCGGGGGCGTCTCCTCCCGGTACGGGGCCGAGGCCCCGTACCGGACCGACTCCACGCACGGGACCGCCTCCACGCAAGGGGCCGGACGCTGCCGGCCGTGTCCCGTGAGCGCCGCTCCGCTCCCCTTCTTCGGCGTGCTCGGCCCGCTTGTGGTGCGCTCACCGGACGGTGCGACGCTGCCCATGGGCGGCTCCCGCCCGAGAGCCCTGCTCACCCTGCTCCTGCTCGACGAAGGACGCGCCGTACCAGCCGTGCACCTGCTGCGCGGCGTGTACGGCGAGCAGCCGCCCGACGGCGCGCGCAACGCCCTCCAGTCACAGGTCTCCCGGCTGCGCCTCCGCATCGCCGCGACAGGCGCCGAAGTGACGCACGTCGCCGCCGGTTACCGCCTCCGCCTCCCCGACCGCGCATGCGTCGACGCGCACCGCTTCGCGACGCTCGCGGATTCGGGGCACCGACGGCTGGAAGCCGATGACGCGACGGGAGCTGCCGTCGCTTTCCGTACGGCCCTGGAACTGTGGCGGGGCGAGGCACTGCCCGACGTCGCGGTACGGACCGCCCACGCCGCGCGGCTCGACGCACTGCGCGCCGCCGCCCTGCGCGGGCGCATCGCCGCGGACCTCCGAGTGCGGCCGACGCCGGCGCTCATCGCCGAACTGCGCGGCCTGCTCGCGACATGCCCGCTCGACGAGCCCCTGCGTGCCCTCCTGATGCGCGCCCTGCGTGACACGGGCCACCCGGCCGAGGCACTCGTGCTGTACGAGGAGACCCGCGCGCTCCTCGCGGAACGTCTCGGCACCGACCCGTCGGCGGAACTCGCGGAGCTGCACACGGACCTCCTGCGCGGAACGACGTCACGCGACGTCGCGGGTACGTCACGCCCCGACGTCGCGCCGACGTCGCCTCGAATCCGCAGGTCGCACGCGACGTCCCCACCGGACGGGGCGGCATCCCCACGGCACGCGACATCGCGTCGTGGTGCCGCGACGTCCCCGCCATACGCACCGGACGACGCGACGTCCCCCACCGTCCCGCACAGCCTTCCCGTTCCGCTCACCGAGTTCATCGGCCGCGACCGGGAACGCGCCGCGCTCACCGCGCTGCTCGCCGATCCCGACCGCCGCCTCGTCACGCTCACGGGCCCCGGCGGTGCGGGCAAGACCAGGCTTGCGGTCGAGACGGCGCGGGCGGTGGCCGCGCCGGTTCGCTACGTCGAGCTGGCCACGTTGGAGGACGGCGCCCAGGTGCCCCACGCGCTGCTGACGGCGCTCGGCGTGCGCGACGCGTTCCTGGGTCCGGTGGGGGACGACGCTCTGGGACGGCTGCTCACCTCGGTCGGTGCGCACCCCGTGTTGTTCGTCCTGGACAACTGCGAGCACCTTGTCGCCGACGTCGCACGATGCGTCGCCTCGCTCCTCGCCGGCTGCGGCGGTGCACGGGTGCTCGCGACGAGCCGCGAGGCACTCGGGCTCACGGGCGAGTACGTCCGCCCGGTGCGGCCGCTTCCTCTCCCCGACGCGGTACGGCTCTTCGAAGTGCGCGCCGCGGCGGTCCGCCCGCCGAGACACGAGGGCTGGAGCACGACGCACGAGGCGGACACGGGGGACACCTCGTCCGATCCGGGGGCCTCCGACGAAAGGGACGTGATCCGGCGGATCTGCGTGCGGCTCGACGGACTTCCGCTCGCCGTGGAGCTGGCTGCGGCGCGCGTGCGCACGTTGTCTCCGCGCGAGCTGGAAGGTCGCTTGAGCGACCGCTTCGCGCTGCTGTCACGCGGGGACCGGACGGCGGCACCGCGGCACCGGACGTTGCGTGCCGTCGTAGCGTGGAGCTGGGAGCTGCTCGACGCGCGTGAGCGTCAACTCGCGCGACGTGTTTCCGTGTTCGTGGACGGCGCGGACGCCGCCACCATCGCCGAGGTCTGCTCGACGCCCACCGCGGCGGACCTTCTCGACTCGCTCGTCGAGAAGTCCTTCCTTGAGGTGCGGTCCGGCCGCTACCGCATGCTCCAGACGATCCGCGACTACTGCGCGGGACAACTCGCCGCCGAGGACGATACGGAGCGCCTGCGGGATGCCCACGCCGCCTGGTTCCTGCGCCTCGCCGAGGAGAGCGAGCCTCTGCTGCACGAGGCCCGCCAGGTGGCGGCCCTGGACCGTCTCATGTCCGAGCGCCACGAACTCGACGCGGCGCTGCGTCATCTGTGCTCCCGTGCGCCGGACCGCGCCCTGCGCATGGTCGCCGCGCTCGCCTGGTTCTGGCGGCTACGCGGACTGCACGGCGGACAGGTCGGCGCGGCGCGTGCGCTCCTCGCGGTGCTGGGCGACATACCGCCGCCGGGTCTCGCCGAGGAGTACGCGCTGTGTCTGTGCGCCGCGACGTCGGAGGATCTGCCGGTGGAGGAGCGGCGGGCCCTGACGGACCGTGCGAACGCTTTGCTGGAAGGTCTCACGACGCCGGTGCGACACCCCGCGGTCGGCGTGCTGTGGTCCTTGGCGGGCGGGCCGAGGGAGTGGGGCGACGAGTCGGCCGGGTGGCAGCTGAGCGGGTCGCCATGGGCGAGGTCGCTGCTCCTGCTCGGCACCGGTCTGCTGGAGACCGAGGCGGGACGCCCCCACGCGGCGGAGGCGACGTATCGCGAGGCGCTGCGCGGTTTCCGCGCGCTTGGCGACCGCTGGGGCATCGCCAACACCCTCGACAGGCTCGCGTACGCCGCGGAGTTCCTCGGGCGTCGCGCCGAGGCGCTCGTGATGCTCGACGAGGCGCTGGAACTGACGGAGCGACTGCGGTCGTCGGAGGAGCACGCCGACATGCTCACCCACCGTGCGGAGGTGCTGCTACGGGCGCGTCGTCCACGCGACGCCGAAGCGGACCTGAGGCGTGCCGAAGCGGCGTACCGACGCTACGGGCTGGCCGACAAAGTCGGCGTCGCGCTGCGTGGCCTGGGCGACGTCGCGCGGCACGACGGCGCCGCGTCCACGGCGCGCGAGCGCTACGCCGCGGCGCTCAAGCTGTTCTCCGGGACGTGGTTCGGCGTCGCGGAGGAGGTCCGAGCCCTGCTCGGGCTGGTGCGAACGGACCTCGACGCGGGCGAAGTGGCGCGCGCGAGAGACGGCGCGGAGCGCGCACGGGCGAAGGCGGCGACGGTGCCGGTACGAAGCGTGCGCGCGGAGACGTACGAGGTGCTCGCGCGCCTGTACGTCGCGGAGTCCGGGCACGGGACGCGCACGTCGGGAGCCGCTCGAAGCGCGGGCACCGCGGCGTCGCGGGAGCTTCTCCGCGGCGCGGCGGAGCATCTGGGGCACGCGGAGGCCCTGTGGGGGGTCCCGGCCGTTAGCTCGGGCGAGGGCAGTGAAGAGGCCGGGCTGCGCGCGACGTTGGGCGAGGCACTGGGCGATGCCGCGTACCGCACGGCGTGGGAGCGGGGAAGTCGCGCGGAGCCGGAGGTGTCGTGACGCGGCGTAGTGACGGCGCGTCGTGACGCACCGGGCATCCCGCGCCCGCCACTTCGCGACGTATCAGACACCCAGCACCCCCACGTCGCGCCGCACCGTTCCCCCGCGACGTCTCCTGTACCCGCCCGTCAGCGCACGGTAAGCGCCCGGTAAGCGCCCGGCCCGACCCTGTCGGCATGACCGAGAAGAGCGACACCACCCCGCCCGACGTCAGACGCCCCCTCCGCGCCACCCCCGCCCCAGCCCCCGCAGTCGCACGCCCGCCGCTCGCCGGGCTGCGCGTCCTCGTCTCCGGGGCGAGCGTGGCGGGCCCTGCGGTCGCGGCCTGGCTGGACCGTTACGGGGCGGAGGTGACCGTGGTGGAGAAGGCGCCGGAACTCCGCCCGGGCGGCTTCGCCGTGGACTTCCGGGGCGCCGTTCACGCCGAGGTGCTGCGCGCCATGAACATCGCGGACGACGTGGCGGCGCGGCAGACGCACATGGGCGCGCAGAGCGTCGTCGACGCGAGGGACAAGGTGCTCGTGACGCTGACGGCGTCGATGCTCAGCGGCGACGTCGAGATCCACCGCGGCGACCTGGCGGAGATCATGTACGAGCACACGCGGTACTCGGTCCGCTACGTCTTCGACGACTCCATCGCTTCGCTCCGGCAGGACGACGACGGCGTGGACGTGTCGTTCGAGCGGGGCGCGCCGGAGCGGTACGACCTCGTGGTGGGGGCCGACGGCCTCCACTCGCACACGCGCGCCCTGGTCTTCGGTCCGGAAGAGCGCCACGTACGCTTCGGCGGCTACTACTTCGCCGCCTTCGGTCTCCCGAACCACCTCGGTCTGGAACGCACGGCGCGCATGTACACGGAGCCCGGGCGTACCGTCCTGCTCAGCCACTACGGCGGCGACCCGGCGCGCGCCCTCGCCTCGCTCGTCTTCGCCTCGGAGCCGCTGGACCACGACCGCCGCGACGTCGCGGCGCACAAGCGGGTGCTGCGGGAGCGGTTCGCGGGCGGCGGCTGGCACACGGCGCGCGTCCTCGACGCGCTGGACGACGCGCACGACCTGTACTTCGACGCGCTCGCCCGGAGCGACGTGGAGGGGCTCGCGCGAGGCCGCGTCGTCCTGCTCGGCGACGCGGGGTACGGCGCGACGATGGGCGCTATGGGCACGGGCTGCGCGCTCGTCGGCGCATACGTGCTCGCCGGCGAACTCGCGGCGGCGCGCGGCGCGCACCGTGAGGCCTTCGCGGCCTACGAGGCGGAGATGACGGCCTTCGCGCGCGGCTGCCAGAAGACCGCCGCCAACGTCGGCCCCTTCTTCGCCCCCGCGACAGAAGCGGCGATCCGCCGCCGCGACCGCATGTACCGCGTCCTCAGCGCACGCCTCATGACGCGCGTCTTCCGGCGCCTGACCCTCCACGCCGCGCAGAACATCCGGCTCAAGGACTACCCCCTGCGCTACGGGGCGCGTCGCGACGTCGCGCGCGGATGATGCCGCGACGTCGCGTGCGGGCTGGGGTGACGCCGCGTGGAAGGCGCGTAGGCGTGGCGTGGAGCAGGCGACGCGACGTCGCGAGGAGAAAGCGGCGCGACGTCGCGCGCTCGCGCCGCCACGTCGCGGAGACGCCCCGCATCACCGCAGGTCACACGCGACGTCGCATATGCCACGTCGCGCGGACGCCACGCCGCGTCACACCTCTCGCCGCCCCTCCCTACGTCGTGAGGTCCAACGGCGTCGGCGGCTTCCGCGGCGTCACCACGACACCCCCGCCGGCTTGCCTCAACCGCCAACCGCAGCCCGCTCAGCCCGCTCAGCCCGCCTGAGCCTCCGCCCCCCGGAACCGCCACCCGTGGTCGACGGGGCCGATGCCCGCGCCGAGCGGGAAGCCCGCCGCGATGGCGCCGGTGACGTAGTCCTTCGCGGCGCGGACCGCGGTCGGGACGTCGTGGCCGAGGGCGAGGTGGGAGGCGACGGCGGAGGCGAGGGTGCAGCCGGTGCCGTGGGTGTGGCGGTTGTCGAGGCGGGGGGCGCGCAGCCAGTGTTCTTCCGTACCGTCCGTGAGGAGGTCCACGGCCTCGCCCTCCAGGTGGCCGCCCTTGATCAGGGCCCAGCGCGGGCCGAGGGCGAGGACGGCCGCCGCCGCCTCGGGCAGGTCCTCGGGGCGGGTGACGTGGACGCCGGTGAGCTGGGCGACCTCGTCCAGGTTGGGGGTCGCGACGGTGGCGACGGGGAGCAGCCGCGTGCGTACCGAGTCGAGGGCCTCCGAGGCGAGCAGCGCGTCGCCGTGCTTGGAGACGCCCACCGGGTCGACGACGGTCGGCGCGTCCGTCGCCGCGAGGAGTTCCGCGACCGTCTCGACGAGCGCGGCGGAGGAGAGCATCCCGGTCTTGACAGCCTGGACGCCGATGTCGTCGACGACGCTGCGGTACTGGGCACGCACGGCCTCGACGGGGAGGTTCCAGGCGCCCTGCACGCCGAGCGAGTTCTGCGCCGTGACGGCGGTGAGCACGCTCATCCCGTGCACGCCCAGCGCGAGCATCGTCTTGAGGTCCGCCTGAATGCCGGCGCCGCCGCCGGAGTCGGAACCGGCCACGGTCAGAACGCGCGGGGGTATGTGCATACGCTCGAATCTACCGCCCCCTCCGCTTCGCGGCGCACTCACGTCGCGCTACGTCGCCCACGCAGCCCGGCACGTCGCGTACCGCCCCGCGCCGCCCCGGCACGTCGCGCACGCCACGCACATCACCGCAGGTCACACGCGACGTCGCATATGCCACGTCGCGCCGACGCACCCCACGCCGACCGCGCCGACCGCGCCGACCACACCGACTCACCCCGCACCGACGCCGCCCCCGCGCGACGTCACCAGCCCCCACCCCGCGACGTTCACCCCCGCGCCGTCACCGCCCCGGCACCTCGATCCCGTCGTCCCCCTCGTCCGCGCCGAAGTGGTCCCAGCCGCCCGCGCGCGTCCACGGCGCGCCGTCGACGGTCACCTCGGGGCGGGCCGAGGGGTGCAGGACCTCGCCGATGACCTTCCAGCGCGCCGGGAGCTTCACGTCCGGCGGGAACGTCGCGACGATCGCGTGGTCCTCGCCGCCCGTGAGCACCCACTGGAGCGGGTCGACGCCGACGGCCTGCCCGATGTCGTACATCTGCGAGGGCACGTCGACCTTGCCGGAGACGAGGTTGATGCGGACGTTGCTCGCCTCGGCGATGTGCCCGAGGTCGGCGATGAGGCCGTCGCTCACGTCGGTCATGGACGTCGCGCCGAGCGCGGCGGCGGCGGGGCCCGCGTGGTAGGGCGGTTCGGGCCTGCGGTGCGCCTCGACGAAGGCGCGCGGGGAGCGGAAGCCGCGCGAGAGGACGGCGTGCCCGGCGGCGGACCAGCCGAGCCAGCCCGTGACGGCGACGACGTCGCCCGGATGCGCCCCGGAGCGCACGACCGGCTCCTGGTTGCGCATGTCGCCGAGCGCCGTGATCGCGACGGTGATCGTGTCGCCGCGTACGAGGTCGCCGCCGACCACCGCCGCGCCCGCCACCTGGCACTCGTCGCGCAGCCCGTCCATCAGCTCGGTCGCCCATGTCGCGGGCAGCGTCGCGGGTACGACGAGGCCGAGGACGAGGGCGGTGGGCACCGCGCCCATGGCGGCGATGTCGGCGAGGTTCTGCGCCGCGCCCTTGCGCCCGACGTCGTACGCGGTCGACCAGTCGCGCCGGAAGTGCCGGCCCTCCACGAGGACGTCGGTGCTCACCACGACGCGGCGGTCGGGCGCGGCCACGACGGCGGCGTCGTCGCCCGGGCCGAGCCGCACCGCCGGTGTCGTGGTGAGTCGCGCCGTCATCTCTCTGATGAGCCCGAACTCGCCGAGTTCCCCCACAGTGCCCTTCATCCCTGTGCCCCTTCTGCGCCGTACCGTGCACGGCCCTGTGCCTTCGCCGCCGCGGATACCGTCAAGTCTTGCCTGAACTTCCGTGCGCCGCGTCCCCCGGAAGCGGCACCGCCGTACGGAGCGGGGCGCAGCACGCGCGGGGGGCTCCCCGCGGCGCGCGGCGACGCGATACCGTGGCGTCCCCTTTCCCCCATGATCCTCATGGCCGCCCTGGAGGTTCCGTGGTACAGGCGTACATTCTGATCCAGACGGAGGTCGGCAAGTCCTCCGCGGTAGCCGAACTCATCGGCTCGTTCGACGGTGTGATACAAGCCCAGGACGTCACGGGCCCGTACGACGTGATCGTGCGTGCCGAGGCGACGACGATGGACGACCTCGGTCGCATGGTCGTCGCGAAGGTGCAGCAGGTGGAGGGCATCACCAGGACCTTGACCTGCCCCGTCGTCCATCTGTAACCCCCGTCTAGGCTGGGCGGCGTGAACATCTCCGTGCTGCGGCGACTGCTCGTTCCCGCAGTCCTGCTCCCGCTGCTGACCGCCGTCGGCTGTTCGTCGTCGGACTCGGCGGCGGACTCCGCGGCGAAGGCCGCGGTCCCCGCACCGGACGCCGCGGCCGCGAAGGCGTGCCGGAAGCTGCACACGAAGCTTCCGGAGCACGTGGACGGACTCGACAGGAACAACCCGGCTCCGAAGTCCGAACTGACGGCCGGATGGGGCGGCCCGGCGATCATACTGCGCTGCGGAGTGCCCCGTCCGGCCGCTCTCGACGACCCGAAGACGGACGGCGTCGAGGTCAACGGCGTGGACTGGGCCATCGTCCACAAGGACGGTGGCCCCTACCGCCTCTACACGACGCTGCGCATCGCCTACGTCGAGGTCACGATCCCCGCCTCACGCACCGACAACGGCCTCTCCCCCCTGACCGACCTCGCGAAGCCCGTCGCGGGCACCATCCCGAAGGGCATCGCGGAGGGCTGAGCGCCGAGAGGGTCCCGCCGCGGCAGTGGTACGGGGACGAGGCGACGGTACGGGCACGACGCGGCCACCCGCGTCGCGCGCACCCCACCCGCCGGCCCCGCCACACAGCCCCCGCGCCCACGACGTCACCGCCCGCCGCTGAGACCACGTCGCGTACGTCGCGTACGTCGCACCGCCTACGTCGCGCGCATCACCGCAGGTCACACGCGACGTCGCATATGCCACGTCGCGTACGTCACCGCACCTGCGTCACGACTCAGCGCACCGCGCCACCCGCGCCACGCCACGCGCACGCAAAGCCACAAACACCGCGCCACCCGCGCCACGCCACGCACACGGAGCCACAAGCACCGCGCTGCCACGCGTACCGCGCCACGCACCGCACGCCACGCACCGCGCGCCCCGCGCCACACACACCCCACGCCCCACGCCCCCCCGCAACCCCCTACCGCAGCCCCGTGGACCGCCGCAGCGCCGCCTGGATGAGCCGGTCCACGAGTTCGGCGTAGCCGACGCCGCTCTTCTCCCACATCTGCGGGTACATCGAAATGGGAGTGAAGCCGGGCATGGTGTTGATCTCGTTGATGACGAAGCCGTCGTCGGTGAGGAAGAAGTCGGCGCGCACGAGGCCCTCGCAGGAGGTCGCCTCGAAGGCTGCGACCGCGAGGCGCTGGATCTCGGCGGTCTCCTCGGGCGTGAGCGGAGCCGGCACGAGGCCCGAGGCCGAGTCGATGTACTTCGCCTCGAAGTCGTAGTAGGCGTGGTCGGTGACCGGCGGGATCTCGGCGGGCACGCTCGCGCGCGGCCCGTCCTCGAACTCCAGGACCCCGCACTCGATCTCGCGCCCCTGGACGAGCGCCTCGATCAGGAACTTCGGGTCGTGGCGCCGCGCCTCCTCGATCGCCTCGTCGAGGTCGTCGAAACCGTCGACCTTGCTGATGCCGACGGAGGAGCCGCCGCGCGCGGGCTTCACGAAGAGCGGCCAGCCGTGGTCACCGGCGAAATCGGCGATGCGGCGGCGCGCGCCGTCGGGGTCCTGCTCCCACTCGCGCGGGCGGATCACGAGGTACGGGCCGACCGCGAGCCCGAACGACGTGAAGATCCGCTTCATGTACTCCTTGTCCTGCCCGACCGCGGAGGCGAGCACCCCGGCGCCGACGTAGGGCGTCCCGGAGAGTTCCAGGAGGCCCTGGAGCGTCCCGTCCTCGCCGTAGGGCCCGTGGAGCATCGGGAAGACGACGTCGACCTCGCCGAGCGCCTTGGGGACCGAGCCCGGCTCGGCGTAGACGACCTCACGCACGGAGGGGTCGAAGGGCAGCACGACGCTGCCCTCCAGGGACTCCGCGAGGCTCTCGACGGTGGGCATCGCACGGTCCGCGATGGCCATCCGGGCCGGTTCGTCGACGGCGAGGGCCCAGCGGCCCTCTCCGGTGATGCCGATCGGCAGCACGTCGTACTTTTCCCGGTCGATGGCACTGAGCACGGCACCGGCCGTGACGACGGAGACTCCGTGCTCGGAGCTTCGCCCGCCGAAGACGACGGCGACCCGCGGCTTGCGCGGCTCTCCCCCTTCGACGGGAGGAACAGGGCTCTGGGGGAGGTTCTGGCTGCTCATATCGCGATGAGGGTACCTGCTGCTCCCCGCCCCGTCAGCGCCCGGCGCCCGGCTTGTCGCCCGCCGTCACCACCCGGCCGAACCTCACGGAGCCGCGCCCCGGCACCACACCGGCCACCGATCCAGCCCCTCCCGGGCGTCCCCCCGGCCGAAGGCTGGGGGAGGTTGAGGAGCGGGGCGTGGGACGGAGCCCCACAGTTCCCGGCCCGCCCCGCCCCACGCCCATCAATCGCCCCGCCCCACGCCCATCGAACGCGCCGTCCCGCCCCCTACGCCCGCTCGGACTTCGCGCTGCGCGACATCAGCTCCTCCACCGCCACCAGCGGCGACTTCCCCTCGTGCACGATGCTCACCACCGTCTCGGTGAGCGGCATGTCGATCCCGTGCGCGCGGCCGAGCGCGAGGACGGACTCGCAGGACTTGACGCCCTCCGCCGTCTGGTTGGTGACCGCGACGGTCTCCGCGAGGCTCATCCCGCGCCCGAGATTCGTGCCGAAGGTGTGGTTGCGCGAGAGCGGCGAGGAGCACGTCGCGACGAGGTCGCCGAGCCCCGCGAGCCCGGAGAACGTCATCGGGTCCGCGCCCATCGCGAGGCCGAGCCGCGTCGTCTCGGCGAGCCCGCGCGTGATGAGCGAGCCCTTGGTGTTGTCGCCGAGCCCCATGCCGTCGGCGATGCCGACCGCGAGCCCGATCACGTTCTTGACCGCGCCGCCGAGCTCGCAACCGACCACGTCGGTGTTGGTGTAGGGCCGGAAGTACGGGGTGAGGCAGGCGTGCTGGATGCGCCGGGCGACGTCCTCGTCGCGGCAGGCGACGACGGCGGCGGCGGGCTGCCGCGCGGCGATCTCGCCCGCGAGGTTCGGCCCGGTGACGACGGCGACCCGTTCCCGCGGCGCCTTCGTGACGTCCTCGATGACCTCGCTCATCCGCATCGTCGAACCGAGTTCGACGCCCTTCATGAGCGAGACGAGCACGCTCTCGCGCCCGAACAACGGCGCCCAGGCGGTGAGGTTCTCGCGCAGCGTCTGCGAGGGGACCACGAAGAAGACGTGCTCCGCGCCGTCCGCGGCCTCCGCGGGATCGCTCGTGGCACGTACCCGCTCGGGCAGGACCGTGCCCGGCAGATAGCCGGGGTTGGTGCGCGTCGTGTTGATCGCCTCCGCGACCTCGGGGCGCCTGGCCCATACGGTCACGTCGTTCCCGGCGTCGCCGAGGATCATGGCGAAGGCGGTGCCCCAGGAACCGCTGCCGAAGACGGCGGCTTTGGCGGGACGGTCGTTCCGGCCGGACTGGCCTGTCACGTGGTGTGCTCCCCTGTCGCGTGCGTCGTGCTCTCGTCGCGCGGACGCGTTCCGTCCACGCCGCGCGGACGAATCCCGCCCGCGTCGCGCGGACCGCTCCCGTCCGCGTCGTGCGCCTGGGCCGCGCCGTCCGGACCGCCGGCACGCTTGGCCGCGGCCCGACGACGCTGTTCTATCCGGGCCCTGCGCGGATCGTAGATCTCCGCCGGTGCCTTCTCGCCCCGCAACTCCTCCAGCAGGTCCGTGACGGCGCGCATCAGCACCTCCGTGACCTCGCGCAGGAGTTCGGGCGTCGGCTCCTTGCCGTAGTACGCGGAGAGGTCGACGGGCGCCCCGGCGAGCACCTGGAGCGTCTTGCGGGGCAGCAGCCGCAGCTTCTTCTCCTTGGCGTACGGCGGCATCGCGAGGTTGGCGCCCCACTGCGCGACGGGGATCACGGGGCAGCGCGTCGCCAACGCGACACGCGCCGCACCGGTCTTGCCGCTCATGGGCCACTGCGCGGGATCGCGCGTGAGGGTGCCCTCGGGGTAGAAGGCGACGCACTCGCCCTTCTCGATGGCCCGCACGGCGCCCCGGAAGGCGTCCATCGCGTCGGTCGTCTCACGGTAGACGGGGATCTGCTGGGTGCCGCGCATCATGGCGCCGACAATGCCGTGCTTGAAAAGGCCGTCCTTCGCGAGGAAACGCGGCAGCCGTCCGGTGTTGTACTGGAAGTGCGCGTACGACAACGGGTCGATGTACGAATTGTGGTTGACGACGGTGATGAATCCATCGTCCTCGGGCATGTGCTCCGCTCCGCGCCATTCCCGCTTGAAGAAGACCAGCAACAGCGGCTTGAGCATCGCCGCGGCAAAGCGATACCAAAAGCCGATTTTACGGCGGGACACGCGTGCACCTTCCTGTTCGGCCCGACCCGGGCCAAAGATCACGTACTGCGCCTGGCAGGCCGCACAAGTGTGGACCCGCCTCCCCCGTCTGTCGAGAACACGGTACGCCCGCGCACTCCCCCGAGGCCGGTTCGCGCGCCCCCTCCCGCGCCGTCCGGGCCGCCGTACCGCCCCCTGCCCGCGCGGCGTCCACGGGCGACAATGGCGGCGATGAACACTCCCGCCGGGCCCGCCGCGCCCCCACCATGGACCCTGGTCGTCCCGGTGAAGCCCCTCTCCCTGGCCAAGTCCCGGCTCGCCGGGCCGCTCTCGGCGCCGAGCCGTCGCCGCCTCGCGCTCGCCTTCGCGCAGGACACCGTCGCGGCCGCGCTCGCGTGTCCCGAGGTACGGGGTGTGGTGGTCGTCACGGACGACGCGCGGGGCGGTGCCGCCCTCGCCGCGCTCGGCGCGCGTGTGGTCCCCGACACTCCGGGGGCCGGCCTCAACGCCGCCCTCGCGCACGGGGCGAGCGCGGCCAGGCGCGGCACCGCGCGCGGCGCCGTCGCCGCCCTCAACGCGGATCTGCCCGCCCTGCGCCCGGCGGAGCTGTCCGCCGTCCTGCGCGCCGCCGCGCATTTCCCGCGTTCTTTTCTTCCCGATGCCGCGGAAATCGGCACGACATTTCTCGCCGCGCTTTCCGGTACGGAATTGAGCCCCCTTTTCGGCGGGCACTCCCGCAGCCGCCACCGGGCCTCGGGCGCGGTGGAACTCGACCCGGGCGCCGTCGCCTCGGTGCGGCAGGACGTGGACACGGTCACCGATCTGCGCGCGGCACTCGCCCTGGGCGTCGGCCCGCACACCCGCCGCGTCGCCGCCGCGCTCCCGTCGCGGGAACACGTCGCGGGCCCCGCCGGTACGTAGCCACCGCGCGGCGTCCCGCCGACCCGCCGCGGCCGTCGCCCCGTTAGGGTCCCCCCATGCAGGCAACGGCGTACACCTACGATCCCTCGGACCACAGCGGCAGCGTGCTGCTCGACGACGGCACCCCCGTGCCCTTCGACGGCGCCGCGTTCCTCGCGGGCGGGCTGCGGCTGCTGCGTCCCGGGCAGCGCGTGCGGATCGAGACCGAGGGCGAAGCGGCGGCACCGCGCATCACGTTGGTGACGCTGCAGACCTTCTGAACCACCGTCGGCGGCCGGCCCGCACGCGCGCACCCGGCGCCCCCGTACGCGCCCGCCCCACCACGCACCCTCCGGACACGCCGCGGGCCGGGCTCCCCGAGGAGCCCGGCCCGACGCGTGGGTGCCACGTCCCTCCGGAGGACCGGAGGTCCGGCCGCGGCCGTGACGTCACTGCGTCCGGTGCGGGAGAAAGAGCGTCACCGCCGAAGGCGCACGACGTGCGGGAGGGTCACTTCTTGCGCGCTGTCGCCTTCTTGGCGGTGGTCGTGCGCGCCGTGCTCTTCTTGGCCGGGGCCTTCTTGGCGGTCGCCTTCTTCGCCGGCGCCGTCTTGGCCGTGGTCTTCTTCGCGGTCGCGGAGGTGCCCGTCGCCTTCTTCGCCGCCGGGGTGGCCTTCTTGGTGGTGGCCTTCTTCGCCGTGGCGGTGGTCTTCTTCGCCGGAGCGGCGGCCGTGGTGGCCTTCTTGGCGGCCGTCGCCTTCTTCGCCGTGGCCTTCTTCGCCGCCGCCTTGGCGGTGGTCTTGGTACCGCCGGTGAGGCTGCCCTTGGGGGCCTTCTTCACCGCGACGTCGTTCTTCGGAAGCTTCTTGGTCCCCGCGACGAGGTCCTTGAAGCCCTGGCCCGCGCGGAAGCGCGGTACCGAGGTCTTCTTCACGCGGACCCGCTCCCCGGTCTGGGGGTTGCGGGCGTACCGGGCCGGACGGTCGACCTTCTCGAACGAGCCGAACCCGGTGACGGAGACCCGGTCACCGGCGACGGTGGCCCGGACGATGGCGTCCAGGACCACGTCCACGGCGTCGGCGGCGTTCTGCCGCCCGCCGAGCTTGTCGGCAATCGCTTCCACGAGCTGCGCCTTGTTCACGTCTTCCCCTTCGGAGACATTGCCAGAACGAATCTGTTCAAGCTTTTTCGCACGCTAGGCGGATATATACCGCAAATCAAACACGAAACGGGCTAATCACCCTTGTGCCGCAACACCCACTGGACCCGGGAGAGTCCCGCTCCACGGCTGGATTCAGCCGTCACCGGGATAACGTCCCTCGTCGATGTCCTTCAACAACCGGTCCAGGCGTGCCGCCGCACCTGCGAGATCGTGTTTGGCCGCGGCCGTAATGACCAGCAGCTTCCGGGTCAGCGCCATCCGTACGCTCTCCGGGACTTGCAGTGTGCGCACCCTTGTATGTGCTTCTTTGAGTTGGTCGGCGACCGCGCCGTAAAGCTGGAGTTGGCCGTCGCTTTCCATGCCTCGATTGTGCCATCTGGCCTGAGTTGTCGCCTGCGCAGGGGGTAACTACCGTCTGGGGCGGCCTCGTCGGCGGCCCGGGGAAGTGCAGGCAGAGGCCATAATCGCAGGTCTTCTGCCTTGCGGGGCAAGGGAGTTGACACCACCCGTTCGGCGGCGCCCCGGGCGCGTCGCCGGCAACCGCAACACTGCGCCGACCGAGGGTTTTTGGCCAAGGCTCCGCGAGCCGGTCGGCCGACGCCGCACACGACCGTGCCCCCGGTCGTCGTACGACCAGGGGCACAGAACGGGTTCCACGAGCGGCCGGTTCACACCATCCGGCGGCCGGCCCTCACCTCACACCGGGAGCGTGCGCGGCTTGAAGGCCGGCCGGCGCGCCTCGTACGCCGCGATCGAGTCGTCCTCGCGCAGCGTGATGCTGATGTCGTCGAGTCCGTTGAGCAGCCGCCAGCGGGAGTTCTCGTCGAGCTCGAAGTCCGCGGTGACGCCCTCGGCGCGCACCTGGCGCTCCTGGAGGTCGACCCTGATCTCGGCCCGCGGGTCCCGCTCGACCAGTTCCTGGAGCGCTTCGACGACCTTCTGGTCGAGGACGACCGTCAGGAGACCGTTCTTCAGCGAGTTGCCGCGGAAGATATCGGCGAAGCGCGAGGAGATGACGGTCTTGAAGCCGTAGTTCTGGAGCGCCCAGACGGCGTGCTCGCGCGAGGAGCCGGTGCCGAAGTCCGGGCCGGCGACGAGGACGGTGGCCCCGGCGCGCTCCGGTTTGTTCAGTACGAACTCCGGGTCTTTGCGCCAGGCCTCGAAGAGGCCGTCCTCGAAGCCGTCGCGTGTGACCTTCTTGAGCCAGTGCGCGGGGATGATCTGGTCGGTGTCGACGTTGGAGCGCCGCAGCGGGACGGCGCGGCCGGTGTGGACGGTGAAGGCTTCCATGGTGGTTCAGACTCCCGAGGGCGCGGTGGCGGTGAGGTCGGCGGGCGAGCCGAGGCGGCCCAGGACCGCCGTGGCTGCGGCCACCTTGGGCGAGACGAGGTGGGTGCGGCCCCCCTTGCCCTGCCGGCCCTCGAAGTTGCGGTTGGACGTGGACGCGGAGCGCTCGCCGGGGGCGAGCTGGTCCGGGTTCATGCCCAGGCACATCGAGCAGCCGGCGTGCCGCCACTCGGCCCCGGCCTCGGTGAAGACCTTGTCGAGGCCCTCCTCGACGGCCTGGAGCGCGACCCGTACGGAACCGGGGACGACCAGCATGCGGACGTCGTCGGCGACCGCGCGACCGCGCAGCACGTCGGCGGCGGCGCGCAGGTCCTCGATACGGCCGTTGGTGCACGAGCCGACGAAGACGGTGTCGACGGGGATCTCGCGCAGCGGCTGCCCGGCGGCGAGGCCCATGTACTCCAGGGCCTTCTCGGCGGCGAAGCGCGCGGAGGGGTCGTCGAAGCTCGCCGGGTCGGGGACGTTCGCCGAGAGCGGCGCGCCCTGGCCCGGGTTGGTGCCCCAGGTGACGAAGGGGGCGAGCGCGGAGCCGTCGATGACGACCTCGGCGTCGAAGACCGCGTCGTCGTCGGTGCGCAGTGTCTTCCAGTACGCGACCGCGTCCTCCCACTCGGGGCCCTGCGGCGCGTGCGGGCGGTCCTTGAGGTAGGCGAACGTCGTCTCGTCGGGCGCGATCATGCCCGCGCGGGCACCGGCCTCGATCGACATGTTGCAGATGGTCATCCGGGACTCCATCGAGAGCTTCTCGATGGCGCTGCCCCGGTACTCCAGGATGTAGCCCTGGCCGCCGCCCGTGCCGATCTTCGCGATGACGGCGAGGATCAGGTCCTTCGCCGTGACGTCGGCGGGCAGTTCGCCCTCGACGGTGACGGCCATCGTCTTCGGGCGGGCGAGCGGCAGCGTCTGCGTGGCGAGCACGTGCTCGACCTGCGAGGTGCCGATGCCGAAGGCGAGGGCGCCGAAGGCGCCGTGCGTCGAGGTGTGCGAGTCGCCGCAGACGACGGTGGTGCCGGGCTGGGTGAGGCCGAGCTGCGGTCCCACGACGTGGACGACGCCCTGCTCGACGTCGCCGAGCGGGTGCAGCCGTACGCCGAAGTCCGCGCAGTTCTTGCGCAGCGTCTCCAGCTGGGCGCGCGAGACGGGGTCCGCGATGGGCTTGTCGATGTCGAGGGTCGGGGTGTTGTGGTCCTCGGTCGCGATGGTGAGGTCGAGGCGCCTCACCTGCCGGCCGTTCTGGCGGAGGCCGTCGAACGCCTGTGGGCTGGTGACCTCGTGCAGCAGGTGCAAGTCGATGTAGAGGAGATCGGGCTCGCCCTCGGCGCGCCGGACGACGTGGTCGTCCCAGACCTTCTCCGCGAGTGTCCTACCCATCGCTTTCCCTTCGGCCGGCGGCGATGCCTGGCCCAACTAGGAGGTGAGTACCCAACCGTCCCCTCGTGGGTGGCGGCGGTCCTGGGGCCCGGTGGTCCTCGGGCCCGCTCGTACAGAGTGGCAACTTCCCGTGGAAATTGAACTTGCGTTTCACAGAGTGAGACGCGAATATCGTTGCATGGACAACTCTAGCGGCGTCGGCGTACTCGACAAGGCTGCTCTCGTTCTGAGCGCCCTTGAGTCCGGTCCGGCCACTCTCGCCTCCCTGGTCGGCGCGACAGGGCTCGCCAGGCCCACGGCACACCGCCTTGCCGTGGCACTGGAGCACCACCGCATGGTGGCGCGGGACATGCAGGGCCGGTTCATCCTCGGCCCCCGCCTCTCGGAACTCGCCGCCGCGGCCGGCGAGGACCGGCTGCTCGCCACGGCGGGCCCGGTGCTCACGCACCTGCGCGACGTGACGGGCGAGAGCGCGCAGCTCTACCGCAGGCAGGGCGACACCCGGATCTGCGTCGCGGCGGCGGAACGGCTGTCCGGACTGCGGGACACGGTGCCCGTAGGTTCGACGCTGACGATGAAGGCGGGTTCCTCGGCGCAGATCCTGCTCGCCTGGGAGGAGCCGGAGCGGCTGCACCGCGGCCTCCAGGGCGCGCGTTTCACCGCGACCGCGCTCTCGGGGGTACGGCGCAGGGGCTGGGCCCAGTCGATCGGCGAGCGCGAGCCGGGCGTGGCCTCGGTCTCGGCGCCGGTACGGGGCCCCTCGAACCGTGTCGTCGCCGCCGTCTCGGTCTCCGGGCCGATCGAGCGCCTCACGCGCCACCCGGGGCGGATGCACGCCCAGGCCATCATCGACGCCGCGGCCCGCCTCTCCGAGGCGCTGCGCCGCAACGGTGGCTGAACACTCCGCACCCGCACGCAGGACCCCGTACCGCACGCACCATTCCCGTACCCCGCCGGTACGGGCGGGACGCCGACGAAGCCGCCCCGCCCGTCCGGACCAGCGCCCGCCGCGCGCACAGCGGACAGCCCGCGCACAGCAGAAAGCCCCCCATCCGTGAAGGATGGAGGGCTTTTCGAGAAGTACCCCCGACCGGATTCGAACCGG
>NZ_JBIVIO010000002.1:135067-808024 GCF_044749745.1 Streptomyces sp. NPDC088923 | reverse complement strand
CCGGCGCTACTGCCGTGAGAGGGCAGCGTGCTAGGCCGCTACACAACGGGGGCGAGATCACTCGAAGTGATCAGCTGGGCTACCAGGACTCGAACCTAAACTAACGGAACCAGAAACCGTCGTGCTGCCAATTACACCATAGCCCAAGGAACTTCCGTACCCCCGACCGGATTCGAACCGGCGCTACTGCCGTGAGAGGGCAGCGTGCTAGGCCGCTACACAACGGGGGCTTTTGGCGATCCTGCGTCTCGGGGACATCGGGTGCGACCCGGTTGTTCCCGCGGGAAGGATCTGTACCCCCGACCGGATTCGAACCGGCGCTACTGCCGTGAGAGGGCAGCGTGCTAGGCCGCTACACAACGGGGGCGAGATCACTCGAAGTGATCAGCTGGGCTACCAGGACTCGAACCTAGACTAACGGAACCAGAAACCGTCGTGCTGCCAATTACACCATAGCCCATTGATACGCAAGCCCTGGGGCCCGGTATCCGCTTCGCGCTTTCTTTCGGGCGTTCATCCCGTCCGGCGGCGCAGGAAGAACATTACCCGAAGGTCGACGGCGCTCCAAAACGGGTATCGCCGAGCAGCCCCGGCAGCTCGGCGAGGCCGCCGATGCGGTGCACGCCCTCGGGGACCGCCTCGCGCGCGCGGCGTCCGGCGCGGTCGAGCCAGACCCCGACGAGGCCCGCGTCGACCGCGCCACGTGCGTCGATCCAGGGTTCGTCGCCCACGTACGCGATCTCGGCCGGCGCCAGCCCGAGGGCCCGCGCGGCGGCGCGGAAGGCGCCCGGGTCGGGCTTGGAGACGCCGAGTTCGGCGGCGCACAGCAGGGTCTCGAAGCGGTCGCCGAGGCCGAGGGAGCCGAGCTTGGGTCCCTGCACGCTGACGGAGGAGTTGGAGAGGACGCCGTGGCGGTGGCTCGCCGCGAGGGCGTCGAGGGCGGGCAGGACGTCCGCGAAGAGCGTCCAGGCGGCCTCGTAGTGCCCGAAGTACGCCTCGAACCACGCGTCGGCCTCCGCGTCGCCCAGCGGGGTGTCGAGGAAGTCCCGTACGCGGTCCCTGCGCTGTTCCAGGAAGCCGACGCCGCCCGCGGCGAAGCGCCCCCAGTGGCGCCGGGTCAGCGTCCTCCAGCGGGCGAGCGCCGCCTCGGGGCCGCCGAAGCGCTCCAGGAGGCCCTCGGCGCGCAGGTGCGCGGCGAGACCGGCGGTGTCGGCGCCCGTGTAGTCGAAGAGGGTATCGTCCACGTCCCACAGGACGGCCTTGACCTCTGTATTCGCTGCCACGCCGCCGAGGATAGGCGCGGACCCGCGCGGACGCGCGAGGGGCGGGCCCCCGAAGGACCCGCGCGCACGCCCGAGGGGCGGGCCCCGGAAGGTGGTTCCGGTGCCCGCCCCTCGGGACGCGCGTCTCACGCGGCGGCAGCGCGCGACCCGTCCGCTGACGCGGCGCGGGCCGCCCGCCGGCTCAGGCGGCCAGCTTCGCCAGCGCCGCGTCGATGCGCCGAAGCGTCTTCTCGCGGCCCAGGATCTCCAGGGACTCGAAGAGCGGGAGGCCGATGGTGCGCCCGGTGACCGCGACGCGGACGGGGGCCTGCGCCTTGCCGAGCTTGAGACCGTGCTCGGTGCCGGCCGCGAGGACCGCCTCCTTGAGCGCCTCGGCCTTCCAGTCGGCCTCGGCGATCTTGGCGCGGGCCGTGGTCAGGAGGGCGTCGGAGCCCTCCTTCATCGCCTTGTTCCACGAGGTCTCGTCGATCGCGGGCTCGTCGAGGAAGAGGAAGTCGACGTTGGCCGTGATGTCCGAGAGGACGGTGAGGCGGGTCTGCGCGAGCGGCGCGAGGGCGGCGAAGGCGGCAGGGTCGAAGGCGTCCGGGGCCCAGTTCGCGAAGGGGGCCTTGAGCCAGGGCGCGCAGCGCGCGGTGAAGTCCTCGACCGAGAGCATCCGGATGTGATCGCCGTTGATCGACTCGGCCTTCTTCAGGTCGAAGCGCGCCGGGTTGGCGTTCACGTCGGAGATGTCGAACTTCGCGATCATCTGGTCGAGCGTGAAGATGTCCTCGTCGGCCGAGAACGACCAGCCGAGCAGCGAGAGGTAGTTGAGCAGGCCCTCGGGGAGGAAGCCGCGCTCACGGTAGAGGTTGAGGCTCGCCTGCGGGTCGCGCTTGGAGAGCTTCTTGTTGCCCTCGCCCATGACGTAGGGGAGGTGCCCGAAGGCGGGGATCTCCTTGGCGAGGTCCAGTTCGATGAGCGCCTCGTACAGGGCGATCTGCCGGGGCGTGGAGGAGAGCAGGTCCTCGCCGCGCAGGACGTGGGTGATCTCCATCAGGGCGTCGTCGACCGGGTTGACGAGCGTGTAGAGCGGGGCGCCGTTGGCGCGGACGATGCCGTAGTCCGGGACGTTCTCGGGCGCGAAGGTCAGCTCGCCGCGCACGAGGTCGGTGAAGGTGATCGTCTTGTCCGGCATCCGGAAGCGGACGATGGGCTTGCGGCCCTCGGCCTCGTAGGCGGCGACCTGCTCGGCGCTCAGGTCGCGGCAGTGGCCGTCGTAGCCGGAGGGGCGCCCCGCGGCGCGCGCGGCCTCGCGGCGCGCGTCCAGCTCCTCGGTCGTGCAGTAGCAGCGGTAGGCGCGCCCGGACTCCTCCAGGCGGCGCGCGACGTCGCGGTAGACGTCCATGCGCCGCGACTGGCGGTACGGGGCGTGCGGGCCGCCGACCTCGGGGCCCTCGTCCCAGTCGAGGCCGAGCCAGCGCAGGGAGTCGAGGAGCGCCTCGTAGGACTCCTCCGAGTCGCGGGCCGCGTCGGTGTCCTCGACGCGGAAGACCAGGGTGCCCTGGTGGTGCCGCGCGAAGGCCCAGTTGAACAGGGCGGTGCGGACGAGACCGACGTGGGGGTTGCCGGTCGGGGAGGGACAGAAACGTACGCGGACGGTGCCGTCGTTAGCCACGCTTGATCACCTTGTTGGTGAGAGTGCCGATGCCTTCGATGTGGACGGCGACCTCGTCGCCGACGCTGAGCGGGCCGACCCCTGCCGGGGTGCCCGTGAGGATGACGTCGCCCGGGAGCAGGGTCATGGCCTCGGTGACGTGGACGACGAGGTCCTCGACCGAGCGCAGCATGTCGCTCGTGCGCCCGAGCTGGCGTTGCTCGCCGTTGACGGTGCACTGGAGCGTGAGGTCGGCCGGGTCGAGGTCCGTCTCGATCCAGGGGCCGAGCGGGCAGGCGCCGTCGAAGCCCTTGGCGCGGGCCCACTGCTGCTCGCGGCGCTGGGCGTCGCGGGCGGTGACGTCGTTGGCACAGGTGTAGCCGAGGATCACGTCCTTGGCGCGTTCGCGGGGCACCTCGCGGCACATGCGGCCGATCACGACGGCGAGTTCCGCCTCGTACGACAGCTCCTCGGTGAAGGAGGGGTACGGGATGGGGTCGCCGGGGCCGCTCACGGAGGTGGAGGGCTTGAGGAAGGTGACCGGGTACTCGGGGACCTCGTTGCCCATCTCCTTGGCGTGCTCCGCGTAGTTGCGGCCCACGGCCACGACCTTGCTGGGCAGCGTGGGCGGCAGGAGGCGGACCTTGTCCAGGGGGACCTTGGTGCCCGACAGCTCGAACTCGGCGAACGGAATGCCCTTGATGATGTCGAGGACGAGCCCGTCGGGGCCTTCGCCCTCGACGGCTCCGAAGGCCACATTGCCGTCGATGGAGAATCTGGCGATGCGCACGGCTGGCGGGTGCCCCTCTGTTCGTTGCGGCTCGTGGGTTTCCGGCTCGCCGTCCCGCGGGTATGACCGCCGGTAACGGGGGCAGGCGCGACGCGGAGAACCGCTTCCCCAGGCTAACGCGTACGGGCCCCGTCCCCCTCCACCACAACCGGCACACGACCTCCCCATGTGAGTTTGCTCACGAGCGCCGCTCGAAACCGGGGCATTTCGCCCTGCCGTCCCGAGCCGGTGAATCGGTCATCAGGGTACGGACCAAGGCATTCCGCCCGCCACCTCCCCCGCACGGGCCCGAGCGGGGCGGGGTCGGCGCATGCGGGATCAGACCCGTATGCCCGTAATGTGCAAGATCGTTTCGCACTCCTCGTGATGCGCCCGGCACACGCCGTCACAGGCTCCGGCGAGGGTTCTTCGGACCTTGTTGGAGATCCCCGGCTGTGCTGGAATTCCCGGGACCGCCGCGGGTTTCGGCCGGCACGCGAGGGCGCAACGCAGCGCCGAGCGGCGGTCAAGGGGAGACGCGCCGGTCACTACGACCACCCGGGGGTTCACGGACCTCCACGACTCGACACCGTCCCGAACGCCACGGCGCGAGGGGCGCCTGGTCCAGAGGTTGCGACGCTAGTGCAGGGACGTTTCAAGAGGGATGGCAGTGCTCCGGCCGAGCCGGAGCCGAACGGCGCGACCGACCGCGGCGCCGCTGCCCCGCACGCACCGCAGCAGGGGCTGAGCACCGCGGGCCAGGAGGAGCACGCACCCGAGGGCGGCGAGAGCGCGCGCGACAAGAACGACAAGCCGGGGAAGGCCGACAAGGCCGAGAAGAAGCCCAAGGCGAAGGCGAAGGCGGGCCCGAGCGGGCCCGGCTCGCGAATAGCCCTGCGCAACTGGCGCATCTCGACCCGTCTGGTCTCGCTCCTGGTGCTCCCGGTGGCGGCGGCGACCACCCTCGGTGGCATCCGCATCAGCGACTCCCTCGACGACATCCAGCAGCTCGACAACATGAAGCTGCTCACCGACATGACGAAGCAGGCCACCGAGCTGGCGGCCGCGCTCCAGGACGAGCGCGACCAGTCGGCCGGGCCGCTCTCGCACAAGGTCAAGGCGACCGACTACTCGGTCGCGAGCTGGCGTCAGAAGACGGACCGCCAGGTCGCCACGTTCCTCCAGAACACCAAGGACATCACCGGCAACAACGAGCTGAACGGTGTCCGCAGCAACCTCGACGCCATCACCAAGCGCGTCGCCCAGCTCAAGGCGATCCGCCGCGACGCCTACGCCGACGACGCCTCCATCACGCAGACCGTCGACGCCTACAGCCAGCTCATCGACCAGCTGCTCAGCCTCTCCCAGGAGATGGCGCAGGCGACGTCGAACCCCGAGATGGTCCAGCGCACCCGCGCGCTCGCCGCGTTCTCCTCCGCGAAGGAGTACGCCTCCATCCAGCGCGCCGTACTCGCCGCCGCGCTGCCGCCGAACAAGAAGGACTTCGGCAAGCTCTCCGAGACCGATCGCCGCTACGCCCTCAACGCGCTGAGCAACGAGGACGACGAGATCAACCAGTTCAAGGAGATCTACGGCGCCTACTCGGGCGATCCGGAGGACCTGCTCAAGCCGATCGACCCGGACGAGCAGCCCACCATCAAGAGCGCGCGCGACTTCGCCCAGGGCTCCCTGAGCACCCAGGGCGGCATGGAGCTGCGCGCCAAGCGGTCCTACCGGGACTGGACGGACTCGGCGTCCGAAGAGATCAACCAGATGAAGACCATCGAGCTGACGCTGCTCGGCCAGATGGAACAGAAGGCGCGTGAGCTGCGGCAGAGCGCCGAGCGCGACGCCATCATCAACGGTGCCCTGATCATCCTCGTCCTGGGCGTCTCGCTCGTCGGCGCCTTCGTCGTCTCGCGGTCCATGATCCGTTCGCTGCGGCGCCTCCAGGACACCGCGACGAAGGTCGCCCAGGAGCGACTGCCCGAACTCGTCGGCCAGCTCTCCGAGTCGGACCCGCAGGACGTGGACCTCTCGGTGGAGTCCGTCGGTGTCCACTCGCGCGACGAGATCGGGCGCGTGGCCACGGCCTTCGACGACGTGCACCGCGAGGCGGTCCGCCTCGCCGCCGAACAGGCCATGCTGCGCGGCAACGTCAACGCGATGTTCACGAACCTCTCGCGCCGCAGCCAGGGCCTCATCCAGCGTCAGCTCTCGCTCATCTCCGAACTGGAGTCCCGCGAGGCCGACCCGGACCAGCTCTCCTCGCTCTTCAAGCTCGACCACCTCGCGACCCGTATGCGCCGTAACGGTGAGAACCTCCTCGTCCTCGCCGGCGAGGAGCCGGGCCGCCGCTGGACGCGCCCGGTACCGCTCGTCGACGTGCTGCGCGCCGCGGCCTCCGAGGTGGAGCAGTACGAGCGCATCGAACTCTCCGCCGTCCCCTCGACCGAGGTGGCCGGACGCGTCGTCAACGACCTCGTCCACCTGCTCGCCGAGCTCCTCGAGAACGCGACGTCGTTCTCCTCGCCGCAGACCAAGGTCAAGGTGACCGGGCACGCGCTGCCCGACGGGCGGGTGCTCGTCGAGATCCACGACACCGGCATCGGCCTCTCGCCCGAGGACCTCGCGGCGATCAACGAGCGCCTCGCGGCGCCGCCGACGGTGGACGTCTCGGTCTCGCGCCGCATGGGTCTCTTCGTGGTCGGCCGCCTCTCGCAGCGCCACGGCATCCGCATCCAGCTCCGCCCCTCCGACTCCGGCGGCACGACGGCACTCGTCATGCTGCCCGTCGACGTCGCGCAGGGCGGCCGCAAGGCTCCGGGCAAGCCCGGCGCGCCCGGCGGACAGGGCGGCCCCGCCGCCGCGCAGGCCGCGGCGGGTGCCGCCGCGGCGCGCCGCGCCCCCGCGGGCGCGCTCGGCGGCGGTCACGGCGGACCCGGTCAGGGCGGACCCGGTCAGGGCGGACCCGGCGGCAAGCGGCTCGGTGCCGGGCCCGAGCGTGGCCAGGTCGGCCCCGGCGGCGCTCCGCGCGCCGCGCTGCCCGCCCGCGGCAACGCCCCGCAGGCCCCGGCCGGTCGCGACGCCTTCCCGCAGGTCGGCGGCGAGCGCCCGCAGCAGGCTCCGGGCAACCTCTTCGGCGATACGCGACAGGGGCCGCCGCAGGGCGGCGCCCGCCCCGTACCTCCGCAGGACAACGGGCAGGGCGCCTTCGGCGGCGGCCGGACCGCGCCGATCCCGCCGCAGCGCCGCGCCCCGCAGGGCGAGGGCCAGGACGGCCGTCCGCAGCTTCCGCCGCGCGGCGGCCCGCGCGCCGAGCTGCCCGGCGGCACCCCGCCGCAGCAGCCCGTGCCCGCCGACCGGCAGCAGCCCTCGGCGCCGTGGGAACCACAGGGCCAGGACGCGCCGCGCGGGCACGACGAGCCGCGCGGCCCGCGCCAGGGCTTCGCCACGCCCCGCGACGACAGCGGCCCCGGTTCGACGGCGCAGTTCCCCGCGATCACCCCCGACATGCCGGCCCCCGAGGGCGTCGGGCGCTACGAGGCGCCCGGCGGTCCCGCGTCGACCGGCGCGTTCCCCGCCGTCGGCCCCGCGAACACGCGGGGCCCGCAGGGCGGGTACGGGGCGGAGGACACCGGCGCCTGGGCCCGCCCGCAGGAGGGGTACGCGCCCGGCGGCCAGAGCCAGGACGGCGGTTACCCGCCGCACCAGGACCAGCGCCAGGGCCAGCCCCCCGAGCAGCGGCCGGACGCGCGGCAGGACCAGGGCGCGCCCGGTCAGGGCCGGCAGCAGGGCTACGGCTACGACGAGGCCGCCCGGCAGCAGCAGGGCGGCTGGTCGCCGCAGGACACCGGTCAGTTCCCCACGCCGGGTGCCCCGTACGGGCAGGCGAACGGCTACGACAGCGGTCAGTACCCGGCTGCCTCCGAGACCGGCCAGTTCCCCGCGCCGCAGCAGGGGCAGTACCAGGGCGAGCCGGGTGCCTACCAGGGGGCGTCCGAGACCGGGCAGTTCCCTGTGCCGCCGCAGCAGGGTCAGTACCAGGACCCGGCGCAGACCGGCCAGTTCCCCACCGCCTCGCAGACCGGCCAGTTCCCCGCCGCCCCCTACCCCGAGGACGGACGCCCCGGCGCGTACGAGGAAGGGCCGGCCGCGCAGCCACGCGCTCCGCGCCAGCCCGGTCCCCAGGGACCGCAGGCGCCGCAGGGCCAGGGCGGGTTCACGGCCAGCGAGACCTCCTCCTTCCCGGTGAACACCGGCTACGAGCCGCCCAGGGCGCCGCGTCCCGAGGGGCCGCCCGCGCGCGAACTCCCGCGTCGTGGCCCCGCCGAGAACGCGTTGCCCGCGGCCGGTCCCGGCGACGGTCGCACCCCGCTGTACGACACGCTGGAGACGAGCTGGTTCCGCGGCCCGCAGCCCGCCGGGCAGGAGGAGCAGCCCGAGCCGCCGCACGCGGCCGAGCCGCCCCGTACCACCGGTCCCCAGCGACCCGCCGACGAGACCCTCCGTTCCGCCGCAGCGCCCGAGGGCGCCGCGGAGACCCCGGCCCAGGGCCCGGGCGCGCTGCCCGCGCAGACCGGCCAGGACTCCTGGCGCGCTTCGCCCAACGACGAGTTGGTGCGGCAGGCGGAGCGGGTGCGGCAGCCCTCGGCGGGCGGCGTCACCACCTCCGGACTCCCGCGCCGGGTGCCCCGCGCCAACCTGGTGCCCGGTACCGCTCAGCAGCAGCCGCAGCAGCAGACGGGTCCCCAGGTCTCCCGGGCGCCCGACGACGTGCGCGGCCGGCTGACCAATCTCCGCAGGGGCATCCAGCAGGGCCGCTACCAGGCCGGCAACAGTCTGCGTCCGTCCGGTGAGAACCGGCCGAACGAGGGCTACCCCCGCCCCTCTCACCAGCAGGAGCGCTAGTTGACCCCCATGAGCCAGGCGGCACAGAACCTGAACTGGCTGATCACCAATTTCGTGGACAACACCCCTGGGGTGTCGCACACGGTGGTGGTCTCCGCCGACGGACTCCTCCTCGCGATGTCCGAAGGCTTTCCCCGCGACCGCGCCGACCAGCTCGCGGCCGTGGCCTCCGGTCTCACCTCGCTCACCGCGGGGGCTTCCCGGATCTTCGAGGGCGGCACCGTCAACCAGACGGTCGTGGAGATGGAGCACGGCTTCCTCTTCATCATGTCCGTCTCGGACGGCTCTTCCCTCGCCGTGCTCGCCCACCCCGAGTGCGACATCGGCCTCGTCGGTTACGAGATGGCTCTTCTGGTGGACCGGGCGGGGGCCGTGCTGACGCCGGACCTGCGCGCGGAACTCCAGGGCAGCCTGCTCAACTGACGCCCGCTCACCCGCCACCCCGCCCGGCCGCATCAGCCCCCCACCGGCCACAGCCTGACGGCGCCGAGACCATCCGCTGTTCCGCCCGGAGGATTGCATGACACCGCCCACCGCACCGCACGACCCGTACGGGAATCCGCCCTCCGCCGGCTACGCGGTCGAGGGTGACCAGCCCCTGGTGCGGCCCTACGCGATGACGGGCGGCCGCACCCGGCCCCGTTACCAGCTCGCCATCGAGGCGCTGGTCAGCACGACGGCGGACCCGATGCAGATGTCGGGCCTGCTCCCGGAACACCAGCGGATCTGCCACCTGTGCCGCGAGGTCAAGTCGGTGGCGGAGGTCTCCGCGCTTTTGACGATGCCCCTCGGCGTGGCCCGGATTCTCGTCGCCGACCTGGCGGAGGCCGGTCTCGTCGCGATCCACCAGCCCGGCGGCGACGAGAACGCCGGCGGCCAGCCAGACGTGACACTGCTCGAAAGGGTGCTCAGTGGACTTCGCAAGCTCTAGTGGCGAACCGGGACGGTCGACCACCAGCGCGAAAATCGTGGTCGCCGGCGGCTTCGGCGTGGGCAAGACGACCTTCGTCGGCGCCGTCTCGGAGATCAACCCGCTGCGCACCGAGGCCGTCATGACGAGCGCGAGCGCCGGCATCGACGACCTCACCCACACCGGCGACAAGACCACCACCACCGTCGCCATGGACTTCGGCCGCATCACCCTCGACCAGGACCTCATCCTCTACCTGTTCGGCACCCCCGGACAGGACCGCTTCTGGTTCATGTGGGACGACCTCGTCCGCGGCGCCATCGGCGCCATCGTCCTCGTCGACACCCGCCGCCTCGCCGACTGCTTCCCCGCCGTCGACTACTTCGAAAACTCGGGCCTCCCCTTCGTCATCGCCCTCAACGGCTTCGAAGGACACCAGCCCTACACCCCCGACGAAGTACGCGAAGCACTCCAGATCGGCCCCGACACCCCCATCATCACCACCGACGCCCGCCACCGCGCCGACGCCAAATCCGCCCTCATCACCCTCGTCGAACACGCCCTCATGGCCCGCCTCAAGTGAGGTCGCGAGGGCCCGGTGAGGGCCCCGTGCGGCTCGGGTGAAGGCCGCGGGACGGGGCCGGCGCGCCGCACGGCGCGCCCGCTCCGCCCCGCTGTGTCCTTCGACACGGTGTCGACAGGGTTCATAACGTTTCGACAGAGAATTGACCGCGCGCCACCACGCGCAGCGCCCGCGCGGTGCCGCTGCGCGCACACGAGTCCCGGCTTTTGCCGGGGCTCGTTCTTTTATGCCCCTTTTATTAGCGTGCCGCGGCGTCTCGGGTGTCCGGAAGACCACTTCCGCAGAACGTTTGGCGGCGCACGGCGGAGCGTGCTGAAATCGCTGAACTGCCCAGTAGCAGGGTGGTGAGCTGCCCACGGTTGAGGGCCTGAGAACGTCAGCGGCACGCGAGAAGTGCCGACGCCGAGAGGTTGTTGGTCGAGTGAGGCGAAGCACGAAGGGCTCAGGCCCGGCGGAGCGGGCCCGGGGGAACTTCACCCCGCCCGCCGGCGCCGAGGCGCCCGCCGGAGTGCGGGAGAACGGGAGCCCCGCCTCCGCCCGCGGCAGCCGGCTGTCGCCCCGCAACTGGCGGGTGCCGACCCGGCTGAACGCGATCCTGCTCATACCCGTCATCGTCGGCCTCGTCATGGGCGGCTTCCAGGTGAAGGGGTCGATCGACACCTGGCAGGAGGCCGAGGACGCGAAGAACGTCGCCCGGCTCGTCCAGGCCGCCGCGACCTACGGCAACCGGCTCACCGAGGAACGCGACATCAGCGCCCAGCCCCTGCTGGAGGGCAAGCGCGAGGACCCGGCCGTCCTCAAGGCGCGCGCGGCGACCGACACGGCGGCCAAGCGCTTCGACGTCGCGGCCAGGAACCTCCCCCACACCGCCGCCCTCGACCGGCGCATGGCCGACTTCCGCTCGGTGGAGCCGAAGCTCGGTCCGCTGCGCCAGGCCGCGTACACCAAGAAGCTCACCGGTGTGCGGACGGAGGAGGGCTACCTCCAGATCCAGCACCCGCTCATGGAGTTCGCCAACGAGCTGGGTCTGGGCACCGGCAACGTCACGACGTACGGCCGCTCGGTCTACGCGATCGCGCTCTCGAAGTCGGCGCTCTCCCTGACCCGTTCCATCGGCGTGCACCTGTGGGTCAAGCCGGGCCCCGGCACGGCCGACGCGACGAAGCAGCGCGTCGCGCTCTCCTCGTACGCCTACCTGGAGGGCATCGCCGAGAAGGAGTACACCTCCAGCGCGCGGCCCGAGGATGTCAAGCGGCTCGACGCGGAGCTGAAGGAGGCCGCGCTCCAGATCAAGCGGAACGCCGCCAAGGCCGCCGTCTCCTCCGCGAAGGAGGGCGGCAGCGGGGTCACGCCGCCCGCGACCGAGGCGATGCTCGCGCAGCTCGGCTCGCCCGCTTCCACGCGGAAGTCGCTCGGCGACCGCGGCATCACCCCCGAGACGTGGTGGGCCTCGACGACGCCGCGCGTCACCGCGTACCGCACCGTCGAGTCCGAGCTGACCGAGCACGCGGTGACCGAGGCGATGCAGATCGCCGACGACGCCAAGCGCGACACGCTCCTCGTCTCGGCGGCCGTCGTCGCCGCCCTGCTGCTCGCCTTCCTCATCGCGGGGATGATGGCGCGGCAGATGAGCAAGTCGATGCGGCGCCTGCGCACGGAGGCCTTCGGCATAGCGCAGAAGCGGCTGCCCTCCCTCGTCGACCAGCTCTCGCGCACCGATCCGGGCCGCGTGGACACGCGCGTCACGCCCCTGCCGATCACCTCGACCGACGAGATCGGCGAGGTCGCCCGCGCCTTCGACCAGGTGCACCGCGAGGCGGTCAGGCTCGCCTCCGAACAGGCCCTCCTGCGCGGCAACATCAACGCCATATTCACCAACCTCTCGCGGCGCAACCAGTCCCTCATCGAGGGGCAGCTCACCCTCATCACGGACCTGGAGAACCACGAGGCCGAGCCCGAGCAGTTGGAGAACCTCTTCAAGCTCGACCACCTCGCGACCCGTATGCGCCGCAACGGCGAGAACCTCCTCGTCCTCGCGGGCGAGGAGCCCGGCCGCCGCTGGGACCAGCCGGTACCGCTCGTCGACGTGCTGCGCGCCGCCTCCTCCGAGGTCGAGCAGTACGAGCGCGTCGAGCTCTCGGGGGTGCCCGAGGCCGAGATCCACGGCCGCGCCGTGACCGACCTCGTCCACCTGCTCTCCGAACTCCTGGAGAACGCCACCACGTTCTCCTCGCCGCAGACGAAGGTACGGGTCACGGCGACGCGCATGCCGGACGGCCGCGTCGTGGTCGAGATCCACGACAAGGGCATCGGCCTCACGGCGGAGGACTTCGCCGACATCAACCACCGGCTCGCCAACCCGCCGGTCGTGGACGCGGCGATCTCGCAGCGCATGGGGCTCTTCGTGGTCGGGCGGCTCTCCGACCGGCACGGCATCCGGGTCCAGCTGCGCCCCTCGGGCGAACAGGCGGGCACGACCTCGCTCGTCATGCTCCCCGAGGCGATCACGCACGGCGGGGGCGGGCAGGCCGGTCAGGAGAACGAGTTCACCGTCTCCTCGATGATCCCCTCGCAGCCGCACGCCGAACAGGGCCCGGGCCACGCGCCGCTGCGCACCGCCGCCGAACTCGGCTTCGACGACACCCGCTACGGGGCCAGGCAGCACGCCCTGCCCGCCGGCGAGAACCCGGCCGGGCTCGACCCGGTGGGCCGCTCACTGTTCCGCGAGGAGCGCCGCGCGGCCCTGGAGGCCCAGACGCACACGCAGGAGCCCGCGCCCGAGCAGCGCCGGGACGAGGGCCGACCGCCCTTCCGCGCCGAGGCCGCGCCGGGCCCGTACGAGGGCGGGGGCGGACAGTACGAGAACGGCGGCACCCCCGCGCCGTACGGCGCCTACCAGGAACCGGCCCCCCAGCCCTCCTACGGCGAGGGCCAGGACTACGCGCAGGGCTATCCGGCTCCGTACGAGAGCGGTCAGGCCGGTTACCGCGGCGACGGCGGCCCCGCCTCCGCCCCGGACGGGAACGCCTACGCTCCGCAGCCGTCGTACCCCGGCTTCGGGCAGGGGGCGTACCCCGGCGCCGAGGCCGGGACGCCGGGCGCCGAGGGCGGCTACCCGGCGCGGGAACAGGGCGAGTACGCCCCGCAGTCCGCCTACACGCCCTATCCGGAGCCCCCGCACGCCACCTACGCGCCGGAAGCCGCCGGGGCCGGGCCCTACCCGGCCGCCCCTCACCAGGAGGAGTGGCAGCAGGGGACCGGGCACGGCGGCGCCCCCGGGGGTGAAGCGGAATCCCTCGCGCGCGCTCCCCAGCAGGACGCCGACCGCGTAGGCTTCGGCCCGCACGGTGCCGCCGCCGAGCAGGAGGGCGGGGTGACCGAAGCAGGTCTGCCGCGCCGGGCTCCCGCCGCGGGGGCCGGTGAGGTGACGGACCGTCAGGGATGGGACAATGGCCCGAGCGGCACCCCACCCCAGGACGGCTCGCCCGCGGGCGAGCAGCCGCAGGCGGAGCAGGCCCCCGGTTCCTCGGCCCACTCGGCCAACGAGGACCGCGCCCAGCGCGCGAGCGGCCTGCGCCGTCCGCAGGCGGGCGGGGTCACCTCCTCCGGTCTGCCGCGCCGGGTGCCCAGGGCCAATCTGGTCGAGGGCGCGGCGGAACAGAGCCCGCAGGGCGGCCCCCAGGTCTCCCGCGCTCCCGAGGACGTCCGCGGCCGGCTCAGCCGGCTCCGCAACGGCGTCGCCAGGGGCCGCACCGCGGGAGGCGACACGAATGGCACGAACAGTCGGGGTTCCGGCCCCGACAGCACCTACGACCAGGAGCGTTAGCGTGAGCCCGATGAGCCAGGCGGCACAGAACCTGAACTGGTTGATCACCAATTTCGTGGACAACACCCCCGGGGTGTCGCACACGGTGGTCGTCTCCGCCGACGGTCTTCTCCTCGCGATGTCCGAGGGTTTCCCGCGCGACCGCGCCGACCAGCTCGCGGCCGTGGCCTCGGGCCTGACCTCGCTGACCGCGGGCGCCTCCCGGATCTTCGAGGGCGGCACCGTGAACCAGACGGTGGTCGAGATGGAGCGGGGCTTCCTCTTCATCATGTCCATCTCGGACGGTTCCTCGCTCGCGGTCCTCGCCCACCCCGAGGCCGACATCGGCCTCGTCGGTTACGAGATGGCCCTGCTCGTGGACCGCGCGGGCTCCGTCCTGACCCCGGACCTGCGCGCGGAACTCCAGGGTGGTCTGCTCAACTGACGCTTTTCTCAACCATCAGACAAGCGGTGCGTTTTGGCGTCCCGGGGCCGTAAGGTTTCGGGACGCGGCTCCACACTGACGGCGCCCGGACAGCAGGAGGAGGAAGAACGTGACGACACCCCCCGGTGGTTCGCCTGCCGACTGGTCCCACGGCCAGGGCGGGTACCAGGGTGACGGACCGGGTCCGCACTCCTTCCCAGGGCAGCAGCAGGACGAGCAGCGGCACGACGAGTGGCAGCAGGCCGCGTGGCAGTACGGGCAACGGCAGGAGCCGGGCCCCGAACAGCCGTACGGGCAGCGCCAGTCGTACGGGGAACAGCGGCCGTACGGCGAGCGGCAGCCGCAGGAGCGGCAGTCGTACGAGCAGCAGTCGTACGGGGAACAGCGGTCGTACGGGGACCAGCAGGACCCCTTCGACTCGTACCCGTACCCCCATCCCGGCCAGCAGCAGCCGCCCCGGCCCGCTCAGCCGCGGCAGCAGCCGACGCACCCGCAGCAGCGACAGCCCGTAGGGCCCGACGGGCCCCGTGCCCCCCTGCCGCGCCAGAACGCGGCCGGCGGCGCCGGTGGTTCGGCCGGGCGCGGCCCGAGTCCGCTCGTGCGGCCGTACGCGATGACCGGTGGCCGCACCCGGCCCCGTTACCAGCTCGCCATCGAGGCGCTGGTCAGCACCACCGCTCAGCCTTCGCAGATGCAGGGGCAGTTGCCCGAGCATCAGCGGATCTGCAATCTGTGCCGGGAGATCAAGTCAGTAGCGGAGATCTCGGCGCTCCTTTCCATTCCCCTCGGCGTGGCCCGGATTCTCGTCGCCGACCTGGCGGAGGCCGGTCTCGTCGCGATCCACCAGCCCGGCGGCGACGAGAACGCCGGCGGCCAGCCAGACGTGACACTGCTCGAAAGGGTGCTCAGTGGACTTCGCAAGCTCTAGTGGCGAACCGGGACGGTCGACCACCAGCGCGAAAATCGTGGTCGCCGGCGGCTTCGGCGTGGGCAAGACGACCTTCGTCGGCGCCGTCTCGGAGATCAACCCGCTGCGCACCGAGGCCGTCATGACGAGCGCGAGCGCCGGCATCGACGACCTCACCCACACCGGCGACAAGACCACCACCACCGTCGCCATGGACTTCGGCCGCATCACCCTCGACCAGGACCTCATCCTCTACCTGTTCGGCACCCCCGGACAGGACCGCTTCTGGTTCATGTGGGACGACCTCGTCCGCGGCGCCATCGGCGCCATCGTCCTCGTCGACACCCGCCGCCTCGCCGACTGCTTCCCCGCCGTCGACTACTTCGAAAACTCGGGCCTCCCCTTCGTCATCGCCCTCAACGGCTTCGAAGGACACCAGCCCTACACCCCCGACGAAGTACGCGAAGCACTCCAGATCGGCCCCGACACCCCCATCATCACCACCGACGCCCGCCACCGCGCCGACGCCAAATCCGCCCTCATCACCCTCGTCGAACACGCCCTCATGGCCCGCCTGCGGTGACAAGCGCGTGCGAAAGGGCCCGTACTCCTGGGGAGTACGGGCCCTTTCGGCATTCTCCGCGGCGGTTCAGCGCCAGCTGTGCGGGGCGTGGAAGCCGTTCTCGCGCTCCAGGCGGCGCCAGCCGGCCCGGGCGGCGCGGACGGACCGCTCGCTGGGGGGCGCGGCTGCGGTCTCGGCGGCGCGGGCGAGGAGCACTGCGGTCAGGGCCGCGAGTTCCTCGGGCTCGGCGTGGCCCTTCTCGACGCGCAGGAGGCCGGGGTCGACGGTGACGGGCTCGCTCATGTCGTTCCGTTCTGCTTCGTAGGGGTTCGGGTGGCCTCGCGGGCGCTCACTGCGGCGGGTTGCCGTGCTTGCGCGAGGGAAGATCGGCGTGCTTGGTGCGGAGCATCGCGAAGGAGGCGATGAGCACCTCGCGGGTCTCGGCGGGGTCGATGACGTCGTCCACAAGGCCGCGCTCGGCCGCGTAGTACGGGTGCATCAGCTCCGACTTGTACTCCTTGACCATCTTCTGCCGCATGGCCTCGGGGTCGTCGGCGGCGGCGATCTGGCGGCGGAAGATGACGTTCGCGGCGCCCTCGGCGCCCATGACGGCGATCTCGTTGGTGGGCCAGGCGTAGGTGAGGTCGGCACCGATGGACTGCGAGTCCATGACGATGTAGGCACCTCCGTACGCCTTCCGCAGGATCAGCGAGATCCGGGGGACGGTCGCGTTGCAGTACGCGTAGAGGAGCTTCGCGCCGTGCCGGATGATCCCACCGTGCTCCTGGTCGACGCCCGGGAGGAAGCCGGGGACGTCCAGGAGGGTGAGGAGCGGGATGTTGAAGGCGTCGCACATCTGCACGAAGCGCGCGGCCTTCTCGCTCGCCTCGATGTCGAGGACGCCCGCGAGGGACTGCGGCTGGTTGGCGATGATGCCGACGACCTGGCCGTCGAGACGGCTCAGGGCGCAGATGATGTTGGTCGCCCAGCGCTCGTGGACCTCCAGGAACTCGCCGTCGTCGACGAGCTCCTCGATGACCTTGCGCATGTCGTAGGGGCGGTTGCCGTCGGCGGGGACGAGGTCGAGGAGGACGTCGCCGCGGCGGTCCGCCGGGTCCTCGCTCTCGGCGGCCGGGGGGTTCTCGCGGTTGTTCTGCGGGAGCAGCGAGAGGAGGTAGCGGACCTCGGCGAGGCAGGTCTCCTCGTCGTCGTACGCGAAGTGGCAGACGCCGGAGGTCTCGGCGTGGACGTCGGCGCCGCCGAGCCCGTTCTGCGTGATCTCCTCGCCGGTGACGGCCTTGACGACGTCGGGTCCGGTGATGAACATCTGCGAGGTCTCGCGGACCATGAAGACGAAGTCGGTGAGCGCCGGGCTGTAGGCGGCGCCGCCCGCGCAGGGGCCGAGCATGACGGAGATCTGCGGGATGACGCCAGAGGCCTTGGTGTTGCGCTGGAAGATGCCGCCGTAGCCCGCGAGCGCGGAGACGCCCTCCTGGATGCGGGCGCCGGCGCCGTCGTTGAGCGAGACGAGCGGGGCCCCGGCCGCGATGGCCTTGTCCATGATGTTGTGGATCTTCGCGGCGTGGGCCTCACCGAGCGCGCCGCCGAAGATCCGGAAGTCGTGCGCGTAGACGAAGACGGTGCGTCCGTCGACGGTGCCCCAGCCGGTGATCACGCCGTCGGTGTAGGGCTTCTTCGCCTCCAGGCCGAAGCCGGTGGCGCGGTGCCGCCGCAGCTGCTCGACCTCGTGGAAGGAGCCGGGGTCGAGGAGCAGGTCGATCCGCTCGCGCGCGGTGAGCTTCCCCTTGGCGTGCTGGGCCTCGGTGGCCCGGTCGCTGGGGCCTCGCAGCGCCTCGGCACGTACCGCGAGCAGTTCCGCCACACGGCCCTTGGCGTCCTTGGGCTCGTCCGGGGTCGCGTCCGGCGTCTCGTCCAAAACGGTCATGTAGCGACCATACGAAATCGGGCGCGACAAAGGGTCCGTCGGGTCCGCACAGTCTCGCGCGGCATTTCCTGGTGTCCTTGCACAGAAACACGGGGAGGGTGCGGTCAGGCCCCGCGTAAGGGGGTGCGGCTCTTGTCGGGGTCCGACAAGAGGCGGCCGGGGGCTTGGTACGAGAGATGCGCCACAGGGCGGTGCGGGAGGGAGCGGGGTCTTGTCCGGTCCCTCCCGCATCCGCCACCGCGGCGCGACTCAGCAGCCGCCGCAGGTCTTGAAGGTCACGTCCCAGTGGCTGCCCTCGTCGGCGTAGAGATTGCCCGAGGCCGCCTGCCACTGCGGGTAGCCGTCGCCGCGCAGCCCGATGTACGTGAAGGTGTTCTTGACGTAATTGGTCAGGCACGTGTTCTTGCCGAAGTCGAGCTTGTAGCCGTTCCAGTGCGAGTACGTTCCCGAGGCGTGCCCTGTCTCGGTGCCGCCGGTGATGTTGAGGGCGCAGCCCGAGGCGGACTTGAGGGTCTGGGCGCCCTGGGCGGTGGCGAGGTTGAGCTGGTCGAAGGACGTACAGGTGGACACGTCGCGGTTCGAGCAGCCGCCGGACGAGGACCACGTGATGCCGGAGGCGCTGAACATCGAGGTCGCGGTGGCATGGCTGATCTTGTCGACGGCGAAGGCGGGGGCGGCGGCGAGCGCGCCGACGCCGGGGGCGAAGAGGGCGGCGCCGAGGAGGGCGCCGGTGGCGAGGAGGGGGCGCAGGCGGGGGGTGGCGGGCATGAACGGTCTCCTGTGCACGCGTCGGGTCATGGGGGTGGCGCGGTGGAGCAGGGTGATCGTGCCGTACGGGACGGGCGGGGCGCCAGAGGGCCTCGGCGTTCACCCGGCCGGGTGTGCGGCGGGTGCGGTGAGGGGCCGCGCGCCGCGAGGATGGGCCGTGTCCGGGCGAGCCCACGCACTAACTGTTGAAACTTGAACGGGATGGGTTTACTCTCGGCCGTGTCGTTGAAAGTTCAACCTTCAACGACGTTCGTCCCCCTTCTTTCCCAAGGAGCAACCATGGGTCTCTTCGGCCGCAAGAACGAGAACGCCACCCCCGAGGCCGCCGCGCCCGCCGCCGTCAGCCCCGACCTCGCCGCGCTGACCGGTGACTACACGATCGACCCGGTGCACTCGGCGCTCGGCTTCTCGGCGCGCCACGCCATGGTCACCAACGTGAAGGGCTCCTTCAAGGACTTCGAGGGCACCCTGCGCCTCGACGGCGCCGACCCCTCCCGTTCCAGCGCCTCGCTCGACGTCAAGCTCGACAGCGTCGACACGGGCGCGCCCGACCGGGACGGCCACCTCAAGAGCGCCGACTTCTTCGACGTCGAGAACCACCCGCTGATGACCTTCCGCTCCACCTCCGCCGAGGCGCTCGGCGGCGACGAGTACCGCATCACGGGCGACCTCACGATCCACGGCACGACCAAGCCGCTCACGATCGACCTGGAGTTCAACGGCTCCGCGAAGGACCCCTTCGGCAACGAGCGCGTCGGCTTCGAGGGCAAGGCGGAGATCCTGCGCTCGGAGTGGGGCCTCACGTACAACGCGGCCCTGGAGACCGGCGGCGTCCTCGTCTCGGACAAGATCAAGCTGACGTTGGAGATCTCGGCGATCAAGAACGCGTGAGCGAAGCGCGGGGCGGAGGCGAGTCCGCGACGCGGGGGGCGCCCGCGAGGCGGGGCGCGGGCGTGAGCCCGCGAGGCGGGGTGGGTTCGCCCGGGTGTATGCCCCGTCTCGGCCGTACGTCCCCCTCCCCCGGTGCCCCTCTCGGCGCCCTCCGGTCCGGCCGGAGGACGGCGAGGGGGGCATCGTCGTGCGTGCGGGGCGGCGCCGGGGCTCAGGCCGGGGCGTGGTGGGGGAGGCCGGCGGCCAGGGGGGTGCCGGTGAGAAGGGTGGGGGCGAGGTCCTCGCCGTACCAGCCGGTGGCCCAGGGGCCCCACCAGGCGGGGTCGGCCTCCCAGTAGGGGCGGCGGCCCAGGGCGGTGGGGACGGTGCGTACGGCGGGGGGCCCGCCCGCGCGCAGGAGGGCCGCGTCGGCGGCGCAGACCGGGACGGGGCGCGGCGCCGCACCGGGCGGGGCCCAGGTCACGTCGAGCGCCGAGGGCCCGTGCCCCGGGTCGAAGAAGCAGGGCGGCCTGCGGTCGGGCACCGGGACGCCCGCGCGGCGGGCGCGCAAGGTCGCGAGGCTGTGGCCGCCCTCCTCCAGGGCGCGCGTGACGGCGCGCAGACCGGCGGGCGCGCGTACGGCGGCGAGGAGGGAGCGGGCCTGGTCGAGGGCGTCGAGCGCGCGTTCGTGGTCGGCCCGGCGGGTGTCGTCCGCGCCGGGTTCGGCGGGGTGGAAGTCGAGCCCTTCGAGTTGTTCGGTGAAGGCGGCGAGGTCCTCCTCGGCGGCGGCGCGCAGTTTGTCGAGCACGTCGGCGTGGGCGCGCTCGCGCCGGCTCCGGCGGCGGCGCAGCACCGCCCAGGTCCCGGCGAGGACGAGGACGAAGGCGCCGGAGGCGAGGAGGGCGGGGACGAGGGGGCTGTCGTCGTCCTCGGCGAGGCCCCAGGAGGCGGGGGCCGCTCCGCGCGCGGAGCGCAGCGTGAGCCGTACGAAGGCGTCGAGTTGCCGCGGCAGGGCCTGCGCGCGCACCGCCGACACGGCGCGGCGCACCGTGTCGGCGGCCAGGACCGTGTCGTCGGCGCGCGCGTGCAGGGTGTCGCCGAGGCGCACCGCGTAGACGCCCGCGATGCCCGTCGACTGCCGCAACTCGTCGAGGAGTTGCCCGGCGCGGCTGCCGCTCGGCAGCACGGCGACGAAGACGGCCCGGTCGCCGTCCTCGATGCGCCGTTCCAGGGCCCGCTCCCCCGCCTTCGAGAACTCCGCGCGCATCGCGGGGTCCACGTACACCGGGTCGGCGCGCAGCGCGCGCGCGACGGACCGCACCCCGGCGTCCGCGGCCAGCGCCGCCGGGGCCGCCGCGAGGAAGGAACCGAGGGCGAGCAGGAGGGTGAGGAGCGGGGCGAGGAGCCGGGGGGCCACGCGGGTGCGGGGGCCGGGCAGCACTCGTACCACGCGGGGGCGGCGGCGACGGGCCTGGGCTGGTGCCACGCGGGGGCGGGGCGCGGGCGGGAGCGGTGCCACGCGGGGGCGGGTGGGGGCGGCGGCGACCGGCCGGGGAGCGACCGCGGGGCGGCCCGGCCTGATCTGGTTCATGCGTTCGACGCTAGCCGAGGGGGAGCCCCGGGCCGAGCGGCAAAAGCTTCCTTTTACACCTTGCGGCCCGGGTCTTTTCCCTCGTCCACCCGTGCGGGTCACTCCCCACCCGCGCGCGTTCCCCGCGTCACTCGGAAGGGGTGGCCCCGGCGCGCAGCAAGCCGTACGTGTAGGCGTCCTCCAGGGCCTGCCACGAGGCGGCGATGACGTTGTCCGCGACGCCCACCGTCGACCACTCCGTGGCACCGTCGCCCGTGGAGATGAGGACGCGCGTCGTGGACTCGGTGCCGTGGCGGCCCTCCAGGATGCGCACCTTGTAGTCGGTGAGGCGGAAGCTCGCGAGTTCGGGGTGGATGCGCTCCAGGGCGACGCGCAGCGCGCGGTCGAGCGCGTTGACGGGGCCGTTGCCCTCGGCGGTCGCGACGAGGCGCTCGCCCTTGGCCCACAGCTTCACCGTCGCCTCGTTGGCGTGGCTGCCGTCGGGGCGGTCCTCGACGATGGCCCGCCAGGACTCCGTACGGAAGAAGCGCGGCGCGCGGCCCTCGGCCTCGGTGCGCAGCAGGAGTTCGAAGGAGGCGTCGGCCGCCTCGTAGCTGTAGCCCTTGAGTTCGTGCTCCTTGACGCGCGCGACGACGCGGCCGACGAGTTCCCTGTCGCCCGACAGGTCGATGCCGAGTTCCCTGCCCTTGAGCTCGACGGAGGCGCGACCGGCCATGTCGGAGACGAGCATGCGCAGCCGGTTGCCGACGAGTTCGGGTTCGATGTGCTGGTAGAGCGCGGGATCGACCTTGATCGCGGAGGCGTGGAGGCCGCCCTTGTGCGCGAAGGCGGAGACGCCGACGTAGGGCTGGTGCGTCGCGGGGGTGAGGTTGACGACCTCGGCGATGGCGTGCGAGATGCGCGTCATCTCGCGCAGCGCGCCCTCGGGGAGCACCTGTCGCCCGTACTTCAGCTCAAGGGCGGCGACGATGGGGAAGAGGTTGGCGTTGCCGACGCGTTCGCCGTAGCCGTTCGCCGTGCCCTGGACGTGGGTCGCGCCGGCGTCGACGGCGGCGAGGGTGTTGGCGACGGCGCAGCCGGAGTCGTCCTGGGCGTGCATGCCGAGGCGGGCCCCGGTGTCGGCGAGGACGGTCTGCACGATCGCGCCGACCTGCGCGGGCAGCATCCCGCCGTTGGTGTCGCACAGCACGACGACGTCGGCGCCCGCCTCGTGCGCGGTGCGGACCACGGCCTTCGCGTACTCGGGGTTCTCGCGGTAGCCGTCGAAGAAGTGCTCGCAGTCGAGGAAGACGCGGCGGCCCTGGGCGCGCAGGTGCGCGACGGTGTCGGCGATCATCGCGAGGTTCTCGTCGAGCGTCGTGCGCAGGGCGAGTTCGACGTGGCGGTCGTGGGACTTGGCGACGAGCGTGATGACGGGGGCCCCGGAGTCGAGGAGGGCCTGGACCTGCGCGTCGTCGGCGGCCTTGGTGTGCGCGCGGCGGGTGGAGCCGAAGGCGACGAGCTGGGCGTGCCGGAAGGGGACCTCCTTCTGGACGCGGGCGAAGAACTCGGTGTCGCGCGGGTTGGCGCCCGGCCAGCCGCCCTCGATGAAGCCGACGCCGAAGTCGTCGAGGTGGCGGGCGATCGTCAGCTTGTCGGCGACGGTGAGGTTGATGCCCTCGCGCTGGGCACCGTCGCGCAGGGTCGTGTCGAAGACGTGGAAGTCACGGGCGACGGCGGCGTCGGCGGTGGGGGCCGTGGCGGCTGGGGCGGTGGCGGCGGGGGAGGTGGCGGCGCCGGGAGTGGGGGCCGGGTCCTGGGCGTCGGGCGTTGCGGTCATGGGCTGGGGCTCCTGTGGGAATCGGAAAGGGGGCTGCGTGGTGGCTCCGTCGCCTCTCCACTCGCGTCGCTCCGTCCGTCGGCCGGGTGGGGCCGGAAACGAAAAAGACCCCTCGCGGGTGCGAGAGGTCTGCGCGCGGGTCCGAGGCTCGGTGGCCGTGACCGCGAAGGTGTGGATCGCGGGTCAGCGGCCACGAAGGACCGGCGCGCTGCGGCCGATAATCATGGCGCGAACGAGCATGGAGGCAGTGTGCCACAGCGGCGCGCGGGGGTGGAGGGGGTGTCTCAGGATGCGGGCGGGGGCGGATCAGGCCGGTTCCGTACGGGGCTCGGGCGCCGGGCCGGGGCCCGGGACGTGCGCGGGCGCGACGCGGGTCAGGTCCAGGTCGCGGGTCTCGCGCATCGCCACGTACACGACGAGCGAGACCGCCGCGCAGCCCGCGACGTACCAGGCGAAACCGCCCTCGGCACCGGCGCTCTTGAACCACAGGGCGACGTACTCGGCCGTGCCGCCGAACGCCGCGTTCGCGAGGGCGTACGGGAGGGCGACGCCGAGGGCGCGGATGCCCGTCGGGAAGAGCTCCGCCTTCACGCACGCGTTGATCGAGGTGTAGCCCGTCACGACGAGCAGCGCCACGAGCGAGAGGCCGAGCGCGGGCCAGAAGCTCTTCGCGTGGGCGAGGAGGGTGAGGACCGGGACGGTCAGGAACGTCGAGCCGAGCGCGAAGGTGATGAGCAGGGGGCGGCGGCCCACGCGGTCCGAGAGCGCCCCCGCGAGCGGCTGGAGCGCCGCGAAGACGAGGAGCGCGACGAGCGAGACGAGCGTCGCCGTCCGTTTCGGCAGCCCGGCGGTGTTCGAGAGGTACTTGGTGAGGTACGTCGTGTACGTGTAGTACGCGACCGTGCCGCCCATCGTGAGCGCGACGACGAGTAGCGCCTCGCGCTTGTGGCGCAGCAGCGCGCGCACGGTGCCCCGGTCGCGGGGCGCGGCGTCCGCCTCGTAGACCTCCGTCTCCAGCATCGAGCGGCGCAGCCAGAGGACGACGCCCGCGCCGAGCGCGCCCACGGCGAAGGGCACGCGCCAGCCCCACGCGTGCAGCGCCGCGTCGCTCAGCGTGTGCTGGAGCAGGAGGAGCAGGGCGAGGCCGAGGATCTGGCCGAGCGTCATGGAGACGTACTGGAAGCTCGAGGCGAAGCCGCGGCGGTGCGGCGCGGCCGCCTCCGTGAGGTAGGTCGCGCTCGCCGCGTACTCGCCGCCGACCGAGAGCCCCTGGAGGAGTCGCGCGAGGAGCAGGACGGCCGCGCCGCCGTAGCCGGCGACGCCGTACGTGGGCGCGACGGCGATGAGGACGGCCGAGGCCGACATGAGCGAGACGGTGAGGGTCAGCGCCGCCTTGCGGCCCCTGCGGTCGCCGACGCGGCCGAGGAGCCAGCCGCCGACCGGGCGCATGAAGAAGCCGACCGCGAAGACGCCCGCGGTGTTCATGAGCCGCGCCGTCGCGTCGCCGTCCGGGAAGAAGGCGCTCGCGAAGTACGGCGCGAAGCTCGCGTAGACGAACCAGTCGAACCACTCGACCATGTTCCCGGCCGAGCCGGCCCAGATCTTCTTCCAGGGATGACCGGGGTGACCGGGGTGACGGGGGTGACCAGGCCGGCCGTGCTGTCGTGCCATGGAGCCAACGGTGCCCATGAGTAAGGGGCGTCAACCTGGTTGACGCCCCTTACCCCTGTGCGAGTCACCGGCGTGCGAACACTCAGCCGAGTTCGTGCATCCAGCCGTGCGTGTCCTCGGCCGCGCCGGACTGGAGGGCGAGAAGTCCCTCGCGCAGCCGCATCGTGACGGAGCCGGGGGTGCCGTCGCCCTGGGTCCACTCGGCGCCCGCGGACTTGACGGTGCCGACCGGCGTGATGACGGCCGCCGTACCGCACGCGAAGACCTCGGTGAGGCGACCCTCCTCGGTGTCGCGCTTCCACTCCTCGGTCGACAGGCGGCGCTCCTCGGCGGTGTAGCCGAGGTCGCGGGCGAGGGTGAGGAGGGAGTCGCGCGTGATGCCGGGGAGCAGGGAACCGCTCAGTTCGGGCGTGACGATGTGGTCGCCGTAGACGAAGTAGAGGTTCATGCCGCCCATCTCCTCGACCCAGCGGTGCTCGACCGCGTCGAGCCACACGACCTGGTCGCAGCCCTTGGCGGCGGCCTCGGCCTGCGCGACGAGCGAGGCGGCGTAGTTGCCGCCGGTCTTCGCCGCGCCCGTGCCGCCCTTGACCGCGCGCACGTAGTCCTCGGAGAGCCAGACCGAGACGGGCTGGACGCCGCCGGAGAAGTAGGCGCCGGCGGGCGAGGCGATGACGACGAAGAGGTACTCGTTGGCGGGCTTGACGCCGAGCCCGACCTCCGTGGCGATCATGAAGGGACGCAGGTAGAGGCTGGCCTCGCCGTGTGCGGGGACCCACGCCTTGTCCTGGCGCACGAGCGCGTCACAGGCCGCGACGAAGGTCTCGACGGGCAGTTCGGGCATCGCGAGGCGGCGCGCGGAGCGCTGGAAGCGCTCGGCGTTCGCCTCGGGCCGGAACGTCGCGACGGAGCCGTCGGGGCGGCGGTACGCCTTGAGGCCCTCGAAGATCGTCTGCGCGTAGTGGAGCGTCATGTTCGCCGGGTCGAGCGAGAGCGGCGCGTACGGGACGAGCTGGGCCTCGTGCCAGCCGCGGCCCTCGGTCCACTTGATCGTCACCATGTGGTCGGTGAAGTGCCGGCCGAAGCCCGGGGCGGTGAGGATCGCCTCGCGCTCGGCGTCGGAGAGGGGCGTTGCGGTGGGCTTCAGCTCGATCGTCGGCGTCATGACTCTTCCTTCGCGTTCTCGTCTGGGTAGTAGGACGTCCGAGCATCGTGCGATGTCGCGGCTCCGTGTCCGATTATCGCTCGCCCGCTCGAACAGCGGAACGGTGCGGGCGCGGAATCGGGGGCGCGGAGGGCCGGACGTCGCGCGGGTCACGTACCCCGGGACGCACCGAAGCCGCCGGGCGGTGGTGCGTGGCCCGGCGGCTGTGGTGCTCGGTGGAGCAGGGGTGGTACGACGTGCTGTGCGTACGGTCTTCCTCCGTACGGTCGTACCTGCCGGGTCAGCCGGCTACTCGGGCGGCGAGGGCGTCGCCGATCTCCTCGGTGGTGCGGGGCGAGCCGTCGCGGGCCGCGAGGTCGGCCGTGACGGCCTCTTCGACGCGCGCCGCCTCCGCCTCGTAGCCGAGGTGCCGCAGCAGGAGCGCGACGGAGAGGATCGTGGCCGTCGGGTCGGCCTTGCCCTGCCCGGCGATGTCGGGCGCGGAGCCGTGGACCGGCTCGAACATGGAGGGGAACGCGCCGCTGGGGTTGATGTTGCCCGAGGCGGCGAGGCCGATACCGCCGGTGACGGCGGCGGCGAGGTCGGTGAGGATGTCGCCGAAGAGGTTGTCGGTGACGATGACGTCGAAGCGCTCGGGCCGCGTGACGAGGAAGATCGTCGCGGCGTCGACGTGCAGGTAGTCGGTGCTGACCTCGGGGTACTCGGCCGCGACCTTGTCGAAGGTGTTCTTCCACAGGTGGCCCGCGTAGACGAGCACGTTGTTCTTGTGGACGAGCGTCAGCTTCTTGCGCGGGCGCGCCTGGGCGCGGGCGAAGGCGTCGCGGACGACGCGCTCGACGCCGTACGCCGTGTTGACGCTCACCTCGGTGGCGACCTCGGCGGGCGTACCGGTGCGCAGCGAGCCGCCGTTGCCGGTGTACGGGCCCTCGGTGCCCTCACGGACGACGACGAAGTCGATCTCGGGGTCGCCCGCGAGCGGCGTCGGCGTGTTCGGGAAGAGGCGCGAGGGACGCAGGTTGATGAAGTGGTCGAAGGCGAAGCGGAGCTTGAGGAGCAGCCCGCGCTCCAGGACCCCCGAGGGCACCGAGGGATCGCCGATCGCGCCCAGGAGGATCGCGTCGTGCGACTTCAGCGCTTCGAGCTCCGCGTCGGGGAGGGTCTCTCCCGTACGGTGCCAGCGCTGGGCGCCGAGGTCGTACTCCTTGGTCTCCAGCTTGGCGTCCTGCGGGAGGACGGCGCGCAGGACCTTCAGGCCCTGCGACACGACCTCGGGGCCGATGCCGTCACCGGAAATGACTGCGAGATTGATGCTGCGCGACATGCGGGCACCGTACTCCTCGTCCCACTGCCTGACACGCGCCGTCCACTATACGGACACATTGCCGTCCGGTCGTGTCTCGGACACCTGTACGCCACACGTGAGCCACGCGCGAGTGGGACCTTCCGGTCATGGAGACTCCACGGGTCGGCATCCCCGACCACCTCGCTTCCCGTATGACGATGCCGGAGCAGCACGAGTACCTGCGCCGCAAGCTGACGCGGCGTTCGGCGCTGCGCGCGGGCACGGTCACGGCGGGTGCCGTCGCGGGCCTGGGCGTGCTCGGCGGCAGCGCGAACGCCGCGCGGCACGTCGCACAGGGCGCGCCGGCGCGCACCCCCGCCCCGTCGCCCGCCTTTCTGCCCTCCTCGGCCGCGTCCCGCGTCGACGGCTCGCTCGTCGCCCCGTTCGCCCGCCACCTCGCCTTCGGCGCCGACCCGCGCACGCAGATGACGGTGAGCTGGCAGGTACCGCTGCCGGTCAAGCGGCCCTTCCTGCGCGTCGGCACGCACCCCTGGGACCTCAGCCGGAGGATCGAGGCGGAGGTACGGGCGCTGCACACCCCCGCGCTCACCTCGAAGCTCCCGGCCGTGGACCAGTACTACCTGCACGTCGGGCTGGAGCGGCTGCGCCCGGACACGACGTACTACTACGGCGTCGGTCACACCGGCTTCGACCCGGCCGACCCGCGCAACATCGGCACGGTCGGCAGCTTCCGCACGGCCCCCTCGCGCCCGGAGTCGTTCACCTTCACCGCCTTCGGCGACCAGGGCGTCTCCTACGACGCGCTCGCCAACGACGCGCTGATCCTCGGCCAGAACCCGTCGTTCCACCTGCACGCGGGCGACATCTGCTACGCGGACAGCAGCGGGCAGGGCAAGGACGGCGACACCTACGACGCCCGCGTGTGGGACCAGTTCCTCGCGCAGACCGAGTCGGTCGCGTCGAAGGTGCCGTGGATGGTGACGACGGGCAACCACGACATGGAGGCGTGGTACTCGCCGAACGGCTACGGCGGGCAGAACGCGCGCTGGTCGCTGCCGAAGGGCGGGCTCGACGAGGAGAAGTCGCCCGGCGTCTACTCCTTCGTCTACGGCAACGTCGGCGTCGTCGCGCTCGACGCCAACGACGTGAGCCTGGAGATCAAGGCGAACACCGGGTACACGGGCGGCGCGCAGACGAGGTGGCTGGAGCGGAGGCTCAAGGAGCTGCGGGCGCACCGCGACGTCGACTTCGTGGTGGTCTTCTTCCACCACTGCGCCTTCTCGACGACGAACGCGCACGCCTCGGACGGCGGCGTGCGCGACGCGTGGGTGCCGCTCTTCGACAAGTACCGCGTCGACCTCGTCGTCAACGGCCACAACCACGTCTACGAGCGCACCGACGCGCTGCGCGGCGGGCAGGTGGGGCGCACCGTGCCGATCGGCGAGTCCGTCTCCTCGACGCGCGACGGCATCGTCTACGTGACGGCGGGCGGTGCGGGCAAGGCGCTCTACGACTTCCCGGCGCCCGACTCGTACGAGGGGCACGAGCGGCACGTCGACTCGGTGGCCTCGTACCACTGGACGGACGCGGGGAAGGTCACCGAGGCGGTCGAGTGGTCGCGCGTGCGCTACACGGGCTTCTCGTTCCTCGCGGTCCAGGTGACGGCGGGGGCACGGCCGAAGCTGGAGGTCACGGCGCTCGCGGAGACGGGCGAGCGGGTGGACCACTTCACGATCACGCGCTGAACCAGGGCGCCTCGCGCGAAGGTGCCGGCCGGCCCGCGTCCTTGCGGGCCGGCCGGGCGACCGGCGGCTCCCGGTGGCGTATGTGTACCAGCTACGGGGCGGTACGGGGAGGGGGCGAGGTCGCGTCGGCGCGCGGGGTGGCGGCGCGACGGGCCCTCACGGGGCGACGTCGCGTCAGGCCCGCGCGGGAGCGAGGTCGCGTCAGGCCCGCGCGGGAGCGAGGTCGCTTCGGCTCTCGCGGGGCGCCTCGCGTCAGTGGCCCGTCTGGCCGCCGTTGTCGCGGCGGTCGAGGGCGCGCTGGAGGGCTGCGGCGGCGTTGCGGCGCTCGGCCTCGCTGCGCGTGGCGGAGTGGCGGACTCGGCGGACGGTCGTCTCTGCGGCCATGAGGATCGACTCCTTGCAGGTCCAGGTCCACGGGTGGCCCGTGGGCGGTGGGGGCACGCCGGTCCGGTCCGCTTCGGGGCGCGGTGCGGCCGGGTCGGGCGTGGTGGATGGACTGTGGCGACGGGGACCCGTAGGACCGGGTACCTCCGGCGGGATGCCGGGGTACGGGAACCACGGGGTGCGCGCCGTCCGGGGCGGGGACCGGGCCCGCAGGGTTCGCCTGCGCGGGGGCCACGGCACACGACCGCCTTCGCCAGGTCGGGCGAGAACAGTCCGGCTCCTACAAAGCTAGGGCAGCTCGGCGTCGCTGTCTCCACAATTACTCGGACTTCCTACTATCTGAGACGGCGACGGCGCACGCGCCACGCCGCGTGCGCCGGAGCCGCCCCCGCACCGCTCCCCCGGCCGGGTCCCGGAACCGGTCCGCTCCGGTCCGGGCGCGGCCCGTTCTCAGAACCAGTCGGGCTCCATGTCGGCCGCCGTCGTGTCGAGGCTTTCGAGGAGCGCGAACTGCGGCGCCGTACGCGGCAGCTCGTACCGGAAGAAGTACCGCGCCGCGGCCCGCTTGCCCGCGTAGAAGTTCCCCTCGCCCTCGCCGGCGGCGAGGAGCTGTTCGAGCCAGATCCAGGCGAGGACGACGTGCCCGGCGGCCTCCAGGTAGACGGAGGCGTTGGCGAGTGCCGTGCGCGGGTCGCCGCTCTGCCACAGGCGCGCCGTCACGGCGCCGAGGCGCGTGGCCGCCTCGCGCAGGGACGTCGCGTACGTCGCGGCGTCGCCGCCCGCCGACGTCGCGCGGCGCGCCGTGTCCTCGACGCGGCCGAGCAGGAGGCGCAGCGCGGCGCCGCCCTTCATGACCGCCTTGCGGCCGAGGAGGTCGAGGCCGTGGATGCCGTGGGTGCCCTCGTGGATGGGGTTGAGGCGGTTGTCGCGGTAGAACTGTTCGACGTCGTACTCGCGTGTGTAGCCGTAGCCTCCGTGCACCTGGATCGCGAGGCTGTTCGCCTCCAGGCACCACTGGGACGGCCAGCTCTTGGCGACCGGCGTGAGGATGTCGAGGAGCAGCCCAGCCTCCTCGCGCGCGGCCTCGTCCGGCGCGGTGCGCTGCTCGTCGACGAGGCGGCCGCAGTAGAGCGTGAGGGCGAGCGCGCCCTCCACGTACGCCTTCTGGGCGAGGAGCATGCGGCGCACGTCGGTGTGCTCGATGATCGGGATCTGCGGCGTCGCGGGGTCCTTCGCGGCGACGGGGCGGCCCTGGGGGCGCGTGCGCGCGTAGTCGAGCGCGTGCAGGTAGCCGGTGTAGCCGAGGGCCGTGGCGCCGAGGCCGACGCCGATGCGCGCCTCGTTCATCATGTGGAACATGTACGCGAGGCCCTTGTTCTCCTCGCCGACGAGGTAGCCGACCGCGCCCGGCTCCCCGCCCGGGCGGTGCGCGCCCTCGCCGAAGTTGAGGAGCGTGTTGGTCGTGCCCCGGTAGCCCATCTTGTGGTTGAGCCCCGCGAGCACGACGTCGTTGCGCGCGCCGATGCCGCCGTCCGCCGTCACGAGGTACTTGGGCACGACGAAGAGCGAGAGGCCCTTGACGCCCGCCGGGCCGCCCGGGGTGCGGGCGAGGACGAGGTGGACGATGTTCTCCGTCAGCTCGTGGTCGCCGCCCGAGATCCACATCTTGTTGCCGAAGAGGCGGTACGTGCCGTCCCCGGCGTGCTCGGCGCGGGTGCGGACGTCGGCGAGCGAGGAGCCGGCCTGCGGCTCGGAGAGGCACATCGTGCCGAACCAGCGGCCCTCGGCCATGGGCCGCACGAAGGTGTCGATCTGCTCCCGGCTGCCGTGGGCGAGCAGGAGGTTCGCGTTGCCGATGGTGAGGAACGGGTACGCGGACGTGCCGACGTTCGCCGCCTGGAACCACGCGAAGCAGGCGTCCGTGACGACGCGCGGAAGCTGCATCCCGCCGACCGAGGCGTCGAGCCCCGCGCTCGTGAGCCCGGCCTCGGCGAAGACCTTCAGGGCCTCGCCGACCTCGGGAACGACGTGCACACGTTCGCCGTCGAAGGTGGGCTCGTGGGCGTCGGCGAGCTTGTTGTGGGGGGCGAAGTGGCGGGTGGCGAGGGTCTCGCTGAGGTCGAGGACCGCGTCGAAGGTGGCGCGGTCGTGCTCGGCGTAGCGCGCGCGGGTGGTGAGGTCCTCGACGTGGAGCCACTCGTGCAGGAGGAAGCTCAGGTCCCTGCGGGAGAGGAGGAGGGAGTCGCTCGTGTCGGGGGTGTTCTTCGCCATGGTGGTCTCCGGGGGCAGGGGGCGTCCCGACCATACTAAGCGGATGCTTAGGGCTGGGGACAGGGGTACGGGGCGTGGGGTACGTCGCCCGCGCGGGGGCGGCCTCCGCGCGGGGGCGGCCTCCGCGCGGGGGCGGCGCGGCGCCCCGTACCCGTACCCGTCCCGGAAAAGGCACCGCCCCCGGCCGGTATGAGCACCGGGGCCGGGGGCGGAATCGGGGAACGGGGCGCGGCCCGTTCGCGGCGGTCAGCCCATGTGCGGGTACGTGTAGTCGGTCGGGGAGACCAGCGAGTCCTTGATGGCGCGGGTGAGCGTCCAGCGCTGGAGGTTCTGCGGGGCCCCGGCCTTGTCGTTGGTGCCCGAGGCGCGGCCGCCCCCGAAGGGCTGCTGGCCGACGACGGCGCCGGTCGACTTGTCGTTGATGTAGAAGTTGCCGGCCGCGTAGCGGAGCTTGTCCATCGTGAAGGCGGCGGCGGCGCGGTCGTTCGCGATGACCGAACCGGTCAGGGCGTAGTCCGAGACGGACTCCATCTGGTCGAGCATGGCCTCGTACTGGTCGTCCTCGTAGACGTGGACGGCGAGGATCGGGCCGAAGTACTCGGTCGTGAAGACCTCGTTCTCCGGGTCGGTGCAGGCGATGACGGTCGGGCGCACGAAGTAGCCGACCGAGTCGTCGTACGTACCGCCCGCGACGATCGTGCAGGTGTCGTCGGCCTTGGCGCGGTCGATCGCGGCCTTGTTCTTGGCGAAGGCGCGCTCGTCGATGACGGCGCCGATGAAGTTCTTGAAGTCGGTGACGTCGCCCATGGCGATGCCGTCGACCTCGGCCGCGAACTCCTCCTTGAAGCCGTCGTTCCAGAGCGAGGCCGGGATGTAGGCGCGCGAGGTCGCGGAGCACTTCTGGCCCTGGTACTCGAAGGCGCCGCGCGTCAGGGCGGTCTTGAGGACGGCGCGGTCGGCGCTCGGGTGGGCGACGACGAAGTCCTTGCCGCCGGTCTCGCCGACGAGGCGCGGGTAGGTGCGGTACTTCTCGATGTTGGTGCCGACCGTCTTCCACAGGTGCTGGAAGGTCTTGGTGGAACCGGTGAAGTGGATGCCCGCGAGGTCGCGGTGGTTCAGCGCGACGTCGGAGACGGCGATGCCGTCGCCCGTGACGAGGTTGATGACGCCCTGGGGCAGTCCCGCCTCCTCCAGGAGCCGCATCATGAGGACGGCGGCGTGGGTCTGGGTCGGGGAGGGCTTCCACACGACGACGTTGCCCATGAGCGCGGGCGCGGTCGGCAGGTTGAGCGAGATGGCCGTGAAGTTGAACGGCGTGATCGCGTAGACGAAGCCTTCGAGCGGCCGGTGGTCCATGCGGTTCCACACGGTGTGCGAGTTCGCCGGGGGCTGCTCGGCGAGGATGCCGCGCGCGTAGTGGACATTGAAGCGCCAGAAGTCGACCAGCTCGCACGGCGCGTCGATCTCGGCCTGCTGGGCGGTCTTGCCCTGGCCGAGCATGACGGAGGCGGCGATGGTCTCGCGCCAGGGGCCGGAGAGCAGGTCGGCGGCGCGCAGGATGATCGCGGCGCGGTCGTCGAAGGACATCGCGCGCCACGCGGGGGCGGCGGCGAGCGCGGCGTCGATCGCGTCCTGGGCGTCCTGCTTCGTCGCGCCGCGGCCGGTGCCGATGACGGAGGCGTGGGCGTGCGGCTGGACGACCTGGAACTCCTCGCCGCCGCCGAGGCGCTTGACGCCCCCGATGGTCATGGGCAGCTCGATCGGGTTCTCGGCCAGCTCCTTGAGCTTGGTCTCCAGGCGGGCGCGCTCCGGGGTGCCGGGCGCGTAGCCGTGGACGGGCTCGTTGTAGGGGGCGGGGACCTGGGTCACAGCGTCCATGGTGTCCGTTCTCCTTGTGGGTCGGGGGTGCGCGGTGCGGGGGGGGGCGCCGCGCGGGCGGTGCTCGGCGAGGACGGAGCCCCGGTTCTCAGTTCTTGGTGAGGACCGAGCGCAGGAAGAAGAGGAGGTTGGCGGGCTTCTCGGCGAGGCGCCGCATGAAGTAGCCGTACCAGTCGGTGCCGTACGCGGTGTAGACGCGCATGCGGTGGCCCTCGCGGGCGAGCCGTACGTGCTCCTCGGAGCGGATGCCGTACAGCATCTGGAACTCGAAGTCGCCGGGCTTGCGGCCCGCGCGGCGCGCCAGTTCCTGCGCGATCTCCACGATACGGGGGTCGTGCGAGCCGACCATGGGGTAGCCGTCGCCCTCCATGAGGATGCGCAGGACGCGGACGTACGCCTTGTCGATCTCCGGCTTCTCCTGGTACGCGACGGAGGCGGGCTCCTTGTAGGCGCCCTTCACGACGCGCACGCGGCTGCCGGCGGCGGCGAGGCGGCGCGCGTCGTCCTCGGTGCGGAAGAGGTACGCCTGGATGACGCAGCCGGTCTGCGGGTAGTCCTTCCGCAGCTCCTCGTGGATCGCGAACATCGAGTCGAGCGTCGTGTGGTCCTCGGCGTCGAGCGTGACCGTGGTGCCGATCGCGGCGGCGGCCTCGACGACGGGGCGGACGTTGGCGAGGGCCAGCTCGTGGCCCCCTTCCAGCGCTTGGCCGAACATCGAGAGCTTCACGGACATCTCGGCGCGGGTGCCGAGGTCGAGGGCCTTGAGGTGCTCGATCAGCTCCAGGTAGGCGTCGCGCGCGGCGGCGGCCTGCTCGGGTGTCGTGATGTCCTCGCCGACGACGTCCATCGTCAGTTCCAGGCCCCTGCTGGTGGCGTCGACGATGATCGGGACGATCTGGTCGACGCTCTCGCCGGGGATGAAGCGGTTCACGACCGGCTTGGTGACGGGCGCGGCCGAGACGACGCGGCGCAGCCGGTCGCTGCGCGACGCGGCGAGGATCACGGGACCCAGCACGGGGACCTCCACGATGCGGACGGGCGCCTCCCCCGCCCGGGGGGGGGTGGGGCGGGGGAGGCGGATCGAGGGCCTGTCGCGCGGGGAGGCGACAGGGGCTGCCGGTGTGCACGCGTGCCCTGTGGGCACGGGACCACACCGCAGTCACTGCCGATTCTCGGGACGCCACGCCACGGATGCCATCGACACCTGTCACGCATCCCTCGTACGGTTCTCAGACATTTGTATGAAAGGACCGCGTGGGCGCGCGACAATGGCGGAGTGAAGGCCGATTACCAGGAACTCGTGGACGAGATCTCCGCGCTGCTCGGTGCCCCGGCGACGCTGGAGGACAAGGACTTCGGACTCATCGCCTTCGGCGCCCACGACAGCGGCCCCGAGGACGCGCTCGACCAGGTGCGGACCCGCACGATCCTGACGCGCACCTCCTCCGCCGCCGTCCGGGCGTGGTTCGAGGGCTTCGGCATCGCGCGCGCGACGGGTCCGGTGCGCATCCCCGCCGCCCCGGAGGCGGGTGTCCTGCGCGACCGCGTCTGCCTCCCTGTGCGGCACGGCGGGACGGTGTACGGGTACGTATGGCTGCTCGACAGCGCGCACGGCCCCGGCGCGCCGCAACTCGCCTCGGCGATGCAGGTCGCCGACCGGATCGGTGAGCTGCTCGCGGACGAGGCGACGGCGGAGGACGCCGCGACGCGCGAGTTCCGGCGCGCCGTGACGACGGCGACCGACTGGGAGCGCGACACGGCGCTCGCCGCGCTGCGCGCCGCGCTCGGTCCGCACGCCGACGACCTCTACACCGTCGTCTGCGTCGCGCCGTGGCCCGCCGAGGAACCGCCCCCGGCGCGCCGGGTCCCGGGCACGGCCGCCGCGTGCGTGCTCCCGACGGCGGGCGGCGGGCGGCGCCTCGCACTCCTCGTACGGGTGAGGACCGGGACGGGTGTCCCCGCGTCTGTGCTGTCCGCCGCCGGTCAGCTCGCGACGGGCGCGGCGGCGGGCGTGGGCGCGCCGCGCCGGGGGCCCGCCGAGGTGCCGGAGCTGTGGCGGGAGGCCGCGGCGGCGGCGCGCGCGGCGGCGGCCGAGCCGGTGCTCGGCCCGGTCGCGCAGTGGTCGGCCGTCGGCCCGTACCGCCTCCTGACGGCGCTGCCGCCCGGCGTGGCGCACGACCCGGTCCTGCGCGACCTCCTCTCCCCCGCCCACGCGGAGCTGGCCCGCACGGTGGAGGTCTTCCTCGACCACGCGGGCCAGGCGGGACGCACGGCGGCGGCGCTGGGCATCCACCGGCAGACGCTCTACTACCGGCTGTCGCGGGTGGAGCAGCTGACGGGGCTGGACCTGGACGACGGTGAGCACCGGCTGCTGCTGCACATGGGGGTGAAGGCGGCGCGGTTGTGAGGTGCGGGGGGCGTCCCGGTGCGGCGTCCGGGTGGTGCGGGGGGTGTGGGCGCCGCATCGGCCTCCGCTGGTCACCTTTTCAGGTCATATACGTCCATGACGGAAGGTGATGTCGCCCCAGCGCCCGCCACCCCCACGCCGGATCACGATCCCGCCGTGGACCGCCTCGCCGAGGGGCTCGCCGCGCGCGGCGTCGCGCTCGCGGGCGCGCGCGTCCTGCTGCTCGGTCTCCCGGAGTGCCGCGACAGTGAGGTGTCCGCCGTGCCGCCGCTCGCCGGCCTCCTGCACGCGGCGGGCGCGCTCGTACGCGCCGTGGCACCGCACGCCGCGACGGCCGCCCATCCGGCCGGTCTCCTGTGCGTGCCGCTGACGGCGCGCGAGCTGTCCGAGGCCGACGCCGTCGTGCTCCTCGCCGCGCCCCGGAAGACGGACCGCCCTCTGGTGGAGCGCTGGGCGGCGTACGTGCACGACGCGCGGGCCGCGCCGCGCATGTGAGGCCCGTCGCCGCCCCGCGACGTGGGTCACGGGGCGGCGACGGCGGGTCGGGCCGTGCCGTCACGCGCCCCCCGACGCGTCCGGCTCGGCGGCGGCCGTCAGGAGCAGGTGCCCGCCGGGGTCTCGCGGGTGACGATGTCGGTCGTGCCGCGCGTGTCGGCCCAGACGACGCGCTGCGAGCCGTCGTCCATGCCCGGGTACATCTGACCGGTGACGGCGCAGGAGACGCGCTGCCAGGTGCCACCGTTGCCGGTCATGACGTCCTCGACGTTCGCGACCTCCAGCTTGGGCTGGTTGGCGTTGCCGGTGCCGAACACCGAGGCCATGAGGTCGGTGCGGACGAGCTGCGTGTCGTTGACCCCGAGCTGGACGCCGCTGCCCATGATCGAGCGGAGCTTGACGCTCTTCTGCTTGGCGGTGTTCGCCGGGTCGGAGAGGTCGTAGCCCTTGACGTTCTGGAAGCCGAGCAGGAACGGGTTGGTGATGACGGCGAAGCCGTACTCGCCGTTCGCGACGTAGTCGGTCGCGGAGCTGAGCAGGTCGCCCGCCTTCGTGGCGGTGAGCTTCCCGCTCGCGAGGTCGTAGACGTTCAGCATCGTCGTCGACGTGCCGCCGTAGTCGATGAAGGAGACCTTGCCGCCGGCGATCTGCGGGCGCACGGCGCTGGTGCCGGGCTCCGGGGTGATGTTCACGGCGGGCCTGGCGCCCTGCTTGACCCACACGTCGGCCTCGTCGCCCTGGATGTCGACCCAGGTCACGGTGTTTCCGTCGATATCGACCTCGCGCTGGTCGCCGGGACCGCCCGCGACGACGGTCTCCCGCGCGTTCTTGCCGCCGCCCGCGGGACGGCTGACGACGTCCGCGCCGTTGACGCCCACCCGGCTGTAGTACAGCTTGTTGCCCTTCAGCGCCGGGTCGATCATCCAGACGCCGGGCGTCGAGAGGTCGGTGGCGCCCTTCTCGGGCCGCGAGAGGAGGCCGGTCTTGATGCCGTACTCGGGCGTGCCGTCGAAGAAGCTCTTCAGGTCGACGTACGAGGTCGCCCAGCGGTCGCCGTCGACGGCGATGTTGTGCGACATGTCCATGCCCTCGGCGCCGGGCGCGATGTCCTTGGCGAGGGTGACGGAGTCACGCGGGGCCTCGACGTCCTCCCAGCCGGGCACGATGCCGTGCGCGTCGAAGGCGTTGTTGATCTGCTGGAGCTGGGTGCTGGTGGCACCGAGACGACGCGCGGCGTCGACGATCCCGTAGCGCGCCTGGAGGAAGTCCGTCCACGGCGTGAAGTTCTCCAGCGCGGCCGTGTAGATGACGTTGTCGGCGAACTTCTTGCTCAGCGACTTGCGCATGTCCCACATGGCCCCGCCGATGATGGTGGAGTTGGAGTGGACACCGCCGTTGTCGCTGGCGAGCGGGATGTTGAGGTAGTCGTCGTCGGCGCGGCGGCCGTCGCTCAGGTCGCGGAGGGCGCACGTGGCGGGGTCCTCGTCGTGGCCGCACAGGTCCTCGCCGATGAGACCCGCCATCGGGTCGTTCATCGCGAGGCCCTCGTCATCGACCTCCATGGCCTCGCCGAAGTAGTCGCTGATCGCCTCGTTGAGGGCGCCGGACTGCGAGACGTAGAGGAGACCGGCGGTGTGCTCGGTGATGCCGTGGGTCATCTCGTGGCCCACGACGTCGAGACCGACCGAGGCCGGGGCGCCGTTGATGTTGCCGTACACCATCTTGGTGCCGTCCCAGAAGGCGTTCGGGTAGGCGACACCGTTCGAGGTGACGTTGACGACCGAGCGCATGGTGCCGCCCTTGCCGTCGATGCCGTCGCGCTTGAACTGCTTCTTGTAGAAGGCGTAGACCTTGGCGGCGTTGGTGTGCGCGTCCACCGCGCCGCTGTCGGTCGCGGCGGCCGGGAACTCCGTGGAGTCGGCCGAGGCGAGCGGGGTGTCCTCGGGCAGCACGCCCTGGTAGTCCTGCACGTCGCCGCCTTGCGCGTCGTACGTGAGGATCTCGCCGCCGGTCTTCTGGAACATCGTCTGCGTCCGGTCGCGCAACTCGACCTTGCCGTCGGCGCGCTGGTACGCGTTCAGGTCGACGGTCGCGCCGTCGTAGTTGGTGCCCTTCGCGGTGACGGGGCCCTCGGTGACGGCGGGGTCCTCGCCCTCGGCCGGCGCCTGGGCGGAGGCGGCGGCCCGGGTACCCGCGGCGGCGATGCCCGCGACGTCGTTGTACGAGAAGGCGATGCCACCCGTGTGCGCGTCGACGTAGACCTGCTGGCTCACCGGCTCGCCGGAGCGCTGGGTCCCCTTCACGGTGAAGTGGTAGGTCAGGACGCCCTCGCCCCGGGGCAGGACGACGAGGTCGTGGGCCTCGATCGTGCGGCCCTTCGGGCTCAGCTTGCGCAGGCTCTCGTCGGTGAAGAGACGATTCCGCGCCTGCCGCGAGGTCAGCTTCGGCGTCGCGCTGACCTTGAGGTCGGTGAAGAGGCTGCCGCTCGCGGACTCGACCTCGGTGCCCTTGGTGTGCACCTTGTACTCGGCGCCGAGGACCGGGATGCCCTTGTGACGCTGCGTGAAGCTGACCGTCGTGCGGCCGTCGACGGTGCTCGCCTTCGGCTTCGACAGGTCCAGGTCCTTGGTGTGGAAGACATCCTCGTGCTGGGCGAGGTGTTCCTCGGCGGCGAGGGCCGGGGTCTCCTTGCGGCCCGAAGCGGACTTCGCGGCGCGATCCTTGAGACCGCGGACGAAAGACGGGACGTCGGTGTGCGCGCCCGCGACACGGTCCGGGGTGTGGTCGGAGCCGGTCCGCGGGGCGGCGGCCTGGGCGGGCAGTGCGGTGAACAGCCCGCACAGGAGCGCGGCCGTCGAGGTGGCGGCGGCCAGCCGTATGCGTCTGGTGCTGGAAGAGGGCATGCCTGACCTTCTGGAGGGGGTGAGGAGTGGGCCTCCGGAATCGTCGCGAGCGACCTGGTGCGCGGGCAATGGCCCCACGTGTCGCATCACTGTCAATGGCAAGAACTTGTCAGTGATAATCACGTGGACAGGTGATGACGGGGATGGGGACGAAACAGGGAAAAGTGCTGCACAATCTCGATCTCAACCGGTCACAAGAGTCCATCTACCGGCACCTCGTCGAAGCCGGTACGGCCACGGCCGAGGCCCTCGCGCAGACCTGTGCCCTCGAACTCCCCCGCGTCGTCGCCACGTTGGAGGAACTGCGCAGGGCGGGACTGGTGACCCGGCTCGGAGCGGGGCGCGCCGAGGCCCTGTGGTGGGAACCGGCTCCGCCGCAACTCGCGCTCGGGGCGCTGCTCGCGGTGCGCCAGGACGAACTGCGCGCCGTCTCGGCCGAGATCGCCCGGCTCGACGCCTCGTACCGCACCACCGTCGCCCGGCGCGGCAGCGGGGACAGCCTGGAGGTCGTGCACGGCCCGGAGAACATCCGGCACCGCTTCCTCCAGCTCCAGCGCGGAGCGAAGCGCGAGGTCCTCAACCTCAGCAAGGGCCCCGCCGTCGCGGTGCGGCGCGAGGACAACCCCGCCGAGCTGACCGCCATCGAACGCGGCGTCCGCATCCGCGTGGTCGTCGAACCGGCCGTCGTCGAGCAGGACCTCTCCCTGCTCACGCTCGGCGTCTCGCTGGGCGAGGAGGTACGGGTCGCCGCGGAGGTCCCGACCAAGCTCGTCGTCGTGGACCGCGAACACGCGCTGCTGCCCCTCCACCCGGACCCCGAGGGCATCGCCGCACACGCGGCGATCGTCCACGCCCCCGGCGTCGTCGCCGCGCTCACCGCCCTCTTCGAACAGGTCTGGCAGCGCGCCCGGCCGCTCAACGGCCACTCCCGGGGCGAGGACGACCGCGCGATCCAGTCGCTCATGCTCGCCGGCCTCACCGACGAGGCGATAGCCCAGCGCATCAACACCTCCGTCCGCACCGTCCACCGCCGCATCCGCCGCATGATGGACCGCACGGGCGCGGCCACCCGCTTCCAGCTCGGCTGGCACTTGCGCGACGAGGCGGCGACGGAGGAGGGGTGAGGGGGCGGGGGTGGACTGCGTGGGGGCACGGGGGGCGGGGCAGCACGGGCACGAGGGCAGGGGTAGTACGGGGGCAGGACGGGGCGTGAGGTCGCTACGTCGCGTGCCGCCGCCCTGCCGTCCGCCGCGCCGGTACGTGACGGGCGCGCAGGACGTGGGGGCCGTACGCGACGTGGCCCGGTACGCGACGTGACGCCGTACGCGACGTGACGCGCTACGCGACGCGACGTGACGCGCCACGCGACGCGACGCGCGCACGCGACGTGGGGCCCGCACGCGACGTGCCGCGCACACGCGACGTTCCGCGCGCACGCGACGTGCCGCGCACACGCGACGTTCCGCGCACACGCGACGTTCCGCGCGCACGCGACGTGGGGCCCGCACCCGACGTGCCGCGCGCACCCGACGTAACGTCCATACGCGGCCCTCGCACGCGTCGCCCGCACGCGGCGTCACGCCACCCCCGCGCGACGCGGGGCCGTCGCGCCCGGGCGGCCCGCCGTCAGTCCTCCCCGTACTCCGAGACCCGCGCCAGGAAGCTCCGCATCCCCTCCGTCAGGGCCTCCGCCGTCGTCGCCGAATCGGGGTCGAAGAGCCACTGGAGGGTGAGGCCGTTGAGCAGCGTCAGGTGGAGGCGCCCCTCGGTGTCGACGAGTTCGGGGGGCAGCGAGTCCTCGTCGAGTCCGGAGAAGGCCGCGAGGAGTCCCGAACGCCCGGCGGGCTGCGCGGCGACGAGCACGTCGCGCGCGTCCGGCCAGCGGTCACCGAAGAGAGCCATCTCGAAACTGAGCCGCCACAGAGGACGCTGCGCCGGGAACGCCGCGAGCACCGACTCCCACCGCGCGCGGAAGTGCGCGAGCGAGCCGGGCGGCGCCTCGACCCCCGGCCACTCCTCCGCCCCGCCCAGGTCGATCTCCTCCACGAGCGCGACGTAGGCACGGCCGAGCAGCGCGTCCTTCGAGCCGTAGTGGTAACCGATGGAGGCGAGGTTCGCTCCCGATTCCCGCACGATGTCGCGCGCCGTCGTCGCGGCGAACCCCTTGTCCAGCAAGCAGCGTTTGGCGCCTTCGAGCAGATCCTCACGGTGTCCCATGCGGGCAGCGTAGCGATGTTCTGACGCCCGTCACAGACGCTTGTACAGATGTGCGGACCTCGTACGCCACAACACGTAGACGCACGTATGAGACAGACGTATTAAACAACCGTCCTATACGTTCGTCATAGACGGCTGTATAGAACCCTCCTAGCGTCCTTCCCATGACCTCAGAACACCTGGCCCCGGCACACCTCCCGGAACCGGCACTCCGCGCGGGCCGCCGCGAGTGGGCCGCCTTCACCGTCCTCCTCCTCGCCCTCCTCATGGTCGCGATGGACACGTCCGTCCTCTTCTTCGCGGTCCCGGCCATCAACGCCGACCTCGCCCCGAGCGGCACCGAACAGCTGTGGATCTACGACGTCTACGGCTTCCTGCTCGCCGGACTCCTCCTCACGATGGGCTCGCTCGGCGACCGGATCGGGCGCCGCAGGCTCCTGCTGTGCGGTGCCGCCGCGTTCGGCGCGGCGAGCGCGGCGGCGGCGTACGCGACGAGCCCGGAGATGCTGATCGCCGCGCGCGCCGTGCTCGGCGTCGGCGGCGCGACGCTCATGCCCTCGACGATGGGCCTGCTCCGGGTCCTCTTCCAGGACGCGAAGCAGCGGGCCTGTGCGATCGGCGCGTGGACGGCGGTCCTGACGGGCGGTATCGCGCTCGGCTCGGTCGTCAGCGGCGTCCTGGTGGAGCACTACTGGTGGGGCTCCGTCTTCCTCGTCAACCTGCCCGCGATGCTGCTGCTGCTGATCCTCGCGCCCCTCCTCATCCCCGAGTACCGCGACCCTGAGGGCGGGAAGTTCGACCTGCCGAGCGTGCCGCTCTCGCTCGCGGCCGTCCTGCCCCTGGTGTGGGCGCTCAAGGAGATCCCCGGGAACGGGATGCGCCCCTCCTACGCCCTCGCGCTCGCCGCCGGACTCGTTTTCCTGGCCCTCTTCGTCCGCAGGCAGCGCACCGCCGCGCGGCCGATGGTGCCCCCGGCGCTCCTGAGAATCCGCGGCTACCGGGGCGGGCTCGTCCTCGGCACGCTCGCGGCCTTCGGGATGATGGGCGCCTCGTTCTTCACGACGCAGTACCTCCAGTCGGTCCTCGGACTGAGCGCCTTGGAGGCCGCGTTGTGGAGCCTCGTGCCCTCGGTGCCGATCGGCGCGGCCGCCCCTGTCGTGACGGCGCTCGTGCAGCGCGGCGTCCCGCGCGGTCGCGTCGTCGCCGCGGGGTTCGTACTGAGCGCGAGCGGCATGGCGGTGCTCGCGCTGCTCGGCACCGACTCGCTCGCACTCGTCCTGACCGCCGCGGGGCTGCTCGCCGTGGGCGTCGTGACCGCGCTCTCGCAACTCACCGACCTCGCACTGGGCGCCGTCCCGGTCGAACGCGCCGGCACCGCATCGGCGCTGTGGGAGACCGGCCAGGAGTTCGGCGGCGCGCTCGGCCTCGCGACGCTCGGCTCCCTCGCCACGACGTGCTACCGCGCCGCCGTCACGGACGCCGGACAGGGCGGCCTCCCCGACAGCGCCCGCGAAACACTCGGCGGCGCCGTGGCCCACGCGACGCGTCTCGGCGGGGAGCGGGGCGCCGCGCTCCTGCGCACGGCTCGCGAGGCCTTCGTCTCCGGGATGCACGTCGCGGCGTGGACCTGCGCCGCGCTCTTCCTCCTCTGCGCGGCGGGCGCCGCGCTCGCCCTGCGCGACAGGGGCACGGCCGGGGACAGCGGTACGCACGGGGGCGGCGGTACGCACGAGGCCGAGGGCGACCCCGCCCCCGCGCGGCCCGCGCCGGACGCCTCCCCGGTCCCCGCACCGAGGGAAGCCGCCCCCGCCCCCGTACCGCCGCTGCCCGAAGACCCGTGATCCGCGCCTCGCACACGCCCCGCACACGCTCCGCACCACGCAGGGACCCCGCACCCCACGCACGTCCGGCACCCCGTACAGCCCCCCACCCGCCGGAGTTCCGCTCCCCTCACGAGATCCGCGCCCGCCCGAGACCCACCCTCATGCCGAAGGGCCCGCTCCCCCACCGCCGTCAGGCGGGGGGCAGCGGGCCCTTCACGCTCCGTGCGGGAGGGGCGCCGCGACGGGCGGCCGCACCTCGGCCGGATCAGGCCGCCCCTCGGCCGGATCAGGTCAGGTCGACAGCGCGCGCCGACGTCGCGCCGGTCTCCTGCGCGACCTCCGCGAGGACGTCCGCGGGGACCGAGTCGTCGACCGTGAGGACCGCGAGGGCCTCGCCGCCCTCCTCGGCGCGCGAGACCTGCATGCCCGCGATGTTGATGCCGGACTCGCCGAGGACGCGGCCCACGGTGCCGACGACGCCGGGACGGTCGGCGTAGCGCAGTACGACCATGTGGTCGGCGAGGGCGAGGTCGACGGTGTGCTCGCCGATCGCGACGATCTTCTGGAGGTGCTTGGGACCGGCGAGCGTGCCCGAGACCGCGACCTCGCCGCCGTCGCCGAGCGTGCCGCGCACCGTCACGAGGTTGCGGTGGTCGGGGGACTCCGAGCTGGTGGTCAGGCGGACCTCGACGCCGCGCTCCTGCGCGAAGAGCGGCGCGTTGACGTACGACACGGTCTCCGCGACGACGTCCTCGAAGACGCCCTTGAGCGCGGAGAGTTCGAGCACCTTGACGTCGTGCTGCGTGATCTCGCCGTAGACCTCGACGTCGAGACGGACCGCGACCTCGCCCGCGAGCGCGGTGAAGATGCGGCCGAGGCGCTCGGCGAGCGGCAGGCCCGGCTTGACGTCCTCGGCGATGACGCCGCCCTGCACGTTGACCGCGTCGGGGACGAGTTCACCGGCGAGCGCGAGGCGCACGGACTTCGCGACGGCGATCCCGGCCTTCTCCTGGGCCTCGTCGGTCGAGGCGCCGAGGTGCGGGGTGCACACGACCTGGTCGAACTGGAAGAGCGGCGAGTCGGTGCACGGCTCCTTGGTGTACACGTCGAGCCCGGCGCCCGCGACGCGGCCCTCCTTGAGCGCGGAGGCGAGCGCCTCCTCGTCGACGATGCCGCCGCGCGCGGCGTTGACGATGCGCACCGAGGGCTTGACCTTGTGCAGCGCCTCGTCGCCGATGAGACCGAGCGTCTCGGGGGTCTTGGGCAGGTGCACGGTGATGAAGTCCGCGACCTCCAGCAACTCGTCGAGGGTGAGGAGCTTGACGCCCATCTGCGCGGCGCGCGCCGGCTGCACGTACGGGTCGTACGCGACGACCTTCATACCGAAGGCGGACATGCGCTGCGCGACGAGGACGCCGATGCGGCCGAGGCCGACGACGCCGAGGGTCTTCTCGGCCAGCTCGACGCCCGTGTACTTCGAGCGCTTCCACTCGCCGCCCTTGAGCGCCTGGCTCGCCTGCGGGATGTTGCGCGCCGTGGCGATGAGGAGACCGCAGGCCAGCTCGGCCGCGGTCACGATGTTCGAGGTCGGGGCGTTGACGACCATGACGCCGGCCTTGGTGGCGGCGGAGACGTCGACGTTGTCCAGGCCGACGCCCGCGCGAGCGACGACCTTGAGTTTCGGCGCCGCCGCCACGGCCTCCGCGTCGATCTTCGTCGCCGAGCGGATCAGCACCGCGTCGACCTCGGCGAGGGCCGGAAGGAGCTGGGCCCGGTCGGCGCCGTCGCAGTGACGGATCTCGAAGTCGGGGCCGAGGGCGTCGACCGTGGCGGGGCTGAGTTCCTCGGCGATCAGTACGACAGGCTTGTCTTGCGCGCTCACGTGTGTCCTCACAAGTCCTATGCGGACGGCCGTCCCGACGGCCGCATGCGGTGGAGGGGGTTCTGGCCGCGTGGAAGACGCACGACACTGTGGGCCTGACGCGTATGGGAGTGCAGTCTAGTGGTGCGCTCGGGGGCTGAATCCGCCCGTACGGAGGGTTCACCCGTTCGGGATTGGACTACGTGTCCATAGCACGTACGTCCGCTTCGGGTGCCTCCCGCGGACCCCTCGCCCCCGCTCGTCCCCTACGGCGGCGGGGACCGGTCGCCCGGTCCCCGCCGCCGTCACACCCGCCCGGCGGCGGGGCGGGGAGCTCAGACCTCTTCGTCGACCCAGCTCATGAGCTTGCGCAGCTCCTTGCCGGTGGTCTCCAGGAGGTGCTGCTCGTCGGCCTTCTTGTACTCGTTGTACTTCGGCAGGCCCGACTCATACTCCTTCATCCAGGTGTTGGCGAAGCTGCCGTCCTGGATCTCGCCGAGGATCTTCTTCATCTCGGCCTTGGTCTGGTCCGTGATGATGCGCGGACCGGAGACGTAGTCGCCCCACTCGGCGGTCTCGGAGATGGACCAGCGCATCTTCTCCAGGCCGCCCTCGTACATGAGGTCGACGATGAGCTTCAGCTCGTGCATGCACTCGAAGTAGGCGATCTCCGGCTGGTAACCGGCCTCGACGAGCGTCTCGAAGCCCGCCTTGACGAGCGCCGCGGTGCCACCGCAGAGCACGGCCTGCTCGCCGAAGAGGTCGGTCTCGGTCTCCTCGGTGAAGGTCGTCTTGATGACGCCGGCGCGGGTGCCGCCGATCGCCTTCGCGTACGAGAGGGCGAGGTCGAAGGCCTTACCGGTCGCGTCCTGCTCGACGGCCGCGATGCACGGGACGCCGCGACCCTCCTCGTACTGGCGGCGCACGAGGTGCCCGGGGCCCTTGGGGGCGACCATGCAGACGTCGACACCGGCCGGCGGCTTGACGAAGCCGAAGCGGATGTTGAAGCCGTGGCCGAAGAAGAGGGCGTCGCCGTCGTTGAGGTTGTCCTTGACGGACTCCTCGTAGATCTTGCCCTGGATCGGGTCCGGCACGAGGATCATGATCACGTCGGCCCAGGCGCTCGCCTCGGCGGGGCTCAGGACGGTGAGGCCCTGCTCCTCGGCCTTCGCCCTGGACTTGGAGCCCTCGTGCAGACCGACCCGCACGTCGACGCCCGAGTCGCGCAGCGAGAGCGCGTGCGCGTGCCCCTGGCTGCCGTAACCGAGGACCGCGACCTTCCGGCCCTGGATGATGGACAGGTCTGCGTCGTCGTCGTAGAACAGCTCGGCCACTGGTTTATCTCCTTGTATGCGGATGGTGCGTCCCACCGTACGGCGGGGTCCGTCTGGTGTGTGCTCGGGTCTCGGGATACGAACGCCGGCGGGGACCGGCGCGCGGGGCGAGACGGGGTGGTGCGAAGGAGACCTGTGCGCGGGTCACGCGCGCGGGGGTACGTCCTGGTGGCTCGTGCGCGTACGGGTGCGGGTCGCGCACTTTTTCGTACGGTACGAAGCCGGGCGAGGCGTCATCGGGTCCGGCACCTGGATGCGGTCCGGGCCCCCGCGCCGCCTCGTGGCCGGTGCGGCGGTCGCCCGCCGCTCAGGCGCTGCGGTCCAGGGCGCGCAGGGAGCGGTCGGTGATGGACCGTCCGCCGCGCCCGACGGCGATGGTGCCGGACTGGACGAGCTCCTTGATGCCGAAGTGTTCGAGCATCTTCAGCATGGCCTCCAGCTTGTCACTGGAGCCGGTCGCCTCGATGGTGACGGCGTCCGGCGAGACGTCCACGGTCTTCGCGCGGAAGAGCTGGACGATCTCGACGATCTGCGAACGGGTCTCGTTGTCGGCCCTGACCTTCACCAGGACCAGCTCCCGGTGGATCGCGGAGCCGGGTTCCAGCTCCACGATCTTGAGGACGTTGACCAGCTTGTTGAGCTGCTTGGTGACCTGTTCCAGGGGGAGTTCCTCGACATTGACCACGATGGTGATGCGGGAGATGTCGGGGTGCTCGGTGGTACCCACCGCGAGCGAGTCGATGTTGAACCCGCGGCGGGAGAAGAGGGAGGTGATGCGGGCGAGGACGCCCGGCTTGTTCTCCACCAGGACGGAGAGCGTGTGCTTGGACATGTTCATGTGCGTTTCTGCTCTTCCGTCTCAGTCGTCGGCGGCGTCGCCGAAGTCGGGGCGGACCCCGAGGGCGGCCATGATGTCGTCGTTGGACGTGCCGGCGGCGACCATGGGCCACACCATCGCGTCCTGGTGGACGATGAAGTCGACGACGACGGGGCGGTCGTTGATGGAGTTGGCCTTCGCGATCACCGCGTCCAGCTCGCTCGGGTCCTCGCAGCGCAGGGCGACGCAGCCCATGGCCTCGGCGAGCTTGACGAAGTCGGGGACGCGCGTGCCGGCGGGCCGGGGCGCGCCGTCGCGCTGGCCGGGCACGGCGGTGTCGGTGCCGGTCGGGTCACCGGCGAGGACCGTGTTCGAGTAGCGCTGGTTGTAGAAGAGGGTCTGCCACTGCCGCACCATGCCGAGGGCGCCGTTGTTGATGACGGCGACCTTGATCGGGATGTTGTTGAGGGCGCAGGTGGTCAGTTCCTGATTGGTCATCTGGAAGCAGCCGTCACCGTCGATCGCCCACACGGTGCGTCCGGGCTGTCCGGCCTTCGCGCCCATCGCGGCGGGGACCGCGTAGCCCATGGTCCCGGCGCCACCGGAGTTGAGCCAGGTCGCGGGCTTCTCGTGCTCGATGAAGTGCGCGGCCCACATCTGGTGCTGGCCGACGCCCGCGGTGAAGATCGTGTCGTCGGGGGCGAGGGTGCCGATGCGCTCGATGACCTGCTGGGGCGACAGGGTGCCGTCCACGGGCTGCTCGTAGCCGAGCGGGTACGTCTCGCGCCAGCGGTCGAGGTCGGTCCACCACGCGGTCAGGTCGCCCTTGTTGCCCGCCGCGTGCTCGCTCTGGACGGCCTGCACGAGGTCGGCGATGACCTCCCGCGCGTCGCCGACGATCGGGACGTCCGCGGTGCGGTTCTTGCCGATCTCGGCGGGGTCGATGTCGGCGTGCACGATCTTCGCGAGCGGCGCGAAGCTGTCGAGCTTGCCGGTGACGCGGTCGTCGAAGCGGGCGCCGAGCGCGACGATGAGATCGGCCTTCTGGAGCGCGGTGACGGCGGTGACACTGCCGTGCATCCCGGGCATGCCGACGTGCTGGGGGTGGCTGTCGGGGAAGGCGCCGAGGGCCATCAGCGTCGTCGTGACGGGGGCCCCGGTGAGTTCGGCGAGGACCTTCAGCTCGGCGGTCGCGCGCGCCTTCAGGACGCCGCCGCCGACGTAGAGCACGGGGCGCTTGGCGGCGCTGATGAGCCGGGCGGCCTCGCGGATCTGCTTGGCGTGCGGCTTCGTCACGGGGCGGTAGCCGGGCAGGTCCTGGGTCGGCGGCCAGCTGAAGGTGGTGTCGGCCTGGAGCGCGTCCTTGGCGATGTCGACGAGGACGGGGCCCGGGCGGCCGGTCGAGGCGATGTGGAACGCCTCGGCGATGGCGTGCGGGATGTCCTCGGCCTTGGTGATGAGGAAGCTGTGCTTCGTGACGGGCATCGTGATGCCGACGATGTCCGCCTCCTGGAAGGCGTCCGTGCCGATGGCGGCCGAGGCGACCTGCCCGGTGATGGCGACGAGGGGCACCGAGTCCATGTTGGCGTCGGCGATCGGCGTGACGAGGTTGGTCGCGCCGGGGCCCGAGGTGGCCATGCAGACGCCGACCTTGCCGGTGGCCTGCGCGTAACCGGTCGCGGCGTGGCCCGCGCCCTGCTCGTGGCGCACCAGGATGTGCCGCACGCGGGTCGAGTCCATCATCGGGTCGTACGCGGGGAGGATCGTGCCGCCCGGGATGCCGAAGACCGTGTCGGCCCCGACCTCTTCAAGGGAGCGGATGAGGGACTGCGCACCCGTCACGCGCTCGACGCGTCCGGACTGCTGTCCGCCGGAACGGGGCCGCGGCTGCGGATGCGGGGCCCCGGTGGCCTGCTCGGTCATCGGCATTCTCTTCTCGGTGCTGAGTTCTCGGTACGGGTGGGCGGGTGCGTTTCGTGGTGGTTCGCGCGGCGGCGGGGGCCGGCCCGGCGGGCGCCTGTGCAACAAAAAACCCCTCGTGCCGGGTGGCAAGCGAGGGGAGCGCGTCGGTGCGGGTGCCGGAGTTCGTTCTCCGGCTTCAGCCGACGCGCTGTCCAAGTACGAGAATTCGGGTGCGCATGGCAGTGACCCTCCTCCCAGCGGCTGTCAACTGTCAAGCCGATGGGATGTGGATCTCACGATGTGGTCATCGGAGGGGGCGCGGGACGTGCCCCGGCGAGGCCGCGCGAAAGGCAGCCCGCTCGGGCCGGGCGGGGCGTCGGCGCCGAGGTGGCGAAGGCCACGTACCAGCATGCGGACGGCGGGGGCGTGAGGGGCGCGTATCGGTCGGGAGGTGGCGCGGGCGGGGCGAGGTGGGCGCGGGCGGGGTGGGGCGGGCCCCGCGCCGGCGCCCCGCCGTGGCCGCTTACTGCGGGGACGTGGGGGCGTCCGGCTGTGCGGTGCCCGCTCCCTCGGCGGCGGTACGGGTCCCGGAGCGCCGCTCACCGGGCCGTTTGCCGAGCAGCGCGGCGAGCCCGCTCCCGGCCGCCGACACCGCCTCCGTGAGGCCGGGTGGCAGCACTCCCGGCACGAGGACCACCGGCACCACCGGTGGCCGTGCGCCGACGGCGGGCCAGGTGCGTACGGGCTGCACGTCGCCGAGCCCCGAGGCCGTGAGCGCGGACGCGGGAGCGGGCGGGGCGGCCTCGCCCTCTCCGGGGCCGGAGGGCTGGAGGGGGACGGTCCCGGCGGAGACGGAGGCTGGGGACGGGGTGGCCGTGGACGGTGGGGTCGTGAACGGCGGTGCGGTGGTCAACGGTGCGGCACCCGCCTCCGCCAGCGCCGCGCGCAGCTCCGTCGCCGTCGCGGCGATCACGCGCCCCGGGGGACCCGTCCTCGTTCCGGTGGGTGGCCCCCACGGCTCCCCCGGCGCCAGCGCCGCGGCTCCCGTGTAGATGGCGCCGGAGTCCTGCCCCGCCACCGCCTCCGCCACGGCGGCCTCGCCCGCGGTGACTCCCCCGCCGACCGCGAGCACGCCCGGGCCCGTCGCCCCCGCCACATGGTCGCGCGCCCCGGTGTCCGGCAGCGGCGCGCGCCCCGTGTGGTCCGCCCACGGCGTCCCGGCGAGCCGGGGCGCCGCCTCGGTGACGAGCTCTGGCAGCGCGTGCGCGGAGCGCTGGGCGCCCGGGCGGACGGCCACGGGGGTGCCGGCGGGGGGTGTGCGGGTCGTGTGCGCGGGGCGGACCTGGACGGGGACGGCGGTGGGGACGAGGGGCCCGGTGCCCGCGTGGTGCGCGGCACTCGTGTGCCGTACGGGACGTGCGAGGGCGTTGAGCGAGGGGCGGGCGACGGCGGCCCGTACCGGCTCGGGGCGCCGGCCGGGCAGCGGGTAGGTGCCGTGCGCGAGTGCCCGCCGCAGTCGGTGCTCGTCGAGCGGCCCGGAGAAGGCGAGGCCCTGCGCGTGGGTACAGCCGAGGGCCTGGAGGACGGTGACCTGTTCGGCGCGGTCGACGCCCTCGGCGACGGTGTAGAGGCCGAGGTCGGTGGCGATCCTCAGCACCCCGGCGGTGATCTTGTAGTGCCGGGCCGAGTCGACGACTCCTCCGACGAGACCGCGGTCGAGGGTGAGCGCGTCGACGGGGAGGCGGCGCAGCGCCTCGATCGTGGCGTGACCCGCGCCGAAGCCGTCGAGCCCGACCCGTACGCCGAGCCTGCGCAGCACGTTGAGACGCCGTTCGAGGGCTTCGAGCGGGACGCGGGGGTCGTCGAGGCGCACCGCGATCTGGAGGGCGCCCGAGGGCAGCGCGTACCGCGTGAGCAGCGCTTCGACGGAGGTGAGCGGCGTGGCCCGGTCGAGCAGCGCGCGAGCCCCGAGCCGCACCGAGACGGGTGTCGTGTGGCCCTCGCCGCGGCGCTCGGCGGCCTGCGCGACGGCCTCGCCGAGCAGCCAGCGGCCGAGCGCTCCGCCGCGTTCGCCGTCGCCGGGGCCGCGCAGGAACTCCTCCGGCGTGAAGAGGATGCCCTGCGCGGAGCGCCAGCGGGCCTCGGCGGTGACGACGTCGACGGCACCGGTGTGGAGGCACACGACGGGCTGGTGCAGGAGCGCGAACTCGCCCTCGTCGAGGGCCGTGCGCAGTCGCCCGGCGAGGGCTGTGCGGCGCGCGGCGTCGGTCTGGAGCTGGGGGACGTACAGCTCGACGCGGTCCTTGCCGAGGCCCTTCGCGCGGTACATCGCGAGGTCGGCGTTGCGCAGCAACTCGCCCGCGCCCAGGCCGTTCTCTGCGAAGGCGACACCGATCGACGCGGCGATGCGCACGTCCTGGCCCTCGATGGAGTACGGGAGCGAGAGGGCGACGCGGAGCCGTTCGGCGAGGTCCTTGATCTGCTGCTCGCGGGCGGCGGCGTCCCGGTTGCCGTCGCCGACGATGAGGGCGGCGAACTCGTCGCCGCCGAGCCTGGCGGCGGTGTCCCCCGAGCGCACCGACTCGTGGAGCCTGCGGGCGGCCTGGACGAGGAGTTCGTCGCCCGCCTGGTGGCCGATGGAATCGTTGACGCCCTTGAAGCCGTCGAGGTCGATGAAGAGCACGGCGACGCCGGTGTCACCGCTGCGGCGGCCCTTGAGCGCGCGGCGCACGCGGCGGGTGAAGAGGGCCCGGTTGGGCAGGTCGGTGAGCGGGTCGTGCTCGGCGTTGTGCTGGAGCTGGGCCTGGAGACGGACGCGTTCGGTGACGTCGCGGCTGTTGAGGATGAGGCCGCCGTGCAGGCGGTTGACGGTGGACTCGACGTTGAGCCAGTCGCCGCAGCCGGACTTGAAGCGGCACTCGATGCGCGTCGTGGGCTCGGAGGCCGGGTCGGCGGCGAGGAACCGGCGGATCTCGTGGACGACTTGGCCGAGGTCCTCGGGGTGGATGAGGGAGGCGAGCTCGCAGCCGAGCATGGACTCCGCCTCCCGCCCGTAGACGCCGCTCGCCGCCGGACTCACGTACCGCAGCACCCCGCTGGGCGCGACGATCATGATGACGTCGCTGGAGCCCTGGACGAGCGACCTGAAGTGCTCCTCCTTGTGGGCCAGTTCCCGCGTGAGGGAGATGTTGTCGACGAGCATGATGCCCTGGCGCAGGACGAGGGCGAGCACGACGGTGCAGGCGGTGATGAGCACGACGCGGTCGACGCTGGGGGCGTTGACGGCGCTGTAGAGGAGGCCGAGGGTGCAGACGGCGGCCGCGAGATACGGGGTGAGCGCGGCGAAGGTGCTGACGCGCGCGCGCGTCGGTGGTGGGGTCCTGACCGGTTCCTCGGCCGGGGCGCGCCGCGTGGAACGGACCCAGGGCGCGTACGCGAGGAGCAGCGAGCCCGCGAACCAGCCCGCGTCGAGCAACTGCCCCGAGCGGTAGCTGTCGCGCAGCAGCGGCGAGGTGAAGAGCGCGTCGCACAGCACCGTGAGGGCGAAGGCGCCGACGGCCGTGTTGATCGCGAACCTGCCCGCCGCGGAGCGCTTGAAGTGCAGGGCGAGCACCATCGAGACGAGCGCGATGTCGAGGAGCGGGTACGCGAGCGAGAGCGCCGCGCGGGGCACGCTCTCGCCGCGGAACTGCGTCGTGTGGGCGAGCGCGAGGCTCCAGGAGAGCGTGAGGAGCGAGCCGCCGATGAGCCAGGAGTCGAGCGCGAGGCAGGCCCAGCCCGCGCGGGTGACGGGTCGTTTGGCGAGCACGAGGAGCCCGACGATGGCGGGTGGGGCGAAGAGGAGGAAGAAGAGGTCGGCGAGACCGGGGACGGGCACGCTCTGCTGGAGGACGACCTCGTACCAGCCCCAGACCGCGTTGCCCCCCGCGGCCATCACCGAGGAGAAGGCGAAGAGGAGCCAGGCGGGCCGGAAGCGGGTGCGGCCGCGGCGCGCGTAGAGCACGCAGGAGACGCAGGCGACGACCCCGGCGAGGCTCAGCCCGAAGTCGCCCATGAAGGCGGCGACCCTGGGCGAGCCCCAGCCGAGGACCGCGCCGACGGCGTACCCGGCGCTGAGGAGGGCGAGCAGGAGCTGGCCCACGAGGCCGGGCGCGGGACGCCTGGGCCCGCGTTGCCCGGGGTCCGCGCCGGCACCGGGGCTCGCGCCGCGCACGGCCTGGCGGGCGTTCACCGGACCGCTCCTGTGGGCGGGATGAGGACCCGTCCGGTGGAGGGGCAGGAGGCGGTGCGTCCGGGCAGCGGCTCGCGCCCGCCGCGCGGTGCGGGGCGGACCCCGCGCTGTGTCGGCCGCGCCCCGTACGTGCTCGGCTGCCGTGTCTCAAGGCCCCGCATGCCCCGTCGCCCCCTCGGTGTCCCTGTCTCCGGCGTCCTCGGCCCGGCCGCCCGGCGGCTCGTCCCCGGCACCGTCACCGTCCGCGACGGCACCCCTGCGCCGACGATACACCAGAACCGTCACAGAGCGACATAGTATCTCTACTCTCTGTGACTATCCGGATGCGTCGCCTACGGTACGGGGCGATGCGTGCGCGGTACGTGCCGGTAGCCGGTCCGCTGGTTCCGTTCCCGACCCATGGTGGGGCGAAAACCACCCACGGGGGGCCGGAACGGAACAAGCACGCCCGCACGGGGACGGCGCGGGCGGGAGGGGCGGCAGGGGCGCCGGGGGTGTCGCGGCGCCGCTTGCCGGGGAGGACCCGGGTTTCAGCCGCGCGCCGTCAGGACGATGTTGTCCGGTTGTTCGCCCGCGGCGAAGCGGGTGAGCTGACGGGCCAGGAGCCGCTTCGCGCGGGGCTCGAAGGCGGAGGTCGAGCCGCCGACGTGCGGGCTGACGAGGACGCCGGGCGCGTGCCACAAGGGGTGCCCGTCCGGGAGCGGTTCGGGGTCGGTGACGTCGAGCGCCGCGTTGACGCGCCCCGTGGCGACCTCGGCGAGAAGCGCCTCCGTGTCGACGACGGGACCGCGCGCGACGTTGACGAGCAGCGCGCCGTCCTTGAGCCGCGCGAGGAACTCCGCGTCGACGAGGCCGCGGGTCTGTTCGGTCAGCGGCGTCGAGAGGATCACGACGTCGGCCTCGGGCAGCAGCGCGGGCAACGCGGCGAGCGGATGCACGTCACCGCGCTCCGTGGCACGCGCGGAGCGCGCGACGCGCAGGACCCGCGCACACTCGAAGGGCGTGAGCCGGTCCTCGATCGCGGCGCCGATCGACCCGTAGCCGACGATGAGCACCGTCCGGTCGGCGAGCGCCGGGTAGAAGCCGGACCGCCACTCCTCCACGCGCTGCCCCTCCACGAAGCGCGGGATGCCGCGCAGCGAGGCGAGGGTGAGCGCCAGGGCGAGTTCGGCCGTGCTCGCCTCGTGGACGCCGCGCGCGTTGCACAGCACGACGCCCTCGCGCAGCCCCGCGACGGCCGGCGCGACGTTGTCGGTGCCCGCCGAGAGCGTCTGCACGACGCGGACGTTCCTCATGGCGGGCAGCGGGCGCAACGCGACGTCGGTGCCGCTCAGGTAGGGCACGACGTAGAACACGCAGTCGGCGGGGTCGGCGGGGAACGCCCGCGCACCGTCCCAGCGGCGGTACGTCAGTCCTGATTCCTTCTCGCCGGGCAGGCCCGGGATCTGGTCGGCCGGATAGGGAAGCCACACATCGCCTGTCATGGTCAGGAGGCTAACGACCGCGGGAGGGCGCCGGGGAGGCCGGGGCGGGACGCGCGCGGCGCTGCGGTTAATTTGGTGCGCGTACGTGCGGCGGGGAGGAAAGACCAGGTGGAGCGCAGGACGGTCGGCTCCGGGGCGCTGCGCGCGGGCGCTGTGGGTCTCGGCTGCATGCCGATGAGCTGGGCGTACACGCGTTCGCAGCGCTCGGGCAGCGAGTCGGAGCGGACGGTGCGGACCGCTCTCGACCACGGCGTGACGCTCTTCGACACGGCCGATATGTACGGGCCCTTCACCAATGAGCTGCTGCTCGCGCGGGCGCTCGGCGCGCGGCGCGGGGAGGCGCTGGTCGCGACGAAGTGCGGGCTGCTCGTGAGCGACGGACACCTCGTCGCGAACGGCCGCCCCGACTACGTACGGCGCGCCTGCGACGCCTCGCTGCGGCGGCTGCGCACCGATGTCATCGACCTGTACCAATTGCAGCGGGCCGATCCCGAGGTGCCGGTCGAGGAGACGTGGGGCGCGATGGCCGGACTCGTCGCGGCCGGCAAGGTCCGCGCGCTCGGGCTGTGCGCGCACGACGCGCGGGCGGTGCGCGACGCGACGGTACGGGGCGAGGCCGCGCGCGGGGGTGCCGCCTCGCGCGGGGGCACGTCGCGCGAGGGCGGCGTGACGGTGCGGACGGCGCGCGGCGTGCTCGCGGCGCCGCGCGAGGCCCCGTACGCGCCCACCGTGCGGGTCCTGGAGCGGGTGCAGCAGGTCTTCCCGGTGAGCGCGGTGCAGGCGGAGTTGTCGGTGTGGTCGCCCGAGGCGCTGCGGGTGCTGCTGCCGTGGTGCGTGGCGCGCGGCGTCGGCTTCCTCGCGGCGCGCCCGCTGGGCAGCGGCTACCTCACCGGGACGCTCACACCCGGCCAGGGCTTCGAGCCGGACGACGTACGGGCCAGGCACCCGCGTTTCACGGCGGAGATGATGGCCGCCAACCAGCCCGTCGTCGCGGGCCTGCGCCGCGTCGCCGCGCGCCACGGCGCGACGGTCGCGCAGGTCGCCCTCGCCTGGGTCCTCGCCGCCGACCCGCGCGTCGTCGCGCTCCCCGGCACGAAGCGCGCCCCCTTCGCCGCCGAGAACGCCGCGGCGTCGGCGCTGCGCCTCGACGAGAGCGACCTGCGCGAGATAGCGGCGCTCCCGAGGGCGCGGGAGAGCTGGGACGCGTGGGGGTGACAGGTGCCGCGACGACAGGTGACGTGACGGCAGGTGACGTGGCGGCAGGTGACGTGGCGGCAGGCGAGGCGGGCGGCACGTCGCGAACGCGGCGACCCGCCCCGTACCGCGCGACGTCGCGTGCGCCGATCCGCCCCGCACCGCGCGACGTCCCGCCCCGTTCCGCCCCGCGACGCGTCTCACCGGGCGACGCGTGTGCCGCGCGACGCCCCGTAAGCCGTGCCGCGCCGTCATGCTGGGAGCAGGCGCGGGAACGCGTCGTGTGGATGTGACCGGGCGAGCCCGACCGAGAGGACCGATTCGTGCGAGGCATTCCGTTTACCCGCGCCGCGCTGGCCGCCGCCGCTGCCCTGCTGCTCGCGAGCTGCTCCTCGGGCTCGGACGGCTCGTGGGACCCGATCCGCGGCGCGTCCCCGTCCGGCGCGGCGAGCACCGGGTCCGGGGCGAGCGGCGCGCCCCGGGGAACGGCGTCGGCGAGCCCGTCGGCGGCGCCCGCGAAGGGCTCGGTCGAGGTGGTGCGCACCGTCGCCGAGGGGCTCAAGGCGCCGTGGGCGCTCGCGCCGTTGCCCGAGGACGGGCTGCTCGTCTCCTCGCGCGACAACGGCCAGATCCTCCAGATCGACACCGCATCCGGCGAGAAGAGTGTCGCGGGGACGGTGCCGGGCGTCGTGCACGAGGGCGAAGGCGGCCTGCTCGGGCTCGCGGTGTCGCCCGGCTTCGCGACGGACCACCTGGTCTACGCGTACTTCACGACCGCCTCGGACAACCGCGTCGCGCGGATGCTCTACGACGCGAAGAAGCCCGCCGGGCAGCGCCTCGGCGCCCCGAGCACGGTGCTGCGCGGCATCCCGAAGGGCGTGACGCACAACGGCGGCAGGATCGCCTTCGGCCCCGACGGGATGCTCTACATCGGCACGGGCGAGACCGGCGACCGGGGCCTCGCGCAGGACCGGAAGTCCCTCGCGGGCAAGATCCTGCGCGTCAACCCCGACGGCACCCCCGCGCGCGGCAACCCCGACCCCGAATCGCCCGTGTGGTCCTGGGGCCACCGCAACGTGCAGGGCTTCGCGTGGGACCCGGCGAAACACCTGTGGGCCTCCGAGTTCGGCCAGGACACGTGGGACGAGCTGAACCTCATCGAGCCGGGCAGGAACTACGGCTGGCCCGACGCGGAGGGCAAGGCGGGCAAGTCCGGTTTCCAGGACCCGCTGGAGCAGTGGAAGACGGCAGACGCCTCGCCGAGCGGCGTCGCGTGGGCCGAGGGCTCCGTGTGGCTCGCTTCCCTACGCGGCGAACGCCTGTGGCGCGTACCGCTCGACGGGACGAAGGCGGTCGCGAAGCCGCAGGCGTTCCTCAAGGGTGAGTACGGCCGGCTGCGCGCCGTCGTCGCGGCGGGCGGCGACAAGCTGTGGCTCCTCACCAACGAGACCGACTCGCGCGGCACACCGTCCAAGGGGGACGACAAGATCCTGGAGCTGCGGGTGAGGTGACGTCGCCGTGCCCCGTCGGCCGGTGCCTCAGATCCGCCAGGCTCCCGGGTCCGTCACCGCGCGCGGCTTGGGGGCCGGCGCGTCCGGGGTCTCCTCGGGGGTGTTCTCCGTGGTGGGCGGGACGAGGCCGCTCCTCGCGACCCGGACGGTGACCTTGCCGGAGCGCAGGTCGATGGGGCCGTGGCCGGGGTCGCCGTCGCCGACGTCCTCACGGGTGAGTTCCAGGCGGCTGTGTTCGTCCTCGGTGTGCTTGCGGCCGGGATTGAAGAGCATGTCGAACGCGCTGAACACGGTGGGCCTCCCGCCTCGGGCAGGGTGCCCGCTCTGTCAGCGTAAGCCCGTTCGAGTGAAGGCGAGAGGGCGCGCGAGGCGCTGTGTCTTATACCTCCTCTCGGTGTCCTCTACCTCCTCGCGGTGTCCTCTGCCTCCTCGCGCTCGGGGAAGAGCCGCAGCCGGTGCGCCACGGCCGCCGCCTCGCCCCGGCCCGTCACGCCGAGTTTGGCGATGATGCGCGAGACGTGGACGCTCGCCGTCTTCGGCGAGATGTAGAGCGCTTCCGCGATACGGCGATTGCTGTGCCCGCCGGCGACGAGGCGCAGCACCTCGCTCTCGCGCGCGGTGAGGCCGAGGGTCTCGGCGGGCGGGGCGGCGGGTTCCGCCGGGGTCTCGGCCGCGGGGAGCAGGCGCCCGCGCCGGGCCAGCTCGGCGGCCTCGCGGGCGAGCGGGCGGTAGCCGAGGGCGTGGGCGGCCTCCTGGACGGTGGTGAGGGTGCGCGCCGCACGGTCACGCTCGCCCGCGGCGAGGAGCGACTCGACGAGGTGCAGCCGGATACACCCCCTCTCGTACGGACGTTCGAGAGCGTCGAAGGCGGTGGACACCTCCTCCCAGTCGGTGACGGTGTCGTCGCCCCGCGCGCGCAGCAGTTCGGCGCGCAGCCACGCGGCGTGCGCCTGCCACAACGCCACGGGCGTGGGCATGCGGCGTGCGACGGCGGCGAGGCGGCCGAGGGCCGCGTCACGGCCCGCCGCGGCGGCGGGCAGCCCCCGCGTGGTGGCCTCCAGCCGGGCGGCGGCGAGCAGGACGGGCCACGCGTGGCGGTGGGCGTCGGCGGGGAAGCCCTCCCGCAGCGCCTCGTCGACGAGGGCGCGCCCGGCCGCGACGTCGCGCGCCTCGGTGGCGAGCCGGATGCCGAGGGAGAGCAGAGGGAGGCGGCGCTGCGGGGCGCGGCCTTCGGACGCGGCGGGGTCCCGCAGCGTCTCGTACTCCTCGCGCGCGCTCGCCGTGTCGCCCGTACGCAGGGCGAGGAGTCCGCGCGTGAGGCCGACGAGGCCCCGGACGACCGCGCCCGCGCCGGGCTGGTCGGCGCGACGCAGGGCTTCCTCGGCCTCGGCGTGGCGGCCGAGCGAGAGGAGGGACTCGGCGGCGTTGGACCACGTGAACGCGGCGCTGCCCACGAGTCCGTGGCGGGCGCAGACCTCGGCGCCCTCGACGGCGACGCGCGCCGCCTCCGCGGAGCGGCCGATGCCTTCGAGGACGGAGGGCAGGTTGGCGTGGGAGCGGGCGATGTGATCGGGGGTCGCGAGCGCGAGGGCGCGTTCCTTCACCTCGTACAGCTCGGCGAGGCCGCCCTCGATGTCCCCGGCGCCGACGCGGAGCACGCCGCGCGTGACGCGCGCGGAGAGTTCGATGTGGACGGCGCCGACCATGCGGGCGTAGGCGACGGCGCGTTCGGCGGCGACGAGGCTGTCGGCTCCGGGCTTGTTGACCATCGACCAGCCCGCGAGGTGCGCGAGGACTTCGGCGTGGGTCTCCGAGGGCGGCAGTCCCCGGACGAGTTCTTCGGCACTGCGCAGTTCGGCGCCGCCGTCGCTGCGGCCGAGGGCGGTGGCGAGCTGTGAGCGCCGGGTCCAGAACCAGGCGGCGCGCAGCGGGTCAGGCTCGTGCTCCAGCAGGCGCAGGGCCCGTCCCACGAGCGTGTGGGCGCGCCCGGCCTCGCCGCACAGGCGTCCGGCGGTGACGGCGTCGGCGAGGAGGTCGAGGGGCGCGGGGGTGCCGGCCTCCGGTTCGGGCACCTGGTCGCGCAGTTCCAGGGCGCGGCCGAGGTGGTGGAGCTGTTCGGCGTAGGCGTGCCGGGCGCGGGCGCTCGCGGCGGCGCGCAGGGACGCGGGCAGGGCCTTGGCGGGCTCGCGCGCGGCGTACCAGTAACCGGCGAGGCGGGCGTCGAGTTCCTCGGCGCGCACGAGGTGCGGGACGGCCTCGACGGTCTCGGCGTAGCGGCGGTTGAGCGCGGCGCGCTCGCCCGGCAACAGGTCGTCGCTGACGGCTTCGCGGACGAGCGAGTGCCGGAAGCGGTAGCCGTCGCCCTCGGGTGTGGGGCTCAGCAGGTGGGCGCCGGTCGCGGCGCGCAGCGCGTCGAGCAGTGCCTCCTCGGGCACCTGGCTGACGGCTGCGAGCAGCGGGTGCTCGACGGCGGAGCCGCCCTCGGCGACGAGGCGCAGGACCCGTCCGGCGTCCGGCGGCAGGGCCTCGACACGGACGAGGAGCAGTTCGCGCAGGTTCTCACTGAGCCCCGGGCGGTGCCCCGCGCGCAGGGATACGGCGAGTTCCTCGACGAAGAAGGCGTTGCCTTCGGAGCGCCCGTATATCTCGTCGACGAGCGCCGCTTCGGGTTCGGCGCCGAGTATCCCGGCGAGTTGACGGCGTACGTCGGCGTGGCCGAGGCGCGCGAGGTCGATACGGCGCACGGCGCGCAGCCGGTCCAGCTCGGCGAGCAGCGGCCTCAAGGGGTGCCGGCGGTGCAGGTCGTCCGAGCGGTACGTGGCGAGGAGCAGCAGCCGTCCGGCGCGCAGCGTGCGCAGGAGGTGCGCGTACAGGTGGCGCGTCGAGGCGTCCGCCCAGTGGAGGTCTTCGAGTACGAGGACGAGCGGGCGCGCGGCGGCGAGTTCCTCCAGGAGCCGCGTGACGTGGCCGAAAAGGCGCGCGCTGTCCTCGGCGGAGTGCGGGTCGCTCGACGGACCGGGCATGTCGGCGGGTCCGGTCCCGGTGGGTGGCGCGGCGGTCTCGGGGAGGAGCCGGGCGAGGTCGGCGCCCATCCCGGCGCCGGCGCGCGCGAACTCCTCGGGCAGCGCGGCACGCAGCGCGCGCAGGGCCGCGGCGAAGGGCGCGAACGGCAGCCCGTCGCCGCCCATCTCGACGCAGCCCCCGACCGCGACGAGCGCCCCCGCGCGCCGCGCCGCGCGCGCGAACTCCTCGACGAGCCGCGTCTTGCCGACCCCCGCCTCCCCCGCGAGCACCAGCGCGCGCGGCCCGTCCGCCTCGGGCGCGGACACCTCGCCGAGCGCGGCGGCGAGCACACCCGACTCGGCGTCACGTCCCACGAAGACGGGGCTGAGCGACTGGTTCTGCACGCGTCCGAGCATCGCACAGGGGTACGACAACGCCGCCGCGCGCACCACGGGCCCCCCGTGCGCCGGGCCCGCGCTCACCCCCGTACCCCCTGCGCGGCACGCACCCGCAGAATCCGGCGCAGTACTCGTACGACCCTCGCCGCCCGCCACCCCGACGCGACGTCGCGTGGCCCCGAGGCGACGTCAAGCGCCCCGGAGGCGACGTGCCGCCGCGCCGTCACGTCGCGTCCCCGTGCCGAGCGGCGACGCGTCGTCCGCGCGCGCCGCGCCCCCGCTGCCGCCTCCTGCCTCAGCACCGCCGCGCGGGCCTCCTCGCGCAGTTGCGCCGCCCGCATCCGGTACGTGTCGTAGTCGTAGCCCCACATGTGCGCCCCCTGGACCGTGCCGCGACGCTTCTCGCCGCGGCGTGGTGCCAGCCTCCGCGCTGAGGCGGGCGCGAGGCGTCGGCCGATCGCCCACGACGGGGAACGCGGGAGCCTCAGCAGGGGCGGCGCGGTGCCTTACGCGCGGTGCCAGGAGGGCTTACGCGCGCGGCTCGTCGTCCTCGCGCGCGTCCCACTCGTGGGCCAGTACGGCCCAGCCCTCCATGTCGTGGCGCACCCCGCCCCTCGGACTGCTCTCCCTGAGGACCGCCTCGCGCGTCATACCGAGGCGGCGGGCGACGGCGGTGCTGGCGGTGTTCGCGGCGGCGGCCCACCACTCGATACGGTGCATGCCGCGCTCGTGGAAGGCCCAGTCGGCGAGGACGCGGCAGGCGCGCGTGATGAGGCCGCGCCCCGTACCGGCGGGTTCGAGCCAGCAGCCGATCTCGCAGACGCCCGTCCTGGCGTCGAAGACGCGGAAGAGGACGCCGCCGACGAGCGTGCCCCCTCCCGGTTCCGCGCGGCCGGTCCATATCCCGTACAGGAAGCCCTCGTCGGCGACGCGCTTGACGCCGTACCTCCGCAGCAGTTCGCGCGCCGTGTCCTGTGAGACGACGGCGTCGACGAAGCCGATGTACGTGCCGATGAAGTCACGGCCGCGCTCGACGTGGGCGAGGAACTCCGCGGCGTGCCAGGTCTCCAGGGGCCGCAGTTCCGCGCCGTCGTCTCCGAGCGGGATGGCGAACAAGATGCCTCCAGGCGGGGCGGGGGCCGGTCAGCCGGCCCGTACCCGGTCGTCCTCGTGGACGGACGCGTCCCCGCGCCCCTCCCCGTCCGCCGGACACGGACGGGGCACGACTCTAGAGGCGCCGTCTTCGTCGGACACGGGCTTTTCGATCGTGAGCCGGGGCAACCACCGGTCGAGCCACTTCGGCAGCCACCAGTTCGCGTCCCCGAGCATGTGCATGAGCGCGGGTACGAGCAGGGTGCGCAGCACGAAGGCGTCGAGGGCGACGGCGACGGCGAGTGCGATGCCGAACATCGAGATGACGCGGTCCCCCGAGAGCACGAAGGCGAGGAAGACCGAGATCATGATGACGGCGGCCGAGTTGATGACGCGGCTCGTCTCGGCGAGGCCGACGCGTACCGCGCGGCGGTTGTCACCGGTCTCGCGCCACTCCTCGTACATCCGGCTGACGAGGAAGACCTGGTAGTCCATCGAGAGCCCGAAGAGCACCGAGACCATGATCACGGGGAGGAAGGGCTCGATGGGTCCGGAGGCGCCGAGGCCGAGCAATTCGCTGCCCCAGCCCCACTGGAACATCGCGACGACGACGCCGAAGGCACCTGCGACGGCGGCGATGTTCATGACGGCGGCCTTGAGCGGGATCGCGAGCGAGCGGAAGGCGAGCAGCAGCAGGACGGAGCCGAGGGCGATGACGATGCCGAGGAACATCGGCATCTTCCCGACGATGAGCCGGGCGAAGTCGTCGTACCCGGCCGTGACGCCGCCGACCGCGACGTCGAGCGAGGTGCCGCTCTCCGCGCGCGGCAGGACGTCGTCGCGCAGCCGCTCGACGAGCGCGCTGGTCTGCTTGGACTGCGGCGAGGAGGTGGGCACGACGGTGAGGTACGCGGCGTCGCCGCGCTCGTCGTACGTGACGGGGCTGACGGAGGCGACGCCCCGCACCTCGGCGAGGTCGCCGTGGAGCCGGTCGAGCGCCACCCGGTCCTGCGCGCCCTCGACGTGCGTGACGAGGGTGAGCGGTCCGTTGGCGCCGGGCCCGAAGCCCGAACCCGCGCCGCCGTCGCCCGCGAGGAGGTCGTACGCCTTGCGCGTCGTGGACGTCGCGGGGTTGTTGCCCTGGTCGGAGGTACCGAGGTGGAGGGAGAAGGTGGGCAGGGCGAGCAGCGCGACGACGGCGACGGCGCCCGCGCCGAGCAGCCGGGGATGCCGTTCGACGAACGCCGACCAGCGCGCCGCGAAGCCGCTCGGCGTCTCCGGCTCGGGCCCGCGCTCGGCGAGCCTGTGCCGCTCGCGGCGGCTGAGGGCGCGGGCCCCGGTGTACGAGAGGAGCGCGGGCAGCAGCGTGACCGAGGCCGCGACGGTGAGCAGCACGGTGAGCGCGGCGGCGATCGCGACGCCGTTGAGGAAGGAGAGCCCCAGGACGAGCATCCCGAGCAGGGCGACGCACACGGTGGCCCCGGCGAACACGACGGCGCGCCCGGTCGTCGCCGTCGCGTCGACGGCGGCCTTGTCGGGGTCCGCGCCGCGGCGCAGGGCTCCGCGGTGGCGGGTGACGATGAAGAGCGCGTAGTCGATGCCGACGCCGAGGCCGACGAGCATCCCCAGCATGGGCGCGAAGTCGGCGACGGTCATGGCGTGGCCGAGCAGCGTGATGGCGCTGTAGGCGGTACCGACGGCGACGAGTGCGGTGGCGATGGGCAGGAGGCTCGCGAGGAGCGAGCCGAAGGCGAGGAACAGGACGACGGCGGCGACGCCGACACCGATCGCCTCGCTCAGGTGCAGCCCGGAGGATTCCGTGGTCGCGACGGCGCTGCCGCCCAGTTCGACCTGGAGGTCGGGGCCGGCCGCGTCCCGCGCGGTGTCGACGACGGCCCGCGCCTGTCCGGCGGGGAGGTCGTCGGCGGACTTGTCGAAGGTGACGGTGGCGTACGCGGTGTGCCCGTCGGCGCTGACGCCGCCGCCCTCGCCGGTGCCCTGGTAGGGGCCCGCGACGGCGGAGACGCCGGGCAGGTCCGCGAGGTCGTCGAGGGTACGGCCCATCGTCTGCTCGACGGCGGCGGCACGGACGGAGCCCACGTCGGTGTGCCAGACGACGGTGTCGCTGTCGCCCGCGAGCCCTGGGAAGTTCTCCTCCAGGAGCCGCGTCGCGCGGCCCGACTCCGTGCCGGGGGCGTCGTAGTCGTTCGAGTACGCGGAACCGGCGAACAGCCCGCCCACCGCGGTGCCCGCGAGCACGACGAGCCACAGGACGACGGTGAGAAGACGGTGCTTGACGCACCAGCGGGCGAGTGCTGCCACGGACGGCTCCCTGGGGGCTTCGTGGACGTGCGGAGGGGGCCACATGGCGCGATCGCGACGGCGGACGCCAAGGGGGCAGACCCCGAAACCGGCCTGGAGCGGGCGGTTTCGGACACTGTGGCAGCAAAACCTGATCGTTTGACCGTTTCGTGTGCCGCCTCACAGTGCCTTATTCCCGCCCTACGAGACTTTTTCGGGTCGAGGGGCGCTTCACACCCGGAGAGCGCACACCCGTACGCCCGAAAAGCGCCCGGCGCACACCCGTACACTCAACCCGCTCAGCGAACACCTGTGCACCGAGTTGATTCAGTACACACGCGTCCACCGAACCTGTCGAGTGCACACTCGTATGCTGAAAGGGGCGGCTTCCCACCTCGCAGTGGGAAACCGCCCCTGGTGGGCCCTCGGAGAGGCCCGGTGGCGAATGACTCGGTCCGCGGCTCGCCGGCGTTGGCTCGCCGGCGTCGGCTCGGTGCCTACTCGCTCACCCCGAGCTTCTCCAGGATGAGCTGCTTGACGCGGGCCGCGTCGGCCTGGCCGCGGGTCGCCTTCATGACGGCGCCGACGAGCGCGCCGGCCGCGGCGACCTTGCCCGCGCGGATCTTGTCGGCGATGGCCGCGTTGCCCGCGATGGCCTCGTCCACGGCGGTGCCGAGGGCGCCCTCATCGGAGACGACCTTCAGACCGCGCTTCTCCACGACGGTGTCGGGATCGCCCTCACCGGCAAGCACGCCGTCGATGACCTGACGGGCGAGCTTGTCGTTGAGGTCGCCCGCGGCCACGAGCGCGGTGACGCGCGCGACCTGCGCGGGGGTGATGGGCAGCTCGTCGAGCGCACGGCCGGACTCGTTGGCGTTACGGGCCAGCTCGCCCATCCACCACTTGCGGGCCTGGTCGGCGGGGGCCCCGGCGTCGATCGTCGCGACGATCGGGTCGAGGGCGCCGGCATTGAGCATCGACTGCATCTCGTGCGCCCCGACGCCCCACTCCTCGCGGAGCCGGTTGCGGCGGGTGAGCGGCAGCTCGGGCAGTTCCCCGCGCAGCTCCTCGACCCACTCCTTCGGCGGAGCCACGGGCACGAGGTCGGGCTCCGGGAAGTACCGGTAGTCCTCCGCGTTGTCCTTGATCCGCCCGGAGGTCGTGGAGCCGTCCTCCTCGTGGAAGTGACGGGTCTCCTGCACGATCGCGCCCCCGGAGGAGAGCACGGCGGCGTGCCGCTGGATCTCGTAGCGGGCGGCGCGCTCGACGGAGCGCAGCGAGTTGACGTTCTTCGTCTCGCTGCGGGTGCCGAGCGGCTGGGTCCCGTTGGGGCGCAGCGACAGGTTCACGTCGCAGCGCATCTGCCCCTTGTCCATCCGCGCCTCGGAGACACCGAGCGAGCGGATGACCTCGCGCAACTCGGCGACGTAGGCGCGGGCGACCTCGGGGGCACGCTCCCCGGCTCCCTCGATCGGCTTGGTGACGATCTCGATGAGAGGGATGCCCGCGCGGTTGTAGTCGAGGAGCGAGTGCGAGGCGCCGTGGATGCGTCCGGTGGCGCCGCCGATGTGGAGGGACTTGCCGGTGTCCTCCTCCATGTGGGCGCGCTCGATCTCCACGCGGAAGACGCTGCCGTCCTCCAGCTGTACGTCGAGGTACCCGTCGTAGGCGATGGGCTCGTCGTACTGGGAGGTCTGGAAGTTCTTCGGCATGTCCGGATAGAAGTAGTTCTTCCGGGCGAAGCGGCACCACTCGGCGATCGAGCAGTTGAGGGCGAGGCCGATACGGATCGCCGACTCGACGCCGATGGCGTTGACCACCGGGAGCGCGCCGGGCAGGCCGAGGCAGGTGGGGCACGTCTGCGCGTTGGGCTCGGCGCCCTGAGCGGCGGAGCACCCGCAGAACATCTTGGTCCTGGTGCCGAGCTCGACATGGACCTCCAGGCCCATGACGGGGTCGTAGGACGCGAGGGCGTCCTCGTACGGCACCAGGTCAGCGGTGACGGTCACGGTGAAACTTTCCCTCTCAGCCCAGCAGGACGTCGTCGTCACCGAGGCGCTTCAGCTCCCGGTAGAGGATGGCGACCCCGGTGATGATGCCGACGCCGGTCACGACCGCGTCGACCAGGCGCAGCTTGTCGCCGTCCTGGCGGGCGCGCTTGACCTGCTTCACGACGTTGATCGCGCCGAAGGCGGTGGTGCCCATCGACACGTACGTGCCGGTCTTCGACTTCTTGAAACCCTTGGCCTTGCTCAGTGCGTTGCTCACAGCGACGGTGCCTCCTCAAGCAGCGGGTGCCCCCAGCGTTCCACGAAAGCGGCCTCGACGGCGGCTCCGACCTTGTAGAGACGCTCGTCCTTCATCGCCGGGGCGACGATCTGGAGCCCGACCGGGAGCCCGTCCTCCGGCGCGAGGCCGCAGGGCAGGGACATCGCGGCGTTGCCCGCGAGGTTCGCCGGAATGGTGCACAGGTCGGCGAGGTACATCGCCATCGGGTCGTCGCTGCGCTCACCGATCGGGAAGGCGGTGGTGGGCGTCGTGGGCGAGACGATGACGTCGACCTGCTCGAAGGCGCGCGCGAAGTCCTGCGTGATGAGTGTGCGGACCTTCTGGGCGGAGCCGTAGTACGCGTCGTAGTAGCCGGAGCTGAGCGCGTACGTGCCGAGGATGACGCGCCTCTTGACCTCGGGCCCGAAGCCCTCACCGCGCGTGATGGCGGTGACGTCTTCGGCCGAACGGGTGCCGTCGTCGCCGACGCGCAGCCCGTACCGCATGGCGTCGAAGCGGGCGAGGTTCGAGGAGCACTCGGAGGGGGCGATGAGGTAGTACGCGGAGAGAGCGAGGTCGAAGGACGGGCAGTCCAGCTCGACGATCTCCGCGCCCAGCTCCTTGAGCAGCTCGACGGACTCGTCGAACCGCTGCACGACACCGGCCTGGTAGCCCTCACCGCGGAACTGCTTGACGACGCCGACGCGCATCCCGGCGACGCTGCCGTTGCGCGCCGCCTCGACGACGGGCGGGACGGGAGCGTCGATGGAGGTCGAGTCGAGCGGGTCGTGGCCCGCGATCACCTCGTGGAGGAGGGCCGCGTCCAGGACCGTACGGGCGCAGGGGCCGCCCTGGTCGAGGGAGCTGGAGAAGGCGACCATGCCGTAGCGCGAGACACCGCCGTAGGTCGGCTTGACGCCGACGGTGCCGGTGACGGCGGCGGGCTGGCGGATGGAGCCGCCGGTGTCGGTGCCGATCGCGAGCGGCGCCTCGAAGGAGGCGAGGGCGGCGCTGGAGCCGCCGCCGGAGCCGCCCGGGATGCGGGTGAGGTCCCAGGGGTTGCCGGTGGGACCGTAGGCGCTGTTCTCGGTGGAGGAGCCCATAGCGAACTCGTCCATGTTCGTCTTGCCGAGGATGACGACGTCGGCGTCCTTGAGGCGCCGGGTGACGGTCGCGTCGTACGGCGGGACCCAGCCTTCGAGGATCTTCGAGCCGACCGTCGTGGGCACGCCCTCGGTCGTGAAGATGTCCTTGAGCGCGAGCGGCACGCCGGCGAGCGGGCCGAGCTTCTCACCCCGGGCGTGCTTCTCGTCGACGGCGCGGGCCTGCGCGAGCGCGCCCTCGCGGTCGACGTGGAGGAAGGCGTGGACCTTCTCGTCCACGGCCTCGATCCGGGCGAGGTGGGCCTCGGTGACCTCGACCGCGGTGAGTTCGCCGGAGGCGATCTTCTCCGCCGTCTGCGCGGCGGTGAGCCTGATGATGTCGGTCATCGCGTCAGTCCTCCCCGAGGATCTGGGGAACCTTGAATCGCTGCTGCTCCTGCGCGGGGGCCCCGGAGAGCGCCTGCTGGGGGGTGAGCGAGGGTCGGACCTCGTCCGCGCGCATGACGTTGGTCAGCGGCAGCGGGTGAGAGGTCGGCGGTACGTCCTGGTCGGCGATCTCGGAGACGCGGGCCACCGCGCCGAGAATGTCGTCCAGCTGTCCTGCGAAGTGCTCCAGCTCCTCCGCGGACAGCTCCAGGCGCGCCAGCCGTGCGAGGTGAGCTACCTCCTCGCGCGTAATGCCAGGCATGCGGCGATCCTTCTGGGGTCTCGGTTCATGGACTACGGGGGCAATCCTATGGCCGAGCGGGAGGGGGGTGGGGCGGGCGGGGGTGGGGGCGGGCTTGGGGGGCGGGGGTAAGGGTGGGGCGATAACGGCGGGGCGGGGCGGGGGGTGGTGCGGGGACGCGGGGGGCGGGTGTGTGGGCTGGCGCGCGTACGCGAGGTGAGCGCAGCCCCCGCCCTCCCAGGGGGGCGCCCCGTAACCAGTCTTTCAGCCCCCGCCGCCCGCCCCGCACCAATTCCCCGCATCTGTGGATAACTTCGCCGTTCCCGAAAAAGCTCTCACTCTTACGGGTTGTGGAAATATTCGGCCCGAAGCACGGCCCGCCGAGGTGTGCCATTGTCATCCCCAGTGCATGAACCGGTGCCTCACCCAAGCACCAAGCACAGTGCTTCCGTCCGGCCCACCCCAGGCTCCACATCAAGGGGAGGGCGACGAGGGTTACCGGTTCAGCCCGCCGTGGTCCCACCTCCCCGGACCTGTGGCGGGCACGCCGCGCGGGGCTCGCGACCGCGTGCGGCGCCACGTGCACGCAGCCAGGCGGTGGTCTCCTCCGGGGGCATCGCGGCCGAGACCAGCCAGCCCTGGACTGCGTCACAACCGAGGTCTCGCAACCTCTCCCACGTCTCGTCGTCCTCGACGCCCTCGGCGACGACGACGAGACCCAGGGAGTGGGCGAGGTCCACGGTGCACCGCACGATCTCGGCATCCTCGGTGTCGATGGCGAGGCGGGCGACGAACGAGCGGTCGATCTTCAGCTCGCTCACGGGGAGGCGGCGCAGGTGGACAAGGGAGGAGTAACCCGTGCCGAAATCGTCGAGAGACATCTTCACGCCGTGCCCGGTGAGGCCGGCGAGGGTGTCCGCCGCACGCTGGGGATCTTCGAGGAGTACGTGCTCGGTGATCTCCAGCTGAAGGGCGCCCGGCGGGACGCCGTGCCGCGCGAGGCGTCCCGCAACGGCCCCCGCGAAACCCGGGGTGTGGACGTCACGGGGAGAGACGTTCACCGCGACAGGGACGTACAGTCCCTGCGCGCGCCACCGCGCGACCTGGCCGAGCGCGGTCTCCAGCACGTACTCCGTGAGGTACGGCATGAGGCCGCTGCTCTCGGCGATGGCGATGAACTCGTCCGGCGGCACCTTCCCCCGCTCCGGGTGCACCCAGCGCACGAGCGCCTCCAGGCCCGCGACCTCGCCGTCGAAACGGACCTTCGGCTGGTAGTGCAGTTCGACGTCGCCGGTGTCGAGCGCGCGGCGCAGGTCACCGAGGAGGCCCAGCCGGTCGGGGGTGTTGGAGTCGCGCTTCGACTCGTAGACCTCGACGCCGGTGCGGTCGCGCTTGGCCTGGTACATCGCCACGTCCGCGCGGCGCAGCAGCCCTTCCGCGTCGAGGGCGTGGTCGGGGAAGACGGCCACGCCGGCACTCGCTTCCAGGACGAGGGTCAGCCCGTCGAGGTCGAGGGGCGAGCCGAGTTCACCGACGAGGCGGCGGGCGAGGCGCTGGGCGGCGGTGGTCGAGTCGGCGGCGGGAAGGAGTATCGCGAACTCGTCGCCGCCCAGCCGGGCGGCTTCGGCGTCGCGGGGCAGTGAGATCCGCAGCCGCTCAGCGACCTGGAGGAGGAGGCGGTCACCCGCGAGGTGACCGAGTGTGTCGTTGACGGAGCGGAAACGATCGAGGTCGATCAGGAGCAGCGCGGTCCGGCCGCCCTCCCGTTCGGCGGCGTCGAGCGCGGTCCAAATGCGTTCGAGGAGCCACTGACGGTTGGGCAGCCCGGTGAGGGGATCACGCAGTTGTTCCTCGGCGCGGGCGTGCGCCATCCACAGGGAGGTGTCGAGGGCGTAGAGAGGGATGGCGAACAGGGGCAGCAGAACGGGCCGGTAGGCGGCGACGACGCAGATGAGGGGGGCGATGCCGAGGAGGGCGACGGCGACGAGGAACTGCCGGTTCACCGCGGTACGGGTGGCGGTGGGCAGGCGCGGGACCCGGTGGGTGTGGAGCAGCCACAGCAGGAGGCGGGTGACCAGGAGGTACGCGAGGCCGGTGAGGAGGAGTTCGGGGGCGGTGTAGAGGTCCCAGCGTTCGGGGTGCCAGTGCTGCTCGACGCTCGGCACGACACCGCAGGCGGCGAGGGCGAGGGCCCCGGCGACGGTGCCGAGGACGTCGACGGCACCGTGCAGGACGCCGCGGCGCCAGCGGTGCCTACGGGCCAGGCCGACGAGGACGACGACGGTCAGGCTCACGAGGACGGCGGGCAGCCAGCCGTACAGGAGCAGCACGGCGAGGGTGAGCGCGGCACCGGAGCCGGTGCCGCCCCACCAGCGGTCCCGGCCGAGGGCGACGAGGTGGCCGACGATGAGCCCGGTGAGCACCGCGAGGGACCAGCCGTCGACACCACCGGGGAAGAGTCCGTGCCGGGTACCGAGGGCGCGCACGACCCCCGTACCGAGGAGCGCGGCAGCGAGCGCCACGACGGCCGCGGGCAAGGCGGGCAGCACGCGCCCGGACACCGCCCCGACCCCCCTCGGCCGGATCACCCCGCCCCGAAACGCGCCTGCCGCCCTGCCACCGGTGACGCCCTCGTGGGCGCCGCCGGCTATACCTCCGTACATTCCCCGCTCTCCGCCCTCGGCGTCGTTCCCCCGCGCACGTGCCTTGCCCCCACGCGCTCCGCGACGCTCCGTCCCAGGCGCCTCCGCCCGGCTCCCGCGCGCTACGGACTGCCGCCCACCTCCTACGGGCTGAGGCCCAGTCGCCCCCGATACATCCCCCCGCACTGCCGACTCAGGCCCACGCACGACCGGTTCGGGCCCACGCACGACCGGTTCAGGCCCACGCACGACCGGCTCGGACCCGCGTATCACCGGCCCCGGCTCACGTGGCCCAGCCCCCGCCACGGACCCACCTCCGCGCACGCTGGAGGCACCCGCCTCGAAGTCCGGCCTGGCCGGCCCCCTCAACGGTCCCGTACCGCCGGCGGACGGTGCGGGCCGGTGCGGGAGGGAGGGGCGGGGACCAGCGGGCTCGGGTGGGTCGGGGGCGTCGGTCGGGCTGGGGAGCACGGGGCGCGGGGGCGGCGGGGTCCGGGTGGGGGGCACGGGTCCGGGGCCGGGTCCGGGTCCGGCGAGCGTGCGCAGTCTTCGCAGGGCTCGGCGCGTTCGCTGCCGCAGCCTGGAGACTGGGGCGACACTCTCGGTCGGTTCCATTCCCGTCCCTCTCACCACCGGCGGTACCCGTACCCCGGCCCGAAGCCTTTCGGTGCTGAGCCCCCGTTCCGGCCTCGCGGGCGGAGACGGCGGGCGCGCCAGTCCACACTAGGCCGCGAAGGGCCTCCGGGGGCAGGCGTAGCACGGGGTTGCCCGAATGCGCCCCGGCCTTACGGATGCGTCTGGTATGCGCCGAACGGGCGGACCGTCACCCGCTCCCCCACCCACCCGCACCGGCGGGCAAGGCGCCGGTCAACCACCCACCAGGCTCCGCCTCCTCCCCTGCGGACGAGCCCGCGCGCACCCCCCGAGCGCCCCGGCGCACCCCCTTCCGCCCCCCTCCTCGCCGCACGCCCGAGAACTCCCGCGCTCCTCCCCCTCAGCCCCACCAGCCCCCAGCGGCCTCGGAGTCCCCGCAAGCCCCACGAGCCAAGCCCGCGCCTCCCCAGGGTCTCCGCTCGCCACCCCGCCGCCTCCGCTCGCCGCCCCGCCGTCTCCTCCCCTACCCCTCCTGCTCCTCCCCCGCCTCCCCCTGCCCGGCCTGCTCCTCGTTCTCCTCCTCCGGCCTGACAGCGGCCTCCGCGGCCGCCTCCGGTCCCTCCTCCAGGAGGATCGCGAAGCCGTCCTCCTCCAGGACGGGGACCTTCAGCGACAGCGCCTTGTCGTACTTGGAGCCGGGGTTGTCGCCGACCACGACGAACGAGGTCTTCTTCGAGACCGAACCCGTCACTTTCGCGCCTCGCGACTGAAGCGCTTCCTTCGCGGCGTCGCGGGTCCAGCGCTCCAGGGTGCCGGTGACGACGACGGTGAGCCCCGCGAGCGGGCGCGGGCCGCTGTCGGTCTCGGACTCGGCGGCCTCCATGCGGACACCCGCCGCCTTCCACTTGCGGAGGATCTCGCGGTGCCAGTCCTCCTCGTACCACTGCTTGAGCGAGGCGGCGATGGTCGGGCCGACGCCCTCGGTCTCGGCGAGTTCGCTCTCCTCGGCCGCGAAGATCCGGTCGATGGAGCGGAATTCGCGGGCGAGTGCGGCGGCGGCGACGGGGCCGACGTGGCGGATGGAGAGGCCGGTGAGGATCTGCGCGAGGGGGCGCTGTTTGGCGGCCTCGATGTTCTCCAGCATGGAGAGGGTGTTCTTCTTCGCGACGCCCTCCTTGTTGGCGAAGAAGGTGACGATCTTCTCCTCGCCGCTGTCGGGGTCGCGTTTGGGCAGCCCGGAGTCCTGGTCGAGGACGTAGGAGCGGATGGGGAGAAGTTCCTCGGCGGTGAGGTCGAAGAGGTCGCCCTCGTCGCGCACCGGGGGGTCGCTCGGCTCGATCGGCTGGGTGAGGGCGGTGGCGGCCACGTACCCGAGGTGTTCGATGTCGAGGCTCTTGCGGCCCGCGAGGTAGAAGATCCGCTCGCGCAACTGGGCGGGGCAGGAGCGCGCGTTGGGGCAACGCAGGTCGATATCGCCCTCCTTCATCGCGCGCAGCGGCGTCCCGCACTCGGGGCATTCGGCGGGCATCACGAAGGCGCGTTCGCTGCCGTCGCGCAGGTCGACGACGGGTCCGAGGATCTCGGGGATGACGTCGCCCGCCTTGCGGAGCACGACGGTGTCACCGATGAGGACGCCCTTCGCCTTGACGACGTCCTGGTTGTGCAGGGTCGCGAACTCGACCTCGCTGCCGGCGACGACGATGGGTTCGACGACGGCGTACGGCGTCACGCGCCCCGTGCGCCCCACACCCACGCGAATGTCGACCAGCTTGGTGTTGACCTCTTCGGGCGGGAACTTCCACGCCGTGGCCCAGCGGGGGGCGCGCGAGGTGGAGCCGAGGCGGCCCTGGAGGGGGATCTCGTCGAGCTTGACGACGACGCCGTCGATCTCGTGCTCGACGGAGTGCCGGTGCTCGCCGTAGTAGCGGATGAAGGATCGCACCCCGTCGAGCGAGTCGACGACCTTGTTGTGCTGGGCGGTGGGCAGGCCCCACTCGTGGAGCAGTTCGTAGGCGTGCGAGAGGCGGTCGATCGTGAAGCCCTCGCGGGCGCCGATGCCGTGCACGACCATGTGGAGCGGGCGGGTCGCCGTGACCTTGGGGTCCTTCTGGCGCAGCGAACCGGCCGCCGCGTTGCGCGGGTTGGCGAAGGGCTTGTCGCCCGCGTCGACGAGGCGCGCGTTGAGTGCCTCGAAGTCCTCCATCGGGAAGTAGACCTCGCCGCGCACCTCGACGAGTGCGGGGACGCGCTCCCCGGCGAGCTGTTCGGGGATGTCCGAGATGGTCCGTACGTTCGGTGTGATGTCCTCGCCGACGCGGCCGTCGCCGCGCGTCGCGGCGCGCGTGAGCCGGCCGTTCTCGTACGTGAGGTTGACGGCGAGGCCGTCGACCTTCAGCTCGCACAGGTAGTGGTAGCCGGGCGCGCCGATCTCCTTGGCGAGCCGCTCGGCCCAGGCGGCGAGGCCCTCGTCGTCGAAGACGTTGTCGAGCGAGAGCATGCGCTCGCGGTGCTCGACGGAGGCGAAGGGCGTGAACTGCTGGTAGTCGCCCGCGACTTTCTGGGTGGGCGAGTCGGGCGTACGGAGCTGCGGGTGCTCCTCCTCCAGCGCGGTCAGCCGGCGCAGCAACTCGTCGAACTGGGCGTCGCTGACGACGGGCTGGTCGTTGACGTAGTACCGGTAGCGGTGCTCGTCGACCTCGCGGGCGAGGCGGTCGTGTTCCTCGCGCACGTCGGCGGGCACGGCGGCCTCGGCACCGGCGCTGCCGGTCTCCGCCGCGACGGGCCCGGCGCTCCCCGACCCCGCTTCGACGGGCCCGGCGTCCTCCGCCTGTGCCGTGCTGTCCTGCGTCTTCTCGCCTGCCATCGTCCGTCCTCCCGTATCCCCGTGCCTGCCCCTGGTCACTTCGGTCACGTCGCCCCGGTCGTCACTCCGGGTGGTCCGCGAGCGAGCGCGCGGCGCGGACGCAGTGCGCCATCGCGGCGCGGGCGTACGCGGGCGAGGCCCCCGCGAGCCCGCAGCTCGGCGTGAGCACCACGGAACGCGGAAGAATCGCCGGTGAGAGCCCCAGCCTCCGCCACAACGACCTGACCCCCATGACGCTACCGGCAGGGTCTGACAATGCCGTGTCGCTGCCGGGCACGACACCCGTGAAGAGTCGCGTGCCTGCCTCGACGGCCTCCCCGATCGCCTCGCCGTCACGCTCGGTGAGCAGCGAGAAGTCGAAGGAGAGGGCGTCCGCGCCCGCCCTGCGCAACAGGGCGAAGGGGACGCGCGGGGCGCAGGAGTGGACGACGGTCGGGTCCTCGGTGACGGCGAGGACGTCGCGCAGGGTCGACTCGACGAGCTGGCGGTCGGGGGCGCGGTGGGTGCGGTAGCCGCTCGCGGTGGGGACGGTGCCGGTGAGCACGGCGGTGAGCGAGGGTTCGTCGAGCTGGAGGACGACGGTGGCGGCGGGGACGCGGCGTCGGACGTCGGCGAGGTGGGCGCGCAGTCCCTCGGTGAGCGAGGCGGCGAGGTCGCGTACCGCGCCGGCGTCGGAGAGGGCGGCCTCGCCGCCGCGCAGCTCCAGCGAGGCGGCGAGCGTCCACGGCCCCACCGCCTGCACCTTGACGAGGCCGTCGTGGCCCTGGGTGAACTCCTCCAGGGCGTCGAGGTCCTCGCCGAGCCAGGACCGCGCGCGGCGGGTGTCGCGCCCGGGGCGGTCGCTGACGCGCCAGCCGCTCGGTTCGAGGTGTGCCCAGATCTCGGCGAGGAGCCCGATGGTGCGGCCGATCATGTCCGCGCCGGGGCCGCGCGCGGGCAGCTCGGCGAGGTACGGGAAGTCCTCGAAGGAGCCGGTCGCCGCGCGGGCGGCCTCGCGGGCGTCGGTTCCGGGCAGCGAGCCGATCGCGGTGGCGGAGGGCCAGGTGAGGGAGGGCGTTGGTGCGGTCACGCGGTAAGCGTAGGCGGGGGCGGGGCATGCGGGCGTACGGGGACGAGCGGCGCCCCGCGCAAAGGCGCTCCCCCCGCGAGGCGCTCCCCCCGCGAGGTGCTCCCCGCGAGTGGCGGGGGCAGGGCGGACCCGGCACGAACCGGCTCCGCGACCCGCACCCCCCGCAACCCGCACCGGCTCAGCCCCTCAGCCCCTCAGCCCCTCAGCCCTTCAGCCCCTCACCCCCCGGGCCGCACCATCAGGTCGGTCACCACCGCGTCCCTGGGCAGGTCCAGCGCCGTGAGGATGGTCGTGGCGACGGACTCGGGGTCGATCCACGCCGTGGCGTCGTACTCCTTGCCCTCCTGCTGGTGCACCTTCGCCTGCATGGGCGAGGTGGTACGGCCGGGGTAGACGGTCGTGACGCGGACGCCGTTCTCCTTCTCCTCCGCGCGCAGGGAGTCGGCGAGGGCCTTGAGGCCGTGCTTGGAGGCGGCGTAGGCGGCCCACTGGGGGCTCGCGGAGAGTCCGGCGCCCGAGTTGACGAAGAGGACCTGGCCGCGCGCGGTGCGCAGTTGCGGCAGGAAGAGGCGGGTCAGCTCGGCGGGGGCGAGGAGGTTGACGTCGATCTGCTGCCGCCAGGACTTGAGGGACAGCTCGCCGACGGTGCCGAGGTCGACGACGCCCGCGATGTGGAGGAGCGCGTCGACCCGTTCGGGCAGGGTCTGGTGCGAGAAGGCCCAGGAGAGGCGGTCGGGCTCGGCGAGATCGCCGACGAGGGTCCGGGCGCCGGGGAAGGCGGCGGCGAACTCCTTCGCGCGGCCGGCGTCGCGGGCGAGGAGGACGAGGTCCTCGCCCCGCGCGTGGAGGCGGCGGGCCACGGCGGCCCCGATTCCGGAGCCGGCCCCGGTGATGACGTACGTACTCATACGGCCATGATCGCACCGGCCTCCGCCCCGGCCACCCGGGCCGCCGGATACCGCCCCGTTCTACTCAGCCGTCGTCGTCACCCGCTCCAGGTAGTCCAGCGCCGTCTCCGGGTCCTCCGTGAAGTACATCAGCTCGTTGACGGGCACGGGCAGGAAGCCCTCTGCCTGCATGCGCTCGAACTGGCGGCGCAGTCCGTCGTAGAAGCCCTCGGTGTTGAGGATGACGACGGGCTTGCGGTGCATCCCGTGCTTCTTCATCTCCAGGACCTCGGTGACCTCGTCGAGGGTGCCGGTGCCGCCGACGAGGACGACGATCGCGTCGGAGCGGCCGAGGAGTTCGGCCTTGCGCTCGGCGAGGTCCTTCGTGACGAGCATCGTGTCGAGGCCCTTGCGCGCCTTGTGGGCGAGGAACTCGACGGAGACGCCGAGCAGTTCGCCCCCGCTCTCCGCGACACCGTCCGCGACGACCTTCATGAGCCCCGTGTCGGAGCCGCCCCAGACCAGGGTGTGGCCGCGGCGGCCGAGGAGTTCCGCGAAGGCGCGGGCGGGGCGGGTGTAGCGCTCGTCGAGATCGGCGGCGGACAGGAAGACGCAGATGTTCATGGACGCCACGGTACGGCGCGCGCCACGCCGTACGGAACGGGCCCACGCGTGCCGGGAACAGACGCCGCTCGGGGGAAGCTGAACGGAGGAAGGGCCGCCCGCGCCAGGCGGCCGCCACAGCGAAAGGACTCCGCCATGGCAGGACACACGATCACGGTCGAGCAGGGCACGGAGCACGTGCGGGCCGTGCACGGCGGCGAGCTTCTCGCCGAGAGCCGCCGCCCCCTCGTGCTGCGCGAGACGGGCTGCCCGGTGCGGTACTACCTGCCGCCCGAGGACGTCCGCACCGCGCTCCTCGTCCCCTCGGACACGACGACGCACTGCCCGTTCAAGGGCGACGCCTCGTACTGGTCGCTGCCCGGCGCCCCGGACCTTGTCTGGGCCTACGAGGAGCCCAAGGAGCAGGTCGCGGGCATCAAGGGGCACTACTGCTTCTACGAGACGGAGGTACTGGCCGACTGAGGCGGGGGCGGGGAGGGGCCGGGCCGGAAGGGGTCCTCCCCCTCCAGCCCTGCTCGCGGCTCAGACGACCGCCACATCTCCCGCCGGCTCCGGCTTCCGCGTCGTCGCGATCGTCGCCGAGCCGACGACGCGCGTCCCGTCGTAGAGCACGACGGCCTGTCCGGGCGCGACGCCCCGTACCGGCGCGTCGAACTCGACCCGCAGTTCCTCGCCCGCCAGCTCCGCGCGCACCTCGCACTCGCCGCCGTGCGCGCGGAGCTGCGCGGTGTAGCGGCCGGTGGTGAGCGGCGCGGTGCCGCACCAGCGGGGGCGTACGGCGGTGAGCGAGGCGACGTCGAGGGACTCGCGCGGGCCCACGGTGACCGTGTTGTCGACCGGTGAGATGTCGAGGACGTAGCGGGGCTTGCCGTCGGGGGCCGGGTGGCCGATGCGCAGGCCCTTGCGCTGACCGATGGTGAAGCCGTAGGCGCCCTGGTGCGTGCCGAGGCGGGTGCCGCTCTCGTCGACGATGTCGCCCTCGGCGGTGCCGAGGCGGGAGGCGAGGAAGCCCTGGGTGTCGCCGTCGGCGATGAAGCAGATGTCGTGGCTGTCGGGCTTCTTGGCGACGGCGAGGCCGCGTCGTTCGGCCTCGGCGCGGATCTCGTCCTTGGTCGTCTCGGTGTCGCCGAGCGGGAACATGGCGTGTGCGAGCTGGCGGTCGTCGAGGACGCCGAGGACGTAGGACTGGTCCTTGGCCATGTCGCTCGCGCGGTGCAGTTCGCGGCTGCCGTCGGGGTGGGTGAGGACGCGCGCGTAGTGGCCGGTGCAGACGGCGTCGAAGCCGAGGGCGAGGGCCTTGTCGAGGAGCGCCGCGAACTTGATCTTCTCGTTGCAGCGCAGGCAGGGGTTGGGGGTCCGCCCGGCCTCGTACTCCGCGACGAAGTCGTCGACGACGTCCTCGCGGAAGCGTTCGGCGAGGTCCCAGACGTAGAAGGGGATGCCGATGACGTCGGCGGCGCGGCGGGCGTCGCGCGAGTCCTCGATGGTGCAGCAGCCGCGGGCGCCGGTGCGGAAGGACTGCGGGTTGGCGGAGAGCGCGAGGTGCACTCCGGTCACGTCGTGCCCCGCCTCGGCGGCGCGGGCGGCGGCGACGGCGGAGTCGACGCCGCCGGACATCGCGGCGAGCACCTTGAGAGGGCGCGGGGAAGTCTCAGTCATAGCCCTTCCAGAGTACGTGCCGTGCGGGGCGCGGTTCCCCCGGGTTTTCACCGGCCGGTCCGCCGGGTGTCCGTGCGCGTCGTTTCGCCGCTCACGCGGGGAACACCGGCGCGCCCACGACCGTTGACAGCGGCATGGAGGGTACGTCGGGTCGCGGACACGGGCCCCGCCTGCCGGACGGCGGCGGGCGGCTCGGCAGGCGTGCGCTGCTCGTGGGCGGCGCGGCGGCGGCCGTGGGCGCGGGGGTGCTGGCGCGCGAGGAGCTGCGGCACCTGTGGTGGCGGGCGCCCGGCGTCGGGAAGGCGCGGGTGGAAGGCGCCGTGGACCAGCCGGGCGCGGAGTGGGTCGCGGCCTCGGAGGCGAACTGGCGGCGCGCGGACCGGCCGGGGGACTACGGCGTGGACCGCGTCGTGATCCATGTCGTGCAGGGCAGCTACCCGGTGGCGCTCAAGGTCTTCAAGGACCCTGCGCACGGCGCGGCGGCGCACTACGTGGTGCGCGGGGACGGTCACATCGCGCAGACGATCCGCGAGCTGGACGTCGCCTTCCACGCGGGGAACAGGACCTTCAACGAGCGCAGCGTCGGCATCGAGCACGAGGGCTGGATCGACCGCCCGCAGGACTTCACGGAGCCGATGCTGCGCGCCTCGGCACGCCTGACGGCCTCGATATGCGCCCGCTACGGCTTCCCACCGGACCGCGAGCACATCATCGGCCACGTCGAGGTCCCCGGCTCGGACCACACCGACCCCGGCCCGCACTGGCCCTGGGAGACATACATGCGCCTGGTGCGGCAGGCACGCACGGAGGTGGAGGGGACGAAGGCGGCGGTACGGAGGGTGTGAGGGGGGCGGTAGGAAGCGTGGTGCTGTACAGGCGCCCGCCCCCCCCGCCGTCAGCTCAGCCCTGCCGTCCGGGCGCGGGTCACCACGGGGCCGATCGCCTTGGCGAGGGCGTCGATGTCGGCGTCGGTGGTCGTGTGGCCGAGGGAGAAGCGGAGGGTGCCGCGGGCGAGGGCGGGGTCGACGCCGGTCGCGAGGAGTACGTGGCTGGGCTGCGCGATCCCGGCGGTGCACGCGGAGCCCGTCGAGCACTCGATGCCCTGCGCGTCGAGGAGGAGGAGCAACGAGTCGCCCTCGCAGCCGGGGAAGGAGAAGTGCGCGTTGGCGGGGAGCCGGTGGGCGGGGTCACCGCCGAGCACCGCGTCCGGCACGGCGTCCCGTACCTCCTTGACGAGGCGGTCGCGCAGCGCGCCGATCTCGCGGGCGAAGTCCTCCTGGCGTGCGGCGGCGAGGCGCCCCGCGACGGCGAAGGAGGCGATGGCGGGGACGTCGAGCGTCCCGGAGCGCACGTGCCGCTCCTGCCCACCGCCGTGCAGCACGGGTACGGGGGTCAGGGCGCGGCTCAGGAGCAGCGCGCCGATGCCGTAGGGGCCGCCTATCTTGTGGCCGCTCACCGTCGCGGCGGCGAGGCCGGAGGCGGCGAAGTCGAGGGGGACCTGGCCGAACGCCTGGACCGCGTCGGCGTGCAGGGGGACGCCGTACTCGGTGGCGACGGCGGCGAGTTCGGCCACCGGCTGGATCGTGCCGATCTCGTTGTTGGCCCACATGACCGTGGCGAGCGCGACGGACTCGGGCTCGCGCGCGATCGCTGCGCGCAGCGCCTCGGGGGCGACGCGCCCGTGGGCGTCGACGGGAAGGTACTCGACGCGGGCGCCCTCGTGGCTGCCGAGCCAGTCGACGGCGTCGAGCACCGCGTGGTGTTCGACGGGGCTGGCGAGGACGCGGTCGCGGCGCGGGTCCTCGGCGCGACGGGACCAGTAGAGGCCCTTGACGGCGAGGTTGTCGGCCTCGGTGCCGCCCGCCGTGAAGACGACCTCGCTGGGTCGGGCGCCGAGCGCGTCGGCGAGCGTCTCGCGGGACTCCTCGACGACGCGGCGGGCGCGGCGGCCCGAGGCGTGCAGCGAGGAGGCGTTGCCGACGGCGGTGAGCTGGGCGTTCAGCGCCTCGACGGCCTCGGGGAGCATGGGAGTCGTCGCTGCGTGGTCGAGGTAGGCCATGGTGGCTCCGATTCTACGAGCCGTACGGGGCGCCTCGGCCCGCCCCCGCCGCGCCGCCGCTCACACCCGCCCGCCCCGGCGGGCGCTCACATGCTCCACGAGAGCGTGGAGTCCGCCGCCGCGAGGGCGAGGAAGACGGCGAGGTCGGCGATCCCGAGGCCGAGGCCGAGGAGCGCCCGCCCGCGCCGCGCGGTCCCCCGCCACAGCGCGAGGCTCGCGAGGACGAGCGCGACGGGGCCGAGGACGACGTTGAGCACGAGGAGGCCGAGGAGCCCGAGCACGAAGGCCGCGACGGCCATGGCGTCGGCATCGCGCCGGGGCGCGGCGTCACGCGCGGACGCGGCGGGCTCGGAGGGCGTGGTTTCGGGGCGCACGGCGCGTGCGAGGCGGACGAGGTGCACGGGGTGGTGGGCTCGGCGTTCCTGATCGAGGGTCTTCACGGAGTACCTCCAGGTGGTGGCTCGAACGTGCGCGGGGGGTCGCGAGGGTCTCAGCGGCGTGCCGTCCCGTGGGCGCGGTGGCGTTCGCGTACCGCGAAGACCACGAGCCAGGCGCCGATCGCGGCGCCCGCGAGGAGCGAGACGGTGACCGGGACGTGGGCGACGGCGCCGAGCACGACGCCGAGCAGGAGCAGGGCCGCGACGAGGACGAGCATCCGAACCTCCTTGAGGGCCGACGGACAGAATCCGGTGAACAGTTGTGATTACAAGTGTTCACTGACTGCCCAGTCTACACATCCGGGAGCTTGGGAATTCTGGCGAACAGTTGTTGACTGGATGGCATGGATCACACCGACGTCCCCGTACCCGTCGGCGCGGCAGCCGCGTCGAGCAGCCGGGTCGCGCAGAAGGAACGCACGCGCCGGGCCCTCCTGGACGCCGCCCTCGGCCTCCTCGCCGAACAGAGCCTCAGCGGCCTCGGCCTGCGCGAGGTGACGCGCGCGGCCGGGATCGCGCCGACCGCCTTCTACCGGCACTTCCGCGATATCCCGGACCTGGGGGTCGCCCTCGTCGACGAGACGCTCGGCAGCCTCCACCAGGTCGTGCGCGCGCTGCTCGCCGCCGGGTCGAGCGCCGAGGACCGCATCACCGACGCGGTCGCCCTCATCGCGGCCCACGTGCGCGCGTACCCGGCGCACGTGCGCTTCATCGCGCGCGAACGGCACGGCGGCGTGCGGGCCGTGCGCGAGGCGACGGACCGGGAGCTTCGCGGCTTCTCGTACGAGGTCGCCGCGGGGCTCGCCGCGCAGCCGGAGTCCGAGGGCTGGACCGTCCGGGACGTCCAAATGCTCGCCGAGCTGTACGTGGACCTGCTCCTGCTCACCGCGACGTCCCTCCTGGAGACGGAGCCGGGCTCGGAGGCGGAGCGCGCGGTGCTCACGGACGCGCGGCGGAAGCTGCGGGTGGTGGCGCTGGGGCGGCGGCACTGGCAGGACGAGGGAGCCTGACCGTACGGCCCCCGGCGGCCCGCCCCCGCAACTCCCCGCCCGTCCCCGTCCAGGACGTTTGCGACCACCGCACCACCGGCGCCGGGGCTCCTCGCCACGCACGCCCGCCCTCAGCCCGGCACCGGCGTGTCCAGGAGCTGGGCCGCGAGTTCCTCGACGCGCTGGTGCCACGCGGCCTGCGCGGCGGCGACGGCGGGTTCGGGGAGCGGGGGGCCGGAGTGGCTGAGGAGGAGGCGGGCGCCGTGGTCGGTGCCGGGGAGGAGTTCCCAGCGGGTGCGGCCGAGCGGGCTCCAGGCGTGTTCGAGCAGGCGGGGCGGGCACAGTTCGGTGATCTCGCCCGCCGGGGCGCCGATGGTGCCGAAACCGTCGGGCGCGCGTTCGCCCCGGCGGGGGCTCGTGCCGCGGGTGAGCAGGGACCAGACCTCGTCGGCGGGGCGGACGAGCTGGCGCTCCAGGCGGATCGTGAGGCTCTCGGGGCCTTCGTCGACCGTCGAGCCCGCGAGGCCGAGGAGGCCGATGTACGCCTCGTGGAGCGCGCCGTCCGCGTCGCCCGCGTGGTCCGGCTCCTCGCCGTCGAGCACCTGCGCGAGCGCGGTGAGGCACGTGTGCCAGCCCGCCGCGTAGCTCGCCGCGCCCCGGTGGTCGTCGAAGACGTGGCGCAAACCGAGGACGCAGGGCGCGGCATCCGCGTCGGCGGCCCCCGCGGCGCGGTCGGGGCGCAGGGACCAGTGCAGCTCGTGCTCGCCCCACGTGTAGCCCAGTGCCCACGGCGCCAGGGCGCGCAGCACCTCGCCGCCGCCGGGCGCCGTGCCGGGGAGGCGGAAGCGGACGGGGCTCGCCGCGCGGGGGCTCAGGTCGACCTCGGCGGGCATCCAGCGGGCGGTGAGGGCTGCCTCGGTGAGGGCGGCCCAGACGCGGCGCGCGGGGTGCGGGAGGCGGCGGCGCAGGCTCAGGACTGATCTGCCGTGTTCGTCGCGCCTGAGGGTGTCGGCACGCGGCTGCATACGGGCTCCCGGGGCCGGTGGCGTCGTCTGCGAGAGACCGTTTCCGGCCGCTCGCAGACGACGCTACGAGAGCCCGGGGCGGGGCGCGCGGGGGGCCCGTCCGTCCGGGGACCGGGGCGGCCCCCGCCTCGTACGGACGGGTCTCAGCGCGGCTGGACGACCCGGGCGAGCTGGCGGGACTGGGCCACCAGGCGGTCGGCCGAGTCCCAGACCTCCGCGTCCTCCTCCAGGAAGCCGTGGGCCAGGTTGCGGGTGGTGATGGCGACGCGGAGGGGGCCCGGGGCGGGGCGGTGGCGGACGTGGACGGTGAGTTCCACGGTGGGCATCCAGCCCATGAGGCCGAGGTCGAAGGCGGTGGGCGGCAAGGCGTCGACGGCGAGCAGGAGCGAGAGCGGGTCGGCGTCGCGGCCGTCGGCGAGGCCGAACCAGGCGCGCGTCTCGCCCTTGCCTGAGGGCTGCCCGACCGCCCAGCCGACCGTGGCGGGGTCGAGCCTGAGGAGCAGCCGCTCGGTGATGGCGTTCGAGCCGGGTATGACCTTGCCGTCGGGGGCGTCGGAGCTGCCGAGGCACTGCTCGACGGGCGGCAGCGCGGGGGGCTTCGCGCTGGTGCGCACCTCCGGGTCGAGGGCGTCGAGGTTCCCGTACGAGGCGAGGACGCGCAGCCGCTCGACGGGGGCGCCCTGCGCGTCGTACTGCACGAGCGAGGCCGCTCCGGTGGAGAGGGTGCGGCCGGTGCGGACCGTCTCGGTGCGGATCTCGGCGGGGCCGGGGCGCGAGGCGGTGAGGTAGTGCGCCGTGATCGAGAAGGGGTCGCTGTGCGGGAGTTCCTCGGCGAGCGCGCGCCCGGCGAGGGCGAGGAGGTAGCCGCCGTTGACGGCGTTGATGATGGTCCAGCCCTCGGAGAGGGTGGCGTCGTAGACGCCGGGAGCGCGTCGGCTCACGGCCGTGTCGCGGTCGAACTCGCTGTTCCCGATGCTCGCCGGGGCGGTTGCCTGTGCCATGGTCAGAGCCTACGCCAGGGGGCTACTGAGCGGTAGCTTTCTGTGGTACGGGGGAGGGTGGCGCCGCTCACGCGGGCTCACTCCTCGACCTCCACGGCGGCGCTGCGCCGGTTCCAGGCGCGGGGCGCGCGCCAGTCGTAGCGCAGCGCGAGCATCCGTACGGCGAAGGCGGTGAGGATCGCGCCCGCCGTGGAGACGGCGTTGAGGACGTCGAAGCGGATGCACAGCGCCGTGATCGCCGCGCCCGCCATCGCGGGGACGGCGTAGAGCGAGCGGTCCCAGCGCAGCAGCGAGGGCACGTCGTTGGCGAGGATGTCGCGCAGCAGGCCGCCGCCGACCGCCGTCGCGAGGCCGAGCACGGCCGAGGAGACGTAGCCGAGCCCGTAGCTGTACGCCTTGATCGTGCCCGTCGCGCAGAAGAGGCCGAGCCCGGCCGCGTCGAAGAGCGCGATGCCCCAGTTGATCCGCTCGACGTGCGGGTGGAGGAAGAAGACCAGGAGCGAGGCGAGGAGCGGCATGCCGAAGTAGCCGAGATCCTGGAAGGCCGCGGGCGGGACCGCGCCGATGACGAGATCGCGCAGCACCCCGCCGCCGATCGCGGTCGCCTCCGCGAGGACGACGATGCCGAAGACATCGAAGTTCTTGCGGACCGCGAGCAGCGCCCCCGAGATGGCGAAGACGAAGATGCCGACGAGGTCGAGGACGTGCTGCACGCCCGGCGAGAAGAGTTCATGGACCACCCGGGACATTGTGCCGGGTGGTCCACGGCTCACTTCTCTTCCGGACCGGCCTTGTCAGGAGCGGGGGCCTCGGGCTCCTCCTCGGGCGCGGCGACGGGCTCGGCTTCGGCCGCGGGCCGAGCGTCGGCCTTGTCCTTCGCGGGCTCCGGCGCGGGGGCGGCGGCCTCCGGCTCCGTCTCCGGAGCGGCGTCCGGCTCCGCAGCCGAGACGGCCCCCGCGTTCGCGTCGGCCCCCGCCTTCGCGTCGGCCCCCGGTTCCGCCTTCGTCCCCGCGGCCGCTTCCGGCTCCACCGCCGGGACCGCCTCCGCCTTCGCCTCGCTCAGCGTCACCGTCCCGCCCTGCTTCACCAGGGGCGCGTCGCCGGGGAGTTGGTCGGGGCCGTGCTCGGGGTGGTGGCAGGCGACCTTCTGGCCCGTACCGAGCTGGATGAGCGGGGGCTCGATGGTCGCGCAGGAGGCGGTGGCCTTCCAGCAGCGGGTGTGGAAGCGGCAGCCGGGAGGCGGGGCGATCGGCGAGGGCACGTCGCCGTGCAGGAGCCGCCGGTTGCCGTGGCCCTTGCGGCGCGGGTCGGGGACCGGCACCGCGGACAGGAGCGCCGAGGTGTACGGGTGGCCGGGCGTCGAGTAGAGCGTCTTGCGGTCGGCCAGCTCCACGATCTTGCCGAGGTACATGACCGCGATCCGGTCCGAGACGTGCCGGATGACCGAGAGGTCGTGCGCGATGATCACGTACGTGAGGCCCAGCTCGTCCTGGAGGTCGTCGAGAAGGTTGACGACCTGCGCCTGGATCGAGACGTCGAGCGCGGAGACCGGCTCGTCGGCGACGACGAGCTTGGGCTTGAGCGCGAGCGCGCGGGCGATGCCGATGCGCTGGCGCTGGCCGCCGGAGAACTCGTGCGGGTAGCGGTTGTAGTGCTCGGGGTTGAGCCCGACGCGTTCGAGGAGGGCCTGCACCTCGGCCTTGATGCCGCCCTCGGGCTTGACGCCCTGGAGCCGGAAGGGCGCCCCGACGATCGTGCCGATCGTGTGCCGGGGATTGAGCGAGGAGTACGGGTCCTGGAAGATCATCTGCACGTCGCGGCGCATCTTGCGCATGGCGCCGGTCGACAGGTGCGTAATGTCCCTGCCCTCGAACTCGACGCTGCCCGCGGTGGGTTCGAGGAGCCGCGTGATGAGCCGGCCCATCGTGGACTTGCCGCAGCCCGATTCGCCGACGACGCCGAGGGTCTCGCCCGCGCGCACCTCGAAGGAGAGGCCGTCGACGGCCTGCACGGCACCGACCTGCCGCTTGAAGAGGCCCTTGCGGATGGGGAAGTGCTTCTGGAGGCCCTCGACGCGCAGCAGGGTGTCCCCCTGGGCGACCGGGGTCTCCGGGGCGGCCGGGGTCTCCGGGGCGGCCGGGGTCTCCGGGGCGGCGGGAGCGCTGGGTGCGGTGCTCTGCGCGGGGATCGCCGCGTCCTTGGGGTCGTCGCTCACAGCTTCGGCGCAATCTCTTCGGTCCAGATCCGCTCGCGCTGCTCCTTGCTGAGGTGGCAGGCGGCCCAGTGGGCGTCGCCGACCTGGGCCAGCTCGGGCCGTACGGTGCGGGTCAGGTTGTCCTTGGGGAGGTCCGCGTACGGGCAGCGCGGGTTGAAGGCGCAGCCGTCGGGGATGTTGATGAGCGAGGGCGGGGAGCCCTTCACGGGGATGAGCCGCTCGGTCTCCTCGCGGTCGATGCGCGGCATCGAGCCGAGCAGGCCCCACGTGTAGGGGTGGCGGGGCGCGTAGAAGACCTCGTCCACGGGCCCGCGCTCGACGCAGCGGCCGCCGTACATGACCAGGATGTCGTCGGACAGTTCGGCGACGACACCGAGGTCGTGCGTGATGATGATGACCGCGGAGCCGAACTCCTTCTGGAGGTCGCGGATGAGGTCGAGGATCTGGGCCTGGACCGTCACGTCGAGCGCGGTGGTCGGCTCGTCGGCGATGAGGAGTTCGGGGTTGTTGACGAGCGCCATGGCGATCATGACGCGCTGGCGCATGCCGCCGGAGAACTCGTGCGCGTAGGAGTCGACGCGCTTGTCGGGCTGCGGGATGCCGACGCGGTCGAGCATCTCGACGGCACGCCTGCGCGCGGTCTTCTTGTCCACGTCGTGGTGGATGCGGTACGCCTCGATGATCTGCTTGCCGACCGTGTAGTACGGGTGCAGCGAGGAGAGCGGGTCCTGGAAGATCATCGCCATGTCGCGGCCGCGCAGGGCCCGGACCCGGTCGGGGTCGGCGGTGAGCAACTCCTCGCCGTCGAGCCAGATCTCGCCGGAGATACGGGGCTTGCGCTTGCCGTACTGGCCGGTGGTGTGCAGGCCCATGATGCCGAGCGAGGTGACGGACTTGCCGGAGCCGGACTCGCCGACGATGCCGAGGGTCTTGCCCTTCTCCAGCGTGAAGCTGAGTCCGTCGACGGACTTGACGAGTCCGTCGTCGGTGGGGAACTGGACGCGCAGGTCGCGGACTTCGAGGAAGGCGCGGGGTGCGGCGGCGCTCCGCGCGGCGGTGACCTCGCCGGTGCCGGTCTGCGCGGCGCTCGCCTTGGCGGTGCTCGTCTTCGCGGCGCCGGTTTTCGCGGTGCTCGTCTTCGTGGTGCCGGGCTTTGCGGGGTCGTTGTCCGTGGTGCCGGCGGGCTGGGTCGTCATGCGAGCCTCACTCGGGGGTCGATCGCGGCGTACAGGAGATCCACCAGGAGGTTGGCGAGGATGACGGCGAGCGAGGTGATGAGGACGACGCCGGTGATGACCGGGAGGTCGCGCTCGTTGATCGCCTTGAGCACGGCCTGGCCGAGGCCGGGGAGGCTGTAGGTGGTCTCGGTGAGGATCGCGCCACCGATCATGGCGCCGAGGTCCATGCCGAGCATGGTGAGGATCGGGGTCATCGTGGAGCGCATCGCGTGCTTGCCGATGACCTTGGTCTCGGTGAGGCCCTTGGCCCGCGCGGTGCGGATGTAGTCCTCGCCGAGCACGTCGAGCATCGTGGCCCGCGTTATTCGGGCGTACATCGCCGCATAGAGGAAGGCGAGGGTGACCCAGGGCAGGATCAGGCCGCTGGCCCAGCCCGTGACGCTCTCCTCGATGGGTACGTACTTGGGATCGAACCAGCCGAGGCCGAAGTGGAAGATCGCGGCGGCGAGCATGCCGGTGAAGTAGATGGGCAGCGAGACGCCGGAGAGGGCGACGAGCATCGCGCCGCGGTCCCAGACCGAGCCGCGCTTGAGCGCCGAGAGGACACCGGCGGCCACGCCGAAGACGACCCACAGCACGGCCGCGCCGACGGCGAGGGAGACCGTGACGGGGAGCCGGTCGGTGAGCTGCGGCCAGATGGCCTGCTCGCTGCGGAAGGAGTAGCCGAAGCACGGGGCCGCGCAGTGCGTCACCTCGCCGCCACCGGAGTAGGTGCGGCCGGCGACGATGCCTTTGAAGAAGTCCCAGATCTGGACGAAGATCGGCTGGTCGAGTTGCAGCTTCTCCCGGACGGCGTCGAGCGCCGCCTGGTCGGACTGCTTGCCCACGTACATCGTCGCGGGGTCGACTCCGGTCCACTTCGGTATGAGGAAGAAGATGCCGAAGACCACCAACATGATGACCACCAGCATCACGACGACGGCGAACAGCCGCCTGATGAGGTATGCGAGCACTGCTTCCGGCCAGGGCGCGGGCCGCGGGCCACCGGGAGGTCGTCCCGGTGGCCCGCCGTCACGCCGTCGTGGCCTTCACCTGCCTTTCGTGCAGTACGGCGGGTGTGCCGACGGTCGTGGTGTTACTTGACGCCCAGGTTGACGAAGTCGTACATGCCGGAGTAGCCGTCCGTGCTGTAGACGTTGGCCAGGCGCGAGGAGCGGAAGTTGATGAACTTCTCGAAGACGAACGGGAGGTAGTAGCCGCCCTCCATGACCTTGTGGTTGAGGTCGGTGGCGATCTGCTCCTTCTTCGTCTTGTCCAGCTCGTTGTTGAACTTGTCGAAGTCGCCGTTGATCGCCTTGTCGTCGATCAGGGCGTAGTTGTTGTTGCCGTTGTCCAGCGTGAAGCGCGAGTCCCACAGCGGCTGGCCGTAGCCCTGGACCGACGGGAAGTCGGGGCCCCAACCCATGATGATGATGCCGTAGTTCTTGGACTTGACGACCTTCGGGTTACCGATGATGCCCGCGGTCTGCGCGCCGTCGTACTGGTCGATGTCGGCCTGGATGCCGATCTTCTTCAGCGAGGCCTGGAGCGAGGTGGCGGTGGCGACCTCGACCGGCTTGTTGTTGCGCACCGCGATGGTGGTCTTGAAGCCGCTCGGCTTGCCGCAGGCCTTCAGCTCTTCCTTGGCCTTGGCGGTGTTCGGCGCGCCGTCGTTGGCGGCCATGCCGTACGGGTCGTACTTCTGGCCCTCGGAGCCGGGCACGGACGGCGGCAGCATGTTCGTGCCGATGTCGCCACCGGCCTGCGGGCCGCCACGCGCCGTCTGGAGCGACTTGTGGTCGGCGCCGTAGAGGACCGCCTTGCGGCAGTGGATGTTGTCGAAGGGCTTCACGCTCTGCGGGAAGACCGCGTAGCGGATGTAGCCCGAGACGGGGTTGTCGATGTTGGCCTTGTGCTCCCTGAGCGCCTTCGTGCGGCCCTGCGGGGAGAGACCCGTCTGGTTCAGGTCGAGGTCGAACTCACCGTTGAGCAGACGGTTGTCCATGTCGTCCGCGTTGGTGAAGAACGTGATCGTGATCTTGTCCGGGAGCGCCTTGCGGACCGGGTCCGAGGCCTGCTTCCACTCGGTGTTGCGCACCAGGGTCAGCGATTTGGCGGGCTTGTACGACTCGAACTTGTACGGGCCCGAGGAGAAGGGGTGCAGTCCGTACTTGGACTTGGTGTCCTTGTCCTTGCGCACCGGCGAGGACGAGGTCATCGCGAGCATTTCCTCGAAGTCGGAGTTCCGCTTCGGGAGCTTGAAGACGATGGTCTGGTCGTCCGGCGTCTGGATGGCCTTCAGGCCCTCCTTGGACGTGTCCTTGTACGGGCCCTTGTACTTGCCGTCCGGGTCGAGCACGTTCTTGATGTAGACGGGGCCGCCGGAGAGGACGTCCTGCGCCCACTGGCGCTCGATGCCGTACTTGACGTCCTGCGACGTGATCGGCTTGCCGTCCTCCCACGTGACACCCTCGCGCAGGTGGTACGTGTAGGTCTTGCCGTCCGAGGAGATCTCGGCCTTGTCCTTGGCGAGGTCGGGGACCACCTCGGCGCCCTTGGCACCCGGCTCGGCCGCGTTGGTCACGAGCTGACGGCTGTAGTAGCGCATGAAGTTCCACGCCATGCCGTAGTAACCACGCGTGGTGTCCCAGGAGTCGGCGTCCTGCACGGACGCGAACTTGAGGGTGCCACCCTTCTTGGTGGACGCGTTGGCGACCTTGTTGTTGGCCGCGTCGAAGCCGGCCGCCTTGGCACCGCCACCGCCACTGCTGCCGTTGCCGTCGTCGGAGTCGCCTCCGCCGCAGGCGGCGACGGACAGCAGCGCCGCGATCGCCGCGGTCGCCGCGAGGGCCTGCTTGCGCCGCCCGGTCGAGTGGGTCTTCACGATCTGGGTTCCTCCGTGTCGTTGACGTCCCGCGGGCGCGGGAGCCGTCGTGGATTGGGCGATTAGCGGGAGCCCCGGGGGTCCAGCGCGTCCCGCACGCCGTCGCCGAGGAGATTGAAGGAGAGGACGGTCACGAAGATCGCCACACCGGGCACGACCATGTACATCGGGTCGGTCTCGTAGTAGCTGAGCGCGCTGGAGAGCATCTGTCCCCAGGAGGACGACGGCGGCTTCACGCCGACCCCGAGGAAGCTCAGCGCGGCTTCGTTGAGGATGTTCGTGGGGATCATCATCGTCGTGTAGACGATGATCGGCGCCACGAGATTGGGCATCAGTTCCTTGAAGATGATGTGGCTCTTGCCCGCGCCGAGGCTCGTCGCGGCCTCGACGTACTCGCGCTCGCGCAGGCTCAGCGTCTGGGCGCGCACGACGCGGCCGACGTTGGGCCAGCCGAAGAAGCCGATGACGAGGATCATCACGAAGACGCGGACGCTCGTACCGGACATCCCCAGCATGTCGTTGGGCATGACCGAGACCAGCGCGATGATGAAGAGCAGCTGCGGGAACGAGAGCAGCGCGTCCATGACGCGGCTGATGAGCGCGTCGACCCAGCCGCCGAAGTAGCCGGCGAGGACACCGAGGACGGTGCCGAGGGCGACGGCGACGAGGGCGGAGAGGAAGCCGACGAGGAGCGAGATGCGCGCGCCGTAGAGGATGCGCGCGAAGATGTCCCGGCCGTTGACCGGCTCGACACCGAGCCAGTGGTCGCCGCTCGCCCCGCCGAGGGAGCCCTTGGGGGTCGAGAACAGCGGGTCGATGAGGCTCTCGTGGTACGAGTCCGGGTCCTGGCCGTACAGGTGCGCGATGAGCGGCGCGAAGAGGGCCACGAGGACGAGTACGGCGACGATCACCCCACCGCTCAGGGCGAGTTTGTCGCGCTTGAGGCGCTCCCAGGCGATTCTGCCCAGGGAGCGGCCCTGCACTTTCTCCTTGGGCATGCCGGCCTTGAGATCGGCGGCCGAGGGTGCCATCTCCGCCGGCTCATGCAGTGGTGCCGTCATCGTGCCAGCGACCCCTCTCAACCGGCGGTGGCCGGCCCACACTTGCCGCCCGAAGCGGCCTGTCGAACTGTCGTACGCGGGAACGATCCGTCCCTGAGCACGGAAGTCTTCATCCCGCCCGCACACGGCGGCCAGACCCTCCGGCCAAAGGTTGCGCAACCGTGATCCGTATTCGGTTTCACCGTTATCCGCAAAGCGGTCAACGCAACCCGAACAGAGGGGAGTTACTTCGTTCGATGACGGCAAAGCGCACCGATGCACCACCTGCGTCAATATCGGATATCACTACGGAATAACCCCAGCACACCCTTGAACTCGTCCACATGGTGGACGAGTTGGGACCGGTGTCCGTCAACTGAGCAGGCAAAGAGCAGCACATGGGGGGAGAGGGGGGCATGGGGGCACAGAGGCGTGCGGGTGGGGGCGGGTCGGTGCGGGTCGGTACAGGAAGGCGCAAGGGGTGCGGGAGGGGTGCGGTGGGGGCAGAGGCGGGCATTAGCACCTCGGGGGTGCTTTCGGTGCCGGGCTGTGGATAAACGGCCGTTACGCGAAATCGCCTCACTCGGAGGAGTGAGGCGATTGATGGGAAGTGCGGAGTTGTCCACAGATTTTTGTGGCGGGGGCGGGGTGGGGTGGGGGTTGGGGGAGGATGGTATTGGGGTCGCCCCCCGGGAGGGAGGGGGCTGTCCACGCAGCCTCAGCCTTGCGGCCCCGCATACGGCGACGCCCGGAGGGAGGGGACTGTCCACGCAGCCTCAGCCTTGCGGCCCCGCATACGGCGGCGGATACCCGTACCCCCGCCCCGCCCCCTGCCCGGGAACCTGCCCCGGCACCTGCCCCGCCCCCGCCCCCGGCGCGTGCGCCTCGCGCGTGTAGAACGGCCGGGTCCGCTCGCGCAGCCACTGCGCGAGCGGGTCGTGCGGGTCCATGAGGGAGACCGCCATGACCGTGAGGTCCTCGGGGAGCGCGGTCGAGGAGAGGCGGAGCATCGTGTGCGCGGCCTCGACGGACCGCGGGCCCTCCTCGTAGAGATCGAGGCCGATGGCGAGGCACGGCAGGCCCGCGGTCGGCTGCACCCAGGCGCGGTGCAGGCCGCGGACGACGGTCGTGCGGTGCGCCTGCTGCGTGAGGAGCGCGTAGAACTGGGGCAGTTCGATGGTCGGTTCGGCGAGCCGCAGCGGTCCGGCCGGCTGCGTCGCCGGGCCGAGCGCGACGCGGCGCAGGTCGGCCCAGGGGATGCCGATGCCGCCTCCGGGCGCGTGCGGGTTGAGCCACAGGCCGCGGCGGGCGGGGTAGAGCGCGCCCGCCACCGACTCGCCCCGCTCCAGGACCTGCGCGCGGCTCCAGCCGCTCACCGCGAGTTCGCCGGGCGAGGTGACGCAGGGCGCGTAGGAGTGCCCGGCCACGTCCATGGAGCCGTACCGCGCCTCGGGCGAGCCCGGGGTGCCGGAGAAGAGCAGCATGTGGACGCTGCTCGTGGCGAGGGCGTGCAACAGCGCCTCGTAGGAGTCGAAGCGGCCCGGTACGACCTGCCGCAACGCCTCTTCGAGGTACTCCCCCGTCCCCGGCCGCGTGCGGCCCGGGATCTCGCCCCCGGCCGCCGTGCCCGACGCACTCACCTGTGACCGCCCCTTCGTCGTGAATCGACCGCCCCACCGTACTGGCCCCTGTCCCGGAGCGCAGGGTCGCGCCGCGCGCGACCTCCGGTCAAAGCCTGGCGCGACCTCCCGTCACAGCCCGGCCCGGTCTCCCGCGAGGCCGCGCGCGACCTCCCATCAAACCAGTTCGGCGCGCGAACCGGTCCTCGCGCGGTCCCCGCCGGCTCAGTACCCCGCGGCCGTGTGGAAGGGGCGCACCCGGGCTCGCAGCCAGTCGGCGACCGGGTCCTGGGCCACGTCGAGGAGGATCAGGTTGACCGGCCAGGCGACGGGGGCCCGGCCGAGTGCGCGGCCGAGCGCGTCGAGCACCGCCTCGCCGCCCGCCGGGTCGCTCAGCTCCACCCCGACGAAGAGGGAGGGCGGCTGGTCCTCGACCTCCGCGAGGCAGCGGCGCGCGGTGCGCACGAGGCCGGTCACGGCGAACTCCTCGGCGGCGGCGCTCAGGAAGTCCACCGGGTCCACCTGCCAGTCCGGTTCGCGCAGCCGCACCCGGCCGCCGCTGCCGGGCCCGTCGAGCACCGTGCGTCCCGCGCGGCACAGTTCGGCGACGGCGGGCGGGGGCAGGGGCACGGTGACGGTGCCCTCGGGGTTGAGGAGGATGCCGAGCTGGGCGGGCAGTCCGCGCGCGAAGTCGATCGCGGCGACCTCGGCGAAAGGCGTGTACGTGCCCATGACGCCGAGGAGTTGCTCCTGCGAGCTGAAGACCGGCACGTACGCCTGCCCGTCCAGTTCGACGGCCTGGAGGTCGAGCGCCATGCTCTCGGGACCGCCGCCCCTGGGCAGCGGCACCCATATCGTGGCGCGCCCGAGCGTCTCGACGATGCGCCCGCCCGCGCCCGGCACGCCCAGCGAGGCGACGAGCACCTGCTCCAGCTCGTTGCCCGGCCATCCGCCGTACGGCGCGGTCTCGGCCGTCGTCTGCGCCGGAACGTTCATCCGCTTCCCACCCTGAGCCCGCGGGCGCCTGACCCGCTGTCGTTCACGGCCGCCACTGTGCGCGGGGCCGCCCTCGTTCGCTGCTTGCGGGCGCACTGTAGCGCGCGACGCCGACAAGCGACCCGGTCCCGGCCCGGCTCAGCCGTCGCCCGCCCGGCGGGGCGCGGGCAGCGCGGGGGGTGCGACGGGGGGCGTGGCGGGCGGTGCCGCTCGTGGTGCCGTCGGGGGTACGAAGTCGAGCCCGGCCAGTTCGGCGGCGGCCTCGCGGTCCAGCAGGACGAGGTGGGCGCAGCCGTGCGGGAGCCGCCCGCGCGCCGCCCGCGCGCGCAGTCCGCTCGCGGCCCTGCGGTGGCGGGCGAAGGCGTAGCGGCTCACCTCGCGGCCCCGGGCGCGCTGCCCGGCGCGGGCGAGTGGCGGGGAGACGTCGAGGAAGAGCAGGTGGAAGCGGGTGCCGCGGCGCCGGGCGGCCAGGGCGAGCAGGGCCCGTACGAAGGGCAGCGTCCCGCAGTCGTGCACGAGGAGGCTCTCGTGCGTGGTGAGCGCGGCGCGCAGCAGGACGCGGTAGTGGTCGAGCCGGACGAGCGGCCGGTACAGGGCGTAGGGCAGGGCGGGCAGTCTGCCGGTCCAGCGCTCGCGGGTGTCCTGCGAGTCGATCGTGCGGGCGGTGGCGAGGCGGGCCAGGAGCGTCGACTTGCCGCTTCCCGGGAGCCCCGAGACGGCCACCAGGTCGCCCTCGGCGAACCGTAGCCGCCGGGGGGCGTACGGGGCGCCTTCGCGCAGGTCCAGGACGCGGGGTGCGGCCTGCCGCACGGGCGCGTCCCCCGCCGTCCGCCGCGCGGGCCCGTCCCCGGTGTACGTGGCGGCTTCCCCCGTACCCCCGCCGCCCTCGCCCCCGCCGTGCCCCGTACCGCCACGCGCGCCCGTCCCCGCGCGCTCCCCGGTAGCCCCGCGCTCCCCCGTACCGCCGCGCTCCCCCGCGCCGTCACGCTCCGTTCCGGTCCGCTGCCGCATCGCGCTTCCTCCCCCGTGCTCGCGGTCCGCCCGCCGCACACTCCCCCAGAGTAAAGAGAAGGTAATGCGGACTACCGGGACAGTGCCCAGCCGGGGGGTGCGGGAACCCCGGCGTGACGCACCTCGCCGCCGGGGGGCGGGATGCCCCTTCTGTCGCCCGGGACGGCGTGCGATGATGGCGGCGATCGACCGCTTTCCCACAGCTCGACGGCCTCGGGGCCCGAGGGCTGGACAACCTCATACCGGCCGCTTGAATCCGCGCGGGAGAGTCCCGGGAGCCGCACAGCCGCTCCGGGGCGCCGAAGGAGCAAGTCCCTCCCTTGAATCTCTCAGGCCCCGATACCGCGCGGGCGAGGCACATCTGAAAAGCGGGCCGGGCGACCGGTCCCACCCACGGTGCAAGTCCGCCCGCCGCGCGCGGGTCATGGCGAACCTCTCAGGTCCCGATGACAGATGGGGAGGAACTACCTCGCCCGTCTCGTTTCTGGGAGCCGACCGCATGAGCGACACGCCAGACACCGCCCCCCTCCGCAAGACCGCGCTCGACGCCGCGCACCGCGCGCTCGGCGCGACGATGACCGACTTCGCCGGCTGGGACATGCCGCTGCGCTACGGCAGCGAGCGCGAGGAGCACACGGCGGTGCGCGAGCGCGCCGGGCTCTTCGACCTCTCCCACATGGGCGAGATCACCATCGCGGGGCCGCAGGCCGTGGACCTGCTCGACTTCGCGCTCGTCGGCAACATCGGCTCCGTGAAGGAGGGCCGCGCCCGCTACACGATGATCTGCCGCGAGGACGGCGGCATCCTGGACGACCTCATCGTCTACCGCACGGCCGCCGACACCTACCTCGTCGTCGCCAACGCCTCCAACGCGCAGACCGTCCTCGACGCGCTGCGCGAGCGCGCGGCCGGTTTCGACGCCGAGGTGCGCGACGACAGGGACGCGTACGCGCTCCTCGCGGTGCAGGGCCCGGCCGCCGCGCCCGTCCTCGCGAAGATCACCGACGCGGATCTGGACGGGCTCAAGTACTACGCGGGCCTGCCGGGCTCGGTGGGCGGCGTCGAGGTCATGATCGCGCGCACGGGTTACACGGGCGAGGACGGTTTCGAGCTGTTCTGCGCGCCCGCCGACGCGCCGAGGCTGTGGGGCGCCCTCTTCGCGGCGGGTACGGAGTTCGGGATGGTGCCGTGCGGGCTCGCCTGCCGGGACACGCTGCGGCTCGAAGCCGGGATGCCGCTGTACGGGCACGAGCTGAGCACCGCCCTCACGCCGTTCGACGCGGGCCTCGGGCGCGTCGTGAAGTTCGAGAAGACGTCGAACGAGGGCCGTTTCGTGGGCCGTGCGGCGCTGGAGGCCGCGGCCGAGAAGGCCGCGAGCACTCCGCCGCGCAAGCTCGTCGGGCTGATCGCCGCGGGGCGTCGCGTCCCGCGCGCCGGGTACGCGGTCGTCGCGGACGGGCAGGTCGTCGGCGAGGTCACCTCGGGCGCCCCGTCCCCGACGCTCGGCAAGCCGATCGCGATGGCCTACGTGGACGCCGCGCACGCGACGGCGGGCGCGGAGGGCGTCGGCGTCGACATCCGGGGCAAGCACGAGCCGTACGAGGTCGTCGCGCTGCCCTTCTACAAGCGGCAGAAGTAACCTCCGCGAGTCACCGGACGCGCGCGAGTCGCGGCCCACTCGCCTGCCCGCGCCTTCCGCCCCGTTCCTTCCGCACCCCCTTTTCCCACCACTCCCCCGCGTACAGGAGAATTCAGGCCATGAGCAACCCCACGAACCTGCGGTACAGCAAAGAGCACGAGTGGCTGTCGGCCGCCGAGGACGGCGTCTCGACGGTCGGCATCACGGCGTACGCCGCCGGTCAGCTCGGTGACGTCGTCTACGCGCAGCTCCCCGAGGTCGGCGACAGCGTCGAGGCCGGTGAGACCTGTGGCGAGTTGGAGTCGACGAAGTCGGTGAGCGACCTGTACTCGCCCGTGGGCGGTGAGGTCACCGAGGTCAACGCGGACGTCGTCGAGGACCCCTCGCTCGTCAACTCGGCGCCCTTCGAGGGCGGCTGGCTCTTCAAGGTGCGGGTGAGCGAGGAGCCCGGCGACCTGCTGAGTGCTGAGGAGTACGCGGCCTTCGCGGGCTCCGACGACTGACGACGCCGCCGACGACGACGCCGCGCGGTCCTCGCGACCGCGCTCCCGAACTCGATAGGGACTGAACTCTTGTCTTCGCTCCTCAACACCCCGCTCCACGCGCTCGACCCCGAGGTGGCCTCGGCGGTCGACGCCGAGCTGCACCGCCAGCAGTCGACGCTGGAGATGATCGCCTCCGAGAACTTCGCGCCCGTCGCCGTCATGGAGGCGCAGGGCTCGGTGCTCACCAACAAGTACGCCGAGGGCTACCCGGGTCGCCGTTACTACGGCGGCTGCGAGCACGTCGACGTGATCGAGCAGCTCGCGATCGACCGGGTCAAGGCGCTCTTCGGCGCCGAGCACGCCAACGTGCAGCCGCACTCGGGCGCGCAGGCGAACGCCGCCGCGATGTTCGCGCTGCTCAAGCCGGGCGACACGATCATGGGCCTGAACCTGGCCCACGGCGGTCACCTGACCCACGGCATGAAGATCAACTTCTCCGGCAAGCTCTACAACGTCGTGGCGTACCACGTCGACGAGGAGACCGGCCGGGTCGACATGGACCAGGTCGCGGAGCTGGCCCGGGAGGCCCGGCCGAAGCTCATCGTGGCCGGCTGGTCGGCGTACCCGCGTCAGCTCGACTTCGCGGCGTTCCGCCGGATCGCGGACGAGGTCGGCGCGTACCTCATGGTCGACATGGCGCACTTCGCGGGCCTCGTCGCCGCCGGTCTGCACCCCTCCCCCGTGCCGCACGCGCACGTCGTCACGACGACGACGCACAAGACGCTCGGCGGCCCGCGCGGTGGCGTGATCCTGTCGACGGCCGAGCTGGCGAAGAAGATCAACTCGGCGGTCTTCCCCGGTCAGCAGGGCGGCCCGCTGGAGCACGTGATCGCGGGCAAAGCGGTGGCCTTCAAGGTCGCGGCCTCCGAGGACTTCAAGGACCGCCAGGCGCGGACCCTGGAGGGCGCGCGCATCCTCGCGGAGCGCCTCGTCGCCGCCGACGTCACCGAGCACGGCGTCTCGGTCCTCTCCGGCGGTACGGACGTGCACCTCGTTCTCGTCGACCTGCGCCACTCGGAGCTGGACGGGCAGCAGGCCGAGGACCGTCTCCACGAGGTCGGCATCACCGTCAACCGCAACGCGGTCCCGAACGACCCGCGTCCCCCGATGGTCACCTCGGGGCTGCGCATCGGCACGCCGGCGCTCGCGACGCGCGGTTTCGGCGCCGCGGAGTTCACCGAGGTCGCCGACATCATCGCCGAGGCCCTCAAGCCGGGCCACGACGCGGCGAAGCTCCGCGCCCGGGTGACGGCGCTCACCGAGAAGTACCCGCTGTACCCGGCGCTGGGCGCCTGAGCCGGGTCACGCCCGCGGGGGCCTTTTCGCCCCTTTCCGGCCCGTCCCGCACACTGGGGAGTGACCCCGGCGTGCGGGACGGGCCGCGCGCCCCCGTACCCCTTCGTTCTTCTTCGTTCTTCCGCACGTCCCCCGTTCCCGGACGGACAACGGCGTCCGTCTTTTGAGGAGTGTTCCGTGGCCATCTCGGTCTTCGACCTGTTCTCCGTCGGCATCGGCCCCTCCAGTTCGCACACGGTGGGCCCCATGCGGGCGGCCCGCATGTTCGCCCGCCGGCTCAAGAACGAGGGGCTGCTGGTGCCGACCGCGCGGGTGCGCGCCGAGCTGTTCGGCTCGCTCGGTGCCACCGGTCACGGGCACGGCACCCCGAAGGCGGTGCTGCTCGGTCTGGAGGGTGCCTCGCCCCGTACCGTCGACGTCGAGCACGCCGACGAGCGCGCCGAGGAGATCCGCACCGGCGGGCGGATCTCGGTGCTCGGGGCGCACGAGATCCCCTTCGACTACGACGAGGACCTGGTCCTGCACCGGCGCGAGGTGCTGCCGTACCACGCGAACGGCATGAGGATGTTCGCGTTCGACGAGGCGGGCGCGCTGCTCCTGGAGAAGACGTACTACTCGGTCGGCGGCGGTTTCGTCGTGGACGAGGACGCGGTGGGCGAGGACCGCATCAAGCTCGACGACACCGTGCTGAAGTACCCCTTCCGCACGGGCGACGAACTGTTGCGGCTCACCCGCGAGACGGGGCTCTCGATCCCGGCGCTCATGCTGGAGAACGAGAAGGCGTGGCGCACCGAGGACGAGATCAGGGCCGGGCTCCTGGAGATCTGGCGCGTCATGAAGGACTGCGTGGCGCGCGGCATGTCCCGCGAGGGCATCCTCCCCGGCGGTCTGAAGGTCCGCCGCCGGGCGGCGGCCTCGGCACGTCAGCTCCGCGCCGAGGGGGACCCGCTCGCCCGCGCGATGGAGTGGATCACGCTCTACGCGATGGCGGTGAACGAGGAGAACGCGGCGGGCGGTCGCGTCGTGACGGCGCCGACGAACGGCGCGGCGGGCATCATCCCGGCGGTCCTGCACTACTACATGAACTTCGTCCCCGGCGCGGACGAGGAGGGCGTCGTGCGCTTCCTGCTCGCGGCGGGCGCGGTCGGGATGCTCTTCAAGGAGAACGCGTCGATCTCGGGCGCCGAGGTCGGCTGCCAGGGCGAGGTGGGCTCGGCGTGCTCGATGGCGGCGGGGGCGCTCGCGGAGGTCCTGGGCGGCAGCCCGGAGCAGGTCGAGAACGCGGCCGAGATCGGCATGGAGCACAACCTGGGCCTGACCTGCGACCCCGTCGGCGGCCTCGTCCAGATCCCCTGCATCGAACGCAACGGCATGGCGGCCGCGAAGGCCGTCACGGCGGCCCGCATGGCCCTGCGCGGCGACGGCAGCCATCTCGTCTCCCTCGACAAGGTCATCAAGACGATGCGCGACACGGGCGCCGACATGTCGGTGAAGTACAAGGAGACGGCCCGGGGCGGGCTCGCGGTGAACATCATCGAGTGCTGAGCGGATAGATCCCGACCAGTGCCTTCGTGTCTTTCGGCGCTGTCGGGGCCTTCCCTGCTTACACGGCGGAAAGTCCCTGAAAACGTGCTGGGACAGACGTGAAAGTCACGACGGCGCAGGCACGTCAGGCCCTGCTCTCCCCTCGCGACCTGGCGCACTTGGTCACGGAAGCGGAGATAGACGAACTGTCCCGTGGGGTGTACCGGCGGGCAGACGCCCCGGAGACCGCGCACGCGGATCTGCTGGCCGTGTGCGCACGGGCTCCTCGCGCCGTCGTGTGCGGTGAATCCGCCCTGGCCCTGCATGAGCTGATCGACGACATCCCCGCAGCAGCACACATCGCCGTGCCGCGCGGTACGCGTCGCCCGACGATTTCCTACCCGCCGACCGTGGTGGCGCAGTATGCCGCGAAGACCTTCGGCCTCGGTGTCGAACGGTTCGAGGCAGCCCCGGGAGAGACCATCCCCATGTATAACGCAGCCCGCAGCGTCGTCGACGCGATGCGCCACCGCAACCGCCTCGGCGAGACCCTTGCCCTGTCCGCGCTCGGCCGCTACCTGCGCCGGAGCGGGCGAGGCGGAGTCGGCGAACTTCAGTACTTCGCACGCGAGTTGGACGCTCTCTCCGTCGTCCGCCCCGCCGTAGAGGCGGTGCTCGCCTGATGGCCAACCCCACCCGAAACACCACCGTCGGCCGCGTCTACAACGACCTGCGCAACCTGGCCCGCCGCACCAGCCGGTCAACGGACGAGGTCATGGTCGAGTACGTCCTCGAACGGTTCCTCTACCGCCTGGCCTCATCACCCCTGGGCCGGGAGCACTTCGTTCTCAAGGGTGGCCTGCTGCTCGCCCAGTTCGGCGCACGTCGAATGACCCGCGACATCGACATCCTCGGCCGCTCGTTCCCAGGCACAGAAACCGAGATCATCCGCAGGGTCGCGGCCATCGCCGCCACCGAGATCGACGACGGCGTCGCATTCGATCCCACGACGCTCAAGACCGTTCCCATTCGCGAGGAGGACGAGTACCACGGTCTGCGCCTGTCGATGGCCGCCTCCATCGCCCGAGCACGACTCAAGCTCCAACTGGATATCAGCTTCGGTGACCCCGTCACCCCCGGCCCCCGGATCGTCGACTACCCGCAGCAACTCACGACCGACAGCTTCCAGCTCCTCGGCTACCCACTCGCCACCGTCATCGCCGAAAAACTCTCCACCGCCCTCTCACTCGGCGACCTCAACACCCGCGACCGCGACTACGGCGACCTCCACCGCCTGCTCACCCTCAACGACCTGGACGGCCAAGAACTCACCACAGCGCTGACCGCCACCGAGGCATCACTCTGAAACCCCTCAGCACCACCATCACCGATCTCGGCGAGCGCCGCCAGACCTCCTACACCGCCTGGCGCCGCCGGCAAGGCCCCGCCGCAACCAGCTACCCCGAACACTTCACGGACGTCGTCCGGCAAGTCACCGCCTTCGCAGACACACTCCTCAACGGCGAAGCCGTCACCCTCTCTTGGAGTGCGGCGACCCTCACGTGGTCATGAAGCAGACCTGGCCGACCGACCAGACCTTCGGGGTGAACCCGAGACCTACGCATAACGAGTTGTCGCATCTTGGTCCGTCGGCTTGCTCAGACATCCACCACGAGAACGAATCACCCGGGCATTGTTGTGTCGGACGCCAAGTCCCCAAATCCAGGCACTTCTCGCCGACGTTCAGCCGATACTGACCCGACACGGGGAACGCGTACGCTCCGTACTGGGGAGCGAGACAACCAGCCGGTCTGCAGGGGGGACTGAGATGGGGGCACGCGGTATGCCGTCGGCCAGAGAGAGGTCGACGGTCACCGTTCACCAGGAGAGTCAGCGGGGCCCGCGGTGACGGACTTCGCTTTCGAGGCGACAGGGGCCGGCTCCATCGCGGCGCAGAGCATCGGGACAGCGATCACTGGCCCGGTCACCGTTCTGACAGCCGAGTTGCTGGACTCGGCACGCGATGTCCAGGCACCTGCCGGACTCACCAACCTGCCGCCACTCCCCCTGTGTTTCGGCCGCGCGAGCGAACTGGGCTCGCTGAGCGGCACGCTCGGGCAGTCGGCCGATGGGACTGCCGTCGTCCAGGGCCTCGGCGGCGTCGGCAAGAGCACCCTCGCGCTTGCGTATGCCCACGAACACCGCCGCGACTACAACGTGACATGGTGGATTGCCGCCGCATCCCCCGTCCACATCGAGCAATCGCTGGCCGACCTCGCTCTGCGACTCATACCCGTGTGGTCCGGCAGCGCGTCGACCGAAGAACGCGTCGCCTGGGCGAGGCTGTGGTTGCAGTGGCACCCGGGGTGGCTCCTGATCTTCGACAACGTTGAGAATCCAGCCGAGCTGCAGCCCTACGTCAGCACATCTGGCGGGTGGGTTGTGGGAGCGGAGATTGCGCAGTTCATGGAGCAGGCAGGGCCGTATCTAAGCGCGGCCCTGGGCGCCTACGGTGCGGGGGTATTGACCCGGGCCGAGGACGCTGCGGTGGGAGCCACGGCGAATGCAGGGCGCAGTATTCTGCACGCGGTCTGGCGGCGCCGGAGCCCAGCCGGACGCCCGGAGTTGGAGACGGCGGTGCGTGAGGCGGCCGAGGAGCCGGAGGACACCGACGCCGCAGCCGCACTGCGTCAGCAGATCAAGCGGACGCTAAGGGAAAATCCGCAGCTACTTGCCGAACTTGCCGCCCAGCTTCCCACGGCTGGTGCGGTGACGATCACCGCGTCGGGTGATCGGTCTATCGCCGCACAGATCATCGGCACGGCCGTCACCGGAGACAACAACACGATCCGTCCGTGACCCCGCCCCGGCTATTGAACTGTCGGTCGCTGAAACGATCGACGCCAGCGGGAACCTTATGTGCCTTCGGATTCCCTCAGACTCCTCGCACCCGCGCAGCGCGCTCCTTCATTTCCGCCTCCCGTAGCCCTCGTGCTTCGACTGGCCTCCTTGTTGCCCGTGCGCTGCGCCTTGGCTCTGTGATCCGACTGCTGCACAGTCATGGTCAACGGCGGCCGTCTCCTCGATCAAGGTCTTGACCTGCTGAGCTGTCGGCGGTGTCGACAGCGGTCATCTGGCTATATTCATGAGAATGGACAGCGATTGTCCACCGGTTCGGGAGGCACCTGAGCTCCCGCGAGAATCGAACGTCTTCATTCTCAGCGCCCAGGCTCCCTCAGCTCCTTCCCGATGGTGGCGCAATCGCTCCGGAGCCGTCTGCGACGATGGTGGGCATGAATGCGCGGAGCAGGAACCATGTGAGGGTGACCGGGCGGGCCGGTGCTCCGGCGGTGGTGCTGGCGCACGGGTTCGGGTGCGATCAGAACATGTGGCGTCTGGTGGTGCCGGCGCTTGAGCGGGACTTCACCGTCGTTCTTTTCGATCATGTGGGCTCGGGCAGCTCGCAACTGTCGGCCTGGAGCCGGGAGCGGTACGGGTCGCTGGAGGGGTACGTCGACGACGTGCTGGAGGTGTGCCGGGAGCTGGAGCTGGGGCCGGTCACGTTCGTGGGGCATTCGGTGAGCGCGATGATGGGTGTGCTGGCCGCCGCCCGCGAGCCGGAGGCGTTCGCCGGGCTGGTGCTGCTCGCTCCGTCCCCCTGCTTCGTCGACGACCCGGCCACGGGGTACCGGGGTGGGTTCAGCGCCGCTGACATAGACGAGCTGCTGGAGTCGCTGGACGCGAACTATCTCGGCTGGTCGGGCGACATGGCACCGGTGATCATGGGTAATCCGGAGCGGCCCGAGCTGAGTGAGGAGCTGACGAACAGCTTCTGCCGTACGGACCCGCAGATCGCGCGGGTCTTCGCCCGGGTGACGTTCCTGTCCGACAATCGCGCCGACCTCGCAGCGGTGCGGGTGCCCACGCTGGTCGCCCAGTGCTCCAGCGATGCGATCGCTCCGCCGGAGGTCGGCGCGTACGTCCACGCCCAGATCCCGGGAAGCCGGCTGGTGACGCTGAACGCGACGGGGCACTGCCCTCAGCTCGCCGCCCCGGAGGAGACCGCCACGGAGATCGCCGCGTTCGCGGGGACAGCGCGATGATGTGCGAGACCGGTGACGCGGCGAACCGCGAGGACCAGGCACCGGTGGATGACGACGCCCGCTTCTCCGAGCTGCTGGAAGACAGCACCGAGGACCTCTACGAGCACGCCCCGTGCGGCTATCTCTCCACCCTGCTGGACGGCCGGATCGCCAAGGCCAACGCGACCCTGCTGGACTGGCTCGGCTACGAGCGCGCCGACCTGGTGGGCCGCAAGGCCTTCTCCGACCTTCTGACCGTCGGCGGCCGGCTCTACCACGAGACCCACTTCGCCCCGCTGCTGCGGATGCAGGGCGAGATCAGCGGCATCGCCCTGGAACTCAAGGCGGCCGACGGCTCCCGCCTGCCCGTCATGGTCAACTCGACCGTCAAGACCGGCAGCGACGGACAGCCGCTGCTGATCCGCACCACCATTTTCGACGCCCGCGACCGCCGCGCATACGAGAAGGAACTGCTGCGGGCCCGGCAGGAAGCCGATCGGGAACGCGACCGCCTGAAGCTCCTGAACACCACGTTGCAGAAGACGCTGCTGCCCCCCGCGCTGGCGAACGTTCCCGGCCTGGACGTCAGCGCGCACTATCACATCGCCTCTGTCGACGAGGTCGGCGGCGACTTCTACGACCTGTTCCCCCTGACCGCCGGCACCTGGGGCTTGTTCCTGGGCGACGTGTGCGGCAAGGGCGCCGCCGCGGCCGCTGTCACCTCGCTGGCCCGCTACAGCCTGCGCGCCGCCGCCGTCTACAACCCGGACCCGGCCGCCGTACTCGCCAACCTCAACACCGTCCTCAACCACGAGTACCACGGCACCGACCCCCGTTTCTGCACCGTCGTCTTCGGCCTGCTCACCCCCGACCGCCAAGGAAGCGGCTTCCACATCACCCTGGCCAGCGGCGGACACCCACCTGCCCTCCTCATGCGCACCGACGGCACCGCCGACTACCTGCCCACCCCCGGCGGACAGCTCATCGGCGTGCTGCCGGACGCCCACATCGCCACCAGCGCCGTCCACCTCGCCCCTGGCGATACCCTGCTCCTGTACACCGACGGCCTCACCGAAGCACACACGACGGATGCGAGCGGCGACGACCGCTACGGCGACGACGCCCTCCTCGACTTCGGCCGCCACCTCGCCCCCACCACCGCGTCGGACACCATCGGCGCTGTTCGCGAGCTGCTCGACACCTTCGGCACCGGCGTGGACGACGACACTGCCCTCCTCGCCATCCACGTGCCCCGACACCTCAGTGAAGAGCAGCAGTGACCCAGCACCTGACCCTCCGCACTCGCACCACCGCCGCCGGCATGGTCATGCAACTCGCCGGGGAACTCGACCACCACACCGCACCCAAGGTCCGCGACGCCCTTCCCGGGCTCGCCCTGCGCCCGGGGCAGCAGCTCGTCATCGACCTTGAGGGCATCACCTTCTGCGACTCCAGCGGAATCACCGCCCTGATCGCGGCCCGCAACCATGCCCTGAACGCCGACGCGGCCATCGCACTGGCAGCCCTCCCCGAACGCCTCGCCCGAATCCTCCGCATGGTCGGCCTGGACCAAGTCTTCCCCACCCACCCCACCGCACAGGACACCGAAGACGCTGGGCAAACCGTCTCCGACTGACTCGCCGTACCTGACAGAGAAAGCTCGTCGCCCCACGGAGCATCGAACAAGCACCGTCCGCAGTGCCTGCCAAGGTGGTGAACATCTGCTGTCCGTTCTCACGAACAGAGCCAGTCATCGTTGAGCGCCCTTCCACTGCCCGGGAGGACGCTCGTGCGTGAGCACCGCATGACGAGTGCGGGGCTCACCCGAGCCATCCCATGCCGCCCGAGCATCAACAACCCAACCCAGCGGGCGCCTCGCCATGCATGGGATACGTTGTAATCAGCTCCCGGCCAGAAGTCCCCCGAAAAGTCCCTGACGTGATTCAAGGCAAGCCCGAGCATGACAAAACCCCAGGTCACTCCCATGATCAACGGTCGTCCACATGTCCGTGAAGTACAAGGAGACGGCGCGGGGCGGGCTCGCGGTGCACATCATCGAGTGCTGAGCGGATAGGTCCTGACCAGTGCCTTCGTGTCTTCGGCGCTGTCAGGGCCTTCCCTGCTTACACGGCGGAAAGTCCCTGAGACCTCCCTATGATGTCCCCGCTTCGCACCCCTCGCCGAGGGTGCCGGCGAAGTTCTTCAGGCGCCTGAGTCGCGGCAGTCGTGTCGCTCTCCAGGTACTGCTTCCATGCTTTCCCCCAGCAAGTGCGCGAGGGCAGGAAGATACTCCGGTGACCACATGGAGTAGTGGTCACCAGGAGTGTCGGCGCGTTCCCACGCGGTTCCGGTGGCGTCCCGCCATGTGTCCATGAAGTCCGGCGACCCCGTGCCCTGGACGTAGACGGGCTGCCCGGACCAATTGCCGGGTGAATAGGTGTTCACCGCCTGGAGATTGGCCCGGAAGACAGCGAACCGGTTGGCGACGAAGCTCTCCGACGCCTGCTCGGGCAGCAGTTCGGCCCGGACCAGGACCGACCGCAGCCTGACAAGTGCCTCCTGCTCGTCCAAGCCCGGTTCCTCAAGACAATCCAGGGTCGGCTGCGTGCGGCCGAGCGAATGGGCGAGGTCCTCCGCGAAGAGACTCATCGCCTCGGGACCGGACAGCACCGGGAACTCGCGCAGGGGTGTCGGCTCGATCATGGCGAGCAGCGCGACCCGCTGCCCCGCGTCGGTGAGCCTGCGAGCCGTCTCGTAGGCGAGAAGACCTCCGGCCGACCATCCCGCGAGAAGGTACGGACCCCGTGGTCGGCGCATCCTGACCGCGGCCGCGTAGTGGTCGGCGAGATCCCCGGCGTTGCTCAGGACGCCCTGTTCCCCGTCGAGGCCCGGCGCCCGCAGACCGAGCACCGGGCCGTCGCCCGGAAGGCGGCGGGCGAGCCCCAGATAGCAAAGGGGCGAGCCGGAGATGGGGGGAACGAGGAAGAGCGGAGGAGTGCCGCTCCCTTCCATACCGTGGCGGAGGGGAACAACGTGGGCCGGACGAGCCCGTGGGGTGGGCCCCTCAGGCGGACGCGGCCCGTCGTACAGGGGCAGCGGGTGGCCGAGGAGCTGGACGAGGCCGAGCCCCGGATCGGCCACGGCGCGATCGAGAATGTCCAGGAAGGCCGCGACCTGCGCCTCCGCCTCCTCGCGCGTACAGAAGTCCGGGGCGGACTCGCAGATCAGGCGGAGCCCTTCAGCGGTCTCCTCCGCGGTGAGCAGCAGGTCGAACCCGGTCCCGTGCTTGCGCGGCACCACCGGCTCGACCGAGGCCGAGCCGAAGGCCGCCGGGGGTGTGGCCGAGCGTGGTTGCAGTTGAAAGGCCAGGCTGGGGAGGAGGCCGTGTCGGGCGGGGCCGACGCGGCCGGGACAGAGCCTCTCGATGATCTGGCCCAGTGAGACCGTGCCGTGCTCACGCGCGCCGGCCACTGTCTCCCTGGTCCGCTCGACCACTTCCGCGAACGAGGGGTCGCCTTCCAGGGGCACCCGCAGGATCTGCGGGTGCGCGAAACTTCCCACCGTGTCATCGAGTTCCCGATGAGACCGCCCGTGGTCGAGCGTGACGAAGACCCCGTCCGGCCGACCGGTCCTTCGCGCCGCGACACATGCGAAGGCGGCGCCCATGACGATGAACGGCGTGGCTCGCATCGACGAGGCGACCTCTCGCAGCCGGGCGTAGGCGCTCGCGTCGATCAGAGCGGAGAGGGAATCGGCAGTCGATCGCGACGGTGAGGCCGGTGTTCCGGGCGGGCGGGGACCCGGCAGATCCTCGGCCGGCGCCCCCAGCCGCTCCTGCCAGTAGGCGAGGTCCGCCCGCACTACCCGGTCGTCGGGCCGCGTGCGCTGCCAGTGTGCGTAGTCGGCGAACTGGACGGGGAGAACCGGGAGCACCGGCTCGCGGCCCTCGCACTCAGCGGCGTAGTACTCGGCCAGGTCACGCCACAGGAGATCGGTGGACCAGCCGTCCGCGATGAGGTGATGAAGCGTCAGGCTCAACACGTGGTCGTCGGGGTCGAGCGTGACCAAGCGGCTGTGGAGCAGTCCCCCGGAAGAGAGGTCGAACAGATGCCCGGACGCCTCGTCGGCGAGCCGGGAGGCGGCCTCGGCGCGGGACTCCTCATCGACGAGACCGAACCGGCGCTCCACCAGAAGTCGGGTGCCCGGCTCCGGATCGACGAACTGCGCCGGGCCGTTCGCCGTTGCCATGATGGACGTACGGAATACCTCGTGGCGTTCCGCCAGCCGGTGGAACGCCGCCCGCAGTGCCGGTACGTCGACCGCGCCCCGGATGCGCAGGGTCAGTGAGATGTTGAACGCCGCGGCCTCATCCGGGTTGATCCGCTCCTGCAGCCACAGGTATTCCTGGTGACGTGTCAAGGGGAGCCGGTCCGCCCCGCCCGGGCGCGGTCGCAGGGGTGGGGGCGCCGCCGCACGGCGGGCCGCGGTGAGCTTCTCGACCAGCCTCGCGCGCTGGTCAGGCGTGAGACGGCTGAGGTCTCGCTGGTGTGGGGACACGGACGTCAGACTCCCACTCCGGCCGTTCGGCGATCGATCAGCTCGGCCTGAGCAGTGATCGTCTGCCGTTCCAGCAGGTCATGGATGGCGAGTTCGACGCCGAAGGCCCGCTCGATGCCGAAGGCCAGCCGCACGGTCGCCAGCGAGTGCCCTCCGAGGTCGTAGAAGTCCCGGTCCACGGGCGGGTCGGACAGACCGAGCACGTCGGCCCACAGGGTTGCCAGGGCGCTCTCCGTACCGCTGCGCGGCTGCTGCCCCGTCCCGTGCACGTGGTGGAGCGCGGGCAGCGCCTTGCGGTCGATCTTGCCGCTCGGGGTCAGCGGCAGCGCGTCGAGAACGACGACGGTGGGCAATGACATGCGCGGAAGCCTGGTGGCGAGGGCCGCCTCGATATCGGCGGCGACAGCCCGGGCCCCAGGTGCCGCCACGACGAAGGAGAGGAGTACGAGGACGCCGCCCGCGCCGGGCCTGGCGACGACGACGCACTCGCCGACCTCGGGCAACGCCATGACGGCGTGCTCGACCTCGCCGGGCTCGATCCGGACGCCTCGGATCTTGATCTGCAGGTCGGTCCGCCCGAGGTACTCAAGCGCGCCATCGGCCCTCAGCCGGACCAGGTCGCCGGTCCGGTAGAGCCTCCGCCCCGGGTGATCGCCGTACGGGTCGGGCACGAAGCGCTCCGCGGTCAGCCCCGGACGTCCCAGGTAACCACGGGCCACACCGATTCCCCCGATGCAGAGTTCACCGACCGCGCCCACCGGCACACGCCGCAGCGACTCGTCGAGGATGTGCAGGTCGGTGCCGGCGACCGGGCCGCCGATCGCCATGACGTCGTCGTCCGCCGCGCCGGTTCGGTGGATGGTGGAATAGACGGTGGTCTCGGTAGGTCCGTAGGCGTTCCACACCGCGCGGCTGCGGGAACGCAGTTCCGCGGCGAGGTCGGGGAGCAGCGCCTCGCCGGCCGCGACGATTGTCAGCCCGGGCAGTGTCGGCCACCCCATCGTGAGCAGGTTGCGCAGGTTCGAAGGCGTTCCCATCATCGTGGACGGACGCCAGTCGTCCAGCCTTCGGATCAGGGCACGCGCGTCCCGCACTTCCTCAGCGGATGCCATCAGCACCGTTCCGCCACCGACCAAGGGCAGAAAGAGCTCCAGCTGGGCGACATCGAAACCGACGGTGGTGGTGGCCAGCGCAGCGTCCCCGGGGCGGCAGCCCAGTCGGCTCCGCATGTCCAGCAGCAGGTGGCCTGGGTCGGCTGCTCGCGCGCCTCCTGACGCAACGTCAGATACGCCACGAGCTGGTCCCCTGCGCCGGCCACTGTCCGAACGAGAACAGTTGCCTGGGCGATCCGGGCGTGACCGGCCAGTGCCGATTCGATCTCGCCCAACTCGATCCGGTAGCCGCGCAGTTTCACCTGGTGGTCCGTGCGGCCCAGATGCAGCAGTCGGTTGTCGGCCCGTCGACGGCCCAGGTCGCGGCTACGGTAAAGGCGGGAGCCCGGCGCTCCGAACGGGTTGGGTATGAAGGCCTCGGCTGTGGCGCTCGGACGGTTGCGGTAACCGCGAGCGAGACCGACCCCGGCCAGGTGGATCTCGCCGGACAGGCCGACCGCGAGCGGGTCGAGGCCGGTGCCCAGGACATGAGCCTCCGTTCCCGCGAACGGGGTTCCGATGGTCGGCGCGGCCGGCCCCTGGTGATCCCCGAAGGTGGCGCAGACCGTCGCCTCCGTGGGTCCGTAGGCATTGACGAAGCGGCGGCCCGCGGACCACGACTGGGCGAGGGACGCGTTGCACGCCTCTCCCGCACTGACGACCAGTCGCAGCGCGGGCAAGGCGGCCGGGTCGACCTGGGCGAGGCACGACGGGGGGGGAAGGTTCCTACGGTGATCTTCTGGTCCTGGAGTCGTCCGACGATCTCGTCCACGCCGGTCCCCGAGGTCGGGACCAGAGAGAGGCAGGCTCCCGAGGTCAGCGCCATGAGCATCTCCCACACCGAGGCGTCGAAGCTCAGCGAGGCGAACTGGGAGACACGGTCCGCAGGAGTGATACCGAAGGCCTCACGGACCGCACGAGCGAGGTTGACCGCTCCTTGGTGGGTGACTTCCACGCCCTTCGGGCGACCGGTCGACCCCGAGGTGTAGATGACGTAGGCCAGGTTCTCCGCGCGGACATCGGACGCGGGGTCCGTGTCCGGGGCCGCGGCCAGGGAGTCACGGTCCGTACCGCCGTCGAGCACGATGACCGGGGTCCGGTGCGGCGGCAGACCGCGCTCCGTCGCCAGGTCGGTGACCAGGGCGACCACGTTCGCGTCCGCGATGGTGTACGAGATCCGCTCGGATGGGTAGGCCGGGTCGACGGGGAGGTAGGCGGCACCCGCCTTCAAGATCCCCAGGAGCGCCACGATGGCCGAGGCGGAACGGGGCATGGCGATCGCGATGACCGACTCCCGGCCGACACCGAGCGAGCGGAGGTGATGCGCGAGCCGGTTGGCTCGGCTGTTGAGCTCCCGGTAGCTGAGGCTGCGGCCGGGCGCGAACGAGGACTTCTTCGCGCTGGGGGGACACTCCCTGTCGTTGATGCGGCTCTCCTACCAGCTGAACGAGGTCTTCGGCGTCGAACTCGGCGTCGGTGACCTCTTCCGGAATTCCACAGTGGCCGCACAGGCGCAAATGATCGAAGGACTGGCGTTGGACGCCTTCGGTGACCTGTCCGACGAGGAGTTCGAGCATCTGGTCTCCACCGATCTCTAGTTGTGCGTCCCGCATCACACGAAGGAAGAGAGACGTCTCATGTCCGCAATCCCCACCCGGTCGGCTTCTTCCCCGTCCGCCGAGGCCCACGGTGCCGTACGGGAGTCGGCCGCCCGGTCGCCTCGCTCCTCGCGGTGGCCGGCAGACTGCTGGCTGCTCCGGGAGCCGGCTCCGGAGGCGGAGAGCCTGCTCTTCTGCATCCCCTACCTGGGCACCGGTGCATCGATGTTCCACGGCTGGCCCCGCACCATCGCCGGAGCGGAGGTCTGCCCGATACAGCCGCCCGGCAGGGAGAACCGTCTGCGCCAGCCGAGTCCCGCGAGCTACGAAGCGTTCGCCGCCGACCTGGTCGACGCGCTGACCCCGTACCTGGACCGTCCGTTCACGCTGTTCGCGCACTGCAACAGCGTCTACGTCGCCGTCGAGGTGGCGCGCCGGCTGGAACGCCGCGGCCTGCCCCAGCCGAGGCGCCTGTTCGCGTCCTCCATGGTCTCCCCGGACCTGATGCCCTTCGGCAGCATTCTGGACGTGCCGGAGGAGGGACTGGACTCGGTGGTGGCGGATCTGATGCGGGGCCGCGGACTCGAACCCGATCCCGAGCTGGTCGAGCTGGCCTCCCCTCCATGGTGGCCGATGTCCGCGCCTACCGTCGCTACCAGGCCGACCACAGCCGCCTGCCGTGTCCGGTCACCGCGCTGGGGTGGACCGATGACCACGAGGTGCCACCAGCCCTGCTGTCCGGCTGGGACCAGTACGCGGACACGGACACCCGGCTGCTCAAGGGCAGCCACTGGAGCTTCCTGTCCTTCCCCGACGAGCTGCGCGAGGTCCTGGCGGGCGAGCATTCGAGGGCCGCGGACGCTGCCGCCTCAGCGGGTACGAGCGACGATCAGTCGTGATGTGCCGGCTCGGGCAGGTTGCCGTCGGCGTCACACCAGCCGAGCTGGCCCAGTCGCAGTCCGGCCTGGAAGCGGCTTGCGGCGTTGATCCGCTTCATCAGGTCCGCCATGAGGCGGCGCACGGTCCGAATGGACAGGCCGAGCCTGCGCGCCGACATCGCGTCGGTCAGGCCGCCGGCCAGGAGCCGCAGAAGCTCGCGCTCCTGGGTGGAGAGGCCGAAACCGTCCTTGACCGGTGGCGAGCCGAAGGGCAGAGAGCTCTCCCAGACGTTCTCGGCGAGGAAGTACAGGGCCGCGACCACCCCTGGGCTGCGGATGAAGAGAGCTCCCTGACCGGGCTGTTCGGGGTCGACCCGGATCAGGGCGACACTGTGGTCGATGAGCAGGAGCCGCATCGGCAGGCTCTCGGTGGTCCGGATCTGGCCTCCCTGCTGCGAGAGCCAGCGTGCGTAGCTCACGCTCGGCCCGTCGTTGCGCACACTGGAGAGGTAAACGGTGCGCATGCGGACCCCGCGCCGGAGTGTCTCCTCGTCCAGCACCCGGCTGGCGGCCAGTACCTCAGCACTTTGCGGGCCGCCGGGAACGAGGGCGAAGACCTCGGTGCGCACCTGCTGCGAGAGTATCCGGAGCTTGGCGCGCACCTCCTCGACATCGCTGACCTCCTCGAAGTCCGCGTTCGTCCCGCCACCCCGGCGAAACGCGGCCGTCGAGTAGTCCGCCAGCAGGTCGGCGACGACACTCCTGTTCTGCTGGAGAACCTGCTGCTGGGTAGCGAGCTCGGCCTCCTGCCTGGCTATCAACGAGGCGAGCTCCAGCTCCGGGTTGACGGCTCGCCAGCGCGTCGGCTCGCCCATGGCCGGCCGCGCCAGAGACGCCCCGGCAAGAGCTTCCAGGGCGTTCCGGACGTCGCCGTCAGAGATGCTGAGGTGTTCCGCGAGATCAGCCACCCCTGCTTCCTCGCAGGCGACCATCGCCCGATAGACCAGCATCGCCCGATCGTCGAGGCCCAGGGCGATGAGCTTGCTGGCGCTCTGATCAGTCGTGACGTCTGTCGAGTTCACATCAAAGGTTCTACGACTGAGCAGGGGCAGCGGCACAGGAATCGGCGTATCCACAGCGGAGACGATGCATGCCGGTTGCGGTGCGGCGGGGCCCGCCACGACGGACGCCTGGCCACGGGTGAACATCATCGAGTGCTGAGGGGGCCGCAAGGCAGTGGCGGCGGGGGCCTTCGGCCGCCGGGTGCGTGAAGGCGCGGTGGGTACCGCCGGGTGCCCGGAGTCGGGGGGTGCGCGGAGTGCCGTCGGGGTGGGGCTGGGCGGGGGCGTTACAACTGGTCCATGCGCGCGACACGAGTCCTACGGCGTGCGCGGGCTCTGTTCCCGCGCCGCCCCCACAGCCTCGCCGGGCAGGTCTTCGTTCTCCAGCTGCTCGTGATCGTCGTGCTCGCCCTGCTGATGGCCGCCGGGTACGTGCGCGAGGTGCACTCCCGGGCGACGGATGAGGCGTACGACCGCTCCCTGGCCGTCTCCGAGACCTTCGCGAACGCGCCGGGCACCGTGGCCGCCATGCGCGCGCGCGATTCGAGCGCGCTCCTCCAGCGGAGCGCCGAGGCCGCGCGCGAGAGGGCGGACGTGACGTACGTCGTCGCCTTCGACCCGCGCGGAATCCGCTGGAGCCACCCCGATCCCTCGCTCATCGGCGGGCACGTCTCGGGAGACTTCAGGCCTGCGCGCTCGGGCGAGCCGTACCAGAACACCTTCGACAGCACCCGGTTCGGGGAGGCCGTCGACACGACGACGGCGGTCTTCGACGGGCGGCAGCGCATCGTCGGCTTCGTCTCCGTGGGCATCAAGCTGCACAGCATCGACCAGGTCGTCGTGGGGCAGCTCCCGCTCCTCGGCGGGCTGTTCGCGGTGGCGCTCGCGCTCGCCGTCGCGGCGACCGCGCTGGTGAGCAGGCGGCTGCGCTCGCAGACGCACGGGCTCGGCCCCGGCGGCATGACGCGGATGTACGAGCACCACGACGCGGTCCTGCACGCCGTGCGCGAGGGCGTCGTCATCGTCGGTGCGGACGGGCGGCTGCTGCTCGTCAACGACGAGGCGCGACGGCTGCTCGGCCTGGGCGGTGAGGAGGTGACGGACCGGGACGTGCACGAGGTGGGAATGGCACCCGGCATCGCCTCGCTCCTCGCCTCCGGGCACGCGGTCAACGACGAGATGCGCGCCGTCGGTGACCGGCTCGTCGCGTTCAACCAGCGGCCGGTGAGCGAGAGCGGCAAGGGGCGGCAGGGCTCGGTGGCCACGCTGCGCGATACGACCGAGCTGCGGGAACTGGCGGACCGGGCCGACGTCGCGCACGACCGCCTCCAGCTCCTGTACGACGCGAGCGTACGGATCGGGACGACGCTCGACACCGTGCGCACCGCCGAGGAGCTGGTCGAGATCGCGGTGCCGCGCTTCGCCGACTACGTGACCGTGGAACTCCTCGAACCCGTGCTGCGCGGTGAGGAGCCGACGCTCGCGGGCCCCGAGATGCGCCGGGTCGCGGTCGGGGGTGTCAGGGCCGACCACCCGCTCCTCCCGGCCGGGAAGCTCATCGACTTCCAGCCCGGCAGTCCCGTCGCGAACGCCGTCCTGACCGGGCGCGCGCAGTTGCGGCCCGACCTGAGGGGCTCCGCCGAGTGGAGCACGCATGCCCCCGAGCGTGCCCAGGACGTCCTGGACTTCGGCATCAGCTCGCTCGTCTCGGTGCCGCTGCGGGCCCGTGGCGTCGTCCTGGGTCTGGTGGGTTTCTGGCGCTCGGAGCAGGTCGCGTTCACCGCCGAGGACGTCTCGTTCGCCGAGGAGTTGGCCGCCCGCGCGGCCGTCGCCGTCGACAACGCGCGCCGCTTCACGCGGGAGCACTCGATGGCCGTGACACTCCAGCGCAGCCTGCTGCCCCGGGCGCTGCCGGAGCAGTCGGGGCTGGAGGTGGCGTACCGGTACCTGCCCACGAAGGCGGGGGTCGGCGGGGACTGGTTCGACGTGATCCCGCTCTCCGGGGCCCGGTTCGCGCTGGTCGTCGGGGACGTGGTGGGGCACGGGGTGCACGCGGCGGCGACGATGGGGCGGCTGCGCACCGCCGTGCACAACTTCTCCGCGCTCGACCTCGCCCCCGACGAACTGCTCGCCCATCTCGACGAACTCGTGGCGCGGATGGACAAGGACGAGGAGAACGCCGAGTCGCCGGGCGGCGACGATCCCGCCGTGACCGGGGCGACGTGCCTGTACGCGGTCTACGACCAGGTCACCGGGGTGTGCGCGGTCGCGCGGGCCGGGCACCCGGGGCCCGCGCTCGTGACCCCGGACGGAGTGGCCTCGTACCCCGACATCCCCGGTTCGCCGCCGCTGGGCCTCGGCAGCGGGCTGCCCGTCGAGAAGACCGAACTGGTCCTGCCCCCCGACAGCCTGTTCGTGCTCTTCACGGACGGGCTCGTCAAGGACAGGGAGCGGGACATCGGCACCGGGCTCGCCCTGCTGCGCGACACGCTCGCCGTGCCGGGGCGCGGGCCCGAGGAGACGTGTACCGCCGTCATGGACCGTCTGCTCGTGCCGGAGCCCGCCGACGACGTGACGCTGCTCGTGACCCGTACCCGGCGGATGCCCCCCGAGCGGATCGCGGAGTGGGACATCCCGCCGGACCCGGCGGCCGTCTCGCGCCTGCGCGGCGAGGCGCTGGCGCGGCTCGACGCGTGGGGGCTCGAAGACCTCTCGTACACGACCGGGCTGATCACCAGTGAGCTGGTCACCAACGCGATCCGCTACGGCGCCCCGCCGGCCCGGCTGCGGCTGCTCCACGACGTGTCGGGGCTCATCTGCGAGGTCACCGACAGCAACAGCACGGCGCCGCACCTGCGGCGGGCCAAGAGCAGCGACGAGGGCGGGCGCGGGCTCTTCCTGGTCGCGCAGTTCGCCGACCGCTGGGGCACCCGCTACCTCAACCGCGGCAAGGTGATCTGGACCGAGCAGTTCCTGGCGAACGGCGAGCGGGCGGCCGAGGAGCAGGACGCCGACGCCCTTCTCGACCAGTGGTCGGACGAGGACCTGGGGTGAGAGGCCCCCGCCGTCCGGGAACGGCGAGCGGCGCGCGCGACGTCCCGGCCCGGACCCTCGCGGTCCGGACCGGGACGGTGGGCGGTGTGGGTCACACGGCGCCGCCGCGCCCGTAGTGCGAGCCCAGCTCGGTGCGGTAGCCGGGGTCCGCGAGGTGCTTGTCCTTGTCGAACTCCGGGGCCGACTTGATCTCGTCCTTGGTGCGGCTGACCGTCACCGTCTTGTTCTCGTGGTCGATGCCCGTGAGGGTACCGGCCGGGAGGAGGACCTCCTTGCCGAATATCCAGACGCCGGTGTCCACGACGATGTACTGGCTGTCGACGTCCGTCGAGTGCTTGTCGACCTTGCCGATGTGGCCGTCTCGGGCCTCGACCTTGTAGCCGACGATCTCGGCGTCCGCGTAGTTGGTGACCTCGGGGCCGTAGTTCCACAGGTTGCTGTCGGTCATGGTTTCTCCCGTCTCCGGGGAACCGCCGGCCGCGGTTCCGCTGCGTGAAGGCGGGTGCCCTTCACGCCGTCCGGCACGCATGCGAATATTTGCCGTACGACAATGATCAGGGGTTTACCCGCCGTCCGGGCGGGTCGGCGTAGGGTCGGTGACTCAGCCGGGGACGTGGTCCTCATACCCATGATGCCGAGGAGGAAGCGAGCCGATGGCGACTGCCGGGAGCGTGGAGAGGCTGGCGGAGCTGCTGGCCGGTGAGCAGGAGCGGCTCACCGCGGAGTGGGTGACGCGGGCGTTGCCCCCGCTCCAGGGGCGCGTGAGCGCGCCCGAGGTGGGGCAGGAGCTGCGCGAACTGTACGCGGCCGTGCTCGGCGCGCTGCGCGCGGGCTCGCTCGACCACCGCGCCGAGCCGTACACGGAGGTGCGCGGGCTGCTCGTGGAGCTGTCGCGCAACCGCGCGAGGCAGGGGTTCACACCGACCGAGACGGCGCTCGGCGTCTTCCTGTTCAAGGAGGTCGTTCAGGCGGAGCTGTCCGGTTCGCGGGCCGATCTGGCCGCCTTCCTCGACTTCTCGCGGCTCGTCGACGGCCTCGGGCTCTTCACCGTCGAGGCGCACGCCACGACGCGTGAGGCGATCATCACGGCGCAGGCCGAGCAGTTGCTCGAACTGTCCACGCCTGTGGTGAAGGTGTGGGACGGCGTGATCGCCGTGCCGCTCGTCGGGACGCTCGACTCGGCCCGTACCCAGGTCGTCATGGAGAAGCTGCTGCAAGCGCTCATCGACCACAACTCGACCCAGGCGATCATCGACATCACCGGGGTCTCGGCCGTGGACACGCAGGTCGCCCAGCACCTGCTGAAGACGGTCGTGGCGGCACGGCTGATGGGTGCGGAGTGCACGATCTCCGGTATCCGGCCGCAGATCGCGCAGACCATCGTGGGGCTCGGCATCGAGTTCGGCGACATCGTCACGAAGTCCTCGCTCGCGGACGCGCTCGCGCACGCCCTGCGCCGTATCAAGGCGGACCGCGAGGCGGACGAGGCGGACGGCTCGATCATGTCCGGGGGCCTGCTGTGAGCGAACGCGTTCCGATCCTGCGGATCGGCGGGACGCTCCTCGTGCCGATCCAGGTCGAACTGGACGACCAGAGCGTCCTCGATCTCCAGGAGGATCTCTCGGAGGAGATCGTGCGGACGGGGGCGCGCGGTGTCGTCATCGACATCTCGGCACTGGAGATCGTCGACTCGTTCGTGGGGCGGATGCTCGCCACGACGGCCGCCGTCTCGCGCGTGCTCGACGCGGAGACGGTCGTCGTCGGGATGCGTCCGGCCGTCGCCATGACTCTCGTGGAACTCGGGCTCTCGCTCGGCGGCGTACGCACCGCGCTCGATCTGGAGCAGGGCTTGCGCCTGTTGCGCCGCGCGGGACGGACGGGTCCGGAACGCGGATGACGAGCCCTCAGCCGGCGCCCGCGCCGACGCAGACGATGACCATCGCCACCAACAACGACGTGGTCCAGGCCCGTCAGCTGGTGCGCACGCTGGCCCAGGAGAGCGGGCTCTCCCTGGTGGAGCAGACCAAACTGGTGACCGCGGCGAGCGAGCTGGCCCGCAACACGCTCGTCCACGCGGGAGGCGGTGAGCTGCTCGCGAGCCGGGTCAGCGCGGATGGTCACGAAGGGGTGCGGCTCGTGTTCCGCGACAGCGGGCCGGGAATCCCCGACCGGGACCTCGCCCTCACCGACGGCTGGACGTCGGGGGACGGCATGGGGCTCGGACTGAGCGGTTCGCGGCGGCTCGTCGACGATTTCGCCCTGGAGACCTCGGTGGGCGAAGGGACGACGGTTACGGTGACGAAGTGGGCGCGATAGAGGAGCCGTACGGGCGGCAGCCGTACGGACAGGAGATGCACGGGCAAGGGCCCAACGGGCAGGGGCGGTACGGGCGGCAGGTCGACATGTACGACATGCCGCCCGCCGAGGACGTCGCGTGGCTGCGCGTGGACGTGGCGCTGCCCGCGGCGGCGCGCAGCGCGGCGGCGCAGCTGTGCCACCGGCTCGGTTTCGGGGCGCGGCGCACCTCGGAGGTCGCGCTCGCGGTGACCGAGGCGGCGACGAACCTCCAGCGGCACGCGCGGGACGGTTCGCTGCTGCTGCGGCTGATACGCACCCCCGACGAGGCCGCGCTCGAATTCCTCGCGCTCGACAGCGGGCCCGGGATGTCCGACGTCGCGTACTCGCTGCGCGACGGGGCCTCCTCGGCGGGGACGCTCGGTGTGGGGCTCGGCACGATCGGGCGGCTGGCGGACAGCTTCGGCATCCACTCGCTGCCCGGTCGCGGCACGGTGGTCACGGCGCGGTTCTGGCCGGACCGCGAGCGGGGGCCGCACCGGCCCGAGCCGCTCGTCGCGGGGCTGACGCGGCCGATCAGCGGCGAGACCGTGTGCGGGGACGCCTGGGCGGCGCGCCCTGTGGGCACGGCGGACGAGGGGCCCGGCTCGGTCCTCGTGATGATGTGCGACGGGCTCGGGCACGGGCCACTCGCCGCGCGTGCCGGGGAACTGGCCGCCGAGGCGTTCCGGAACACGGCGGCGGAGGAGCCGGACGAGGTGCTGCGGGTCCTGCACGGGGCGCTGCGGGGCGGGCGGGGCGCCGCGGTGGGGATCGCGCGGCTCGATCTCGCCACACGGCGCGTGCGGTTCTGCGGTGCCGGGAACATCAGCGCCTGCGTGATCAGCGAGGGACGGCGGCGGTCGCTGGGCTCGGCGCCGGGGATCGTGGGGCACCAGTTGCCGAGGCTGCGGGTGTTCGAGGAGGTCATGGCGGGCGTGGACGGGACGCTCGTGCTGCACTCGGACGGGTTGACGTCGCGGTGGGAGCCGAATGACTTCCCAGGGCTGTTCGCTCTGGCGCCGTTGACCGTGGCGGGGCAGATCTTCAACCAGGCGGGGGTCCGTCGGGACGATGGGGGGGTGGTGGTGGCGCGGATTCCCTGACGGGGGCTGGGGGGCGGCCGGCCTCGCGCCCGCCTCGCGGGGCTGCGCCCCGCGCCCCCTTTTCGGGGCTCCGCCCCGGGCCCCGCTCCTCAAACTCCCCCAGCCTTCGGCCGGGGGGACCCCCGGGAGGGGCTGCATTTTTTCGCCCGGCGTGCGGTGTGTCCCGCGTGTGGACCGCCCGAGTGGTGGGGGCCGGGTGGGGGCAGCAGGCTGGGGGGCATGACGACGGCGACGGGTGAAGTCAGCGGGGGGCGGCAGGAGCCGCCGGAGCTTCCCGAGGCGCGCGGGGATCTCTCCGCGCACCTGCTCACGGCGCTGCGGGCGGGGCGGGACGCGCCGCCCTGGGGGCCGCAGGCCGCGCGCGTGGACCCGCTCGGCGAGGACCTGCAGCTCGCCCTCTTCGTGCTGTACGGGTTTCACCGCGGCGGCTGGGCGGGACTGCCGCCGGGCGCCGAGTGGGAGCCGCTCCTGCTGGGGCTGCGCCGTCCCCTGGAGCGGCGTTTCCTGGAGGCGCTGCGCGGGCTGACGCGCGGTGCCGAGGACGTCTCCGCGGCCCTCGCCGATCTGCTCGTACGGCCCGAGGGCGGCGATCCGACGAGCGTGAGCGGCGCGCTGGAGCGGGACGGGAAGCCGTGGCAGATCCGCGAGTACGCGGTGCTGCGGACGCCCGCGCGGGCCTTCGAGGACGACGGGCCCGCCTGGGCGCTGCCCCGGCTGCCCGCCCGCCCCCGGGCCGGGCTCCTCTCGCTGCTGCACGCGCGCGCCGGGCACGGGCAGCCGGCGCGCGGCCACGCGGCCCTCGCCGCGGAGCACCTGCGCGCGCTCGGCCTCGACCCGGCGCCCGGCAGGTACGTGGACGCGGTCCCCGCCGAGTCCCTCGCGCTCGCCAACCTGGGCGCGCTCTTCGGCCTGCACGGGGCGCTGCGCGGCGCGCTCGTGGGGCACGCGGCGGCGTGGGGTGTCCTGCTGCCGCGCGCGGCGGGGCGCGTGGCCGCGGCGCTGGAGCGGACGCGGGCGCCGCAGAAGGCCTCACGCTACGTGCTGGCGCGCGCCGAGTCGGCCGCGGCCGAGGAGCAGGTGCTGCGCGCGGAGGTGCTCGCGCAGTTGCTGCTCGCCGAGCCGGGCCTGGAGGCGGACGTGGTCCTCGGGATGGAGGCGACGAGCCTCCTGGAGGACCGCCTCGCCGCGCACGCGCTCGCGGCGTGGGGCGCGGGCGAGTCGGCGCTGCGGCTGCCGGTGGCGGCCGCGGAGGGCTGAGGGCAAAGGGCCGCCGCGGGGGCGTCCGTATCGTGAACGGGCCGGGCGTGCGCCGCCCGCGCGGGCGTACCTTTCGGTGCACTATGACCACCACTCCCGTACGCGAGACAGCAGCAGAGGCAGAGAACGAGGCCCGGGCGGCGGCGGTGCTGCACGCCGAGGAGGTCGAGCTCGTCCGCGAGGGCGCCCTTCTCCTGGACCGGGTGTCCCTCACCGTCCGAGAGGGCGAGCACTGGGCGTTGCTCGGTGCCAACGGCGCGGGCAAGACGACGCTCCTGAGCCTGCTCGGGGCGCTCGGCCACCCCACGCGCGGGCAGGTCGAGGTACTGGGGCGCCGGCTCGGGCGCGTGGACCTGCGGGAACTGCGGACGTACGTGGGCCACGTCAATCCGCGCCACCCGCTGCGCAGCGCGCTGAAGGTGCGCGACGTGGTGCTGACCGGGCTCACGAACAGCGTCGAGCCGCTGCCGCGCTGGCAGCCCGACCCGGAGCAGCGCGAGCGCGCCGGGCGGCTCATCGCGACGCTCGGGCTCGGGCACCGCGCGGAGGCGACGTGGCCGACGCTCTCGCAGGGCGAGCGGGGCCGCGCGCTCATCGCGCGCTCCCTCATGCCGGAGCCCCGGCTGCTGCTCCTCGACGAGCCGGCGACCGGGCTCGACGTCGCGGGGCGCGAGCAGCTCATCGAGAGCATCGAGGCGCTGACCGCCGCGCGGCCCGCGCTCGCCTCCGTCCTCGTGACGCACCACCTGGAGGAGTTGCCGCCGAGCACGACGCACGCGCTGCTGCTGCGCGGCGGGAAGGTCCTCGGGAGCGGGCCCGTGGACGAGGTCCTGACGAGCGGGTCGGCCTCGGAGTGCTTCGGGCACCCGCTGAAACTCGAACGGCACGGGGGCCGCTGGAGCGTGCGGACGGCGGGACGGGCGCGCGCCGTGGAGGTCTGAGTCGCCGCGCGGGCCTGGCGCGTGGGCGGGCCTGGCGCGTGGGCGGGCCTGGCGCGTGGGCGGCCCCGCCCCGGTGATATGCCCCTGCGTCAGGCCCCCGGCACCAGGCCCGTCCGGTCGAAGGGGCCGCCGTGCGCCTGCGCGTGGGCGATCGCCTCGTCGACCTCGTCGAGTGCGAAGGCCCGCACCCGTTCGGCCGCGAGGTCCACCGCGCCCGTCGCGAGGAGCCGGACCAGCCCGGGATTGGCGGTGCGCGGCAGCATCCACTGGCCGCGCACGGTGATCGAGTCGCGCATGATCCAGGGGTACGGCAGGGGGAGTTCGCGGGCCGGGACGCAATGCGGGTCGACGAGTTGGCGGCGGCCCCGTGGATCGGGCCGGCCTCGACGGGGGCCGAACCGCTGCTCGGCGTCTGGCCGGGGCTTCCCGGGCGCCCCCGAGTGGTGCACGCGGCCCGCGACTGGTTCACGAAGCTCGCTCTCGTGGCGGGCGGCTTCGGTGTGACGACGGTGCCGTGCCTGCTCGCCGGCATCCTGCCGCGCGGGGTCGCGCTGGTGCGCGTGGACGGGGTGCCCGCCGAGGTCCGCCGGGTGCTGCTGGCGCGGCTGCCCGGGCCGCCCGCTCCAGCGGTCGCCGCTGTCGCGCGGGCGCTGGCGGAAGTGGTGTGAGGGGGCCCGCGCCTGGCGTCGTACGGGCGCGTGCCGTGGCGGTCCGAGAGCAAGCGGTACGCGAGGAGGGGGCGGTCCGTGGCGACGGGCCGTCCCCTCCTGGCGGGGGTCAGCCCTTGTGGACGCCCGCCCAGAACTCCTCGAAGGAGAGGAGCTTGTCGCCGTTGGCGTCCTTCGAGGCGATGATGGCCTCGGCGACGGACGCGGTGACGTAGAAATCGCCCATGCGGGCCATGGCCGACTTGTACTCGTCGGCGGTGATGAAACCGTCCCCGTCGGCGTCGAACTGCTGGAAAGTCTTGCGTGCCTGCTCGATGTCGGCCATCGGCCCGTCCACCCCTTCTCGGTGCTTCTGTACGGCGGTCAGGGTATCCGGCCCCGCCGGGCGCGAGGAGAGCGAGTACGGAAGGAGCACGGCGCGTGACGGACCTGGAAGCGCTCTTCGCCGAGCTGGCGCGGGGGCGGTTTCCCGCGGCGGACGGGACGACGACGGTGTGGCCGCTGGGCGGGGAACGCGAAGCGGGGGTGCTCGCGCTGACGGCGCGGTCCTTCGTCTTCGCGGACGCGGACGAGGGGTGGGTGCGGGAGCGGCTCGCGCGCTCCGGCCGCGACCCGCTCGCCGCGAGCCTGCACCCCTTCTTCCTCGCCGCGCTCCTGGAGCGGACCGGGCGGCGGATGGGCACGGTGGACCTCCTGACGGTCGCCCCCGCGCTCCCCGGGCCGCCGGAGCTGAAGCTGCGGGAGGTCGCGCCGCACGGACACCCGCGCGTCGCGAGGGCGCTGCGGCGTCGCACGGGGGTACGGGTGTGGGAGACGACCGAGGGCGATGTGGTGCTCCTCGGCAGGGGGCCGGGCGGGCGCTGGGAGACGGCGGTCGAGAAGGAGTCGGCGGTACCCGGCCGGGGCCGCGCCCTCGCGCTGGCGGCGCGTCACCTCGTACCGGACGCGGCGGTGTGGGCGCAGCAGGCCCCGGGCAACGCGCGCAGCGTCCGGGCCTTCCAGGCGGCCGGGTACCGACCGGTGGGGGCGGAGGCGCTGCTGTGGCGCCCGGCCCAGGGGGCGGTCTGAGGCGCTCGGAGAGGGCGGGGCGTGGGGCCTCAGCGGTCCGTCACGCGCAGCTCGAACCACGTCTTCTTGCCGACGGGCAGCAGGTCCACGCCCCACCGCTCGCTCAGCCGCTCGACGAGCGCGAGCCCGAAGCCGCTCGTGACCGCCATCCCGAAGGACGGCATCACGCAGGGCAGGGCCCGCGAGGGATCGCGGAACTCGACGCGGATACGTCCCGGCCGGCGGGTCATGCGGAGCCCGAAGGAGCGCGCGCCCGCGTGCCGCACGGCGTTGCCGAGCAGCTCCGAGACGAGGAGCGCGGTGGTCTCGGCGAGCGCGGGGGACAACCTCCACTCCTCCGTGACGACGAGCGCGGCGAGGCGGCGCAACTCGCCCCCCGACTCCGGGGTCGCCTCCACGCGGATCTCCGACTCCGCCGGGTTCCCGTGCGCGTCCAAGGCCGCCAGGGCGCGTTCGTCCTTCGCGCCCGGCGTCCACCGTGCCGCGGGCCCGCCCTGCTCGGCCCGCCGCGTGTGCTCTGTGCCCTCCAGCCCCGCCATGCCCCCATGATGGCGTCCCCCAGCCCTGCGCGGGCGCGTTCCGGCGGAATATGACGGGCCGCCGGGAAGCTCGTGAAGACCACGCTCGGCATATGCCGAGGGCAAAAGGAGAGCTCCGGCGGGGGTCACCGGGGGTGATGACGCTGTGCGGACGAGTGATCACACCCCGGGTGCGCACCGTTTCTTAAGGTTCGCTTAAGGCGGACATAAGACGTCGCACGCGGGGAGTGCGCGCCCCCGTGCGCCCGGAGGCCGCCCGGGGACCGCGCGGGCGGCGCGCCGGGCACGGTGGCCGCGCACGCGCGCGCACGCCCCGCGCACCGCTCAGCCGAAGTGTGCCTTGCCCGGTCCGTCCTCGACAAAGCTGCGCATCCCGGTCTCGCGGTCCTCCGTCGCGAACAGCCCGGCGAACCAGGTGCGTTCGAGCGCGAGGCCGGTGTCGATGTCCGTCTCCAGGCCGCCGTCCACGGCCTCCTTCGCGGCGCGCAGCGCGAGCGCGGGGCCCTTGGCGAGCTTCGCGGCCCACGCGTGCGCGGTGGTGAAGACCTCCTCGGCCGGGACGACCTGGTCCACGAGACCGATCCGCAGCGCCTCGTCCGCGCGGACCTGACGCCCGGTGAAGATGAGGTCCTTGGCACGCGAGGGGCCGACGAGGCGCGCGAGGCGCTGCGTGCCGCCGGCGCCGGGGATGAGCCCGAGGAGGATCTCGGGCTGCCCGAGCTTCGCGTTCTCGGCGGCGACGCGGTGGTCGGCGCACAGCGCGAGTTCGCAGCCGCCGCCGAGCGCGTAGCCGGTGACGGCGGCGACGACGGGCTTCGGGATGCGCGCGACGGCGGTGAACGCCTCCTGGAGGGCGCGGGAGCGCGGGACCATGTCCTTGTGGCTCATGTCGCGCATCTCCTTGATGTCGGCCCCGGCCGCGAAGACCTTCTCGCTGCCGCGGATCACGACGGCCCGCACGTCGTCCCTGCGGGTGACCTCGTCCGCGAGTTCGCGCAGGCGGTCCTGCACGGCGACGTTGAGCGCGTTCATGGGGGGCCGGTCGAGGGTGAGGGTGGCGACACCTTCGTCGACGTCGAGGAGCACAGTCATGCCCGCACCCTATGCGCCCAGGTCACGGGCGCGGACGTGCGCTCCGCCACAGGGCGGAAGTACGGGTACGGGGCGGCGCCCGCGAAGGCGCCGCCCCGTGCCCGTACCGGACGCAGGGCCGTCAGCTCTCCCACTCACCCCACGGCAGGTTCCAGCCGTTGAGGCCGTTCCACCACTGGATCCGCTTGTCGTTGGAGTGCGAGACGACGACGACGTCGCCGATGAGCGAGCTGTTGTAGAACCACGAGGCGGGTGTCGAGGAGTCGCCGCCGCCGCGCGCGTCGCGCAGGCCGACGCAGCCGTGGCTCGCGTTCTGGTTGCCGAAGACGCCCGGACCCGCCCAGTAGTTGCCGTGCACGAAGGTGCCCGAGGTGGACAGGCGCATGGCGTGCGGGACGTCGGGGATGTCGTACTCGCCGCCGTAGCCGACCGTCTCGCCGTTCATACGGGTCACCGGGTACTTCTCGCTGATGACCATCTGCCCGTTGTACGTCGTGCTGCCCGGGGCGCCCGCCGTGATGGGGATGTTCCTGACGGTCTTGCCGCCGCGGGTCACGCGCATCGTGTGCGCGCTCGCGTCCACATAGGAGACCTGGCTGCGGCCGATCGTGAAGTGCACTGTCTTGGCCTGCTTGCCGTAGACCCCCGGGCGGCCCTCCACGCCGTCGAGCGCGAGGGTGAGCGTCACCTTGGTGCCCGGCGCCCAGTACTTCTCGGGACGGAAGTCGAGGCGGTCGTTGCCGTACCACTTGTGGCGGATCTCGATGGCGGGCTCGGCCTTGACCTCGATGCCGCGCTCGACGGCCTTCGGGTCCGTGATGCCGCGCGAGAAGTTGAGCGAGACCGGCATGCCGACGCCGACCGTCGCACCGTCCTCGGGCGTGAAGCGGCCGATGAAGGTGTTCTTCGGCACGAGCGTCGTGAACGTCGTGTCCTTCGCCGACTCGCGGCCGTGCGTGTCCTTCGCGACCGCGTGCACCTTGTACGTGGTAGAGGCGGCCAGGTGCAGCTTCGGCCGCCAGGCGGCGCCGCCCTCGACGATGTCCCCCGCCACCTCGGTGCCCTTGTCGTCGGCGACCTGGACCTTGGTGAGCGTCCCCTTGCTCGCGGTGATCTTCAGGGCGCCGCTCGTGTCGACGTCCTTGGCGCCGTCCTTCGGCGCGACGGTCACGACGGCCTGCGAGAGGGTCGGGCTCGGCTTGACCCTGCCCCCGTTCTCGCCGTCCGCGCCCGCCCCGTCGCCGTCCCCGCCCCCACTGCACGCCGTCACGAGCAGCAGGAGCACGCCGAGGAGCAGCGCGGGCAGGGCCCGTGCCCCGCCACCGCTCCCCCGCAGCCACCCCGCACCCGCGTACGCCGTCGGTCGCCCGCTCACTCCGGTGTCTCCCCTCGCACACGCGCGGGGACCGCTTGTGCGCCCCCCGCGTCCGATCCGCACAGTCAGATAACCACACACCCGAACACGCGAGACCCCCGCGTTTGTCACTGTTGCGTTCCAACTCCCGCCCCCACCTGCGCTCTTCCCGACAGGCGCCGCGCAGCCCCGTCCGCCCGGGAGGCGGGGCCCGGGTGAACGCCCCGCCCCGCGCGGGCGAAACGTGAGCGAAGCCCTCGCGAGGGGAAGAACAGGGGTGGGACGAAGCCGCCGAGCCACGGCCGGATGCCGCACGCCGTACCGCGGGCACGCCACGCACCACGTGCCCCGGGCGCCGCGCGGCGTCCGCGTCCCCGGAGCCGCCAGGAGGCCGGAAGGTGACGAGCGCAGCCGAGCAGGAGGAGACCGGGGCCCGCCAGGACGGCACGGACCCCGGACCGCCCCCCACGACCACGGGCCACGGCCCTCCCCCGCGCCCCGCGCCTCCCGCGGCCCTCGCCCGCGACGTCGCCTGGCCCGGCGCCCCCACGCCGCTCGGCGCGCGCTGGCACCGGGGTCCCGAGGGGCGCACGGGCACGAACTTCGCGCTGTGGGCGGGCGGCGCCGAGGCCGTCGAGGTGTGCGTGTTCGACGAGGAGGGCAACGAGCGGCGGGTGCGCCTCGCGGAGCGCTCGGACCAGATCTGGCACGGCTTCGTGCCCGGCGTCGCGCCGGGGACGCGGTACGGCTACCGGGTGCACGGCCGCTGGGACCCGTGGACGGGGGCCCGGTGGAACCCGGCAAAGCTCCTGCTCGACCCGTACGCGCGCGCCGTGGACGGCGACTTCAGGCTGCCGGCCGAGGTCTACGGGCACGTGCGCGACTGGCCCGAGCAGCACGTCGCGGACACCGTGCGCGACGACCGCGACTCGGCCCCGTACGTCCCGAAGGGCGTCGTCGTGCACGACGAGTCCCCGGCCGCCGAGTGGATCGACGACCGCCGCCCGAAGACGCCGTGGGCGGACACGGTGCTCTACGAAGTGCACGTCAAGGGCTTCACGATGCGGCACCCCGGCATCCCCGCGCACTTGCGCGGCACGTACGCGGGGCTCGCGCACCCGGCGGCGCTCGCGCACCTCAAGCGGCTCGGCGTGACGGCCGTCGAGCTGCTGCCCGTGCACCAGTTCGCGCACGAGGACCACCTGCTGCGGCGCGGCCTCACCAACTACTGGGGGTACAACTCGATCGGCTACTTCGCGCCGCACGCCGCGTACGCCTCGCGCGGGACGCGCGGCGAACAGGTCGGCGAGTTCCGCGACATGGTGCGCGCGCTGCACGCGGCGGGCATCGAGGTGATACTCGACGTCGTCTACAACCACACGGCCGAGGCCGACGAGCGAGGCCCGACGCTCTCGCTGCGCGGCATCGACAACCGGGGCTACTACCGGCTCCAGCAGGACGCGCGCCGCTATCGCGACTTCACCGGGTGCGGCAACACGCTGAACGTGGTCCAGCCGCAGGTCCTGCGGCTGCTCACCGACTCGCTGCGGTACTGGGTCGGCGAGATGGGCGTGGACGGATTCCGCTTCGACCTCGCGGCGGCGCTCGCGCGGGCGGGGCGGGACGGCGAGGAGCAGCGCTTCGACATGCTCGCGCCGTTCCTCGCCGTCATCGCGCAGGACCCGGTGCTGCGCCGCGTCAAGCTCATCGCGGAGCCGTGGGACGTGGGCTCGGGCGGCTACCAGGTGGGCGCCTTCCCGCCGCTGTGGGCGGAGTGGAACGACCGCTTCCGGGACGCGGCGCGGGACTTCTGGCGCGGGGCGCTGCCCGACGTACGGGACCTCGGCTACCGCCTGTCGGGGTCGAGCGACCTGTACGCGTGGAGCGGGCGCAGTCCGCAGGCCAGCGTCAACTTCGTGACGGCGCACGACGGTTTCACGCTGCGGGACCTCGTCACCTACGACCACAAGCACAACGAGGCGAACGGCGAGGGGAACAGGGACGGCACGGGCGACAACCGCTCCTGGAACCACGGCGCGGAGGGCGAGACCGAGGACGTGGGCATCCGCGCGCTGCGGCGGCGCCAGCTCCGCAACCACCTCACGACACTGCTCCTGTCGACGGGCGTCCCGATGCTCGTCGCCGGGGACGAGCTGGGGCGCACCCAGGGCGGCAACAACAACGCGTACTGCCAGGACAACGAGATCGGCTGGCTCGACTGGTCGCTGCTCGACGCGCCCGAGTGGCGCGCGCAGTGCGCGCTCGTCGCGCGGCTCGTCGCGCTGCGCCGCGCGCACCCGGTGCTGCGCCGGCGGTCCTTCTTCACGGGCCGGGCGCTCTTCGCGGACGGGCGGCGCGACGTCGCGTGGTTCACGGCGCGCGGCGCGGAGCTGACCGAGGACGACTGGTACGCGCCGGGCCGCAGCCTCGGCATGTACCTCTCGGGCCGCGACCTGCCCGCCCGGGACGCCGGGGGCGCGCCGGTCATGGACGACAGCTTCCTGCTGTTCCTGCACGCGGACCCCGAACCGGCCGAGCTGACGCTGCCGGGGGCGCCGTGGGGGGCGTCGTACGAGGTCGTCGTGGACACGGCGCGGGAGGAGCAGGAAGAGGCGCCGGGGACGGTGCACGCGGCGGGGGCGACGGTGCGGGTGGAGGGGCGGTCGGTGGTGGTGCTGCGGGTGCTCGGCTGACGGCCGTTACGCGAGCGGTTCGTACGCGGTCGTGACGAGGCACGAGGCGTCGCCCTCGACGCGCAGCTCCGTGTTCTTCGGGAGCTTCGTGGGCGGCGTCGCGCGCCAGTCCGGCGCCTTGTCCGCGCCGTTCGTGCCCACGACGGCGTAGCGCAGGCCGTCGCGGGTCACGGCGAGGGTCTTCGGGTCGGGCGCGCCGTTGACCGGCCCGGCGTCGGCGAGTCCGGCGCGGCAGGCGGCGAGCGGGAGGGCGTCGAGTCCGTCGAGGGTGCCGAGGGTGCGCTCGTACGTGCCGCTCGGGAACTTCCACAGGTCGTGCGGGTCCGCGCAGTCGACGGGGAAGAGGGCGCGCCTGCCGAGGCCGAGCAGCTGGGTGTCCGCGCACTGGCCGGGTTCGAGGCCGCGCGCCGTGCGGACGGTCTCCGTCGAGGTGACGAGGCGGTGCGCGCCGGGGAAGTCCTCGCGCTGCCAGCGGCCGTAGCGGCTCAGGCGCAGTTCGGAGTGGAGCGTCGTGACGTCGCGCAGGAGGCCCCGGGTGTGCAACTCGTCGAGCTGGGCGGCGAGGTCGGCGGTCATCTTCACGACGCGGCCCTTGCCGTCGGTCGTGACGGTGACGGTGAAGCCCTCGGCGTGGCCGAGGCGTTCGGCCTGGCGCAGGGGCCGGGCGAGGGCGGCGGGCAGGACGTCGGCGGCGTGCGCGGCCGGGACGGTCGCGGTGTAGCGGCGGCCGCCCCCGGGGAGGTGCGCGGGCTCCTTGCCGGGCTTCGCGTAGGGGAGGACTTCGGCGAGGGTGCCGCCGTAGGGCAGGACCGCGCCGTTGAGGCGGTTGAGGTCGCTGTCGCCGTTGAGGCCGCGCTTCTTGCGCTCGGCGGGGGTGAAGCGCACCCAGGTGCGGCCCTTGTCGCCGTCCACGGCGACGTACACGCTGCCGTGGCCGCGCACCGCGTACGTCTGCCGTACGTCGCGGCGCCCCTCGCGTCCGCCGAGGGCGCCCGCGTCGGCCTCGGCGAGCGGCGCGGGGACGTGGACGGTGCGTTCGGCGCGGGCGACGTCCTGGTCCCAGTCGAGCGTCCCGGCGACGACGTCGGTGGCCTTGGTGCCCGTACCGCCGTAGTCGAGGCGCGAGGTGAAGCGCGCGGTGAGTCCTTCCTGGCTCGCCCGCGAGGCGGCCCGGAGCTGCTGGGAGAGCGGCTTGCCGAACACGGCGTGCTCGCTCCCGAAGGGGCTCCCGCACGCGCTCACCCCACCGAGCAGCCCGGCGAGAGCGAGCCCGCTCCCGGCCATCCGCACCACACGCCGCATGGCCGCCGCCTCCGCTCCGCTCCGTGATTCCGCCGGTCGGGACCCCGCCGGGGACGCCCCACCCGGGCTCCCGCGCGTCGCCGGTACGGGGCGCGGGGGTGTCCTGGGGGTGAATCCTACGGGGCGCGGGAAACGGAGGGGGGCCGGGAGGGGCGGGGGTGCGGTGCGTCAGCGGGCCGTCACACGCTTCTCCGTCGCGGGCGCGTCACGTCCCCGCGCTCCCCGTCCCGAGGATGCCGCGCTCGTACCCCCGCGCGACGGCGGCGGCGCGGTCGGTGGCGCCGAGTTTGGCGTAGAGGTGGGTGAGGTGGGTCTTCACCGTGGCCTCGCTGAGGAAGAGGAGGCGGGCGATCTCGCGGTTCGGCGTGCCGCGCGCGACGAGCGCGAGGACTTCGCGTTCGCGGGCCGAGAGGGCGGTACGGGGCGGGGCCTCGTCGGCGGCGGGCGCGCGCAGCGAGGTGACGAGGCGCGAGGCGACGGCCGGGGCGAGCACGCTGCGGCCCGCGGCCGTCGCCCGTACCGCGGCGAAGAGTTCCTCGCGCGGGGCGTCCTTGAGCAGATAGCCCGTCGCGCCCGCCTCGATCGCGGGCAGCGTGTCGGCGTCGCTGTCGTACGTGGTGAGGACGAGGACCCGCGCCCCGGTCCAGGCCCGTGGTGAGTTCGTCGAGGAGGAGGACGCGGGGGCGGCCGAGGAGGGCGAGGGCGATCGAGAGGCGCTGCTTCTGGCCGCCCGAGAGCTTCGCCCAGCGCGCGTCGAGACGGTCGCCGAGCCCGAAGCGCTCCGCGAGGGCGCGCCAGTCGGCGGGGGCGGGATGGAAGGAGGCGTAGAGGAGCAGGGCCTCACGCACAGTGATCTTCGGGGGGAGGGCGCTCTCCTGGAGCTGCACGCCCAGGAGGCGGCTGACGGCGGGGTGTTCGGCGCGGGGGTCGAGTCCGGCGACGCGGACGGAGCCGCCGTCGGGGACGCGCAGCCCCGCGACGCACTCGACGGTCGTCGTCTTGCCCGCCCCGTTCGGCCCGAGGACGCCGAAGACCTCGCCCTCGTGCACGCGGAAGGTGACGCCGTCGACGACGGGGCGTCCCGCGTAGCTCTTGCGCAGGTCACGTACGTCAACGAGGACGGGCGCCGCGTTTGCGGCGGGGCTCTCGGGGTCCGGGTGAGCGGTCATGGCACCAGGCTCGCGGGGCGGACGGGCGCACGGTATCGGCCACTTCGCCAGGGACCATCATCCGATCGGTCGATGGTGCTCGCGCGGCGGTGGGCGGGGCGCGGCGGGGCGGTCGGCCGCCGCGCGGTGGCCGGATGTTTGGGGCGTACAGGGAAACTCGGTGGGCATTGTCAGTGGCGGAACGTAACCTCGCCGCTGTGACAGCAGAACTTCCCGACTCCCCCAAGGGCCGCTCGGCGGCGCGGACCCTCGCGCGCCTGTGGCCCTACGTCCGACCGGTGCGGGCCCGGCTCGCGACCGCCGCCGTGATCGCCGTGCTCGCCTCCTGCGTGGGCCTCGTGGTGCCGCTCGTGCTCAAGGCGATCGTGGACGGCCCTGTCGCGGGCCACGACCCGGGCGGGGTGTGGCTCGGGGCGCTCGGGCTGCTGCTGCTCGGGATAGCGGAGGCGGGGCTCTTCGGCTTCCGGCGCTGGCTCGTGGCGAGACCGCTCGCGGGGGTCGAGGCGGAGTTGCGGCGGGACCTGTTCGGGCGCCTCCAGCGCCTGCCCACCTCCTTCCACGACCGGTGGGCCTCGGGCCAGTTGCTCTCGCGCGCGACGACCGACCTCATGATGCTGCGCATGTTCCTCGCCTTCCCGCTGACCTTTCTCCTGGTCAACGGGGTGACGATCGTCGTCGGCGTGGTGATCCTGGTCATCCAGGACTGGGGGCTCGGGCTGCTGCTGCTCGTCCCCGTGGCGCCGCTGGTCCCGGTCTGCACGTACTTCGAGCGCCGGTACAGCACCGCGGCGCGCCGGGCGCAGGACCAGATCGGGGACGTCACGACGCTCGTCGAGGAGAGCGTGCTCGGCATCCGCGTCGTGAAGGGCTTCGGCCGGCACCGCAGTCAGGCGCGCGTCTTTCGCGCGCGGGCGAAGGAACTGCGCGCCACGGAGCTGCGCAAGGCGCACCTGCTCGCGTGGATCTGGGGCGTCATCACGACGCTCCCGGAGCTGGCGATCGTGACGGCGCTCGTACTCGGCACGATCCGTGTCGCGGACGGCGACCTCTCGGCGGGCACCCTCGTCGCCTTCCTGTCCACGGCGCTCGCGCTGCGCTGGCCCGTCGAGTCCATCGGCTTCCTCCTCGCGATGTGCCAGGAGGCGGCAGCGGCGGCGGAGCGGTACTTCGAGGTCATGGACGAGCGGCCCGAGGAGGACGTCCCCGCGCCCGCCCCGGTCGCGGCGGCCGTGGCGCCGGGCACGCGCGACGGGCTGCGCTTCGCCGGGGTCGGCTTCCGCTTCCCGGACGCCGCGCCCGGTGCGCCCGCGCTGCTCGACGGCGTGGACCTGCACGTACGGCCGGGTGAGACGGTCGCGCTCGTGGGCGCCACGGGCTGCGGCAAGACGACGCTGACGCACCTCGTACCGCGTCTGTACGAGCCGAGCGCGGGCCGGATCACGCTCGACGGCGAGGACATCACGGCGATGCCGCGCGAGCGGCTGCGCTCGCTCGTCGCCGTGGCCTTCGAGGAACCGACGCTCTTCTCGGCGTCGATCGCGGAGAACGTGCTGATGGGCGCGGGTGCCGAGGCCGGGACGGAGGACCTGGCGCGGGCGCTCGACGTGGCGCAGGCCGGTTTCGTGAAGGACCTGCCGCACGCCGAGCACACCGAGGTGGGCGAGCAGGGACTGAGCCTGTCGGGCGGGCAGCGGCAGCGGCTCGCGCTCGCCCGCGCGGTGGTGGGCTCGCCGCCCTTCCTCGTGCTCGACGACCCGCTCTCGGCGCTCGACGTCGCCACCGAGGCGGCCGTGGAGGCGGCGCTGCGCCGCGTCCTGGAGGGCACGACGGCGCTCGTCGTGGCGCACAGGCCGTCGACGGTGCAGCTCGCCGACCGGGTCGCGCTGCTCTCGGGCGGCCGGATCACGGCCGTAGGCACTCATCACCAACTGCTGCGCGAGAACGCCGAGTACGCCTGGCTCATGTCGGGTGCGGAACGGGCCCTGGAGGGACAGGCATGACGACGGGAGCCGACGAACGAAGGCCGGGCGGAGCGGGCGAGGAGGGGGCCGAGGGTACGGGCACGGAGGCGCTGCTGACCTCCCCGCCCGCGGCCGTACCGCCGGTCCCGAAGGAGACCGCACCGGCGAGGACGACAACACCGGCGGCCACCGCCCCGGATGACGCGGCCCCCGCGGCCACCGCCCCGGAAGACGCGGCCCCGCCCCCCGATCCCTTCGACCAGGACGATCTGCCCGTCGCCAAGGGCGCCACCCGCGCGCTGCTCGGCGCGCTCCTCCGCCCGCACCGGGGGCGGGTCGCGCTCACGGTGCTGTTCCTGCTGCTCCAGCAGGCGGCGACCCAGGCGGGCCCGCTCCTCGTCGCGTACGCGATCGACCACGGCGTCCCGGCGGTGCGCCGCGAGGAGTACGGTCCGCTCATCGCGCTCGGCACGGCCTACGCGCTGTGCGCCCTCGGCTCGGGCGTCTTCCAGTTCCTGTACACGAAGCTGTCGGGCCGCGTGAGCCAGGACGTGCTGCTCGATCTGCGCGGGCGGATCTTCCGGCACGCGCAGGCGCTGAGCGTGGACTTCCACGAGCGGTACACGTCGGGGCGGCTCATCTCGCGTTCGACGACGGACGTCGAGTCGTTGCGCGAGCTGCTCGACGAGGGCCTTCAGGAGCTGATCAACACGCTCCTGTCCTTCCTGTCGATCTCCGTCGTGCTGCTCGTGCTCGACCTGTGGACGGGCGCGCTCGCCGTGCTCTCCCTCGTGCCGCTGTACCTGCTCGTGCGGCTCTACCAGCGGCGCGCGGGGCGGGTCTTCGCGCGGCGCTCGACGGCGATCGCCTCGGTCATCGTGAAGTTCGGCGAGACGATGAACGGCATCCGCCCGGTACGGGCCTTCCGGCGCGAGGCGGTCAACGACGCCGAGTTCGGCGCGCTCAACCGGAAACACGAGCGCAGCAACGGCGACGCGCTCATCGAGATGGCGCGGTACGTGGTCGGTTCGCGGCTCGTGGCGAACACGACGATCGCCGCGATCGTGCTGTGGGACGCCTACCGGGTCGCGGACGGGACGCTCGCGCTCGGCACGCTCGCGGCGGCGGCGCTGTACCTGCGGCGGCTGTACGACCCGATCGACCGGCTCGGCCAGTTCCTCAACGCCTACCAGTCCGCGGCGGCCTCGCTGGAGAAGGTCGCCGGGCTGCTCGCGCAGGAGCCCGGCGTGCCCGAGCCGGCGGTGCCGCGCGAGCTGCCGCCGGCCAGGGCCGCGCTCCCCGGCCGTCAGGTCGATTTCGACGGTGTCTCGTTCTCTTACCGCACGGGCGGTGAGGTGCTGCCGCGCTTCGGCCTGCGGCTGGCGGCCGGGCAGACGGTCGCCGTGGTCGGTTCGACGGGCGCGGGCAAGTCGACGCTCGCGAAGCTCCTGGCCCGCTTCTACGACCCGACCGAGGGCCGTGTCCTGCTCGACGGCACCGATCTGCGGGACCTGCCCATGCCGGAGCTGCGGCGCGGGGTCGTCATGGTGACGCAGGAGGCGTTCCTCTTCTCGGGGACGATCGCGGACAACATCGCGATCGGCCGCCCGGAGGCGAGCCGTGCCGAGATCGAGCAGGCGGCGAAGGCGATCGGGGCGCACGAGTTCATCGCCGCGCTCCCGGAGGGCTACGACACGGACGTACGCAAACGCGGCGGGCGCATCTCGGCGGGCCAGCGCCAGTTGGTCGCCTTCGCCCGCGCGCTGCTCGCCGACCCGGCGGTCCTGATTCTGGACGAGGCGACCAGCTCGCTCGACATCCCGGGCGAACGCGCGGTGCAGGAGGCGATGGAAACGGTGCTCCACGGCCGCACGGCCGTCGTCATCGCCCACCGTCTCTCCACGGTGGCGATCGCCGACCGCGTCCTCGTGATGAGCCGGGGCCGGATCATCGAGGACGGCACCCCGGAACAACTCATCGCGGGGACGGGGACGTTCGCGGGGCTGCACAAGACGTGGCGGGAGAGTCTGGCCTGACGCCCGGCGTGGGGCGGCCCCGGCGATCGTCGGGGCCGCCCCACGCGGCGGGGTGAGCGGGGCGCGTACGGCCCGCGTCACGCGCGGCGCCGGAGCCGCGTCGCGATCAGCACGCCCACCAGGACGAGGGCCGCGTTGACCGCGAGTGCGGTGGTGACGCCGTGGCGGACGGCCGTGGCGGTGGCGGCGCCCGCCGAACTCGCCGTGACGACCGCCGACATGAGCGGTGTGCCCATCGTGATGCCGATCTGCTGGGACATCGAGGCGAGGCCCGTGGCGAGGCCCTGTTCCTCGTCGGGGAGGCCGCTCGTCGCCGTGACCATGAAGCCGACGATCACGAGCATGTTGCCGACGCCGCCGAAGAACGTCGCGGGGAGCAGGAGGCCGAGCGCCGCGCCCGCGCTCGTACCGAGGAGACCGAGGAAGAGCAGCGCGGCCGTGAAGACGGTCTGGACGAGGCCGCCCGCGAGGAGCGCGGTGCGCGTGGACGTGCGGGCGATGACCCTCGGGGCGAGGAGGCCGCCCGCGACCGTGCCGAGTCCGAGCACACCGAAGGAGACGCCCGCGGCGAGCGGCGAGAAGCCCAGGGTCTTCTGGAGGTAGAGGGTCAGGAGGTAGACGAGCGAGGTCTCGGTGACGAAGGCGAGCAGGCCGAGGACGTTGCCGAGCGCGACGCCCCGGCGGCGCAGGACGCGCGGCGGGACGAGCGGTTCGCGCGCCGTGCGCTCGACGAGCGCGAACACGGCGAGCAGGACGGCCCCGCCGAGCAGCCCGGTCAGCGCGCGCCCGCTGGCCCACCCGTACTCGCCCGCCTGCGTGAGCCCGTAGACGAGACCGAGCAGACCGAGCGTGACGGCGAGCGCGCCCGGCAGGTCGAGGCGCGGGCGCACCGCGGGTCGCGACTCCTTGATGACGGTCGGCGCGATCACGAGGACGGCGACGGCGACGGGCACGTTGACGAAGAAGGCCCAGCGCCAGGAGAGCAGGTCCGTCAGCACGCCGCCGAGGATCGCTCCGGTCGTGAACCCCGCGGACATCAGGGCCCCGTTGATGCCGAGCGCCTTCTGCCGCAGCGGGCCCTCGGGGAAGGACGTCGTGAGCAGCGAGAGGCCCGCCGGGGTCGCCGCCGCCGTCGCGAGGCCCTGCGCGACGCGGGCGGCGATCAGCACGCCGGGACTCGTGGCGAGGCCCCCGGCGAGCGAGGCGGCGCCGAGGAGCGCGAGGCTCCCGAGGAAGATCCGTTTCCGGCCGATCAGGTCGCCGATCCGGCCGAAGAAGAGGGTGAAACCGGCCGCGCACAGCGCGAAGGCCGTCGCGATCCACTGGAGGTTCGCGAGCGAGAAGCCGAGCCCCTCACCGATGGCGGGCAGCGCCACGTTCAGGATCGAGAAATCGACGGCCAGCATGAACTGGGCGACGAGCAGGACGGCGAGGACGAGCCCGAGCCGCCCGGTGAGGCGCGGCGCGCCGGGCGGTGGGGGCGGCGCGGCGGGCGCGGGGGTTTTCGTGGTCTCGGTGCGGAGTACGGACATGACGAACCCTTCAGCGGGAGCGGCGGACGACTCGCCCGCCATAAACGGGACTGAATTCCCGTTACGGCGAGAAAGGTAGCACCGTCCGACGCGGTAAGGGAACTCCGATTCCGTTAAGCTGTCGCCATGACCGCCACCCCCGCTCCCGCCCCACCCCCCGGCACCGTGCGCCCCGGCGGGCGCACGGCCCGCGTCCGCGAGGCCGTCCTGCGCGCGAGCGGCGACGCGCTCGCCGAGCGGGGCTTCGAGGCGCTGGACCTCGCCGACGTCGCCCGCCGCGCCGACGTGGGCAAGACGACCGTCTACCGTCGCTGGGGCACCCCCGCCGCACTCGCCGCCGACCTGCTCGCCGACATGGCCGAGCAGTCCCTGCCGCGCGCGGACACCGGCGGCGTCGAGGGCGACCTCCTCGCCAACGCCCGCCTCGTCGTGAAGACCCTCACGGACCCGCGCCAGGGCCGCCTCTTCCGGGCCCTCGTCGCCGCCTCGCTCTGCGACACGGAGACGGCCGGGGCACTGCACCGCTTCTACGAGGTGCGGGTCGCGGAGTGGGCCGGGTGCGTCACGGACGCCGTGGCACGCGGCGAGCTCCCGGCGGGGACGGACGCGCACGCGGTCGTGGCCGCCGTATCGGCCCCGCTGTACTACGCCTTCCTCAATCTCGGCACCCCGCTCACGGACCACCACGCCCGCCGCGCGGCCCACGCGGCCGCGACGGCGGCGCGGGCGGGGGTGTGGAGCGGGGACGCGGAGGGCGAGTGAGGTCCGGCCCACCTCCATCGGCATCGGCGGGGCCGTCCCTCACTTTCCAGCCAACGGCCCGCACCCATCGGGCCCTTGACAGTCCCGCTCACAGCCCTCGCACAGACCCGCCGCACCACCTTGTGGCATGTGCGGGGAAACCGCTCCCCCGGCCTTGTTGAGCTACCGACGCGTAACCCGTGTGCTCCTTCCCGCCGCGCGGGAGGCGCGGCGCCACCACCACAAGCGGGTGGCACGGTTCCGGCCAAGCTCTCTTCGTGGTCATGACACGCGGTGCCCCGCGATGCGAAGGTGGCGATGCGCCACCCCCCACGGTCGGCCACACCCCCCACCCCCCGGGGTCGGATCGTCTCCCCCGACGATCCGGCCCCGCGGCACCCGCACGCCCGTCAGTTCACCGCGCGGCCCGTCGTCCGCCTTCCCACGAGGCACGGCCCCGCCGGGGCACCGCCCTACCCGGGCGAAGGCCCCGCCGAGCCACGACACCGGTCCGCGCTCCCCCCACTGGAACGAATCGACTGGGAGTCAGCGTTGTCCCGTAACCCCGGCACGTCCCGTACCTCCCGTTTCTCCAGAACGGCTCTCGTGACCGCCACCGCGGTCGCCTCCGCCGCTCTGCTCGCGGGGGCCCTCGGCGCCCCCGCCACGGCGGCGGACCGCACCCCGTCCGCGACGCCGCTCACGATGACCGCGTCGCTGCGCGCCGGTCTCCTCAAGGAGGCGAAAGCGGACACGGCGGCCACCGCGCGCACCCTCGGGCTCGGCGCCCAGGAGGAGTTGCACGTCAAGGACGTCGTGCAGGACCGCGACGGCACCGTGCACACGCGCTACGACCGCACCTACCAGGGCCTCAAGGTCCTCGGCGGCGACCTCGTCGTGCACACCGCCAAGAGCGGGAAGCAACTCGGCGTCAACCGCGCGAGCAAGGCCGGGCTCAAGGTGGACACGAGCCCGAAGACGCTCAAGGCCGCGCCGGACAACGCCACGAAGGTGGTGTGGGCGCCCCGCGACGGCAGCCCCGTGCTCGCCTACGAGTCCGTCGCGACGTCCGTCAGGAAGGACGGCACGCCGAGCGAGATCCACACCGTCACCGACGCGACGAGCGGCAAGCGCCTCGCGCGGTGGGACGGCGTCGAGACCGGCCTCGGGCACAGCGAGTACAACGGCGACGTGGACCTCGGCACGAGCGGCTCGGCGGGCGCTTACACGCTCACCGACGCGGACCGCGGCGGGCACAAGACGTACGACCTCGGCAACAGTTCCTCCGGGAGCGGCACGCTCTTCACCGACGACGACGACGAGTGGGGCGACGGCACCGCGAGCGACCCGCAGACCGCCGCCGTCGACGCCGCCTACGGCGCGGCCGAGACCTGGGACTACTACAAGGACGTGCACGGCCGCTCCGGCATCGCCGGGGACGGCAAGGGCGCGACCTCGCGCGTCCACTACGGCAACAACTACGTCAACGCCTTCTGGCAGGACAGCTGCTTCTGCATGACGTACGGGGACGGAGCCGGCAACGCCGCGCCGCTCACCGCGCTCGACGTGGCCGCGCACGAGATGAGCCACGGTGTGACGGCCGCGACCGCGGGGCTCAACTACAGCGGTGAGTCCGGCGGGCTCAACGAGGCGACGAGCGACATCATGGCGACCGCCGTCGAGTTCTACTCGAACACCGACGAGGACCCGGGCGACTACCTCATCGGCGAGAAGATCGACATCAACGGCGACGGCAGCCCGCTGCGGTACATGGACGAGCCGAGCAAGGACGGCGCCTCGCGCGACTACTGGTCCGCCGACCTCGGCAACACCGACGTCCACTACTCCTCGGGCCCGGCGAACCACTTCTTCTACCTGCTGTCCGAGGGCAGCGGCGCGAAGACCGTCAACGGCGTCTCCTACGACTCGCCGACCTACGACGACTCGACGGTCACCGGCATCGGCATCGACAAGGCCGCGCAGGTGTGGTTCAAGGCGCTCAGCGAGTACATGACCTCGACGACGGACTACGCGGACGCCCGCGAGGCCACCCTCAGCGCGGCCGGTGACCTGTACGGGGCCGACTCCGCCGAGTACCAGGCGGTGGACGCGGCCTGGGCGGCGATCAACGTGAGCTGACGGCAGGGCGCACGGCATGAGGTAAGGGGCGTTCACCTGGTGAACGCCCCTTACCTTTCCGCCCGTTCATCGGATCAGCGCACCGCGCCCGCCCGCGTGCGCCACCCTCACCGCATCAGCACGCCTCCCCCGTCCCCCTTCGCCTCCGCGGGCACCGCCACGAGCCCCAGCTCGGCGGGCGAGGCGAGCAGCCGGTGGGCGGGCAGGACACGCACGGTGTAGCCGAAGCTGCCCGTGCGGTCGAGGGCGAGGGGCCCCTCGTACGTCCAGCGGCCCTCCAGGTCGGGCCCGGCCCCGACCGGCTTGAGCGGCACCGTGTGCGGCTCGCTGATCCGGTCGTCCGCGTCGACGCGCCCGGAGACGACCTGCACCTCGACGTCCTCGGGCGCGAGCGCCCCGAGCGAGACGTGCGCGCGCAGCCCCAGGCTCGCCCCGTACTCGGCGCCCGTGCCCGTCGCCGTCGTCTCCGGCTGCTCCACGGCGACCTGTCCCCAGCCCGCGCGCACCCTCGCCTTCCACGCGGCGAGCTGCCCGGCCGCCTCGGGGGTGAGGGCGCGGTGGGCGCGCGCGGCGGGGGCGTAGAGGTCCTCCACGTAGCCGCGGACCATGCGCCCGGCGAGGACCTTGGGGCCGAGGCCCGTGAGGGTGCGGCGCACCATCTCGATCCAGCGGCCCGGCAGGCCCTGCGCGTCGCGGTCGTAGAAGCGCGGGGCGACGCGTTCCTCCAGGAGGCGGTAGAGGGCCACGGACTCCAGGTCGTCGCGGCGTTCCTCGTCGAGGTGCGCGCTGCCGTCGGCGGTGGGGATCGCCCAGCCGAAGTCGGGCTCGTACCACTCGTCCCACCAGCCGTCGAGGACGGAGAGGTTGAGCGCGCCGTTGAGCGCGGCCTTCATGCCGCTCGTACCGCACGCCTCCAGCGGGCGCAGCGGGTTGTTGAGCCACACGTCGCAGCCGGGGTAGAGGGTCTGCGCCATGCCCATGCCGTAGTCCGGCAGGAAGACGATGCGGTGGCGCACGCGCGGGTCGTCGGCGAAGCGGACGAGTTCCTGCACGAGGCGTTTGCCGCCGTCGTCGGCGGGGTGCGCCTTGCCCGCCACGACGATCTGCACGGGGCGCTCGGGGTGGAGCAGGAGGCGCGTGAGGCGCTCGCGGTCGCGGAGCATGAGGGTGAGGCGCTTGTACGAGGGGACGCGGCGGGCGAAACCGATCGTGAGGACTTCGGGGTCGAGGACCCCCTCGATCCAGCCGAGTTCGGCCGCGCCCGCGCCGCGCTGGCGCCAGGAGGCGGCCAGGCGGCGGCGGACCTCGCCGACGAGGCGGGCGCGGAGTTGTCCGCGTACCCCCCAGATGTCCGTGTCGGGGATGTCGGCGACGGCGTCCCAGCGGGGCGAGCCACCGACCGCCATGGCCTCCTCGGCGCGCGCGGCGCCGATGCGTCCGGCGCCGAGCGCGAAGACCTCGGGGGCGACCCAGGTGGCCGCGTGCACGCCGTTGGTGACGGAGGTGATCGGCACGTCCTCGGCGTCGAAGCCGGGCCAGAGCCCCGCGAACATCTCGCGGCTGACCTGCCCGTGCAGGGTCGAGACACCGTTGGCGCGCTGGGCGAGGCGCAGGCCCATGACGGCCATGTTGAACAGGTGCGGCTGTCCGCCCTCGTACGTCTCGCGGCCCAGGCGCAGCACGTCCTCGACGTCGAGCGCGGGCAGTTCGGCGCTGGGCCCGAAGTGGCGGGCGATCAGCTCGGCGTCGAAGCGGTCGATACCGGCCGGGACGGGGGTGTGAGTGGTGAAGACGGTGCCCGCGCGGACGGCTTCGAGCGCGGAGGCGAAGTCGGGGTGCGCGGGGTCCTCACTGGTCAGCAGCTCGTGCACGCGTTCGAGACCCAGGAAGCCCGCGTGTCCCTCGTTCGTGTGGAACACCTCCGGCTCGGGGTGCCCGGTGAGGCGGCAGTAGGCGCGCACGGCGCGGACGCCGCCGATGCCGAGGAGCATCTCCTGGTGGAGGCGGTGCTCGCTGCCGCCGCCGTAGAGGCGGTCGGTCACCTCGCGGGCCGCGCGGTCGTTGTCCTCGACCTCGGAGTCGAGGAGCAGGAGGGGTACGCGGCCGACCGCGGCGCGCCAGATCCTCGCCCGCAGGACGCGCCCGGCGGGGAGTGTCAGGGCGACCTCGGCGGGGGTCCCGTCGGCCTCGCGCAGGAGGGCGAGGGGCAGCTCGCCCGGGTCGAGCACGGGGTACGTCTCCTGCTGCCAGCCCTCGCGGGAGAGGGACTGGCGGAAGTATCCGTGCCGGTAGAGGAGGCCGACACCGATGAGCGGTACGCCGAGGTCACTGGCCGATTTGAGGTGGTCCCCGGCGAGGATGCCGAGGCCGCCCGAGTACTGCGGGAGCGCCGCGGTGACGCCGAACTCGGGCGAGAAGTAGGCGATCGCGCCGGGCAGCGCCGCGGGGTCCCGCTCCTGGTACCAGCGGCCGTCCGAGAGGTACGTGTCCAGTGCGGCGGCGGCCTCGCCGAGGCGCCGTACGTAGCGCTCGTCGGCGGCGAGGGCGGCGAGCCGGTCCTGGGGCAGCGCGGCGAGCAGGCGCAGCGGGTCCTGGCCGCTCTCCTCCCACAGGACGGGGTCGGCGGCGCGGAACACCTCACGCGTCGGGGGGTGCCAGGACCAGCGCAGGTTGCGGGCGAGTGCGTCGAGCGGGCGCAGGGGTTCGGGGAGTACGGGCCGGACGGTGAATCGTCGGATGGCCTTCACGTTGCCGCCTTCGCGTCAGGAAGCTGAACAGACGGCCCGTCACCGGCCGGGCCCGGGGCAGGTCACCAGGACCGCCACCGGCTCCGGTACCGGGACAAAGGCCGCTTCCCGGCGACCCTAGCGCGGGGTGTGCCGCGCCAACCACGGCGCACGCCGGTACCCCCTACGCTCCCCGCGCCCCTCAAATGCGCCCACCGAATCGCCGCGTCCCCGCTCACCAGCCACAATCCGATGGGGCGGGGCCGCACCCCCGGGTGCCGTGTGACGTGGCCGGAATCGTGTCCGTGTTGATGAGCGAGTAGTTAACACGCCGTCGGGTTGCCCATACGGATACCGGGGGAAGGCTTCCGCGGTAGCCCACCGCAGCACCCCTTTTCCATCCACCCACTCGGGTGAACGCGGACAGGAGCGGCCATGCCTCAGGGACACCGGAGAGGGAATCGGGTGAAGACCCGGTCAACGGACGGGTCCGCGCTGCCGATAGACGGTGCGAAGGCCCGGGCCGTCCCCGCGAGGGGGCGGTCCGGGCGACCGGAGCGGTCCGCGCGCGACGCGCCCCCGGAACCCCGCCGCGCCGCCCGACCACCCGCACCCGCACCCGCACCCGCACCCGCACCCGCACCCGCACCCGCACCCGCTACGTCACCAGGTGATGCCGTGAAAACCCCGATCGGCCGCATCCCCGTGCTGGATGTGTCCCCGCTCGTCGACTGCGGCCGCAGGCCCGCCAAGGCCGTCGTCGGCGAGACCTTCGAGATCAGTGCCACCGTCTTCCGCGAGGGTCACGACGCCGTCGCGGCCAACGTCGTACTGAAGTCCCCGGACGGCCGTCCGGGCCCGTGGATTCCCATGCGGGAGCTCGCCCCGGGCACCGACCGCTGGGGCGCCGAGGTGACCCCGGACGTCGAGGGGCGCTGGACGTACAAGGTGGAGGGCTGGAGCGATCCGCTCGCCACCTGGCGCCACGCGGCCGGCATCAAGGTGCCCGCCGGGATCGACACCGCGCTCGTCCTGGAGGAGGGCGCGCTGCTCCACGAGCGCGCCGCGCGCAAGGTCCCCAAGCAGGACGGCAGGCGCGAGGTGGTGCTCGCGGCCGCCGACGCGCTGCGCGACACCTCGCGCACCCCGGGGCAGCGCCTGGCCGCCGCGCTCGCGCCGGAGGTGGTGGAGGTCCTGGACCGGCACCCGCTGCGCGAGCTGGTCAGCTCCTCGAAGCCGCTCAAGCTGCTCGTGGAGCGGCGCCGGGCGCTCGTCGGCTCCTGGTACGAGTTCTTCCCGCGCTCCGAGGGGGCGCGGGTCACGGCGGACGGGCGAAGCCGCTCGGGGACGTTCCGGACGGCGGCCGAGCGGCTCGCCGCGGTCGCCGCGATGGGCTTCGACGTCGTCTACCTGCCGCCCATCCACCCGATCGGGACGACGCACCGCAAGGGCCGCAACAACTCGCTCGACCCGACGCCCGAGGACGTGGGCGTGCCGTGGGCGATCGGTTCGGCGGACGGCGGGCACGACGCGGTCCACCCGGAGCTGGGCACCCTGGAGGACTTCGACGCCTTCGTGGCGCGGGCCCGGGAACTGCGCCTGGAGATCGCGCTCGACTTCGCGCTCCAGTGCTCGCCCGACCACCCGTGGGTCAAGGAGCACCCGGAGTGGTTCCACCACCGCCCGGACGGCTCGATCGCGTACGCGGAGAACCCGCCGAAGAAGTACCAGGACATCTACCCCATCGCCTTCGACAAGGACATGCCCGGCCTGATCGCCGAGACGTGCCGCGTCCTGCGCTTCTGGATGGACCACGGGGTGCGGATCTTCCGGGTGGACAATCCGCATACGAAGCCGGTCGTGTTCTGGCAGAAGGTGATCGCGGAGATCAACGGGCGCGATCCCGACGTCATCTTCCTGGCGGAGGCGTTCACCCGCCCGGCGATGATGCGCACCCTCGCCGCCGTCGGCTTCCAGCAGTCGTACACGTACTTCACCTGGCGCAACACGAAGCAGGAGCTGACGGAGTACGCCCAGGAACTCGCGGGTGAATCCGCGTGGGTCATGCGGCCCAACTTCTTCGTCAACACCCCGGACATCCTGCACGGCTACCTCCAGGACGGCGGGCCGCCGGCGTTCGCCACCCGGGCCGTGCTCGGGGCGACGCTCTCCCCCACGTGGGGGGTGTACGCGGGCTTCGAGCTGTACGAGAACCAGGCGCTGAAGCCCGGCTCCGAGGAGTACCTGGACTCGGAGAAGTACCAGCTCAAGCCGCGTGACTGGGAGGGGGCCGAGCGCGCGGGACGCTCGCTGGCCCCGCTGATCACGAAGCTCAACCGGCTCCGCAGGCTGCACCCGGCGCTCCAGCAGCTGCGCCGGGTGCACTTCCACCACGCGGATCAGGACCAGGTCATCGCGTACTCCAAACGGGCGGGCAACGACGTCGTGCTCGTGGTCGCGAACCTCGATCCCCACCACACCCAGGAGGCGACGATCTCGTTGGACATGCCGGCGCTCGGCCTGGACTGGCACGAGACCGTCCCGGTGCGCGACGCGCTCACCGGCGAGACCTACCACTGGGGCAGGGCCAACTACGTGCGCCTCGAGCCGGGCACCACGCCCGCGCACGTGTTCACCCTGCGACCGTCCCCGCTGATCGGAGGGTCACCCGCATCATGATCGTCAACGAGCCCGTCCCCGACACCTTCGAGGACACCCCGCGCAAGGACCGCGATCCCGACTGGTTCAAACGCGCCGTCTTCTACGAGGTCCTCGTCCGGTCCTTCCAGGACAGCAACGGCGACGGAGTCGGCGACCTCAAGGGCATCACCGCGAAGCTGGACTACCTGCAATGGCTCGGCGTGGACTGCCTGTGGCTCCCGCCGTTCTTCCAGTCCCCGCTGCGCGACGGCGGCTACGACGTCTCCGACTACACCGCCGTGCTCCCCGAGTTCGGGGACCTCGCCGACTTCGTCGAGTTCGTGGACGCGGCGCACCAGCGCGGCATGCGCGTCATCATCGACTTCGTCATGAACCACACGAGCGACCAGCACATGTGGTTCCAGGAGTCCCGCAAGGACCCCGAAGGCCCCTACGGCGACTACTACGTCTGGGCCGACGACGACAAGGCGTACAGCGACGCGCGGATCATCTTCGTCGACACCGAGGCGAGCAACTGGACCTTCGACCCGGTCCGCAAGCAGTACTACTGGCACCGCTTCTTCTCGCACCAGCCGGACCTCAACTACGAGAACCCGGCCGTGCAGGAGGAGATCATCGCGGCGCTGCGCTTCTGGCTGGACCTCGGCATCGACGGCTTCCGCCTCGACGCGGTCCCCTACCTCTACGCCGAGGAGGGCACCAACTGCGAGAACCTGCCCGCGACGCACGAGATGCTCAAGCGGGTGCGGGCCGAGGTGGACGCGCACTACCCGGACACCGTGATCCTCGCGGAGGCCAACCAGTGGCCCGAGGACGTCGTCGACTACTTCGGCGACTTCTCCAAGGGCGGCGACGAGTGCCACATGGCCTTCCACTTCCCGGTCATGCCGCGCATCTTCATGGCGGTGCGGCGCGAATCGCGCTACCCCGTCTCGGAAATCCTCGCGAAGACCCCGGCCATCCCGGCCGGGTGCCAGTGGGGCATCTTCCTGCGCAACCACGACGAGCTGACCCTCGAGATGGTGACGGACGAAGAACGCGACTACATGTACGCGGAGTACGCCAAGGACCCGCGGATGCGCGCCAACATCGGCATCCGCCGCCGCCTCGCGCCGCTGCTCGACAACGACCGCGACCAGATCGAGCTGTTCACGGCGCTGCTGCTCTCGCTGCCCGGCTCCCCCATCCTGTACTACGGGGACGAGATCGGCATGGGGGACAACATCTGGCTCGGCGACCGCGACGCGGTGCGCACCCCGATGCAGTGGACGCCCGACCGCAACGCCGGGTTCTCCTCCTGCGACCCGGGCAGGCTCTTCCTGCCGACCATCATGGACCCGGTCTACGGCTACCAGGTGACGAACGTCGAGGCGGCCATGTCCGCCCCGGCCTCGCTGCTGCACTGGACCCGCCGCATGATCGAGATCCGCAAGCAGAACCCCGCCTTCGGGCTCGGTTCGTATACGGAACTGCCGTCCTCGAACCCGGCGGTCCTCGCCTTCCTGCGCGAGCTGCGCTCGGAGGACGGGACCTCGGACGACCTGGTGCTGTGCGTGCACAACTTCTCGCGCTTCGCCCAGCCCACCGAGCTGGACCTCCAGGCGTACGCGGGCCGCCATCCGGTGGAACTCATCGGTGGCGTGCGCTTCCCCGCGATCGGTGAACTGCCGTACCTGCTCACCCTCGCGGGCCACGGCTTCTACTGGTTCCGGCTGCGCAAGGACCCGGCCGAGCGCTGAACGGGCGCGGCCCCCGCCCCGCGCGGGGGCCGCGACACGCGTGCGGAGCGGCGGCGCTGCGGTCGCCGTGCCCCATACGTACCCGTATGGTTTCGGCCAGGGAAATCCCGTACCAGACCCGTACGTCCGTTGGGTCCCGACCCGCATACTGTGTCCCACCCCGGGCACCCTCCCGGAATACCGGCACCACCGACGGGTCGGCCCAGCGAACGGCCCGTCACCGTACGGACTCCTCCCTACTGCCCCACCGGTCACCGTGGGGCCTGCGCGCCAGGGTCTTACCGCTTCGCGCGGGGCGCGTGAACCTGCTGGTGTACCCGGGGAAAGGACACGACCGCCGCCATGTCGGATGCCCCAAGGACGCTCGTCCCTTCCCCCAGCCCCGTCCCGGACCCGGGGGAACTGCTCGCCTCGCTCGACCCGCTGCTACGCGGCTGGCTGCCCCGGCAGCGCTGGTTCGCCGGCAAGGGCCGCCCCGTCACCGGCTTCACCCTCGTCTCACTCACCGAACTGCTGCCCTGGCGCGGCGGGCGCGGGGGCGGCCCCGGCCTCCTCCACCTCCTGGTCCGCGCCGACCAGGACGCGGACCGCCCGGGCGACTGCTACCAGCTGCTGCTCGGCGTACGGAGCGCACTGCCGCCGCACCTGGCGCACGCGCGCATCGGCCGCCCGGAGTCCGGGCCCTTCGCCGGACACGTCGTGTACGAGGCGCTCCAGGACCCGCGCCCGGCCGAACTCCTCCTGGAACGGATGCGGCTGCCGGGCCGGCTCGGCGCCCTGCGCTTCGGGCACGACGCGCGGACCACGATCCCGGGCGGGCTGACGCCCAGGCCGCTCGGCTCGGAGCAGTCCAACTCCTCGCTCGTATACGGAGATACGTTCATCCTCAAACTCTTCCGGCGGGTCGTGCCCGGGGCCAATCCGGACCTGGAGCTGCCTCTCGCGCTCTCGCGGCAGGGGTGCGCGCGGGTGCCCGCCCCGGTCGCGTGGATGCAGGCGGAGCCGGAGGGCGGCGCGGGCGGCGAGCCGTACGTGCTCGGGGTGCTCCAGCCCTTCCTGAAGGGCTCGGACGACGGCTGGGAGCTGGCACTTGGGCGACTCGCGGCGGGCGAGGACTTCACCGCCGACGCGCGCGCGCTCGGGCGGGCGACGGCCGAGGTGCACACCGCGCTCGCGACGGCGCTGCCCGCCGCGACGCTCGGCCCCGGGCAGCTCGCCGCGCTCGCCGGGGACATGACGCGCCGCCTGGAGGAGGCCGCGGCGGCGGTGCCCGAGCTCCAGCCGTACGTGCCGGGGCTGCGCGCCGCCTTCGCGCGCCTGGCCCTGGCCGGGCGGGAGGGCAGGACGTGGACCGCGCAACGCGTGCACGGCGACCTGCACCTCGGGCAGTGCCTGCGCTCGGCGGAGGGCTACTGGTCGCTCATCGACTTCGAGGGCGAGCCCGCCAGGCCGCTCGCCGAGCGCCGCCACGCCTTCCCGCCCGTGCGCGACGTGGCCGGGATGCTGCGCTCCTTCGACTACGCGGCCCGCTCGCACGAACCGTGGGCGCCGGAGTGGGCCACGGCCTGCCGCGCCGCCTACTGCGAGGGGTACGCGGAGATCGCGGGCCGCGACCCGCGCGAGGACGCGGACCTGCTCACCGCGTACGAGACGGACAAGGCGGTGTACGAGGTCCTGTACGAGGCCAGGCACCGGCCCGACTGGCTCCCCGTCCCGCTCGCGGCGATCGCGCGGCTCGCGGGGGACTCGCAGGCGCGCGAGGCGCGAGAGGCGCAGGCCGCGCGCGAGACGCGGGACCCGGAGCCCGCGCGGCCCGAGTCCGCCCACGTCGCCCCCGCCCGCCAGTCCCCCGTGCGGGGCGGCGCGCGCGGGGGGCCGTCCCGCGAGGAGCCCGGCGCGGGACGCCGTTCCACCAAGCTGCTGTGACCCGCCGGGGCAGCACGCCCCGGGCCCGCGTCCTCCGTTCGACCCGCACCGGCCCCAGGAGGTTTTACCCGTGACCCCCCGCTCCTCGTCCTCGTCCCGCCCCGCCAAGGCCACGAAGGCCCCGCGCCGCAAGCCGGCCGCCCCGGCACCCCAGGAGACGGCTCCCCAGGGGCCGGCGCCCCTGGACCCGGCCGCCCCGGAGAACGCCGCCGCCCCCGAACCGGCGACGCTCCCCGGGAAGGCCCCCGTCCCCGCGCCCGCGCACGAACCCGCCGCGGAATCGCTCCGGGAGCCCGCTTTGGAGTCGCCCCACGCGGTGAGCGCCTGGGACAGGGGGCGGCTGCTCGCCGGGGCGCACCACGACCCGCACGCGGTGCTCGGCGCGCACCCCGCGGCGGACGGCGAGGGAACGGTCGTGCGGGTGCTGAAGCCGCACGCCCGCGCGGTGACCGTGCTGCTCGCGGACGGCGGCCGGGTCCCGCTGGGCTCCGACGGGGACGGCTTCTTCTCGGGCCCCCTCCCGGCGGGGACGCGGCCCGGCACCCCGTACCGGCTGCTCGTCACATACGAGGAGGACGAGGGCGCGCCGCTGGAGGACGCGTATCGCTTCCTGCCCGCGCTCGGCGACGTCGACCTGCACCTCATCGGCGAGGGGCGGCACGAGGAGCTGTGGACGGCGCTCGGCGCGCGCGTCATGGAGCGGGACGGCGTGAGGGGCACGCGGTTCACGGTGTGGGCGCCGAACGCGCGAGGCGTGCGCGTCATCGGGAACTTCAACTACTGGGACGGGACCGGGCACCCGATGCGCTCGCTCGGCGGGACCGGGGTGTGGGAGCTGTTCCTGCCGGGGCTCGAAGCCGGTGAGCTGTACAAGTACGAGATCACGACGCCCGAGGGCCACCATGTGCGCAAGGCGGACCCGATGGCGCGGCGCACGGAGGTGCCGCCCGCGACCGCGTCGATCGTCGAGGAGTCCGCGTACGAGTGGAGCGACGCTGAGTGGCTCGCGCACCGCGGCGACCGCCCGGTGCACGAGGCGCCGTTCTCCGTCTACGAGGTGCACCTCGCCTCGTGGCGGCCGGGGCTCACGTACCGCGAGCTGGCCGAGGAGCTGCCCGCGTACGTGAAGGACCTCGGGTTCACGCACGTCGAGCTGATGCCGATCGCGGAGCACCCCTTCGGTGGTTCGTGGGGTTATCAGGTCACCGGTTTCTACGCGCCGACCTCGCGGCTCGGCACGCCCGACGACTTCCGCTTCCTCGTCGACAGCCTGCACCGGGCGGGGATCGGCGTCCTCATGGACTGGGTGCCCGCGCACTTCCCACGCGACGAGTGGGCGCTGGCGCAGTTCGACGGGCGGCCGCTGTACGAGCACGCCGACCCGCAGCGGGCCTCGCACCCGGACTGGGGCACGCTCGTCTTCGACTTCGGCCGCACCGAGGTGCGCAACTTCCTCGTCGCGAACGCCACGTACTGGTGCGAGGAGTTCCACATCGACGGGCTGCGCGTGGACGCGGTGGCCTCGATGCTGTACCTGGACTACTCGCGCGAGTACGGGCAGTGGTCTCCGAACGCGTACGGCGGGCGCGAGGACCTCGACGCGGTGCGCTTCCTCCAGGAGATGAACGCGACCGTCTACCGCCGCAACCCGGGGGTCGTCACGGTCGCCGAGGAGTCGACGGCCTGGGACGGCGTCACACGGCCGACCGACCAGAGCGGGCCCGGGGGCTTCGGCGGCCTCGGCTTCGGCCTGAAGTGGAACATGGGCTGGATGCACGACTCGCTGGAGTACCTGGCGAAGGAGCCCGTGCACCGCAAGTACCACCACAACGAGCTGACCTTCTCGATGGTGTACGCGTACAGCGAGAACTACGTGCTGCCGATCTCGCACGACGAGGTGGTGCACGGCAAGCAGGCGCTCGTCTCGAAGATCCCGGGCGACTGGTGGCAGCGCCGCGCGACGGCCCGCGCCTACCTGGGCTTCATGTGGTCCCACCCGGGCAAGCAACTCCTGTTCATGGGGCAGGAGTTCGCGCAGGGCTCGGAGTGGTCGGAGGCGCGCGGCCCGGACTGGTGGGTCCTCGACCCGGCGTACGAGGCCTGCGGCGACCACCGGGGCGTGCAGCACCTCGTGCGCGACCTGAACGCCGTCTACACCGCGACGCCGCCGCTGTGGCAGCGCGACACGGACCCGGGCGGTTTCGCGTGGGTCGTGGGCGACGCGGCCGAGGACAACGTACTCGCCTACCTCCGCCACGACCACGAGGGCACCCCGTTCCTCGCCGTGTGCAACTTCTCCCCCGTCGTCCGCGAGCACTACCGCGTCGGCGCCCCCGAGGGCCGCTGGACGGAGGCCCTCAACACGGACGCGGCCCGCTACGGCGGCGGCGGCATCACGGCGACCCCCGAAGGCGGAGCGAGGACGGACCAGACCGGCGCGCACGGCCACGCCCAGAGCCTGGAACTGACGCTGCCGCCGCTCGCGACGGTGTGGTTGCGCCGGGTCTGACCAGGCACTTCCGCGCTGTTACAGGCCCCTGACAGTTTTCCGTGAACTGCGCGGGGGGTGGTGATCATCAGATAGTCCGTACGCACTCACCCGCTGCGGAAAGAGACACCATGTCGATCATCACGCCCCGCGCCGTCCGCACCACCGCCGCCGCCCTCGCCGTCCTCGCCCTCGGGGCCGGGGCCGTCGCCTGTGACGGCGACGACGACTCCGCGAGCGCCGCGCCCACCGCCTCGCAGAACGCGGGCGCGCCCGCGCAGGACGCGTCGAAGGGGGACGACGGCGCCTCGCAGGGCGGCGGTCAGGGCGCGGCACCGAGCGCCGCTCCGAAGGAGGAGGGGCAGAACGACGACGGCATCAACCCCTCGGACGAGGCGGGCAAGCCGAGCGGCGCGCACTGCTCGACGAGCGAGATCGACTTCGACTTCTGGGCGCCGCACGGCGGGAAGCCCGACATGGAGCAGTCGAAGTACCAGCAGTCCGTGACCGTGCGGCTGACCAATCACAGCAAGCGCACGTGCACGCTCAAGGGCTTCCCCGGCGTCCAGCTCGTGAGCGCGAAGGGCGAGCGCTGGGACCTCCCCCGTTCCAACGCCCGGGCCGACACCATGACGCTCAAGCCCGGTGACGACACCGCCCACATCAAGTTCACGATCATGCCCGAGACGGACCCGGACGCGCGGGTGTTCGTCCCGCAGGACGTCGTCATGACGCTCCCCGACGAGACGAAGCAGGTCACGCTGCCGTGGGAGTTCGGCGGCGGCATCCTCGACCAGTCGGGCGCCACGCACCCGGGCACCTTCGTCGACCCGATCGGGCTCTGAGCGCCGGCCGGCACGGGGTGATCCCGGACACCGCGCGGGACCACCCCGTACGCCTCACGCCTGGAGCGCTATGCCTTGAGCGCTATGGCCAGCGCCTCGGGCAGCGGCTCGCTGTGCAGGAGGCCGAGCCGCTGCGTGGGCCGGGTGAGCGCGACGTACAGGTCGGACTCCTCGTACCGCTGCGGCTCCACGGCCAGCACCTCGTCGAATTCGAGGCCCTTGGACTGGCGCGGCGTCAGCAGGACGACGGGCCGGGTCAGGTCGGGGCTCTCGCCCGCCGAGGCGCCGGGCAGGTGCGGGAGCAGCACGTGGTGCAGTTCGCGCGGCGCGATCACCGCGACACGCCCCTCGTCCTCGGTCGCGCGCGCCGCCGCCTCGCCCACGGCGCGCGGCAGTTCGGCCGCCCCGTACGCGCCCGCCCACGGCCGCACGCCCGTCGAGCGGACCGAGCGCGGCGCGGCGAAGCGGGGGTCCGCGGCGCGCGGCACGGCGGCGGCGACGTCCATGATCTCGGCCGGGGTGCGGTAGTTGACGTCGAGACGGCGGTAGGCGTAGCGGTCACCGACGTACGGGGCGAGGACGCTGTCCCAGGAGCGCATGCCCGCCGGGTCGGCGGTCTGCGCGGGGTCGCCGACGAGGGTCATCGAGCGGTTGGGACCGCGCCGCATGAGCAGCCGCCACATCATCGCGGACAACTCCTGCGCCTCGTCGACGATGATGTGCCCGAAGGCCCACGTGCGGTCCTCGGCCGCCCGTTCGGCCGCGCTGCGCCGGTCGCGCTCCTCGTGCCGCTCGGCGAGCCGCTCGGCGTCCACGACGTCCTGCGCGCCGAGCACCTCGGACTCCTCGTCCTCGAACTCGTACGTGCGCGAGGCGGCGGCGACGTCGAGCACGCCCTGCGCGTACGCGGCCTCCTCGCGCCGCCGCCGCGTCTCGGCGGCACGCCGCGCGGAGTCGTCCTCGCCGAGGAGCTCGGCGGCCTCGTCGAGGAGTGCGACGTCGGCGGGGGTCCAGGGCGCGGGCGTGAAGACGCTCCCCGACCACGTGCCCGGCGCGCGGCGGATCACGTCGGCGTCCTCGGCGGCCAGGTGCCCGTGGGCGTCCGGCTCCGCGAGGAAGTCGGCGAGGAACTTCTCGGGGGTGAGGCGGGGCCACAGCGTGTCGATCGCGGCCTGCACGGCGGGGCTCGCGGCGATCTCCTTGCCGAGTTCGGCTACGTCGGTGGGGTCGAGGAAGTTGGGGCCGCCGAAGGGGTCCGCGCCGAGGCGGTCCGCGAGTTGCGCGGTGAGCGCGTCGATGACGCGGAAGGCGAAGTGGGGGCGCGCGAGGTTGTGCGGCACGAGGGCGCCCCGCGCCCGCTCGCGCGCCGCGGCGGCGGTCTCGCGGTCGAGCGTGAGCGTCCCGTAGTCCTCGTGCGCGATCTCCAGGACGGGATCGGGGAGCGCCTGCCGGTCGGCGAGCGTCTTCGCGAGCACGTCGGCCATGCGCGCGTCGCCCTTCACGGCGCTCGCGCGCGGGGAGTCCGTCCCCGTGGCCTTGACGCCCGGGTACAGCTCGCCGGGCGTCGCGAGCCACACGCCGGTCTCGCCGAGCGAGGGCAGCACTTCCCCGATGTAGTTGAGGAAGGCGCCGCCCGGGCCGACGATCAGGACCGCGCTGCGGTTCAGGCGCTCGCGGTCCGCATAGAGGAGGTAGGCGGCGCGGTGCAGCGCGACGGCGGTCTTGCCCGTCCCCGGACCGCCCTCGACGACGAGGACGCCGCGGTGCGGGGCGCGGATGATCTCGTCCTGCTCGGCCTGGATGGTGCGCACGATGTCGCTCATGCGCCCCGTGCGCGCGGCGTTGAGCGCGCCGAGCAGCACGGCGTCGCCGCTCGGGTTCTCGAAGGCGCCGGGGGCGGTCTCTTCCAGGTCGAGGGTCTCGTCGTGCAGCGCGGTGACGGTACGGCCCTTCGTCGTCAGGTGCCTGCGGCGGCGGAGGCCCATCGGGTGCAGGCCCGTGGCGAGGTAGAAGGGGCGGGCGACGGGGGCGCGCCAGTCGATGAGCAGGGGGGTGCGCTCGCCGTCGTCGGCGCGCAGTCCGATCCGGCCGATGTGGTGGGTCACGCCGTCGCGCTGGTCGATCCGCCCGAAGCAGAGTCCTTCCTCGATGCCGTCGAGTTCGGCGAGCGTCCTGCCGTACTCGAAGGCGGCGATCGAGCGCTCCAGTTGCGCCTGATGCCCCTTGCCGACCGGGCGCAGGGCGTCCTCGGCGGCGCCCTCGGCCCGGTCCCTGAGCGCGTCGAGGCAGGCGTGCAGGAGATCCACGTAATCCTGTTCGGTACGCAGCTCCTCGCGGCCCCGCTCGTCCCGACGCCCCTCTTGACCGTTCCCGGCCGTGCCGGTCTCGTTTGACAAGACTGCTCCCTGCCCGTTAAGATTCGAGTACATGCACTTCCGTGTGCCCGAATTGAGGCAGCGCGGAATTGCTCAATATACGCGTCGAAACGCCCCGGCCTCAAGTGGCCGGGGCGTTTTCGCGTCGCGGGGGCTTACTCGTACCGGGCCGCTATGGGGTCAGGGCCGCTACGGGGTCAGGCGGCCATCCGGTCCAGCTCCTCGCGCAGCCTGCGGCCCGAGCGGGCCCCGACGAGCTTGCCGAGGGGTTCGCCGTCGCGGAAGAGGATCATCGTGGGCGCGGCGAGCACCCCGTACCGCGCGGCCGTGAGCGGCGCCTCGTCCACGTCGAGCACGACGACCCGCAGGGCGCCGGACCGCTCCCGCGCGAGGTCGGCGAGCACGGGGGCGAGCTGGCGGCACGGCGGGCACCAGGTCGCGGTGAACTCGACGAGGACGAGGCCGGGGGCGAGGAGCACGTCGCCCTCGAAACGGTCGTCGGTGAGGTGGAGGACGTCAGAGCTGACGGGCATGGTGGTTCTCCTCACGGGTCGGGGTGGCGGACCGCCGGGCGGCCGGCTGGTCGCGTACGGGGGCGAGGGCGCAGCCGGGCTCCGGGGGCGCCTCGCCCGCCAGGGCCCGTACCGCCGCCTCCGCGCGCGCCAAGCGGGTGGCGACGCGGGCGCGGGCGGCGAGGACCTGGGCGACGAGGGCGTCCATCTCGGCGAGCTTGCCGCGGTAGACGCCGAGCGAGGCGGGGCAGGTGTCGCCCTCCTCGTGCCCGGCCCGCAGGCACTCCACGAAGGGCCGCGTCTCCTCCAGGCCGAAGCCGACCTCCTGGAGCGTGCGGATCTGGCGGACGAGGCGGAGGTCCGCCGCGCCGTACACGCGGTGCCCGTGCGCGTCGCGCCGCGCGGCGAGCAGGCCGCGCGCCTCGTAGTAGCGCAGGGCCCGCGTCGTGGTCCCCGCGCGCTCCGCCAGTTCCCCGATGCGCATCTCGCCGTCGTCCATGCCCCGACGGTAGGGCTTGACCCCGGCGTCAAGGCCAGCCCCCGCAGTCACCGCTCCCCGCGCGGGCCGGTCTCTCCCGCCCGTGGCACCGCGCCCGCCCGTGTCACCGCTCCCGGCGCGCGTACGCCGTCCACGTCACCGCGCCGCACACGACGTACACCGCGAGGAAGGCCCCGTAGGCGAGGGGGGCGGTCGTGGCGGGTGTGGCGACGACGGGGGCGGTGGTGGGGGCGGTGATCATCGGTGGGCCTCCTGGACGCGGTGGGCGGTGGCGGCGGGGGACGGCCGGGAGCGGGATGAGGACGCGGGAGGCGGCCGGGGTGTCGAGCAGGGTGCCGGGCTCGCCGGGGCGGGCGGGGCGGATCTGGCCGCGTTCGGGGACGAAGGTGACGGTGGGGTCGGGGGTGCCGGGGGCGTTGGTGAAGGAGGCGAAGCGGCGCAGGCGTTCGGGGTCGGCGGCCCACTCGTCGGTGTCTGGCCCCGGGCTTCTTCGCCCGTCGGCTGGAGGGACTGGGCGTACGGGTGGCTGCGCCGCTGGGGGCGGAGTGGAGGGTGGTGGAGCTGGTGTGGGGGCGGTACGAGGCGGGGGCGCGGAGTGCGGAGGTCGGCGCGCGGGATGAGGCGGGGGGGGCGGTTAGGCTGGGGGCGCGGCGTGAGGCGAGGGCGAAGGACTGGCAAAGCGCCCACGAAGCAGCAGGTCGGAAAGGGTGAGCCCCGCAGGCGCGGGGGTGTCCCGCGCTGGCAGCCCGTCGCCGTCACGAAGGAGTGGTGAGCCCCGCAGGCGCGGGGGTGTCCCATGGTGTGCGCCAGGACGTGGAGGGCGGTGCCGTGAGCCCCGCAGGCGCGGGGGTGGTGTCCCGTCTCCTCTCTTCGCGTGTTCTTCGCGCCTCGGACGACTTCGCCGCCCCACGCCACCCAACGCTGCCGGAAACCGGCAGTGACCTCGCGCGATGCCCCTGCGAAGATCCCCCCATGGGACGGACATTCACGTGGCACGCGGGGCTCGCGCTCGGCTTCGGCGCCGTGCTCATCGCGCTCGGGCTGCCCCTCGGGCGGTGGGGCACCGGCGCCGGGTGGCTCGTCGTGGCCGGGTTCGCCGTGGCGCTGCCGGTAGGTGCCGCTGCCGTGTTGCGCGGCGTGTGGGCGAGCGTCGACCGGGCCACGTTGTGGGCCTCGTTCCGCTGTCTGCCGAGGGCGGTACAGGTCGGCTGCGCCGCGCTGGTGCTGGCGGGCTTCCTCGTGACCGCGACGGGCTTCGCGCACCTCGGCGATCTCTCGGACGCACGGGCGGAGCCGAGCGGCTACTCGGCGCTCGACACCCGCACGAAGGACCGGATACGGATCTCCCGGGAGCGTTACGAGGAGGTACAGGCCGCCGAGCGACGCGGCTTCCTCGCCGTGCCTGGCACGCTCCTCGCGGCGAGCGGGACGCTGGTGCTCGCGCTGGGCGAGTGGAACGGGGCCCGTTCGGCCGGGCGTACGGCTGGGGTGGGGCGAACCGAGCGACGGGAATCGGGCGCAGCGCGGCGTGAAGCCGCAGGGCGCGAAAGGTAGGTCCCGCGGGGACCTTCACCCCACCCCCAGCCTCCGGTTCCCCAGCACCGGAATCGCCTCCCGCACCCGCTCCACCTCCGCCACGTCCACGTCCGCGAACACCACCCCCGGCTCCGCCCCCGCCGAGGCCCGCACCGTTCCGTCCGGCCCCGCCAGCAAGCTGTGGCCGATCCCCGTCGGGGCCTTGCCCGAGCGGGGCAGGCCGCTCGTCCCGGGGTCCGCCTGGTCCACCGCCGCCACGTACAGCGTCGCGTCCAGGGCGCGGGCCCGGACCAGGAGTTCCCACTGTTCGCGCTTGCCGGGGCCCGCGCCCCAGGAGGCCGGGAGGAGGCTCAGGACCGCGCCCGCGTCCGCGTGGGCGCGGAAGAGTTCGGGGAAGCGGACGTCGTAGCAGGTCGCGAGGCCCATGCGGATGCCGTCCACGTCGATCGTGACGACCTCGGAGCCCGGCGCGACCGTGGCCGACTCGGCGAAGCCGAAGGCGTCGTAGAGGTGGATCTTGTCGTACGCGGCCTCCACCCCGGGCCCGGTCGCGAGCAGCGTGTTCGTCACGCGCCCGTCCGGGGCCGGCGTGAACATCCCGGCCACCACGGTGATCCCGCACTCGGCCGCGACCTCGCGGACGCCCTGCGCCCACGGCCCGTCGAGCGGCTGCGCCACCGGCCCCAGCGGGATGCCGAAGCACGCCATCGTCGCCTCGGGGAAGACGACGAGCCGGGCGTCTCCCCGGGCGGCCTCACGCGTGCGCTCCCGGACGAGGTCCAGGTTCGCCGCCGGCTCGGGGCCCGAGGTGAGCTGGCCGAGAGCGAGCCTCAGCGGTGTCGTGGTCATGGTCGTACGTCCTCCTCGCGGGCGGCGGCACCGTCAGCCCCCATGGTCGCCCCTGCCCCGCCCGGCCGCACGCATCCGTCCCCGCACCCATCCGTCCCCGCACGCCCCGAGCCGCCGCGCACGCCAGCGGGGCGGCGTGAGGGCTCGACCCCCGCACCGCCCCGCGCCCCGTTTCCTCACACGCCGGAGCGACTGGACCGCCCTGCGACGTCCCTCGGTTCCGGCACGTCCCGCTCCGCACCGGCCCCCGCCCGGGCGTCCGCATCGGCGTCGGCCCCACCGTCCGCCCCGGTCCCCGTCTCCCCCTCGTCCAGAAGCGTCTTCTCGTCGAACGGCAGCTTCCCGGCCAGGACCTGGTCGACGCGCCCCTTGTCGATCTCCTTCGTCCACGTGCCGACGAGCACCGTCGCCACCGCGTTGCCCGCGAAGTTCGTCAGGGCGCGCGCCTCGCTCATGAAGCGGTCGATGCCGACGATCAGGCCGACGCCGTCGACGAGTTCGGGGCGGTGGGACTGGAGGCCGCCCGCGAGCGTCGCGAGCCCCGCTCCCGTGACGCCCGCCGCGCCCTTCGAGGCGATGATCATGAAGACGAGCAGCGAGATCTGCTGGCCGATCGAGAGTGGCTGGTCCATCGCCTCCGCGACGAAGATCGAGGCCATCGTGAGGTAGATGGCGGTGCCGTCGAGGTTGAAGGAGTAGCCCGTCGGGACGGTGATGCCGACGACCGGGCGCGAGACGCCGAGGTGCTCCATCTTCGCGATGAGGCGCGGCAGCGCCGACTCGGACGAGGAGGTGGAGAGGATCAGCAGGAACTCGCGGGCCAGGTACTTCAGGAGCAGCAGGATGTTGACGCGCGCGAAGACCCGCAGCAGCGCGCCGAGGACGAGCACGACGAAGAGCAGGCACGTCACGTAGAAGCCGATCATGATGACCGCGAGCGACTTGAGCGCGTCGACGCCCGTCTCGCCGACCACGGCGGCCATCGCGCCGAAGGCGCCGACCGGGGCCGCCCACATGATCATGGACAGGACGCGGAAGACGAGCTTCTGGAGGTGGCCGATGCCGCGCAGGACCGGCTCGCCGCTCTTGCCGAGCGCCTGGAGCGCGAAGCCGACGAGGAGGGCGACCAGGAGCGTCTGGAGGACCTTCTCGCTCGTGAACGCCGAGACGAGCGTCGTCGGGATGATGCCCAGGAGGAAGTCGACGGTGGACTCGGGGGCCTTCGGCGCCTGCGCGGCGCCCACCTCCCGCACCGACTCGGTCAGGTGGAGGCCCTGGCCCGGCTCCAGGAGGTTGCCGACGAGGATGCCTATCGCGAGCGCCACGGTGGACATCACGAGGAAGTAGCCGAGCGCGAGCCCGCCCACGGCGCCGACCTTCGCGGCCTTGCGGACCGAACCGATGCCGAGCACGATCGTGCAGAAGATGATCGGCGAGATCATCATCTTGATCAGGTTCACGAAGCCGGTACCGAGCGGCTTCAGCTCGACGGCCACACCGGGCGCGGCGAAGCCGAGGACGATCCCGAGGATCACGGCGCCGATCACGGCGAGGTAGAGGTAGTGGCTCTTGTCACGGCGTCCCCGCGCGGCGGGCGGCGGGGTCGCGGGCCCGTGTCCCTCGGGCTCGGGGGCTGCTGCCTCGGTGGCTGACACGGGTTCCTCCTGGTGACGTCGTCGTCCGGGCAGGCGCGGGAGACTGCGGCTCGCTCCGCACGCCGGGCTGCGGCGACTATCCCGTACGGTGTGACCGGCGTCACGGTTTCGGTCATTAAGGTCGCGCGGACCAGCCCCGGAGGCCGCGGACCGCGCCCGGCGTGGGCACACTGTCCCGATGCGTCTCCCCCGTCCCCGGAGCCTGGCCGGTCAGCTCTTCGCGATGCAGGTGCTCCTCGTGGCGCTCGTCGTCGCGGGCTGCGCGCTCTTCACGTACGTGAGCGACCGCCGCCAGGCGCGTACCGCCGCCGAGCGCCAGGCCACCGCCGCCGCGCTCGCGATCGCCGCCGCGCCCACCGTGCGCGAGGCCGTCGGCGCGCCCGACCCGACCCGCACCCTCCAGCCCTACGCGGAGAAGGTCCGCCGCGAGGCCGACCTCACCTTCGTGACGATCATGTCCCCCGAGGGCATCCGCTACACCCACCCGACCCCCGACCGGATCGGCGAGCGCTTCCTCGGGCACCGCGCCGAGGCACTGCGCGGGCGCACGTTCTCGGAGACGTACCGGGGCACGCTCGGGGTCTCGGTACGGGTCGTGACGCCGATCGAGGAGGGCGACCGCGTCACGGGGCTGGTGAGCGCGGGGATAGACGTCACGGCCATCAGCGAACGTCTGCGCCACCAGGTGCTGTTGCTCCTCGTGACGGCGGCGGCGGCACTCCTGCTCGGCGGTACGGGCACGTACGTGGTCAACCAGCGGCTGCGCCGGCACACCCACGGCATGAACGCGACCGAACTCGCCCTCGTGCACGACTACCACGAGGCCGCGCTGCACGCCGTACGGGAAGGGCTGCTCCTGCTCGACGGGCACCGGGCCGTGGCCCTGCTCAACGACGGGGCGCGCGAACTGCTCGGCCTGCCGCCCGGCGCCTATGTCGGGCGGCCCGTCGCGGAGTTGGGGCTGCCGCGCGGGCTCACCGGGGCGCTGCTCGCCTCGGAGCCGCGGGTGGACGAGGTGCACCTCACCGAGGAGCGCGTCCTCGTCGTCAACACCTCGCCCGTCTCGGGCGGTCAGCGCTCGGGGACGATCGTGACCCTGCGGGACCACACGGAACTGCGGGCGCTGATGGGAGAGTTGGATGCCGAGCGGAGTTTCGGCAAGGCGCTGCGGGCGCAGGCGCACGAGGCGGCGAACCGGCTGCACACGGTCGTCTCGCTCGTCGAACTCGGGCGCCCCGAGGAGTCGGTGGAGTTCGCCACGGCCGAACTGGAGCTGGCGCAGGCGCTCACGGACCGCATGACGGGAGCGGTCGGCGAACCGGTCCTGGCCGCACTGCTGTTGGGCCGGACCGCGTACGCGCACGAACACGGCGTCGAGCTCGTCCTCAGCGAGGACAGCGGGCTCGACGACGGGCTGCTCCCCACGAGCCTGCCGCCGCGCGACCTCGTGACGATCCTCGGCAACCTCGTCGACAACGCGGTGGAGGCCGCCCAAGGCACGCCGGGGGCGCGGGTGACGGTCACGGCGCGCGCCGAACACGGAGAGGAACGCGATGAGTTGCTGCTCCGCGTCGCCGACAACGGCCCCGGGCTCGACCCCGAGCACGCCGAGGACGCCTTCCGCGACGGCTGGTCCACGAAGGCCGCCGAGCCGGGCGCGCACGGCCTCGGCCTCGCGCTCGTACGACAGGCGGCGGGGCGCGCGGGCGGGAGCGTGGCCGCACGGCAACGTACGGGCGGGGGAGCGGAGTTCACCGTGAGGCTGCCGCTGCCCGCCGGGGAGGCGACGCGATGAGCGAGCCGATACGCGTCCTCGTCGTCGAGGACGAGGCCGTCGCCGCCGACGCGCACCGCCTTTACGTGGAGCGGGTGCCGGGCTTCACGGTCGCGGCCGTCGCGCACTCTGCGGCCGCCGCGCGCCGCGCCCTGGAGCGCACGCCGATCGACCTCGTGCTCCTCGATCTCTACCTGCCCGACGGGCACGGGCTCCAACTCCTGCGCGGGCTGCGCTCGGCGGGGCACCGCGCGGACGTCATCGCGGTCACCTCCGCGCGGGACCTCGCGGTGGTGCGCGAGGGGGTCTCGCTCGGGGTCGTGCAGTACGTGCTCAAGCCGTTCACGTTCGCGACCCTGCGGGACAGGCTCACGCGGTACGGGGAGTTCAGGGCGGCGGCGGGCGAGGCCGCGGGCCAGGACGACGTGGACCGCGCCCTCGCCGCGCTGCGCGCCCCGCGCCCGGCCGATCCCCCGAAGGGCGTGAGCGCCCCGACCCTGGACCGCGTGACCCAGGCGTTGCGCGCGGCGGGCGAGGACGGGCTCACCGCCCAGTCGACGGCGACACTCGCGGGCCTGTCCCGCATCACGGCCCGCCGCTACCTCGAACACCTCGTCACCGCGGGCCTCGCGACCCGCGCCCCGCGCTACGGGCAGGTGGGGCGCCCGGAGTTGCACTACCGCTGGGAGGCGCGGGGCTGAGCCCTCAGGCGGAGGCGGCCTCGCGCGTGATCCGCTCGAACTGCGCACCCATGGCCTCCGCGAGCGCCTGCGCGCCGGAGAGCGGGCGGACCATCACGGTGAACTCGTCGATCAGGCCTGCCTCGTTCACGTGCAGGAAGTCGCAGCCGGTCAGCTCGCGGTCGCCCACCCGGGTCGCGAAGACGAGGGCGTGGTCGGCTCCGTCCGCCGCGCCGATCTCGCGCACGTACCGGAAGTCCTCGAAGACGCGGAGCACGCCGCGCAGGATCGCGGCGGTGATCGCCCTGCCCTGGTACGGCTTGTGCACGACCGGGCTGGTGAACACGACGTCCTCGGCGAGCAGGGCCTCGATCGCCGCCAGGTCACGGGCCTCCACGGCCGCACGGAACGCGCGCATGCGATCACCTCTCCATCGGGGAACAGCGGTGCCGTCACACTAGTGCGGGCACGGGCCGCGTGACCATGGCCTCCGGCAGCAAAAGTCCAGGTGGCAGGCGTGGGGAAGCCCGTGGCACAGGGGCCGGACTCCGCCCCCGTCCTCCTAGAACACCGACTCCGCCTCTTCCATCCGCTCCCTCGGCACCGTCTTCAGCGCCGTGACCGCCTCCGCGAGCGGGACCATCACGACGTCGGTGCCGCGCAGTGCCGTCATATTGCCGAAGTCGCCCCGGTGGGCGGCCTCCACCGCGTACCAGCCGAAGCGCGTGGCGAGGACGCGGTCGTAGGCGGTCGGGGTGCCGCCGCGCTGGACGTGGCCGAGGATGACCGGGCGGGCCTCCTTGCCGAGGCGCGATTCGAGTTCGTAGGCGAGGGCCGTGCCGATGCCCCGGAAGCGCTCGTGGCCGAACTGGTCGATCTCGCCCTTGCCGTAGTCCATCGTCCCCGCCGCCGGGTGCGCGCCCTCGGCGACGCAGATGACGGCGAACTTCTTGCCGCGCGCGAAACGTTCCTCGACCATCTTCACGAGGTCGGCCGGGTCGAAGGGCCGCTCGGGCAGGCAGATGCCGTGCGCGCCGCCCGCCATGCCCGACTCCAGCGCGATCCAGCCCGCGTGCCGGCCCATGACCTCGACGACCATGACGCGCTGGTGGGACTCGGCCGTGGTCTTGAGGCGGTCGATCGCCTCCGTCGCGACGCCGACGGCGGTGTCGAAGCCGAAGGTGCGGTCGGTCGAGGAGATGTCGTTGTCGATCGTCTTCGGCACCCCGACGACCGGCATCCCGCTCTCCGAGAGCATCCGCGCGGCGGTCAGGGTGCCCTCTCCGCCGATCGGGATGAGGACGTCGATGCCCAGTTCGCGGGCGAGTTCGGGGGCGTTGGCGCAGGCCTCGGCGAGCCGGCCGCGCTCCAGACGGGCCGAGCCGAGGACCGTGCCGCCCCGGGCGAGGATGCCGCTCACCGCGTCGAGGTCGAGTTCGCGGTAGTGCCGGTCGAGCAGCCCCTTGTATCCGTCCTCGAACCCGATCACCTCGTCACCGTGGTGCGTGACGGCGCGGTGCACGACCGACCGGATCACTGCGTTGAGGCCCGGGCAGTCGCCGCCTGCGGTGAGAATTCCGATGCGCATCGTGCTGTTCTCCTGCTCGCTTACTAGAGGTGCGCGGGGGTTGAGAGGACGGGAAGGACGCGAAGAACGCGGATGGACGGTGCGGGTTCCCCCTGAACTCGGGCCGATTCTCGCACGCCCGGGGAAAGCCCGGAACATACGTCCGTCCCGGGGGCGCGCGTTTACCGGTACCGGAGCGGAACAACGGTAGGGGGCGCGCGGAAATACGGGCGCGCCGGGGGCCCGCGCAGGCGGCATACCGAGTGCTGTGGGTAGTGTCAAGGGGGCAGGTTCAGCAGATCAGGTGTTTTTGTCCTATGAGTTCTCCGGCATTCTCTTGCGCTCCGCGCGGGATGCCGAGAACGATTCCGGCGTGCTCTGATGAGTACCCCTGAATTCGTATGAGTAGGGAAACGGAGAAATACCGGTGGCGCGCAGTGTCTATGTGACCGGGACCGACCGGGGAGACGGGCGGCAGGTCGTCGAGCTGGGGGTCATGGAGCTGCTGACCCGCCGGGTCGACCGGGTCGCGGTCTTCCGGCCGCTCGTCCACGACGGCCCGGACCGCATGTACGAACTGTTCCGCGAGCGCTACCGGCTCTCACAGCCGCCCGACTCGGTCTTCGGGATGCACTACGCGCGGGCGAGCGCGCTCCAGGCCGAGCAGGGCCTGGACGAACTCGTCTCGCGGCTCGTGGAGGACTACCAGCGGCTCGCCGCCGAGTACGACGCCGTCCTCGTCATCGGCACGGACTTCGCGCACACCCAGCTCCCCGACGAGCTGGGCTTCAACGCGCGGCTCGCCAACGAGTTCGGGGCCTTCGTGCTGCCCGTCGTGGGCGGCAAGGAGCAGTCGGCCGAATCGGTGCGCTCCGAGGCGCACAACGCCTACCACGCCTACGCGGGCCGCGGCTGCGACGTCCTCGCGATGATCGTGAACCGGGTCGCGCCCGCCGACCGCGACCTCGTGCAGGAGCGCCTCACGGGCCGGGTCGGCGTGCCCGTGTACGTGCTGCCCGACGAGCCGAGCCTGTCGGCACCCACCGTCGCGCAGATCACGCACACGCTCGGCGGAACGGTTCTGCTGGGCGACGAGGCGGGACTCTCGCGCGACGCGCTCGACTTCGTCTTCGGCGGCGCGACGCTGCCGAACTTCCTGCACGCCCTCACCCCCGGCTGCCTCGTCGTGACCCCGGGCGACCGCTCGGACCTCGTCGTGGGCGCGCTCGCCGCGCACTCGGCCTCCTCCCCGGCCATCGCGGGCGTCCTTCTGACCCTCGGTGAGCGCCCTGACCAGGGGATACTGCATCTCGCCGGGCAGCTCGCCCCGGGCACCCCCATCGTCTCGGTGCCCGGCAACAGCTTCCCGACCGCGACCGAGCTGTACACCCTCGAAGGGCGCCTCGGCGCCGCGACCCCGCGCAAGACGGAGACCGCGCTCGGTCTCTTCGAGCGCTGGGTCAACGGTCCGGCGCTCCTGGACCGCATCCGCGTCGCGGGCAGCGGCCGGGTCACGCCGATGATGTTCGCGCACAAGCTCATCGAGCAGGCCCGCGCGCGAAACAGCCGCGTGGTGCTCCCGGAGGGCACCGAGGAGCGCGTGCTGCGCGCGGCCGACATCCTGCTGCGCCGCTCGGTGTGCGCGCTGACGCTGCTCGGGGACCCCGCGGTGATCCGCAAGAAGGCCGCCGACCTCGGCGTGGACGTCGAGGGCGCCGAGCTGCTCGACCCGCACGACTCCGAGCTGCGCGGCCGCTTCGCGCGCGAGTACGCCGGGCTGCGCGCGCACAAGGGCGTGACGGAGGAGCTGGCGCACGACGTCGTCGCCGACGTCAACTACTTCGGGACGCTCATGGTGCGGGCCGGGCTCGCCGACGGCATGGTCTCGGGGGCGGTGCACTCGACGGCGGCGACGATCCGCCCGGCCTTCGAGGTCATCAAGACCCGCCCGGACGCGAGGCTCGTCTCCTCGGCCTTCTTCATGTGCCTGGCCGACAAGGTCCTCGTCTACGCGGACTGCGCCGTCAACCCCGACCCGGACGCCGAGCAGCTCGCGGACATCGCGATCCAGTCGGCGGCCACGGCCGCGGCCTTCGGCGTCGAGCCGCGTATCGCGATGCTCTCGTACTCGACGGGCACCTCCGGCTCGGGCGCGGACGTCGACAAGGTGCGGCGGGCGACGGAGCTGGTACGGGCCGAGCGCCCCGATCTGCTCATCGAGGGCCCGATCCAGTACGACGCGGCCGTCGATCCGTCCGTCGCCGCGACGAAGCTGCCCGACTCGCCGGTGGCGGGGCGCGCGACGGTGCTGATCTTCCCGGACCTGAACACGGGCAACAACACGTACAAGGCCGTGCAGCGCTCGGCGGGAGCGGTCGCCGTCGGGCCGGTCCTCCAGGGCCTGCGCAAGCCCGTCAACGACCTCTCGCGCGGCGCGCTCGTCGAGGACATCGTGAACACGGTCGCCATCACGGCGATCCAGGCGGGGCAGACGGAGAACGCGGACTGAGCGCCGTAGCGTGCCGCTGTCCCCCGCCCCCGCCCCTCTCCCGGAAGGCCCCCCGTGTCCGCCTCACCCACTCGCGTGCTCGTCCTCAACTCCGGTTCCTCCTCGGTCAAGTACCAGCTCCTCGACATGCGGGACGAGTCGCGGCTCGCGACCGGTCTCGTGGAGCGGATCGGGGAGCGCACCTCACGCGTCGAGCACACCCTTCTGACCGGCTCGGAGCCGCAGACGCGGTCCCGTGAGGGCCGCGTCTCCGATCACGACGAGGCCCTCGACGCGGTCGCCGCCGAGCTGTCCCGCGACGGGCTCGGGCTCGACTCGCCCGAGCTGCTCGCGGTGGGGCACCGCATCGTGCACGGCGGGCGGCTCTTCGACGGGCCGACGCTCGTGGACTGGCACGTGGAGCGCGAGATCGAGCGGCTCATCCCTGTCGCCCCGCTGCACAACCCGGCGGGTCTCGCCGGCATCCGTACCGCGCGGCGCCTGAATCCCTCGCTGCCGCAGGTCGCCGTCTTCGACACCGCCTTCCACGCGCACATGCCCGAGGAGGCCTCGCGGTACGCGCTCGACACCGCCGTCGCCGAGGCGCACCGCATCCGCCGCTACGGAGCGCACGGCACCTCGCACCAGTACGTCTCGCGCGCGACCGCGGAGCTGCTCGGGCGGCCCTACGAGGAGACGAACACGATCGTCCTGCACCTGGGCAACGGGGCCTCGGCCGCCGCGGTGCGCGGGGGCCGCAGTGTGGACACCTCGATGGGGCTGACCCCCTTGGAGGGGCTCGTGATGGGCACCCGGTCGGGGGACATCGACCCCGCGGTGGTCTTCCACCTGATGCGGAACGCGAACATGTCGGCCGAGGATGTGGATGTGCTGCTGAACAAGAAGAGCGGCCTGTACGGCCTGTGCGGTGACAACGACATGCGCGAGATCACCCGCAGGGCGGACGAGGGCGACCGCACCGCGCGGCTCGCCTTCGACGTGTACGTCCACCGGCTGCGCAAGTACATCGGCGCCTACACGGCCGTCCTCGGCCGCGTCGACGCGCTCGCCTTCACGGCGGGCGTGGGCGAGAACTCGGCGCCCGTGCGCGCCGCGGCCGTGGAGGGGCTGACCGGTCTCGGGCTCGCCGTGGACCCGGAGCGCAACGCGGTGCGCGGGAAGCGGGCCCGGGTCATCTCGCCGCAGGGAACGCCCGTCGCCGTCGCCGTCGTACCGACCGACGAGGAACTGGAGATCTCGCGGCAGACGTACCGAATCGTCACGGAAGGAGGTGCGCGGGGCTGAATTCACGCGGGGCTGCCGCACCGCGATTTCCGTACGCGTTTCCGGTCCGTTTTCACGGTATTCCGGGCGGCCCACCTGAGCGCGGCGGTGCCCATGTGTCGCGTTCTCCGGCGGTTCCCGCACCGCGGGAAACCCTTTCGTCTGAGCGGCCCCGCGCCCATGTGTTCTTCCGGTAGTCCGTTAATCCCGCCCCGAAACAAACCGATAGGATTTGCCTCATGCGCCGTTCCAAAATCGTCTGCACTCTCGGTCCAGCGGTCGACTCGTACGATCAGCTGAAGGCCCTTATCGAAGCCGGCATGAACGTGGCCCGGCTCAACATGAGCCACGGCTCGCACGAAGAACACCTCGGGCGTTACCAGCGCGTCCGCAAGGCCGCCGCCGACACCGGCAGGACCGTCGGGGTCCTCTTCGACCTCCAGGGCCCGAAGATCCGCCTGGAGACCTTCGCCGACGGTCCCGTGGAGCTCGTGCGCGGCGACGAGTTCACCATCACCGTCGAGGACGTGCAGGGCGACCGCACGATCTGCGGCACGACGTACAAGGGCCTCCCGGGCGACGTCGCCAAGGGCGACCCGATCCTCATCAACGACGGCAACGTCGAGCTGAAGGTCACCTCGGTCGAGGGCCCCAAGGTCCACACCATCGTCATCGAGGGCGGCGTGGTCTCCGACCACAAGGGCATCAACCTGCCCGGCGCGGCCGTGAACGTCCCCGCGCTCTCCGAGAAGGACGTCGAGGACCTCCGTTTCGCGCTGCGCACCGGGGCCGACATGATCGCGCTCTCCTTCGTGCGCGACGCCTCGGACGTCAAGGACGTCCACAAGATCATGGACGAGGAGGGCAAGCGCCTCCCCGTCATCGCGAAGGTCGAGAAGCCGCAGGCCGTCGCGAACATGGAGGAGGTCGTCCTCGCCTTCGACGCCGTCATGGTGGCGCGCGGCGACCTCGCCGTGGAGTACCCGCTGGAGAAGGTCCCGCTGGTGCAGAAGCGCCTCGTGGAGATGTGCCGGCGCAACGCGAAGCCGGTGGTCGTGGCGACCCAGATGATGGAGTCCATGATCACCAACTCGCGCCCGACGCGCGCCGAGGCGAGCGACGTCGCGAACGCGATCCTGGACGGAGCGGACGCGGTCATGCTCTCGGCCGAGTCGAGCGTGGGCGCGTACCCGATCGAGACCGTCAAGACGATGTCGAAGATCGTCACGGCGGCCGAGGACGCGCTGCTCTCGCAGGGCCTCAAGCCGCTCGACGAGGGCAAGAAGCCGCGCACGCAGAGCGGTTCGGTCGCCCGTGCCGCCGCCGAGATCGCGGACTTCCTCGACGCGGACGCGCTGGTCGCCTTCACGCAGTCCGGTGACACCGCGCGCCGCCTGGCCCGTTACCGCACCGCGCAGCCGGTCCTCGCCTTCACGACGGACGAGTCGACCCGCAACCAGCTCGCGCTGAGCTGGGGCGTGACCCCGTACCTCGTGCCGCACGTGGACACGACGGACGCGATGGTCGACCTCGTGGACGCCGAGACGGTGAAGCTGGGCTCGCTCAAGAACGGCGACACCGTGGTCATCACGGCGGGCTCGCCCCCCGGCGTCCCCGGCTCGACCAACCTCGTCCGGGTCCACCACCTGGGCGACAACCAGCAGGGCTGAGCAGGGCTCCGCGCGGGACGGAACGGCACGCGAGAGGGGCGCCCCACGGTTTTCCGGGGGGCGCCCCTCTCGCGTGGGCGGCCGGGCGGGCTCAGCTGCCGCTCTGGTCCAGGTAGTTGTGCAGGCCCGGAATGGTGAGCGTGCCGCCGAACTGGCCGGCCTGGACGACCGTGGCGTCCGTGAAGAACAGCTCGGGCAGGGTCAGCGGCGGCGGGCTGTCGGGCGTGAAGTCGACCGGGAGGAGGCCGAGCAGCTTCCCCTTCAGCTCCTCCGTGTACATCGTGACCTTGCCGTCGCGGATCGTCGACGTGGAGCCCGGGGCGCCCTTGACGTGCGTCGTGTACGCGCCGGGGCCCACGGCCGTCTGGTGCAGGTCCTTGATGTCGATGCCGGTCGCGGTGAACTTGAGGACGTTCTTGACCTTGCCGCTCGGCGTGCGCACCTTGACGATCCCGTCGTAACCGAGCCCGTGCAGGCTCAGCTTGGTGGTGTGCAGCGTCCAGGGGTCCTCGGCGACGCGCGGGAAGCTCTCGTCCACGTCGGCGTCGGCGAGCGCCTTCGCGTCGTGCGTGGGGCAGGGGTAGGGCTCGGGCCCGTCGCCCTTGGCCGCGTCCCCCTCCTCGGCCTTCCCGCCCTGCGCGCCCTTGGCGTTCTGCTCCCCCGCCTTGCGGGCGCCCTCGGCTATGTCCTCCTCGGAGGCACCGGCGGCGCGCGCGGCGTCGCTGAGGTCGTCCTTGAGGGTACGGGGCTTGGTCGCGTCGCCCTCGGCCCCGTCCGTCGTGGCCTTGCCGTCCGCCGCCTTGGAGTCGGCGGACTTGTCATCCGCCTTTGAGTCCGCGTCCTTCGCGTCCGCGTCCTCGGGGTCCGCCGCCTTGTCGTCCGCCGCCTTGTCATCCGCCACGGGCTTCTCCTCGCCGGAGGCGTCCGCGTCCTCGTCCTTCTGTTCCTTCGGCGTGAAGAGGTCCTTGAGGGCGCCGCCGAGGCCCAGCGGGTCGAGCGGGTTCTTCGTCTCGGAGGCGCTGGGCGAGGGGCTCGACGAGGGCTCGTCCTCCGCCTTCTTCGCGCTCTTCGCCTCGGGGCTCGCGTCCGCCTTGTCCTGCGCGGTGGCGGTGGTGCCCGAGCCGTCCTCGGCCTTGGCCTCGGTTCCGTCCTTGGCACCGTCCTTCGCGCCGTCCTTGGCACCGTCCTTCGCCTCGTCCGAGGCGGAGGCGTTCGGCGTCGCGGAGGGCGAGGGCGAGGCGCCCGGGCTCGTGCTCGTCGAGGGCGAGGGCGAGGGCTTCGTGGAGGCGGAGGCGGACCCGGAGGGCTCCTGGCCCGGCTCGTCGGAGCGGGTCACGCAGGGGCCCGGCGCGAAGGGCAGGTCGGTCTTGTCGTCGGCGAGCGCGAGGCGCGGGGTGAGCCCCATGCCGACGAAGACGGCCGTCGGCATGGCCGCCAGCGCCATCGCCTTGCCCGCGGGTATCCGGAACTTGGTCAGGACCGACTTGCGCGGCGCCGCGTGCCGGGGACCCGATCTGCGCTCCTCCCCCGGGTGCAGCTCGTCATTCGGCACGGTGCCCACCACCGTCGGCGAGGTGCGCGAAGGGCCGCCCGCCGTCCCCGGCCGGGGCGTCGTCCCCGGCGGGTCCGGGCTGCCGCGGCAGTACGGAGCCGGGGCCCGCGTCGGGGCCGCCCTGGCCCTCGGGGGCGGGGTCGCCACTCGGGTCGCCCGCCGGGTCACCGGCCTTGGTCTTCCTCGACGGGCCCTTCTTGTCCGCGACCCAGGAGAGGGCCAGACCGCCGCCGAAGAGGGCGAGGAGGAAGCCGACAACGAGACCGCCGACATTGGACAGGGGCAGCGAGACCAGGCCGAGCAGGATCGTGGCGACGCCGGCGAAGACCCGTACCTGCACCTGGTACCACATCGTCAGGCCGAGCGTGATGAGCAGCACCCCGATGATGAGGGAACTGGCACCGGCCGTCGTCCCCACGATGAACTGAAGGCTCCCCAGCTTGGGGTTGTTGTACGGAACGTAGATGATCGGGATGCCGCTGAGCAGCGTGAGCAGACCGGCCCAGAAGGGCCGGGTGCCCCGCCAGTGGTGAAAGCGGATTCGCCAGTCGTGCACTCGGTGGCTCAGCCCTGGGGACTCGGCGCTCATGGAAAACAGCTCCCTGGAACCGGCTGTACGTGGATGGAGGGGTGACGGGCGCCCGCGAGTGGGCGGGGGACGCGGGAGAACCGCCCCGTACCCCGCGCGGAGGTCGTCCGCGACAGAGGGGTGGCGCACCGTGGGCGGCCCGGCCGGACCACACCGCCCACGGTCACGCGGTCAGCGTGTGGCGGGAGGGCCGCCCTGGGGCGCTCCCTCGACTCGTCCGCCGGGAGTGCTCAGTAGCACTCCTTGACACCCTTGTGCAGCTTCATGTTGAGCCCGCTCAGCCTGAAGCTCCCGGCCGTGGTGGCCCAGGCGGTCTGCTTGACGTTCTTGATCGAGGCGTGCTCGGCCTGCTGCGCGAAGGCGCCGGGGTTGGTCCCCTCGGCGTTCTTCGGGCCACGGCTCTGCGCACCGGCGGCCACGCCGATGTCGATGTTCGAGAACGTCGCGTCACCGGACAACTCGTCCAGGTCCACGTACAGGTTGTCGGCGTGCGCGGGAGTACCGCCGCCACCGGCCTTGAGCTGGAGCGTGATCGTGCCGACGAGCGGCACGTTCGGCGTCACGACCGACTGGCACATGTTGTACAGGTCGGCGCTCTTGAACGAGGAGACGGCAACGGCGTGCCCGGTCTTCTCGTCCGGGCCGCGGTCCATACCGCCGTACTGGGCGAAGCCATCACCCTCGAGCTTGTCCGCCGAGACCTTGAACTGCTGGCCCGACACACTGAACGAGGCCGCGAGCGCGCCCTGCGCCACCGCGACCCCGATCGCCGCCGTGGCAGCGACACCCGGGACCATGACGACGGCGAAACGACGCCATCTGGTCCCGCCACGAGCGACAGATTCCATGATTTCCTCCTTCTCGGACGTACATCCCGGGCCCGTACCGGCCGCCGCTTCGGCGGCGGCGGTGGGCAGGGATGGGAGAAGCGCTACGTCCTCGGGAAGAAGCGCCGGGGAATGGCCGCGCGTGAAGCGCGGCGATCTCCGGCGATCACCCCCGAGCGACAACCACTTGGCCGCGCCTTCACGCAACCCGTGGACAGGCCCCGCCGACCGGCGGAGACCCCCCTGTCCCGGCCGGCGCCCGCGAGGACTCCGGCCCACCCGGTGGGGACCCATGAACCCCCGGGCGCCGATTGGCTGTCGGACCGGAGGCAGTGGACCGAGCGTGCCCGATCGTGGTGCATTCGGCGGTCGGGCACAAGGGGTTCGTTACTGACTAGTAACGCCGACATGACCGCGAGGCATCGGCCGCGCTCCCCCGCCGCACGGAAAGTCGCTTCGCACAAGGGCGCATAACGGGACATCACCGCACGACGAGCGACGGAAGGTCGGGCTCCTCTTACTGCAAGTAACAGCACCCCCTCTTTGCCAAGTTTTGGCAAAGAGGGGGTGCTCAGGTCGCCGTGTCGCCAAATCCACCGGGGCACGGAGCAAGGGGCATATGCCCGGTTACCCGCCTAGAAGAGCACGCGCGCGAGAGCCTGACGGGCCGCCACGACGCGCGGGTCGTCGGGGCCGACCACCTCGAAGAGGTCGAGGAGCCGGAGGCGGACGGTGTCCCGCTCCTCCCCGAAGACCTGGCGGACGGTGTCGACGAGGCGCCCGAAGGCGTCCTCGACGTGGCCGCCCGCGAGGTCGAGATCGGCCGCCGCGAGCTGCGCGGACACGTCCTTGGGGCGCTCCGCGGCCTCGCCGCGGACCTTCGCCGGGTCGAGTTCGGAGACCCGGCGCAGAAGCTCGGCCTGCGCGAGCCCGAGCTTGGCCTCCGTATTGGCCGGGTCCTCGCTCAGGACGTTGCGGTAGGCCTGGACGGCGCCCGCGAAGTCGCCGGTGTCGAGGGCGTCCACGGCGGCCTGGAGGAGGTGGTCGTAGGGGCCCGCGGGCTCCTCCTCGGCCGGGGCCCGCTCGGCGGCGGAGGCGTCGACCTGGATACCGGTGAGGCCGAAGCGCTCCTCGCCGACCTGGATGAGCTGGTCGAGGATCTGGCGGATCTGCTCCTCGGGCGCGGCGCCCTGGAAGAGCGGGAGCGCCTGGCCCGCGACGACGGCGAAGACGGCGGGGATGCCCTGGACACCGAACTGCTGGAGGAGCATCTGGTTCGCCTCGGCGTCGACACGCGCGAGGACGAACCGGCCGTTGTACTCGACGGCGAGGCGTTCGAGGACGGCGCTCAGCGCTGCCGAGGGCTCGGCACGCGGGACCTGGAAGTCGATGACGACGGGGACTTCGGTGGAGAGCTGGAGCACCTCGCGCTCGAAGCCCGCCTCGTCGACGTCGATGACGAGCCCCGAGGGCGGGACCGCTCCCGTGTCGCCCGCGCGGGCACGCTCGGCGCGGGCCTGCTCGGCCTTGGCCTTGGCCTCCTGGGCCGCCTTCACCGCGGCGAGGTCGACGACCCCGCTCATGGACATGTTCCGTGGCTGCATGCGCCCATCCTCCCCCTTCCGCCGCCACGGCGGAAAAGCCAGGTGCAGGATGCACCGGCTCTCCGCGCACTCGCCCGGGGGCGGACCGTTCTCCAGCCCGTACGAAGTCACCCGTACGGGGTGTGCGCACCACGCGGGGCGGCGGGTGCGGCACGAGTTACCCGGGGTCCCCACCCCGGGTGCGGTTGTCGCTCGAAGCGTTCCCGCGCGGGGCGGGGAGCTTTTCGCTACGCGTCGTAGCGTAACTCCTGAGTCCGCCGGGCGCGTGGTGATCTCGTTCACACCCCGCAGTGCTACTGGCCGGTATGGTCACGCCATGCCCGCCTCCGACCTCCCTCCGTCCGGCGCGACACCCGCAGCGACCTCCTCCCCGGCCCCGCCACCCGACCGGCACCGCTCGGGGCGGCCCCGCAGCGCGGCGGCCGATGCCGCGATCCTCGCCGCGACGCGCGAGGTGCTCGTCGAGTCGGGCTGGTCGGGGCTGGCGCTCGGGGACGTCGCCGCGCGCGCGGGGGTCGCGAAGACCACGCTCTACCGGCGCTGGGCGGGCAAGAACGAACTCGTCGTGGACGCGGTCGCCGTGCTCTTCGACGAACTCGAACTCCCGGACTGCGGGAGCCTCGCGGGCGACGTCTCGGCCGTCGTGCTGCGCTTCGCGCGGCTCCTGGAGCGCCCCGAGACCCGTACCTCCCTCATGGCCGTCATCGCCGAGTCGACCCGCGACGAGGCGCTGCGCGACCGTATCCGCTCCGCCATCGTCGACCGGCAGAAACGTCTCGTCCTGCTGGGCCGCCGCCGCGCCCAGGAGCGCGGCGAGATCCCCCGCGACCCCGACCCCGTCTCGGCGGCCCGCAACGCGGACCTCATCTTCGACGTCATCGCGGGCACGGTCGTGCACCGGGCGCTGGTGAGCGCGGAGCCGGTGGACGAGGAGTGGTCGCGGCGCCTCGCGGCCCTGCTCGTCGAGGGCCTGGAGGGCTGAGCGTCCCGTGCGGCGGCGGGCGGCCCCGGACCGGCCGGGTGGTAGGGGCGTTCCTGGGGTCGAAGGTGCCTGGATAAGGCCGTGCGGAGCGCGCACTGTCGGGAGCCGGCCCACCCGGAGCGGGGGCGGGCCGTCGCCGAGGAGGTCGGGGGCCGCTGGGTGGCGCTCGACGTCGCGGACTCCGCGTCCGTCGCGGCGGCGGCGAAGGACGTGGCGGCGCACGAGGGCCGCCTCGACGTCCTCGTCAACAACGCGGGAGTCACGGGCCCGTTCAAGGAAGCGGCGGACGTCACGGGCGAGGACGCCCGCGCGGTGTACGAGGTGAACGTCCTCGGCGTCGTGCGGACGACGCACGCGTTCCTGCCGCTGCTGCGCGCGTCGGCGGACCCGCGCGTCGTCAACGTGACCAGCGGGCTCGGCTCACAGACGCTCACGCACGACCCGGAGCGCGTCGAGCACTCGGTCGTCTCGCCGCTCTACACCTCGTCCAAGGCGGCCGTGACGATGCTGACGACGCAGTACGCGCGTGGCGTCGAGGGCGTCCGCTTCAACGCGGCGGACCCCGGCTACACGGCGACCGACCTCAACCACCACACGGGCACGCAGACGGTCACGGAGGGCACGGACGCGATCGTCGCGCTGGCGACGGAGGACGCCTCCGCCGGGACGGGCCGTGCGGTGGACCGGGAGGGCCCGCTGCCGTGGTGAGGCGCTGAGGGCACGCGTACGAGGCCGGGCCCCGTGGGCAGCGGGACCCGGCCTCGTACGCGTACGGACCCGCCTCAGCCCTTCTTGGCCTCGGCTCCGGCGGCGGCGCGGGCGGCGGGGACGGCCTTCGCGTCCCGCGCGGCGACCTTCGCCTCCAGCTCGGGGGTGATCCTGCGCTCGACGAAGAACGCGGCCGTGGGGATCGTGCCCGCGATCAGCACCCAGAGCTGCTTGCCGACCTTCCACTTCGCCTTGGAGCCGAGGTCGAAGGCGACGACGAGGTAGACGACGTAGAGCCAGCCGTGGGCGATGGCGATGACCCGGGTCGGGCCGGTGGCGCCGTCGATGTCGAGCACGTACTTGGCGATGACACCGAGGGTCAGCAGGACCAGCAGCACACCGGTGACGTAGGCCATCACGCGGTAGCGGGTCAGCACGCTCTTCTTCATGGGGGGAGCCTAACCGGGCGGATCGGGCGAACGGTACGCGGGGCGGGCCCGCCGACGAAGCCGCTGGTCAGCCCCGCGCCGGGGGCCGGGCCGTCCCGTCACTCCTCGAAGTCTCCGGCCGCGACGCGCAGCGGGCGCAGCAGCGCGAAGATCTCCGCGCACTCCTCGGCGTCGTAGGCGCCGAGGCCGAAGTCCATGTCCATCAGGTCCTTCGTCGCCGCCTCGACGACCTCGCGGCCCTTGGGTGTGATGGAGGCGAGAGTGCCGCGCCCGTCCTGCGGGTTGGGGCGCTTGGCGACGAGACCGGAGCGCACGAGGCGGTCGACGGTGTTGGTCACCGAGGTGGGGTGGACCATGAGCCGCTCGCCGATCTTCGACATCGGCAGCTCGCCCGCTTTGGAGAAGGTGAGCAGCACCAGCGCCTCGTAGCGCGCGAAGGTCAGTCCGTACGGCTTGACGACGGCGTCGACCTCGGCGAGGAGGATCTGCTGGGCCCGCATGATCGAGGTGATCGCGGTCATCGAGGGGACGTGTCCCCACCGCTGCCGCCAGGAGTCATCCGCGCGGGCGATCGGGTCGAAGGAGAGGCTGAGCGGCTTCGGCACGCCCCCGACCCTACCGGCCGGTCATATCGTGGTCAGCCCCGTCTCATCCTTCGGCCCTCCCCCGCCCGGCACCCGGCGCGCGCGGCGTGCGGACAGGGCGAGCGGGAGGCAGCAGGCGGTGCCGAGGAGGCCGGCCCCCGCGACGACGAGGTGCGGGTCGAGCCGCTCGGCGACGGCCCCGGCGAGCGCGGTGCCGAGCCCCTGCGCGGTCATGAGCCCGGCGGTCTGCACGGTCATCGCCCGCCCCCGCAGCGCCACCGGGACGGAGTCGACGAACCAGCGGTCGAGGCCGAGCGTGTACGCGGCCGAGGCACCGGTCACGAAGAGGAGGGCGAGCAGCGGTACGTAGCCGGGGCGCAGCAGGCACAGCACCAGCGGGAGAGTGCCGAGCGCGGCGAGGGGGAGGGCGAGGCGGGCGCGGGCGGCGGGGGTGAGGAGGATGCCGGCGAGCAGCTCGCCGGTGATCATCCCGGCGGAGATCGCGGCGAGCAGCAGCCCGAGCCCCGCCCCGCCGACGCCGAGCGAGGCGGCGTAGGGCGCGGCGAGCCCCTCGGGGACGACGGCGAAGGCCGGGGGCACCCAGAGGAGGCAGAGCGCGAGGCGGGGCGCGCGCAGGGCGAGGACGGCGCGCACGCCGGAGAGCGAGTCGCGGACGAGCCCGGTGGCGGCGGTACGGGCGCGGGCGGGCCTGTGCCGCGTACCGAGGCGCAGCAGCGTGGCGGAGCCGAGGAAGGTCGCGAGCGTGACGAGGAGCGCCCCGCGCGGCGGCACGAGCGCGAGAAGCAGCCCGCCGACGCCGTACCCGCCGAGCAGCGCGGTCTGCGAGACGATCCGCAGCAGCGAGCGCCCGAGCACGAAGGCGTCCCCGTCCCCGAGGATGTCGCCGAGCGTCGCCATCCGCGTGCCCGCGAAGACGGGCGCGACGAGCGCGAGCACGACGCGCAGCGCGAGCAGCCCGGCGACGGGTGTGACGGGCAGCGCCATGAGCGCCACGCAGCCCGCGCTGACGACATCGCAGCAGACGAGGACGCGCCGGGCGGGATACCGGTCGGCGAGCCCGGCGAGCAGGGTCCCGCCGATCAGGTAGGGCAGCAGGCCGAGCGCGAAGGCGAGGGCGGAGAGGAAGGGGGAGCCGGTGAGCGAGAAGACGAGGACGGTGAGCGCGATCTCGCTGACGACGGTGCCGAGGAGGGAGCAGAGGTGGGCGAGGAAGACGGCGCGGAACTCGGGGAGGCGGAAGAGGGTGCCGTAGCGGGGACGGGCGTCGGCCGTGGGGGCGGGCGGAGTCGGGGCGGGCGGAGTGGGAGCGGTGGGCTCGGGCATGGGGCGAGCATCGGGGGGCGGGCGCGCCGGACGTATCGTTTCGGCTCCAGCCGAATCGGAGGCCGTGGGAGGGTGAGGGCGAGCGTGGCGCAGCGTCTGCATCTGGGGGACCGGGACCTGTTGCGGTGCCGGTTCGCGTTCTCGCCGTTGTGGGAGACGCAGGAGGCGGTCCGTACGCTGACGCGGCCCGACCGCTTCCCGTACCACCAGGGGCGGCTCGACCGGATGCGCGCGGCGGCGGCCGGGCTCGACCTGCGGCCGCTGTGGCGGCTCATGCCGCACCGGGGCCACTCCCCCGACTTCTGGGCGCCGCCGCCGGAGGGCGCGACGGCGGAGATCGGCGAGGAACTGGCCCGCGTACGCGCGACCGATCCCGCCGCCGCGCGCAGGGACCTCGCGCAGGCGCTGCGTTCGGTACGCGGTAGGGAATCGGCGTGGGGACGGCGACTGCTCGCGGAGCCGGAACGGGCCGTGGTGGAGTCGGCGGACTTGCTCGAAGCGGCCTGGCACGCGCTCGTGGAACCGGAGTGGCCCCGCTTGCGGGCGCTGCTCGAAGCGGACGTGGCCCACCACGCGCGGCGGCTCGCGGAGGTGGGGCTCGGCGGGCTGCTGCCGGAACTGGACACGCGGGTGCGGTGGGAGGGCAGGACGCTCACGGTGGACAAGCGCGTCGACCACGAGCGGTGGCTGCGCGGCGAGGGGCTGGTCCTCATGCCGAGCGTCCACACGTGGCCGGACATCGTGACGGGAGTCGAGGAACCCTTCCAGCCGACGCTGGTCTACCCGGCCCGGGGCCTCGCCTCGCTGTGGACCGGGGTCCCGGAGCGGGCGCCGGACGCGCTCGTCGGCATCCTCGGCGCGGGCCGCGCGAAGGTGCTCGCGGCACTGGCGGTCCCGGCCACGACGAGCGCCCTCGCCGACCGCCTCGCCCTCGCCCCGTCCACAGTCTCCGCCCACCTGACGGCCCTGCACGCGGCGGGCCTCCTGCACGCGCGGCGCTACGGACGGGAAGTGGTGTACCGAAGGACGGGGTTGGGGACGGCGTTGGCGGAAGGGGAGGGGTGAGGGGCGGGCGTGCGGGCGGGCGTGCGGCTGACCGGGCGGGCCCGCCTCGTACGTCATCTCCCCGCACCCCCGGACAACGCAGGCCCCCTCGTACGCAACGCACGAGGGGGCCGGTGAGCGGTGAGGCGCTCTGTTCAGGCGGGGTTCTCGCCCAGGATGCGGTCGATCGTCTCGACCTTGCGGGTGAGGCCGTCCGTGACGCCGGGGCGGATGTCGGCCTTCAGGACGAGGGAGACGCGGGAGCTGCGGGCCTCGACGGCGGCGGTGGCGCGCTTGACGACGTCCATGACCTCGTCCCACTCGCCCTCGATGCTCGTGAACATCGCGTCGGTGCGGTGCGGGAGGCCGGATTCGCGGACGACGCGGACCGCTTCGGCCACGTACTCGCCGACCTCCTCGCCGACGCCGAGCGGGGAGACGGAGAAGGCGACGATCACGCGTTCACGATCCCTTCGCGACGGGCGCGGCCGGCGATGACCGCGTCCTCGGCCTCGCGCTTGAGCTTGCGCTCGGCGAAGAAGCCGCCGGTGGGCAGGACGGAGAGGACGAAGTAGAGGATGCCGCGCCCGGCGGACCACTTGGCGCGATTCCAGGCGTCGATCCAGAAGATCACGTAGAGGACGAAGAGGACGCCGTGGACCATGCCCATGACGGGCACGGCGTTGAAGTCGGTGGTGCGCTTGAGGATCGAGCACACGAGCAGGAGGAGGAAGGAGACCGCCTCGGGGGCCGAGACCAGGCGGAGGCGGCGGAGGGCGGAGGCTGTCTTGATGTCCACGGCGCGGAACTTTCGGTCGGAAGGCAGGAGGGAGCGGACGGTGGGGAGTCCGTGCACGCTCTCACACGATCTTGTGAACGCGCGCACAAGCCGCTCCATTCTCGCAGCCCGCCGGGGCGGGGAGGGATGGGGGTGGGGTGGCTCCGCTCACGCACCACCCCCGGCAGCCCCGCACGCCTCCCCCGCGCCCCGCGCGCCCCTGAGGTCTCTCGGGGTCGGATCTCCGGGGTGATTCAGGGTCGAAACGGCTCCCGGGAGCGCCCCGCGCCCAGTACCTTCGAAGGCGTGGCTCACCTCCGACTCCAAGGCAGCAAAGTGCTCGCCGTCCAGCTCAGCGGCGACGCCGTGCGCGCGAAGAACGGCTCGATGGTCGCGTACGACGGCCGGATGAACTTCAAGAAGCTCTCCGGCGGCGGCGACGGGCTGCGCGGCATGGTCACGCGGCGGCTCACGGGGGAGCAGATGGAGGTGATGGAGGTGCGCGGCGAGGGGACGTGCTGGTTCGCGGACAAGGCGACGGAGATCAGCGTGGTGAGCCTGCGCGGCGAGACGCTGTACGTGGAGGCGAGCAATCTGCTGTGCACGGACGCCGGGCTGCGCACGGGGACGACGTTCACGGGGCTGCGCGGCGCGAGCCAGGGGCAGGGGCTCTTCACGACGACGGTCGAGGGGAGCGGGCAGGCGGCGCTGCTCTCGGACGGGCCCGCGATGGCGCTGCGGGTCAGCTCCGCGTACCCGCTCCAGGTCGACCCCGGGGCGTACGTGGCGCACCAGGGGCAGTTGCGCCAGCACTTCCAGTCCGGCGTCAACTTCCGGACGGTGATGGGCGAAGGGGGCGGCGAGGCGTTCCAGATCCGCTTCGAGGGCGAGGGTGTCGTGTGGGTGCAGCCGAGCGAGCGGAAGACGTTCGGGGGTGACCTCTGATGCCGTTCAGCGAGATCAACTCGAAGATGGTCGAGGCGCAGGTGCTGCCGGGGCAGCGGCTCTTCAGCCAGCGGGGCGCGATGCTCGCGTACCGGGGCGAGGTGAGCTTCACGCCGAACGTGGGCGGCGGCCAGGGCGGGGTCATGTCGATGATCGGGCGGCGGGTCGCGGGCGAGGCGACGCCGCTCATGACGGTCGAGGGCCACGGGACGGTGCTCTTCGGGCACGGCGGGCACCACGTGCAGGTCGTCAACCTCTCGGGCGACACCCTGTGCGTCGAGGCGGACCGGCTGCTCGCCTTCGACGGCTCGCTCCAGCAGGGCACGCTCTTCCTCGGCGCGCAGGGCGGTGTGATGGGGATGGTGCGCGGCCAGGTGACGGGTCAGGGCCTCTTCACGACGACGCTCAAGGGGCACGGCGCCGTCGCGGTCATGGCGCACGGCGGGGTCATCGAGCTGCCGATCACGCCGGGGCGCTCCGTGCACGTCGATCCGCAGGCGTACGTGGCGCACTACGGCGAGGTACGGAACAAGCTGTCCACGGCCCTCGGCTGGCGCGACATGGTGGGCCGGGGCTCGGGCGAGGCCTTCCAGCTGGAGCTGTCGGGGCAGGGCGCGGTCTTCGTGCAGGCATCGGAGGAGAAGCTGTGAACCCGCTCGTTCCCGACGGCACCCCCGTCCTCGACCCGCACACGTTGCCCTCGGACGACAACGTCAACGCGTACACGTTCTGCGTGGAGCTGCGGGGCTCGCAGTGGTTCCTCCAAAAGGGGAAGATGATCGCCTACTACGGGCGGATCTCCTTCGACGGCATCGGCAGCGGGCGCTTCGACCGGCTGCTGCGGACGAGTTTCCACTCGCCGTTGCACGCGAGCGACTGGGTCGTGGCGGAGGGCGAGGGGAAGATGCTCCTCGCGGACCGGGCCTTCGACGTCAACAGCTTCGACCTGGAGGACGGCAACCTCACGGTCCGCTCGGGCAACCTCCTCGCCTACGAGCCGAGCCTCGCGCTCAAGCAGTCGATCGTGCCCGGCTTCCTGACCCTCATCGGCACCGGGAAGTTCATCGCCGCGTCCAATGGCCCGGTCGTCTTCATGGAGCCACCACTGCGCGTCGACCCGCAGGCGCTCGTGGGCTGGGCGGACTGCCCCTCGCCGTGCCACCACTACGACCACGGCTACCTGAGCGGTTTCCTCGGTGGCGTCCGCGCCCTCACCGGGCTGGGCGGCGCCTCCGGCGAGGAGCACCAGTTCGAGTTCGTCGGGGCCGGCACCGTCCTCCTCCAGTCGAGCGAGCAGCTCATGGCGGAGAAGGACATCGGCACGGCCCCCGCCGAGCCCGGGGTACCGGGCGGCGGGGCCCCGGGCCGCCCGGGCATGCCCGGCCACGCGCCGGGCGGGGCGGGCGGGTCGCAGGGCCTGCCCAGGATGCCGGGGCAGCTGGGGGACATTCAGCGGAGGTTCGGCTTTTGACATGCTCCTCGCCCTGAAGGGCGAGAATTCTGGCCTTCCTTGACGGGTTGCCGTGCCGCTACGCGGCACGGTTTCCGGTCGGGAATCCGTGGCTTCCTGTTTCTTCGCGCTGTGCCGGGATCGCTCCTGGTCTTACCGGCGCTCCGCAGGCCGATGCCGCCAGTCCGGCGGCCGTCTTGGTGTTGATCGCTGCGTTGGTGTCCCGGTCGTGGCGGGTGCCGCAGGCGCCGCAGGTCCATTCCCGCACGCTCAGGGGTTTGGGCCCGTCGCGGTGGCCGCAGGTCGAACAGATCTGGCTGGTCGGTTCGAACCGGCTGATTTTGACCAGCGTGCGGCCGTACCGCTCGGCCTTGTAGGCGAGCATGTTGATGAACTGTGACCAGCCCGCGTCGTGCACGGATTTGGCCAGCCTGGTGCGTGCCAGTCCGGCCACCGACAGGTTCTCCACGGCGATCCCTTGGTTCTCGGAGAACAGCTTCGTGGAGAGCTGGTGGTGGAACTCACGGCGCGCGTCGGCGACTTTCGCGTGGGCGCGGGCGACCTTGAGGCGGGCCTTGGTCCGGTTCTTGGAACCCTTCTGTTTGCGGGACAGCTCTTTGTGGGCCTTCTTCAGCTTCTTCTCCGCGCGGCGCAGAAACCGCGGGGAGTCGATCTTCGTGCCGTCGGACAGGACGGCGAAGTGGGTCAGGCCGAGGTCGATGCCGATGGTGTTCTCGGTCCGCGGCAGACGTTCGGTGGCGGGATCGGTGTCGATGACGAAGGAGGCGAAGAACCGTCCTGCCGCGTCCTTGATCACGGTCACCGAGGACGGTGTGACGGGCAGGGCGCGGGACCATTTCACCTTCTCCGCACCGATCTTCGGCAGGTCGAGGCGGCCCGCGTCGGTGATCTTCCAGCGGGCATTCGCGGTGAACCGGATCGACTGCCGCCTGTCCTTGCGGGACTTGAAGCGGGGCGGGCCGAGCTTCGGGCCCTTGCGGGTGCCGGTGAGGGAGGCGAAAAAGTTGCGGTACGCGCTCTCGGCGTCCCGCAGGGACTGCTGGAGCACCACGGCGGAGACCTCGCCCAGCCAGGAGCGTTCCCTCGTCTGCTTGGCCTGGGTGATCAGCCGTGTGGACAGTTCCCCGATCTTCGGGAACGGCTCCGCGGCCGCCCGGGCGTTCTCGCGGGCGCGGACCGTGTCGTTGAACACGACGCGGGCGCACCCGAACGCCCTCGCCAACGCGGCCTGCTGGACGGCGTTCGGGTACAGGCGGAAGCTGTACCGAAGCTGCATGCCGGCCACGATACATACTTGGGTTATGGGTGAGATGCAGAAGATCAGAACTGGTCGGCACTGCACATTCGCGATGCATGTCCACTTGGTCTTCGTGACCAAGTTCCGGCACAGGGTGTTCACTGACGCCCACCTGCGGCGTGTGGAGGAGATCATGCGGTCCGTGTGCGCGGACTTCGAGTGCGAGCTGGTGGAGTTCAACGGCGGGAACAACCACGTCCACTTGCTGGTGAACTTTCCACCCAAGGTCGCCGTCACCAAACTGGTCAACTCCCTCAAGGGTGTCTCCTCTCGCCGCCTGCGCCAGGAGTTTCCCGACCTGGTGCGCCACTACTGGCGGGCCAACAAGCTCTGGTCCGGCTCCTACTTCGCCGGCACCGTCGGCGGCGCCCCGCTGTCCGTGGTCAGGCAGTACATCGAGCAGCAGAACCGGCCCGGGTGAGCATCGCCCGGCTCCGCCGGGAAGCCTCGCGGCGCTCCGCGCCGCAGGCGGCATACCTCCGCCCGGCTACGCCGGACCCGTTACGGTGACACTCCGCGTCACACCGGCAGATTCGCTGCACCCCCGGCCTGAAGGCCGGAGCACCGCGAATAGATCCCGGTAGCGGGGGGGCGCGGGCGGCGCGCGAGACGAACGAGGTCCTCGGGCGGGGGTACGGGGTTAGTGTGGCGGCTCGTGGGACAGCTCACGTCACGGGTTTCGTTCGGTTTTCAACTTCTTCGGTAGAGTGTTCTCATGGACACGGAGAAGACGACGAGCGAGGCCACGCCGTGGCTCAGCCAGGACGAGCAGTGCGCCTGGCGCACCCACCTGGAAGTCAACCGGCTCCTCACCCACCAGCTCGAACGCGATCTCCAGCCGTTCGGGCTCACCATGAACGACTACGAGATCCTGGTGAACCTCTCGGAGGCCGAGGAGCACCGGGTGCGGATGAGCGATCTCGCCGCCGCGACCCTCCAGTCCAAGAGCCGCCTCTCGCACCAGATCACCCGTCTGGAGAAGGCGGGCCTCGTCCGCAGGGAGAACTGCGAGTCCGACCGGCGCGGCCTCTTCGCCGTGCTCACCGAGCCGGGCCTGACGACGATGCGCGAGGTCGCCCCCCACCACGTGGCCTCGGTGCGCCGCCACTTCATCGACCGGCTCACCCCCGAGCAGCTCACGACACTGCACAGCTACCTCCGGCCGATCGCCGAGGGGCTGCGCGAGGTGCGCGAAGCCCGCTGAGCCGGGCACGCCACCCGCCGAGCCGACGCCCCCGGCCCCGGCCCCGCCACCCATCCAGCTCAGGCGCGGCCGACCCCAGCCACGACCCACGACCCACGGCCCACCTCAGGCACCGCCCACGCCAGGCACCGCCCGCCGCAGGCACCCCCGTCCCCGCCCCCGGCCGCGCACCTCCCGCCCCGGCCGCCTCAGGCCAGTCCGCCCGTCGCGCGTACGTTCTGCCCCGTGATCCAGCGCCCGTCCGGGCCCGCGAGGAAAGCGATGACGTCGGCGATGTCGGACGGGGTGCCGAGGCGGGCGAGCGGGGTCATGGCCGGGACGGCGGCGAGCGCCTCGGGCGGGTTGGCGCCGCGCAGCATGTCCGTGTCGGTCGCGCCGGGCGAGACGGTGTTCGCCGTGATGCCCCGGGCCCCGAGCTCGTGGGCGGCGACGGCCATGAGCTGCTCGACCGCGCCCTTGCTCATCACGTACGGGGCGATGCCCGGCCCCGGGCGCACGGTGTTCGCCGTCGAGACGGTGATGATCCGGCCGCCGTCGCGCAGATGGCGGGCCGCGTAGCGCGTGGTGAGGAAGACCGCGCGGGTGTTGACGGTCAGCACCTCGTCGAAGTGCTCCGTGCCGGTCTCCGCGAGCGGCAGCCGGGCGGACGTGCGCGCCGCGTTGTTGACGAGGATGTCGAGTCCGCCGAGGCGCGCCTCGGCCGCCGCCATGGCCTGCTCGGTGGCCGCCGCGTCGGCGAGGTCGAGCCGCACGGCGTACGCCTGCCCGCCCCCGGCCCGTACCGCCGCGCACACCTCGTCGGCCGCTTCCCGCTCCCGCCGGTACGTGAGGACGACCCGCGCGCCGTCGCGGCACAGTCGTTCCACGACGGCCCGGCCGATCCCCCGCGACCCCCCGGTGACCACGGCGTTCTTCCCCGCCAGCACACCCTCCGCACCCGTCACGGCGCCCCCTCTCGTCCGGCAACAGGGGGCCGACGCTAGTACCGGGATGGCGAATCCTCCAGGGCCCCGATCCACCACCGCCTTGTCTCACCCCTCGCGCCACCCCGGCCCCGCGCCCCGCCCGGCCTCACGCGGCACGCCCCCGTGCCGCCACCCCGCCTCACCCCGCCAGCGGCACCCGCAGCACGAACTCCGCTCCCCCGCCGCGCCGTTCGTCCACCACCAGCGAGCCCCCGTGGCGGTGGGCCGCGTCGCGGGCGATGGCGAGGCCCAGGCCCGCGCCGCCCTCGTCGCGCGTGCGGGCGTCGTCGAGGCGGACGAAGCGCTCGAAGACGCGCTCGCGTTCGGCGGGCGGGACGCCGGGGCCGTCGTCGGACACCGTCACGACCGCCTCGGCGCCTTCCTGGCGCAGGCTGAGGGCGACGTCGGAGCGGGCGTGGCGGCGGGCGTTGTCGAGGAGGTTGCCGAGGACGCGCCCCAGTTGGGGTGCCGAGCCGCGTACCTCGTAGCCGTCCGCCCGTTCCGGTTCGATCAGGGCGCGCAGGCCGTGCTCCGCCGCCTCGCGCGCGACGAGGTCCGCGAGCCGCACGGGGCGGTCGGGGGGCCGCTCCCCCGCGTCGAGCCGGGCGAGGAGCAGCAGGTCGGCGGCGAGGTGCTGGAGCCGTACGGTGTCCTCCACCGCGCCGTCGAGGTCGAGCAGCTCCGGGTGCTCCGCGCCCACTTCGAGCTGTGTGCGGAGCGAGGCGATGGGGCTGCGCAGCTCGTGCGAGGCGTCGGCGACGAAGCGGCGCTGTTTGTCGACGGCGGCTTCGAGCGCGGTGAGCGTCGCGTTGGTGGTACGTGCCAGGGCGGCGATCTCGTCGTGCGTCGCGGGTTCGGGGACGCGGCGCGCGAGGTCGCGCGAGCCCGTGATGGCGTCGAGTTCGGCGCGGATGCCCTCGACGGGGCGCAGGGCGCGCCCGGTCACGGTCCAGGTGACGGCGGCGACGACGACGAGCAGGACGGGCAGCCCGATGAGCATGGCGGTGAGCGCGGTGCGCACGGCGCTGTCGGCGGCGTCGAGCGGCGCCCCCGCGAAGACGGTGAACGTCCGCGCGTCGTCGTCGCCACCCGGGGAGTCCGCCTCCTCACCGCCCGAGGAGTCCCCGCCCTCGTCCCGGTCCTCCCCCGCGGCGCCGTCGTCCCGGCCGTCCCCGTCGTCCCCGCTCACCTGCGGCTTCACCTCGATCGCCGCCCACCGGTACGTGCCCCGGTCCCCGTCGATGACGGCCTCGCCGCTGCTCAGGTGGGCGTCGTCGTCGAGCGTGCCGCGCGCGGGCGCGGGCCCGGCGGACGGCTTGACGTCGCTCGTCCCCGTACCGCTGACGGATTCCAGGTCCTCGCTGACGGCCCGTACCCGGCCCGTGCCGTCCACGATCTGGACGGGTTCGTCGTCATCGTCGGGGAGGTCGAGCGCGTCCCAGGCGGTGCCGGTCGCGAGGCGCGCGGCGACCTCGCGCGCCGCGGACTCGGCGTCGGCGCCCGCGCGGTCGATGAGGTTGGCGCGCAGCGAGAGGACGACGGCGGTGCCCGCGGCGACGAGGACGACGGCGACGACGAGCGTCGCGGCGACGGTGGCCCGGCCCCGTACGGAGCCGAAGAAGCGCCTCACGGGCGCTCCAGGAGGTACCCGGCGCCGCGCACGGTGCGGATGAGGCCGGCGCCGAGCTTGCGGCGCAGCGTGCTCACGTAGACCTCGACGATGTTGGGATCGCCGGAGTAGGCGAAGTCCCAGACGTGTTCGAGGATGTCGGCCTTGGAGACGACCTGCCCGGCGCGCAGCACGAGGTGTTCGAGCACCGCGTACTCCTTGGCCGTGAGCGGGATCTCCTCGCCCGCGAGGCGGACGCGGCGCGCGCCCGTGTCGAGCCGGAGGGCGCCGAGTTCGCGTACGGGCGGCGCCGCGGTGGCGCGGCGGCGCAGCAGCGCCTTGACGCGGGCGCGTAGGACGACGTACGAGAACGGCTTGGTGAGGTAGTCGTCGGCGCCGGTGTCGAGCCCCTCGGCCTCGTCGTACTCGCCGTCCTTCGCGGTGAGCATGAGGATCGGGGTGTCGTCGCCCGCGGCGCGGAGGGCGGCGCAGACGCGGTAGCCGTTCATGCCGGGAAGCATGATGTCGAGGACGATCAGGTCGTAGCCGCCCTCGGTCGCCCGGTGCAGGCCCTCGGTCCCGTCGTGCGCGACGTCCACGGCGTAGCCCTCGGCACCGAGACCCAGGGCGAGGGAGCGGGCGAGGCGGCGTTCGTCCTCCACGATCAGCAGGCGCATGACGCACAGCCTGCCAAATCCTCCCTGAAGCGGCCTTCAGGAAGCTTCAGGAAGCCTTCAGGCGGCGCGGGCAACAGTGAGCCAGGTCAGCGAAAGCCCGCTCCCGCAGGAGGTTCCTCATGCAGCGCAAGACGCCGCGCAAGCCCGTACTCGCCGCCCTCGCCGCCGCCGTCGTCCTCGCGGCCGGTGGCGGAGTCGCCGCCGCGTCCCTCGGAGGTGACGGCGGTACGTCCGCGGCCTCCGGTACGGGTACGGAGGCGAGCACCGGCCAGCAGGCGGAGCACCAGCAGGCGGGGCTCGCCCGTACCGGCGCAGCCGACACGGCGCGCGACGACAACGACGACAACGACGGAAGCGACAGCGACGACCGCGACGACGACGCCCGCGAGCGCGCCCACGACGCCGACGAGCACAAGGCGGAGGCCGCCGCCGCGCGGAAGCTGTCGGCGCCCGACGCCCTCGCCGCCGCGCTCGCCCGCACCCCGGGCCGCGCCGTCTCGGCCGAGATCGACGACGACCACGACGGGCGCCTCGTGTGGGAGGTCGAGATCCTCGACCGCTCCGGGACGCTCCGGCACGTCGACGTCTCGCCGTCGAGCGGCAAGGTCCTCGCCGCGCACGCGGAGCGCGGCGAGGCGGACGACGTACGGACCGCCAAGGACCTCCTGACCGGGGACGCCACGAGCGCCGCGCGGGCCGCCCGCGCCGCCGCCGCGAAGGGCACGGTGGTCTCCGTCGATCTGGAGGACGAGGGGAACGGGTACTGGAGCGTGGAGACGGGGCCCGAGGGGGCGGAGTGGTCCGTGGCGCTCGACGGGGCGAAGGTGACGCACGAGAGCGACGACTGACGCGCCTGTCACGTTTCCCCGCGCCGCCCGGTCAGCCTGGCGAAGCACCCGCTCGCCGCCCCGGAGGTCCGTCATGCAAGGGACACACCTCGCGCTTCTCGCCCTCGCGCTCGTCCAGCTCGTCGATGCCGTGCTCAGCCTGCGTCCGGTGGACTTCGTCCGCGACTGCCTCACCGACGTCGGGTTGCCGCGCCGCTGGTGGCCGCTGCTCCCGGTGGTGAAGACGGCGTCGGCGGCCGGGCTCGTGGCCGGAATCCGGTGGCAGCCGCTCGCGGTCCTGACCTCGGCGGCGCTCGTCCTCTACTTCCTGCTCGCGATCGGCGCGCACGTAAGGGCGCGGGACTTCGGGCGCAACCTCTTCCTGAACGCGAGCGGGATGCTCGTGCTGTGCGTGGCGGTGCTGGTCATCACGCCGGCCGCGTGAGCCGGGCGCGGAACGGGCGGGCGGGCGGCCGAACGGGCGGGCGGGCGGGCGGGCGAACGGTGAAGGGGCGGACCCCCCGCACGGGGTCCGCCCCTTCACCGTCCCGCCGCTCTCCTTAGTTCTTCGGGACCCGCAGCACCAGCGCGTCGCCCTGCCCGCCGCCCCCGCACAGGGCCGCGGCGCCCACGCCGCCGCCGCGCCGCTTGAGCTCCAGGGCGAGGTGGAGGGCGAGGCGGGCGCCGGACATGCCGATCGGGTGGCCGAGGGCGATGGCACCGCCGTTGACGTTGACCTTTTCCGGGGTGACGCCGAGGTCGGCCATCGACTGCACGGCGACGGCGGCGAACGCCTCGTTGATCTCGATGAGGTCGAGGTCCTCGACGCCGATGCCCTCCTTGGAGAGCGCGTGCCGGATCGCGTTCGACGGCTGCGACTGGAGGGAGTTGTCCGGGCCCGCGACATTGCCGTGCGCGCCGATCTCGGCGAGCCATTCGAGGCCCAGTTCCTCGGCCTTGGCGCGACTCATCACGACGACGGCCGCGGCACCGTCGGAGATCTGCGAGGCGGTGCCCGCGGTGATCGTGCCGTCCTTGGCGAAGGCCGGGCGCAGCTTGCCGAGCGTCTCGACGGTCGTATCGGCCCGTACGCCCTCGTCCGTGGCGACGAGGACGGGCTCGCCCTTGCGCTGCGGGATCTCGACGGGTGTGATCTCCGCCTCGAAGATCCCGTTCTTCTGTGCGGCGGCGGCGCGCTGGTGGCTCAGCGCGGCGAACTCGTCCTGCGGGGCGCGCGTGATGCCGAGGCGGGTGTTGTGCTTCTCGGTGGACTCGCCCATCGCGATGTTCTCGAAGGGGTCGGTGAGCCCGTCGTGGGCCATCGCGTCGAGCATCTCGATCGCGCCGTACTTGTGGCCCGCGCGGGAGTTCGGGAGCAGGTGCGGGGCATTGGTCATGGACTCCTGGCCGCCCGCCACGACGATGTCGAACTCACCGGCGCGGATGAGCTGGTCGGCGAGCGCGATCGCGTCGAGCCCGGAGAGGCACACCTTGTTGACGGTGAGCGCGGGCACGCTCATCGGGATGCCGGCCTTGACGGCCGCCTGGCGGGCCGGGATCTGCCCGGCGCCCGCCTGGAGCACCTGGCCCATGATCACGTACTGGACCTGCTCCCCGCCGATCCCGGCCCGCTCCAGCGCCGCCTTGATCGCGAAGCCGCCGAGATCGGCGCCCGAGAGGGTCTTGAGCGAGCCGAGGAGACGCCCCATCGGGGTGCGGGCGCCCGCGACGATCACCGATGTGGTGCCCTGGGTTCCAGCTGTTCCGGCCATGACGCACAGCCCCTATGCAGTGAGAGTGAACGAGGGTTTACCTCAATGTACTGAGCGGTGAGCGGGCGGTCACCGGCCAGGGCGTGTGACGGGGCGCACGACGCGGCCGCGTCCCGGCGCGGCGGGACCGGCGGGTTCATCGGCCGGAAGCCGACGGAGGACTGACCTCCGGATAGGGGTGCCGGTAGGGTTGGCACCCGGCTCCCGGTCGCGACCGTGGGCCCGGCCTCGCGGCCGCGTCCGCGAGGTCGCGGGCCGGGGTCCGGGTGGCAGGGGCGGTGTCGGGGCGACGGTGCGCGCCGGGGCGGCTGTCTGACACCATTCCCCGGAAGACGGGAGCGCGTCCGCCGGGCGGGCACCCGCACGAAGGGAACCGGTCCGCCGGACGGGTCCCCGCAGGACCGGAGCACGTCCGAAGGGCGGGCGGGCTCGCTCGGAGTGTCACGACCAGGGGACGGATGGGACCGCGCGGTGCGGGGCTACGAACGCCAGGAGAGCCACCAAGCTGCTGACGACGACCACCTCTCACGGTTCGAAGCCGAGATGAAACGGCTGAAGACCGATCGGGAGAAGGCCGTCCAGCACGCCGACGACCTCGGCTACCAGGTCGAGGTCTTGCGCGCCAAGCTGCACGAGGCGCGGCGCGCGCTCGCGCTCCGTCCTCGGTACGAGAACGGCGACATCGCCTACCAGGCCGAGCAGATGCTGCGCACCGCGCAGATGCAGGCCGACCAGCTGCGCATCGACGCCGAGCGCGAGCTGCGCGAGGCCCGTTCCCGTACCCAGCGCCTCCTCCAGGAGCACGCGGAACAGCAGGCGCGGCTCCAGGCGGAGCTGCACCAGGAGGCGACGAGCAGGCGCCAGCAGCTCGACCAGGAGCTGGCCGAGCGCCGCGCGACCGTCGAGTCCCACGTCAACGAGAACGTCGCCTGGGCCGAGCAGTTGCGCGCCCGCAGCGAGGCGCAGGCCCGGCAGCTCGTGGACGAGGCGCGCGCCGAGTCCGAGCGCGCGCTCGCCGCCGCCCGGGCGGAGGCGCAGCGCGTCGTCGAGGAGACCAGGCAGCGCATCGGCGGCGAGGCGGACAGCGCCCGGACCGAGGCGGACGCCCTGGTGCGCCGGGCGCGCGCCGAGGCGGAGCGGCTGCTCTCCTCGGCCGCCGCGCAGGCGCAGGAGGCCACCGAGCACGCCGAGCGGCTGCGTACGTCCGCGGTGAGCGAGACGGAGGAGGCGCGCCGGCAGGCCACCGAGCAGGCGCGGGCCGCCGAGGAGCGCCTCGCGGAGGCGGAGCGGGCGCTGCGCGAGGCGCGGACCGCGGCCGAGAAGGTCACGGGCGAGGCCGACGAGCGGGCCGCGAAGGTCCTGTCGACCGTCGAGGCGGACAACGAACTGCGCACCCGTACCGCCAAGGAGCAGATCGCGCGCCTGGTGAGCGAGGCCACCAAGGAGGCCGAGGCGCTCAAGGCGGACGCGGTACGGGAGCGGGACGAGGCCGTCGCCGAGGCGGAGCGGGTGCTCGCCGAAGCGGCCGAGAAGGCCCGCAGCTCCGCCGCCGAGGACGCGGCCGCCGCGCTCGCGAAGGCGGCGCGCAGTGCCGAGGAGGTGCTGCACAAGGCCGAGGAGGACGCGCGCGCGACGACCGGCTCCGCCTCCGAGGAGGCCGAGCGGATCAAGGGCGAGGCGCAGGCCGAGGCCGAACGGCTGCGCGCCGAGGCCGAGTCGGCGGCCGACGAGCTGCGCGGGGCGGCGAAGGACGACACGAAGGAGTACCGGGCGCGGACCGTCGAACTCCAGGAGGAGGCACGGCGGCTGCGCGGCGAGGCCGAGCAGTTGCGCGCCGACGCGGTCGCCGAGGGCGAGCGCATCCGGGGCGAGGCGCGCCGCGAGGCGGTGCAGCAGATCGAGGAGGCCGCGGGGCGGGCCGAGGAGCTGCTGACCAAGGCGCGTTCGGATGCCGAGGAGCTGCGCGGCACGGCGGCCGAGGACGCCGAGAAGGCGCGCGCGGAGGGCGAGCAGAAGGCCCGCGCGCTGCGCGAGCAGGCCGAGGAGCTGCTCGCCGAGGCGCGCACCGAGGCGGAGCGGCTGACGACGGAGGCCGCCGAGCGCGGTGCGGCGGAGCGGACGCGGGCCGAGGAGGACGCGGCGGAGCTGCGCGCCGAGGCGGAGCGGGCGGCGCAGGCGCTCAAGGACGACGCGGCCGAGGAGCTGACCCGCCTGCGGGCCGAGGCCGAACAGCGGCTCGGGAGCGCCGAGGAGGCGCTCAGCGAGGCGCGCGCGGAGGCGGAGCGGCTGCGCGCGGCGAGCGCGGAGGACGCGGAGAAGGTACGGGCCGAGGCGGCCGAGCGGGCCAGGGCGGTGCGCGAGGAGGCCGAGGCCGAGGCGGAGCGGCTGCGCACCGAGGCGGCCGCGGAGGTCGCGGCCTCGCGGGCCGAGGCGGAGCAGACCGCCGTACGGCTGCGCGCGGAGGCCGAGACCGAGGCGGCACGGGTCCGCAACGAGGCCCGCGAGACCGGCGAGCGGCTGCGCGCCGAGGCGAGCGCGGCGGCCGAGCGCGTCACGACGCAGGCGGCCGAGGAGCTGGCCGCGGCGCAGGAGGAGGCCGAGCGGCGGCGGCGCACGGCCGAGGAGACGCTGGAGTCGGCGCGTACCGAGGCGGGCGAGGAGCGGGAGCGGGCCCGCGAGCGGGCCGAGGAGCTGCTCACCAAGGCGCGTACGCGGGTCGAGGAGGCGGAGGCCGAGGCGGTCCGGCTCGTCGAGGAGGCGGAGACCCGGGCAGGCGAGCTGGTCGCGGCGGCGGAGCAGTCCGCGCAGCAGGCGCGCGAGGCCGTCGCGGGGATAGAGGAGCGGGCCGAGGAGGCCGCCAGGGGGCTGCGCTCGGCGGCGGAGCACGCGGCGGAGCGCACGCGGAGCGAGGCACAGGAGGAGGCCGACCGGGTCCGCGCGGACGCCTACGCGGAGCGCGAGCGGGCGGGCGAGGACGCGGCGCGCCTGCGGGCCGAGGCACGCGAGGAGCGCACGCAGGCCACCGAGCTGGCCGAGCACACGGTGCGCGAGGCGGCCGAGGAGGCCGAGCGGCTGCGGACCGGGGCGCAGGAGACGGCCGAGCGACTGCGGACGGAGTCGGAGCAGGCGGCCGAAGCGCTGCGGACCGGGACCGAGCAGGCCGCCGAGGCGCTGCGTACGGAGACCGAGCAGGCCGCCGAGGAACTGCGCACGGCGACCGAGCGGCACGCGGAGCAGGTCCGGGCCGCGCTGGCCGGGGAGCGCGAGAACGCCGAGCGCGAGGCGCAGGCGGCGCGGGCCGAGGCCCGCGAGGACGCGCACCGTATCCGTACGGAGGCGGCCGAGGCGGCCGACACGCTCCTGGCGGGAGCGCGCACCGAGGCCGAGGAGCTGACGGCGCGGGTCGCGGCGGAGACGACGCGGCAGCGCGAGGAGGCGGCGGCCGAGGCCGAGCGCGAGGTCGTCGGCGCGACGGCGGAGGCGAACCGGCGGCTCACACGCGCCAAGGACGAGTCCGAGCGGCTGCTCATCGAGGCGAAGAACACGTCCGAACGGCTGCGCGGCGAGGCCGAGTCGGCCGCCGCCGAGGCCCGTGAGGCCGAGCGCGCCGCGAAGGAGCGCGCGGCGGAGCTGACGGCCCGTACGGCCGAGGAGGCGGAGCGGGCGCGGAGCGAGGCCCGCGCGGAGGCGCAGCGGCTGCTCGACGAGGCGCGCGCGGAGGCGAACAAGCGGCGCACCGAGGCCGCCGAGCAGGTCGACAGGCTCGTCTCGGAGGCGAGCGCGGAGGCCGAGAAGCTGTCGAACGAGGCGCTCGAAGCGGCGCTCAAGACGACGACGGACGCCGAGGAGCAGGCCGACCGGATGGTGGGCGCGGCGCGCTCGGAGGCCGAGCGGGTCGTCGCCGAGGGCCGTGCCGAGGGCCACGCGGCGGTCGAGAAGGCGCGCGCGGACGCGGACGAACTCCTCGTCGGGGCGCGCGGTGACGCGACGCGGGTGCGGGAGCGGGCCGAGGAGCTGCGCGAGCGGATCACGGCGGAGATCGAGGAGCTGCACGAGCGGGCACGTCGCGAGTCGGCGGAGGCGATGCGCACGGCGGGCGAGCGCTGCGACGCGCTCGTCAAGGCGGCCGAGGAGCAGCTCGCCGAGGCGGAGTCGAAGGCGAAGGACCTCCTCGCGGACGCCAACTCGGAGGCCGGGAAGGTCAGGATCGCCGCGGTCAAGAAGGCCGAGACGCTCCTGAAGGAGGCCGGTCAGAAGAAGACCGAGGCGGAGGGGCTCGCCGACCGGCTCGTCGCCGACGCGAAGGCGGAGGCGGAGCGGATCACGGCGGAGGGGCAGCGCGAACTGGACATCCTGGTGCGGCGGCGGCAGGACATCAATGCCGAGATCGGCCGTGTCCAGGACGTACTGGAGGCGTTGGAGAACTTCGAGGCCCCGGGCGGCAAGAACGCCGGCGGGCCGGGCGAGGGGTCCGGGAAGGGTGCGGGCGGCCGGGACGCGCAGAGCGGCGTCAAGGCGGGGGCCGTGGCCGGATCGACTCGTTCGGGTGGAAAGCAGACGGAGCGGTAGTCACAGTGTCAGGAGGGCGCACGGCGTCGGGAGTGCCGCTGGTGTGCGAGCCGGAGGGACGGTGTTCCCGGTGACGACGACCAGTCAGTCGTCCTGTGTGGGCGCTGTGTTGACGGCGGATCGGAAGAAAACGATCCACGTGCGCACAAAAGGGGTGGCATTCTCCAGATCAAACGGGCATTTACTCGATGACACGCCGCCCCGACCCCTAGGATTCCCCCTATCACCTCACCGGTCTCTTTCGACAGGAACCCCATGAGCGACACTTCCCCCTACGGCTTCGAGCTTGTGCGGCGTGGGTACGACCGCGCTCAGGTGGACGAACGCATCTCGAAGCTCGTCTCCGACCGTGACAGCGCGCTGAACCGCATCACCGCCCTGGAGAAGCGGATCGAGGAGCTGCACCTCGAAACGCAGAACGCCCAGGCGCAGGTGAGTGACGCGGAGCCCTCGTACGCGGGCCTCGGTGCCCGGGTCGAGAAGATCCTGCGGCTCGCCGAGGAAGAGGCGAAGGACCTGCGCGAGGAGGCCCGCCGGGCCGCCGAGCAGCACCGGGAGCTGGCCGAGTCCGCGGCGCAGCAGGTGCGCAACGACGCCGAGTCCTACGCCTCCGAGCGCAAGGCGAAGGCGGAGGACGAGGGCGTCCGGATCGTCGAGAAGGCCAAGGGCGAGGCCGGCAACCTGCGTGCCGAGGCGCAGAAGGACGCGCAGTCGAAGCGTGAGGAGGCGGACGCCCTCTTCGAGGAGACCCGCGCCAAGGCCGCGCAGGCCGCCGCCGACTTCGAGACGAATCTCGCCAAGCGCCGCGAGCAGTCCGAGCGCGACCTCGCCTCGCGTCAGGCGAAGGCCGAGAAGCGCCTCGCGGAGATCGAGCACCGCGCCGAGCAGCTCCGCCTGGAGGCCGAGAAGCTCCGCACCGACGCCGAGCGCCGCTCGCGCCAGACGATCGAGACGGCCCAGCGCCAGGCCGAGGACATCGTCGCGGACGCCAACGCGAAGGCCGACCGCATCCGCAGCGAGTCCGAGCGCGAGCTCGCGGCCCTCACCAACCGCCGCGACTCGATCAACGCGCAGCTCACCAACGTGCGCGAGATGCTCGCCACGCTCACCGGTGCGGCCGTCGCCGCGGCGGGCGCGCCCGCCGAGGACGAGACGGTCACGCGGGGTGTCCCGGCCCAGCAGTCCCGCTGACGCGACACCACCTCGGGCGGGGTGAACGACCAAAGGACCGGGCGGAGGCGGAATGCCTCCGCCCGGTTCCCGCAGGACGGTGTCCGGTGTTCCCGTACCGTTGGGCGGTCTTCCGCTTTCCGTTACGGAGCCGAGTCCGTCCCGTGCGCCTGCCGCCGGGCGTTCGCGCGGGGACTTCGTTAGCGTGGACACATGATCGAGGTCTCAGCGCTGACGAAACGCTACGGCGACAAACTCGCCGTGGACGACCTGTCTTTCACCGTCCGCCCGGGCGTGGTGACCGGCTTCCTCGGCCCCAACGGCTCGGGCAAGTCGACCACCATGCGCATGATGCTCGGTCTGGACAAGCCGACACGGGGCCGGGTGCTCATCGACGGCAAGCCGTACGCCGCGCTCGACGAGCCGCTCACGCAGGTCGGCGCGCTGCTCGACGCGAAGGCGATGCACGGCGGCCGCAGCGCCCGCAACCACCTGTTGTGCCTGGCCCAGTCGAACGGCATCCCGGCCGGGCGCGTGGACGAGGTCCTGGACGTCGTGGGATTGACGCCCGTCGCGAAGAAGCGCGCGAAGGGCTTCTCGCTCGGTATGGGACAGCGCCTCGGCATCGCGGGCGCGCTCCTCGGCGACCCGCGCATCCTCATGTTCGACGAGCCGGTGAACGGCCTCGACCCCGAGGGCATCCACTGGATCAGGAACCTGATGCGCTCGCTCGCCCACCAGGGCCGTACCGTCTTCGTCTCCTCGCACCTCATGAGCGAGATGGCCCTGACGGCGGAGCACCTCGTGGTCATCGGCCGGGGCAGGCTCCTCGCCGACACCTCGATGGCCGATTTCATCCGGGACAACTCGCGGACGTACGTCCGGCTCCGCTCCCCCGAGCGCGAACGCCTCCTCGACGTGCTGCGGCAGGAGGGCGTCTCGGTGACCGAGGGCGCGGAGGGCTCGCTGGAGGCGGATCACGCCGACCCGGCGCGCCTCGGCGAGCTGGCCCACCGGCACGGCCTCGTCCTGCACGAGCTGAGCCCGCAGTCGGCCTCCCTGGAGGACGCGTTCATGCAGCTCACGGCCCAGACGGTCGAGTACCACGCACACACCGGAGCGGGCCCCGCCGTGGTCCCGCCCGGCGCCGAGCCCCCGCCCCCGCCCCCGGCGGGTGGACAGGGCTGGGGCGAGAACCGGGACCGGAAGGGCAACTGAGCGATGGCCGTGTCACAAGTACTCCACTCGGAGTGGACGAAGGTCCGCTCCGTCGCCTCGACCGTGTGGACCCTCGGTCTCGCCTTCGTCGTCACCCTCGGCCTCGGCGTGCTCATCAGCGTCGTGACCAGCAACGACTTCGACTCGATGAGCCGCGAGGACAGGATCACCTTCGACCCCACCTTCATCAGCTTCGCGGGGATGGGTCTCGGCCAGCTCGCGATGATCGTCTTCGGCGTGCTCGTCGTCTCCAACGAGTACTCGACGGGGATGATCCGCACCTCGCTCGCGGCCGTGCCCCGCCGGGGCGTCTTCTTCTTCTCGAAGGTCGCCGTCGCGACGGTGCTCGCCTTCGTCGTCGGCCTGATCACGGCCTTCGTGTCGTTCTTCGTCGGGCAGCTGATCCTCGGCGACCACGGGGCCTCGATCGGCGATCCGGGCGTGCTGCGCGCGGTCTTCGGCGCGGCGCTCTACATGACGCTCATCGCGATGTTCTCGATGGGGATCGCGGCGATGCTGCGCAGCCCGCTGCTCTCGCTCGGCATCCTCATGCCGTTCTTCTTCATCATCTCGAACATCCTCGGCAACGTGGACGCGACGAAGAAGGTCGGCCAGTACCTCCCCGACCAGGCGGGCACGAAGATCATGGAGGTCGTGCCGCCGCTGCACGACGACACCCCGTACGGCCCCTGGGGCGGGCTCCTCATCATGGTCGCCTGGGTCGCCGCCGCCCTGCTCGTCGGATACGCGCTGCTGCGCCACCGGGACGCCTGACGCGGCCGGGGGCGCCTGACGCGGCCGGCGGGCGCCTGACGCGGCCGGCGGGGCCCGCAGAGGGGCCCGCCGCTTTTCCTCTGCCTCGTCTTGGCGGGAACCGCCGGGGGCCCGATAGCCTCCTCACCCATGCGGGGGCGGGACACGGACGGGCGAGGACGGGTGCGCGGATGATCGAGGCGAGGGGCCTCAGCAAGTGGTACGGCGCGAAGAAGGCCGTGGACGACCTCAGCTTCACCGTGCGGCCCGGGGTGGTCACCGGCTTCCTCGGGCCCAACGGCTCGGGCAAGTCCACGACGATGCGGCTCATCCTCGGCCTGGAGCAGCCCTCGGCCGGGGACGTCACCGTCGGCGGCGTCCCCTTCCGCCTGCTCGCCAACGCGCCGCGCGAGGTCGGCGCGCTGCTCGACGCGAAGGCGGTGCACAAGGGCCGTACCGCGCGCAACCACCTCCTCTCGCTCGCCCAGCTCTCCGGCATCCCGGCCCGCCGGGTCGACGAGGTGCTCGGCGTCGTCGGCCTCCAGGACGTCGCGAAGCACCCGGCCGGTGGCTTCTCGCTCGGCATGGGGCAGCGCCTCGGCATCGCCGCCGCGCTCCTCGGCGACCCCCGCGTCCTCCTCTTCGACGAGCCGGTCAACGGCCTCGACCCCGAGGGCATCCTGTGGGTACGCCGTCTCATGCGGGCGCTCGCCGCCGAGGGCCGTACCGTCTTCGTCTCCTCGCACCTCATGAGCGAGATGGCGCTCACGGCGGACCACCTCGTCGTCATCGGGCGCGGCCGGCTCCTCGCTGACATGAGCGTGCGCGACTTCATCGCGCGCAACGCCACGGACTTCGCGCGGATACGGGTCCCGGACGACGCCCACGGCGAGGCGGAGCGGCTCGCCGGCCTGCTGCGTAAGGCGGGCGGGCAGGTGCTGCCCGAGCCGGACGGGGCGCTGCGCGTCACGGGGCTCGCCCTCCCGGCCATCAGCGACCTCGCGCACGGGGAACGGGTGCGGCTGTGGGAGCTGTCGCCCCACCACGCCTCGCTGGAGGAGGCGTACATGCGCCTGACGCAGACCGAGGTGGACTACCGCTCGACGGCCGACTCCCTCGAAGGCTTCGAGGAGCCCGACCCCTTCGGCGCGAAGCCCGCCGAGCCCACCGAGCCCGGCGCCGGCCAGCCCGGCTGGTACGCCCCGCACACCCCGTATCCCCGTACCGCCGACGCCTGGACCGCCGACCCCCGGACCGCCGACGCCCGGACCGCCGACGCCGTGCCGGGCGCCGCCCAGGAGCACGAGGAAGCCCGATGAGCACCCCGCAGCCGCAGCCCGCCCCCGCCGCCAGTCCCGCCCCCGCCACGCCCGCCCCGTACGTCTCCGCCGGCTCGTCCGCCGTCCCCGCACCGTACGAGTCGCCCATCCCGATCGTGCGCGCGCACCTCGGGCACGCGCTGCGCGCCGAGTGGACGAAGATCCGCAGCGTGCGCTCGACGCTCTGGACCCTCGGCGTCTTCGTGCTGCTCGTCGTCGGCGTCGGGCTCGCCTTCGCCGCCACCGTCGGCGATCACATGGGCTCCGAGGACCGCGTGACGCTCTTCGCCTTCCCCGGTCTGCTGCTCGGCACGATCTGCCTGCTGACCCTCGGCGTCCTCGTCATCTCCTCCGAGTACGGGACCGGGCTCATCCGCCCGACCCTGACCGCCGCGCCGCAGCGGCACCGGGTGCTCGCCGCGAAGTTCCTCGTCTTCTCGGCGATCGGCTTCGTCGCCGTGCTCGTCTCGACGGGGATCGTCTCGACCGCGAGCGCGCCCTTCGTCCCGGACGGCTCGGACCTGCACTGGGGGCGGCCCGCGCTCCTCGCGAGCCTCTACGTCTCGCTGCTCGGGGTGTTCGCGCTCGCGGTGGGGACGATGCTGCGGCACTCGGCGGGCGCGATCGCGACGATGCTCGGCGTGTACTTCCTGCCGACGATCCTGCCCCTCTTCCTCGTCAGCATCGAGTCGACGAAGGGCTTCGGGCAGAAGATGATGGAGTACAGCGCGCCGAGCGCCCTCTCGCTGCTGCTCACCCCCGACCAGGACGGCAACGGGCTCCCCCAGCTCGGCCTCCTCGTCGTCCTCACGGCGGCGGTCGTCGGCTGCGCTTTCGCGGTGCTGCACCGGCGGGACGTGTGACCGGGGCCCCGCTTCAGCAGCGGGGCTTCAGTAGCGGGGGTTCGGCGGCAGGGCTTCGGCGGCTCGGCTTCAGTACCGGGGCGCGTTGCGCGAGCGCTGGACGCGCGTCGCCCGGCGGTCGCGGGCGTTCCAGCACGCCTTGTGCCAGTGCCGACGCTCGTCGACGCCCGAGTACTCGGACCAGGCGACGACGTGCGGAACGCCCGAGGGGATCTCCTGATCGCAGCCGGGGCAGCGGTACGTCTTGCCGGCGGCGCTCGCGCCCGCGACGTGCCGCACCGACCACTCCTCGCCCTGCCAGGACTCGGTCTGGTGCAGCCCGTAGCGGTTGCCCGGGTCCTCGTCGGCCCGCTGGCCGGAGCCGGAGGCTCCCTTGGGGCGGTTGCGGCGGGGGGACACTGAAACACCTCTCAGGCGGCGGCCGGACGGGAATACCGTCCAGCGTACGCGCGCGCCCGCGAGGGCACCGCGCGCCGGGGGCGCACGCCGGGGCCGCCGCGTACCGCCCCCGGGCTTCGCCCCGAGACAAGCGGCTCCCGCTCCGCCCGCTTCCCGGACAATCCGCCAATCCTCCCGCCAAGCCGTGCCCTTGGCACGTGTCAGGCGTTGTTGCCGTCAGCGGGCGATCCGGCCCGTTCGGCACGAAGGAGGCGTCAACGGCTCATGCGGATAGGGAGTTTCGTCCTGGCGGGGCAGTACCCGGGCCAGGGCCACGGAGAGGCGCTGCACCGCGCGGTGCGCTCGGCCGAGGTGGCGGAGGAGGCCGGCTTCGACTCGGTCTGGCTCGCGGAGCACCACTTCGTGCCGTACGGCACCTGCCCCTCGGCGGTCACGCTCGCCGCGCTGCTGCTCGGCCGCACCCGGCGGCTGCGCGTGGGCACGGCGGTGAGCGTGCTGCCGACCGCGCACCCGGTCGCGCTCGGCGAGCAGGCGGCGCTCCTGCACCTCGCGGCCGAGGGGCGGTTCTCGCTCGGGGTCGGACGGGGCGGGCCGTGGGTGGACCTGGAGGTCTTCGGCGCCGGGCTCGACGCCTTCGAGCGGCACTTCCCCGAATCCCTGGACCTGCTCCTGCGCTGGCTGCGCGAGGGCCGGGTCGGCGCGAGCGGCGAGCGCTACGCCTTCCGCGAGGTGAGCGTCGTGCCGCGCCCCGCGCAGGCGCTGCTGCCCGGGCAGCCGGGGCCCGAGGTCGTCGTCGCGTGCACCTCGCCCGGCACCGTACGGCTCGCCGCGCGGCGCGGCCTGCCGATGCTGCTCGGGATGCACGCGCGGGACGAGGAGAAGGCGTCGATGGTCGCGTTGTGGCGCGCCGAGGCGCGCGCGGCCGGGCTCGACCCCGAGCGGATCGCCGCCGCCGCGCACATCAGCGCCGGGGTGCTCCAGCTCGCGGACCGCGACGCCGAGGCCCGCGACACGCTCGTCAAGGCGATGCCGGAGTGGTTCCGCGAGGGGCTCGGCGCCCACGTCACGGTGGATGGCAGGCAGCGGCGGATGCGGGACCCGGTCGCGTACACCGAATTCCTGTGCGGCATCCACCCGGTCGGCACCCCCGAGACGGCCGCGCGGCGGCTCGCGGCGACGGCGGAGCGCACCGGGATCACGCGCTTCGCGCTCCTCGCCGAGGGCTCGGGCGATCTCGCGACGACGGAGGCGAACCTGCGACGGGCGGGGGCTGAGCTGCTGCCGTTGCTGGACTGAGCGGAGCGGCACGGGCGGCACGCGGGCTCCGGGTGACGTAGGAAGCGTGCTCCACGTGGCCTGAAAACAGACGGACGCGGGGCGACGGACTGATGAGTTCCGGCTACGTCGGGGGACGGAGCGTCCCCCGACGCGGCGGGAGAACGGGACGCGGTCAGCAGTCGCGCAGCTCCGGGGACTGGTTGAGGAGCTGGGCGCGGACCGAGGTGAAGCGCGTGAGCCGTTCGTCGACGGCGGGGTCGAGGGGGAAGACCGCGACCCGGTGGCAGTTCTGGAAGGCGAGGCGGACACCGAAGTGGCGCTGGAGCGCGCCCCTGATGGCATCGCTGGCGAGTGCGCGCAGGAGCTGGCCGCGCTCCTTCTCGCTGGGCGGCGGCGTCTGGTTGTCGGCGAAGTCCCCTCCGTCCACCTTCAGCTGAGCCACCAGGGAGCTGATCATCTCCCAGGCGTAGGGCAGCGAGGTCCGGACGCAGTCGACGAACTCGGCCTCGTCCACCTCGCCTCGCTCGGCCTGTGCCAACAGTGCCGGTGAGACGTCGAGCGACATGGGTACTCCTCTCGCACCCCCGAGCGGCGGGGGTCCACGGACAGGGCGGGAGGCCCGGACACGCAGCGTGCTCGTGTCGCGACCTCCTGCCAACACGTTATGCACGGCTCCGGGGGCACACCAGGCGTGCGCGCACACAACCGGCCACCGCGGGGCCCCGGTTTCGGGGCGGATCGCGAGCACGGGTCCGGGTCGGATAGCGTTGCGGACCATGCGCCTTGTCATCGCCCGTTGCTCCGTGGACTACGCGGGGCGGCTCACCGCCCACCTCCCCCTCGCGCCCCGGCTGATCCTCGTGAAGGCGGACGGCAGCGTCTCGATCCACGCGGACGACCGGGCGTACAAGCCCCTGAACTGGATGTCCCCGCCGTGCACCCTCAAGGAGGGCGAGGCCGAGGGCACTCCGGTATGGACGGTGATCAACAAGGGCGGCGAGAAGCTCGTGATCACGATGGCGGAGGTCCTGCACGACTCCTCCCACGAGCTGGGCGTCGACCCGGGCCTCATCAAGGACGGCGTCGAGGCGCACCTCCAGGAACTCCTCGCCGACCGCCTGGACACCCTCGGCGAGGGCTACACGCTCATCCGCCGCGAGTACATGACGGCGATCGGCCCGGTCGACATCCTGTGCCGGGACGGCAAGGGCCAAACGGTCGCGATCGAGATGAAGCGCCAGGGCGGCATCGACGGTGTCGAACAGCTCACGCGCTACCTGGAACTCCTCAACCGCGACCCCCACTTGGCCCCCGTGCGCGGCATCTTCGCCGCTCAGGAGATCAAACCGCAGGCCCGTGTCCTCGCGACGGACCGCGGCATCGACTGCGCGATCCTCGACTACGACGCGCTGCGCGGCATCGAGGACGACAAGCTGCGCCTGTTCTGACGCGACGGCGGTACGGGGGCGGGCGGAGCGTCTCCCCACCGAGGCAGTCCGCACGCCACGCCGGAGGCCGGGTCGGCCCGCACCGCACGCCGGAGGCCGCCCCGGTCCGTACCGCCACCGGCCCCGCACCCGCCCGCGCTCCCGCCCGACCCCCTCCTGGCCCCGCTCCCTCCCGGCTCCCGCCGGATCACCGCACCGCGGAGCCCTTGGCATATGCCATGCGACTGTGTGGGTTCGGCCAAATCACGCGCCTGCCCGGGCCCCGTACCAGGAGGAACCCGGCACGCGCTCACGCGCCGCGCACCACCGGGCGCTCACCGTGTGTGGCGGTCGTCCGCCGAAGCGGCGTCGAAGGGGTCTTCCCGCACGGGCCCGCGTGGTTCGGCAAGCCGCCGTGGTGGACGAAGGTCTCTGCGCCCGGCGGGCCTCGTCGTGTCCGCCGTCCCGCGGAGCGTGGTCCAGCCCGTGGTACTCGTACGCGGGTTACGCGACCCCGGCCGCCTGCGAGCTCTCCGGGTCCCCCGCCGTGACGCTCGCGACCGGGTCGCTCGCGGAGTTGCTCGTCTCGGGCTCGGAGGGATCGCTGTCGCCCGGGTCGGTGGGATCGGTCGGTTCGGTGGGGTCGTCGGTGGGCTCGCCCGAGTCGCCCGGGTCGTCCGGGGTGGGGGAGCCGGAGGCGGAGTGGCTGGGGTCGGCCGGCGACTTCGAGGGGTCGCTCGGCTTCGAGCCGCCGGGCTTGTGCGACGCGCTCGGCTTCGAGCCCGGCTTCGACTCCTTGTCGTCGTCGGGCGCGGAGGCCGAGGAGCCGGGCGACTCGCTCGCCGTCGTGGAGGGTGCCGGGTCGTCCGCTGTGCCGAGGACTCCGTCCTCGCCCGGGTCGGTCGCCGAGGGCGTGGGGGCCGGACGGTCCGTGGTGGAGCCCGACTCGTCGGGCGGGGTGTCGGCGCTGAGGCCGTCGCCGTCGTCGTCGGTGCTCGCGGAGTGCTCGGTGGTGACGCGGTCGGCGGGGGCGTCCTCGTTGTCGGAGAGCGTGCCGAGGGTGACGACGGTGCCGAGCACGGCGACGAGGAGCGCCCCGGCGCCTGCCGCGACGAGGTTGCGGCGGCTCCCCTTGAGGGCCGAGCGCCGCACTCCGCCCTTCGGCTCGCTCGCGCGCGGCGCCGGGTCCTGGCGCGGGAAGACCTCGGTCTCGGCCCGCGGGTCGAAGAGGGGGTCCGGCGCGCTGGTGAAGGCGCCGGGAAGCTGGGCGACGACCGCCGTCGCCGCCGTCGCCGCCTCGGGCGGCCGCGGTACGACGTCGGGGTCGCCCTCCTCGACGTCCGGGCGCTGCGGCATGCCCGCCCGGTCGTCGGCGAGGGCGAGGGTGCGGCGGCCCGCGAGGGTGCCGCGCCGGTCGGAGAGCGCGCCGCGCAGCCCGATCGCGGACTCCAGTTCGGCGCGGGCCGCCTCGGGCCGGTCCTCGCACAGCGCGAGGACGCCGAGTTCGTGGTGGAAGTAGGCCTCGTCGGCGACCCGTCCCGCGCGCCGGGCGGCGTCCTGCCCGTGGCGCAGGACGCGGTCCCAGGCGCCCCAGCGCAGAGCGGCGGCGAAGGCGGGTGCGACGGCGCGGGCGAGGAGGACGGCGGCGCCCGCGTCGTCCTCGCCGCCCTCGTCCTCGACGGGCGGGAGGGGTTCCGCGACGCAGGCGGCGAGCGCGGCGAGCACCGCCTCGGCCTCGGCGGCGACCCGCTCGGGGGTCACGGAGGGGTGGGCGGCCCACCAGGCGTAGTGCCGGGCGACGGCGTCGGCGCGCGCGGGGGCGTCCTCCGCGTACCCGGCGGCCTCCAGCTGGACGAGGACGCCGGTGGCGAGGCGGTGGCCGCTGCCGGCCGGGGTGACGAGGACGGTGGCCGTGAGTTCGGCGAGGGCGGCGTCGGCGTGGGTGTCGCCGGTGAGCGCGGGCAGGTGGGCGGGGTGCGGGAGTTCGCCGCCGAGCGCGACCGCGTACCGCAGGGTCTCGCGGGCCGCCTCGCTGAGCCGGGCGGCGAGCGCCGCGGCGGGCGCCGCGCCCTCGGCGAGGGTCGGCAGCGGGATCTCGCCCTCGGGGCCCGGGCGGGCGGGGTCGGCCTGGGTGTCGGCGAAGAACGCGAAGTCCTCGTCGCCGTCCGGCTCGGCCCCGGCCACGAGACGGTCGCGCTGCTGGAGCAGGGCCCCGGCCTGGACGAAGCGCAGCGGGAGGCCCTCGGACTCGAACCACAGGTCGCCCGCCCAGTTGGCCTCCTCCTCGGTGAGCGGGCGGCCCACGGCCCGCTCCAGGAGGGCGAGGCCGCCGGAGCGCGCGACCCCGGAGAGGGTGATCTCCTCCAGACGGGCCTCGGCGGAGGGGGCGGGGGTGTCGGGCGTGGTGGCGACGAGGAAGGCGCACTCAGGGGTCGCGTCGAGGATCTCGTCGAGCGCGGCGGCGCCGAACTCCAGGTCGTCGACGATCACGACGGCGCCGATCTCGGCGAGCAGTTCGCGCAGGAGGGCGGGGCCCGGGCGGTGGCGGGTGAGTTCGAAGACCTCGGTGGCGAGGTCACCGAGGAGGTCGACGGGGGTACGGCCGCGCCCACTGAGCAGCACCACGCCGTCCGGGGCGAGGTCGGCGCAGGCGTCGACGAGTTCGGCGAGCAGCGCGCTCTTGCCGCTGCCGCCGGGCCCCGTGAGCCGTACGGAACGGCCGCGGGCGAGCAGTCGCGTGATCCGCTCGCGCACCTCCGTACGCTCCAGGAGCCGCCCGGGCCCGTCGGTGGGCCCGCTGGGCAGCGGCGGGCGGGCGGCGCGGGAGCGCTCGGCACGGACGGCGGGGCCGCGCTTGGCGGGGCGGTCCGGGAGTTCGCCGGGCGGGCAGAGGGTGACCTCGGAGCCGTCGACCGGGTTGACGGTGAGCAGCAGGTCGTCGGCGACGATCCGGGTGGTCCTGGCGGGACCGGTGGGCGCGGGCCCGAAGTCGGGGCCGAGCGGGTCGCGTACGGGACGGGGGCGCCGGCGCAGGGCCGTGGTCATGTCCCGTACGGGCTCGGAGGCGACGGGCTCGGGGGCGGGCGGCGCGGGCTCGGGGCGCGGGGCGGGCGCGGCGCCGAAGAAGGAGGGCGCCGAGGTCTCCCCGGGCGCGGAACCGAAGACGGACTCGCGCTGCGCCGGGCCGCCGCTCCTGGGCGCCGAGGTGCGTCCGGGCTCGCGCTTGGGCAGCCCGCTGGGCAGGACGACGGGGCTCTGGTCGCCGGGGCTCCGGTCGCCGGGTATGGGCTCCCCGGGCACCTCGGGCGCCTTCGGTGCCTTGGCGGCGGGGGGGTCGCCGAAGGGAGCGAGGAGGTCGGCGACTCCGCTCTCCCCGGGGTCGGGGTCCGCCTCGGCGTCGTCGCCTACCCCGAAAGCGTCGAACGGCGTCCCGCCACCGGCGTCGGCGGCGGCCTCCACGGCCTCGATGGCCTCCGCGGCAGTCGCCGGAAGCTCAGGCTCGCGCTCGTCCATTGGTCCTGTGCCCCCCAAGAAGCGTCTGTACCGTCGGTAAGCGAAGGCACCCTAAAACCTCAGGCCAGTATTCCCGACCCCGCCCCTCGGAACAGCTGCGGGTACATCACGGTCTCGTGTGGATTCCAAGGTCCCGCACCAGAGAACCCAGCCGACCGATCCAGCCCCTCCTCCAATGCAGCCACCACCATCCAGCCCCTCTGGGGGTACCTCCCGGCCGAAGGCTGGGGGAGTTTGAGGAGCGGGGTCCGGGGCGGAGCCCCGAACTCGGGGCCCGGGGCGGAGCCCCGCGACGTCACCCCCCGGCGAGCCCGCACCAACACCCCCGCCCCGCCTACGGCGCCACCGCCTCGATCGCCAGAATCCGGTGCAGCCGCGTCGCCACCAGCAACCTCTGCATCTGCGCCGGCACCGCCCGCAGGACGAGCCGCCGCCCGCACCGCCCCGCCCTGCGGTGCGCCCCCATGATCACCCCGAGCCCCGTCGCGTCCCAGGAGTCCAGCTCGGAGAGATCGAGCACGAGATCCCCCACCCCGTCGTCGACGGCCGAGTGCAGGACCGAACGGGCGTCCGCCGCGCTGCGGACATCGAGGCGGCCCCCGACGACCAGCTCGCTGTGGTCGCCCCTGATGTGCATAACCCGCTCCCCGATGTGTTCATGTCAGCCAAGGCATGTCCCTGTATGTCACAGCAACTGACTGCCGTCCCGGAACAGAAGTTGCCGCCTGTGAGCGAACCGATACCGAATTCACCCCGAAGGGTGAGGCGGCGTCCGCGTGGGACGCCGCCGTCCCCCGGCACCCGAAGGCCCGTACGAAAGGCCGCCCGAAGGCCCTGCGAAGGCCCCCGCGAAGGTCAGTGCTCGTAGAAGCCCTGCCCGCTCTTGCGGCCGATGTCACCGGCGTCCACCATCCGGCGCATCTGCTCGGGCGCCGCGAACTTCTCGTCCTGCGACTCCGTGTAGATGTTGTCGGCGGCGTGCAGCAGGATGTCGACGCCCGTGAGGTCGGCGGTGGCGAGCGGCCCCATCGCGTGACCGAAGCCGAGCTTGCAGGCGAGGTCGATGTCCTCGGCGCTCGCGACGCCGGACTCCTCCAGCTTGGCCGCCTCGACGACGAGCGCGGTGATGAGCCGGGTGGTCACGAAGCCGGCCACGTCACGGTTGACGACGATGCAGGTCTTGCCGACGGACTCGGCGAACTCCCTTGCGCGGGCGAGGGTTTCGTCGCTGGTCTTGTACCCGCGCACCAGCTCGCAGAGCGCCATCATCGGCACCGGCGAGAAGAAGTGCGTGCCCACGACGCGCTCGGGGCGCGAGGTGACGGCGGCGATCTTGGTGATCGGGATGGCGGAGGTGTTCGACGCGAGGACGGTCTCGTCCTTCACGATGCCGTCGAGGGTGCGGAAGATCTCGTGCTTGACGTCGAGCTTCTCGAAGACGGCCTCGACGACGATCCCGGCCTCGGCGGCGACGTCGAGGTCCGTGGTCGTGGTGATCCGCGCGAGCGCGGCCTCCGCGTCGTCGGCGGCGAGCTTGCCCTTCGAGACGAACCTCTCGTACGAGGCCTTGATGGCGTCCGTGCCCCGGGTCAGCGCCTGGTCCGTCACGTCCCGCAGCGCCACCTCCCAGCCGGCCTGCGCGGCGACCTGCGCGATACCGGACCCCATGAGCCCGGCCCCGACGACGACGAGCTTCTTTGCCACTTCCGCACCCCTTTGTGTTGATTCGGCTGTGTTCTTCGGCTGTGTTCTTCGGCTGTGTTGACGGGCCGTCCTGTCCCGGCGTGCGCGCGTCCCGCCCGCGCGCGTCCGCCGCGCGGTCGTGCCGCCCCGACGGCGGGGGCCCCTGCCGCCCCGCCGGTGACGCCGGTTCAGTCACCGGCCCCCGGCGGAGATTAGCGCCGTTGCGGCGCCCGGTGGCGCCGAAGAGATGCGCGTCACGTCCCCCGGGACACACATCACACAATCGCCCGGACCGGCCCCTGCGCGAGGGCCCCGATAGGCTGGCCGCATGGTCCATCTGACCCGTATCTACACGCGCACCGGCGACAAGGGCACGACGGCGCTCGGCGACATGTCGCGTACCGCCAAGACCGATCCCCGTATCGCCGCCTACGCCGACGCGAACGAGGCGAACGCCGCGCTCGGCACGGCGCTCGCGCTCGGGCGGCTCGACGCGGAGGTCGCCGCGGTCCTGACGCGGGTGCAGAACGACCTCTTCGACGTGGGCGCCGACCTGTGCACGCCCGTCGTCGAGCACCCCGCGCACCCGCCGCTGCGCGTCGAGCAGGCGTACGTGGACCGCCTCGAAGCGGACTGCGACCGCTTCCTCGCGCCGCTCCCGAAGCTCGACAGCTTCATCCTCCCGGGCGGCACCCCGGGCGCGGCGCTGCTGCACCAGGCGTGCACGGTGGTACGGCGCGCGGAACGCTCGACGTGGGCGGCCCTGGAGGCATACGGCGAGACGATGAACCCGCTCACGGCGACGTACCTCAACCGCCTCTCCGACCTGCTCTTCATCCTGGCGCGGGCGGCGAACGCGGAGCGCGGGGACGTGCTGTGGGTGCCGGGCGGGGAGCGCTAGACGCCGCCCCGCCCCACCCAAGGCGCGGGCTCTAGACGCCGCCCCACCCGTAGGCGTGGTCGATCGTGAAGGAGACGACCAGGCGGCCGTCCTCGACCATGACCCTGCGGTACTCGTCCCAGTCGGGGTGCTCGCCGCGCACGGCGCGGTAGAGGTCGACGAGTTCCTCCACGCTCGCGTCGTCGGGGGCGGCGGCGACGGGGGTGAGCGAGGCGGTGCCCTCGTAGACGCCGTAGGCACCGCCGTCGGGGCGAGTGACGTAGAGGCTGATGCGGGGGTCGCGGCGCAGGTTGCGGACCTTGGCGCGGTCGTCGGTGGTGGAGAAGCGGACACGGCCCGTCGCGGGGTCGTGGGCGAAGTCGACGGTGGAGACCTGGGGGCGGCCGTCCTTCTTCAGGGTGAGCACGCCGCCCCGGCCACCGTCGCCGAGGAGCGCGAGGACTGAGCTGCGGGCGTCGTTCGAGGGCATGTGCGGTCCTTCGTTCGGTCGCTGTGGAGCCCGGCGCCCGAGGCCGGGTCACCGGTCAGCGGTCGCGCGAGGCACCCCGGCGACCGCACCCGGCACAACGCCGCCGAAGTCAACTTCGTTCCGCCCCAGCCGCTTTGCCGACCGGTGCGCGCTTGGGCCACACGACGTACGAGAGCGCGATGAGGCCGTGGATGCCGAGCGCGCGCAGGGCGACGAACTGCCAGGAGCGGAGCGGTGCCGCGGCCTCCGCCCCGCCGACGTAGAGGATCGCGAGCTGGAGGAGTCCGCAGGCGAGGGCGGCGGCAAGGAGGGTACGGAGCCAGAGGCGGACCTCGTGCGCGGCGCGGGCGCGGCCGTGGCGGGGCGGCCCGGCCGGGCGCGGGCCGCCGGCGAGGCGATGGCGGGCGTGGCCGTCGAGCCACCGCAGGGTGTAGCGGCCGTAGGCGACCGTACCGCCGAGGTAGAGGGCCGCGAGGCCGTGGGTCCAGGAGGGCTCGGCGCCCCGGCGCAGGTCGAAGGCGGTCACGGCGAGGAGCACCACTTCGAGCAGGGGCTCGACGAGCAGCACGGCGACCCCGGCCCTGGGCCTGTGCGCCGCGTACCGCAGCAGCAGCCCCGCCGCGAGCAGCACCCAGAAGGCGACCTCGCACACGACGATCGACGTGATGATCACGGCGCGTCTCCTCTCTCCCCCGGATCTCCCCCGGATCTCCCCCGGGCTCGTTCGTCCAGCTTCGCCTCCGCCCGCCGTCCCGGCCTCGGCCCCGGTGCCGATTCCGGCCTCAACGAAAGGCGCAGTCTCCCGGGCGCGGGCACCTGACCCGGGAACGAGGTATCCCCGCGCACGTCGTGCTGTGATGGCCTCATGCCGCCCGCACCCCACCGCCTCCCCCGCCCCCACCGCGATGACGCGCTGCTCGCGGCGGCCGGGCTCGCGGGCGGGGTGCTCCTGTGGGCGCTCGGCGTGGCGAGTTACGGCGGGGCACGACCGCTCGGCGGGGCGTGGGTGCTCCTCCCGCTCGCGGTGGCGGCGCTCGCCGGGCTGTACCGGCGGACGCTGCCGCGGGCCGGGTTCGCCGCCGGGTGCGTGACGGTGCTCGCCGACGTGTTCACGAGCGGCTCGCTCGCGACGGTGCTGCTCGGCACGGACCTCGTCTACGCGGCCGTCGTGTACGGGCCGTCGCGCTGGGCGCGCGTGCTGCCGCGCGCGACCGCACTCGTCACGCTGGGCGGGACGGCCGCGCTGCTCGTGTGGCTGCGCGAGCCGGTGGCGCTGCTGCTCGGCGCGTTCCTCGGCATCGTGAGCTTCCTGCCCGCCTCCTCGGGCGCCGTCGTCCGGGGCCACCGCGAGGAGGCGCGCGCGGCACGGCTACTCGCCGAGCGGACCGCCCAGCTCGCCGAACGCGACCGCGTGGAGGCGCTCGCGGCCGAACGGGCCCGAATGGCAAGGGAGTTGCACGATATCGTCGCCGGGCACCTCTCCGCGATCGCCGTGCACTCCTCCGCCGCGCTCGCCGCCGACGACCCCGCGCTCTCCCGCGAGGCGCTCGGTGTCGTCCGCGCGAACAGCGTCGCGGGGCTCACCGAGATGCGGCGCCTCATCCACGTCCTGCGCGCGGAGGACGAGGAGCCGGGCCCCGAACCGCGCCTTTCGGGGATCGGCGCACTCCTGCGGCAGGCGGACGAGGAGGGCGCCCGGCACGGGCTGCGGTTCCGGCTGGAGGAGGAGCCGGTACGCGTCCCGCTCGCCGCGCCGGTCGAGCTCGCCGCGTACCGCATCGTCCAGGAGTCCGTCACGAACGCGCTCAAGCACGCGGCGCCCGGCGAGGTGCGCGTGCGCCTGCGGCAGGCGGACGGGCTGCTGCGTATCGACGTCACGAGCCCGCGCGACCCGGACGCGGCGTCCCGCGCGCCCGGCGCCGGGGCCGGGCTGCTCGGCATGAGCGAGCGCGCGGCACTGCTCGACGGGACCTTCCGCGCGGGCCCCGAGGACACCCGGTGGACCGTACGCGCCACCCTCCCCACCCAGGAAGAGGCCACCCGATGACCACCCCGTCCCGTCCCCCGCGACCGCTGCGCGTCCTCGTCGCCGAGGACCACGCCTCCGTGCGCGCCGGGCTCGCCCTGATCCTGCGCGGGGCGCCGGGCATCGAGGTCGCGGGTCAGGCGGCGGACGGCGAGGAGGCGCTGGAGCTGACCCGCGCCCTGCGGCCCGACGTCGTCCTCATGGACGTACGGATGCCGCGCCTCGACGGGGTCGCGGCGACCCGCGCGATCGTCGCCGAGGGGCTCGCCGACGTGCTCGTCCTGACGACCTTCGACCTCGACGCCTACGTCTTCGGGGCGCTGCGCGCGGGCGCGGCCGGCTTCCTGCTCAAGACCGCCGAGGCCGGTGAACTCGTCGCCGCGGTACGGAGGGTGGCCGCCGGGGACGGCGTCGTGGACCCCGCCGTCACACGTCGGCTCCTCGCGGAGTTCGCACGCGGCGGCAGGAGGCCGGAGCGGTCCGCGCCGAAGGGCCTCGCGCGACTCACGCCCCGTGAGCGGGAAGTGCTGAGCTGTCTCGGCGAGGGGCTCGGGAACGCGGAGATCGCGGAGCGGATCGATGTCGCCGAGGGCACGGTGAAATCCCACGTGAGCCGGTTGCTCGCGAAGCTGGAGCTGCGCAACCGCCTTCAAGCATCCCTCCTGGCCAGGGACTTGGGTCTTTAGGCGGGACGCCGCGCGAGGCGCGGGCCCCGGCCCCGCGCCCCCGTACCCCGCTCGGCCACTTTTGGTCCAGACCTCTTGACCGCTGGTCCAGACCTTTCTACGCTCCCCCCATCTGCGGTGAACATGTCACCCCTTCCCCGAGGGGCCGTGTTCACGGGCGTCGCAGGGTTCCACCCCACCATCGGTACTCAACTGCTGGAGTACGCCTTGAGTTCAGGAACCCCCCGCAGACCGGGCCGTCTGCGCACCAGAGTCCTCGCCGGACTCACGACCCTGATCCTTCCCCTGACCGCACTCGTCGGCCTCGGCGCCTCCCCCGCGCAGGCCGCCGAACAGGCCACCGCGAGCTACACCCGTACCCAGGACTGGGGCAGCGGCTTCGAGGGCAAGTGGACGGTGAAGAACACCGGCACCACCTCCCTGAACGGCTGGACCCTGGAGTGGGACTTCCCCTCCGGCACCAAGGTCACCTCGGCCTGGGACGCGGACGTCACCAACTCGGGTGACCACTGGACCGCGAAGAACAAGAGCTGGGCGGGCAGCCTCGCCCCCGGCGCCACCGTCTCCTTCGGCTTCAACGGCACCGGCTCCGGCTCCCCCGCCGGGTGCAAGCTCAACGGCGGTTCGTGCGACGGGACGACGACCCCCGGCGACACCCCGCCCACGAAGCCCGGCACCCCGACCGCCTCGGCGATCACCGACACCTCCGCGAAGCTGAGCTGGGGCGCCGCGAGCGACGACAAGGGCGTCAAGAACTACGACGTGCTGCGCGACGGCGCCAAGGTCGCGACGGTGACGACGACCTCGTACACCGACTCCTCCCTCAAGGCCGGTACGGACTACTCGTACACCGTCCAGGCCCGCGACACCGCCGACCAGACGGGTCCCGTCTCGGGCGCCGTCAAGGTGCGTACGACGGGCGGGGGCGGCACCGACCCCGGCAACCCGGGCACGGGCGGCGACAAGGTCAAGCTCGGGTACTTCACCGAGTGGGGCGTCTACGACCGCAACTACCACGTGAAGAACCTGGAGAGCTCGGGCTCCGCCGGGAAGATCACGCACATCAACTACTCGTTCGGGAACGTCACCGGCGGCAAGTGCGTCATGGGCGACTCCTACGCGGCCACCGACAAGGCGTACACCGCCGACCAGTCCGTGGACGGCGTGGCCGACACCTGGGACCAGCCGCTGCGCGGCAACTTCAACCAGCTCCGCAAGCTCAAGGCCAAGCACCCCGGCCTGAAGGTCCTGTGGTCCTTCGGCGGCTGGACCTGGTCCGGCGGCTTCGGTGACGCGGCGAAGAACCCGACGGCCTTCGCGCAGTCCTGCAAGCAGCTCGTCGAGGACCCGCGCTGGGCCGATGTCTTCGACGGCATCGACATCGACTGGGAGTACCCGAACGCGTGCGGCCTCAGCTGTGACACGAGCGGCCCGGCCGCGCTCAAGAACCTCGCCTCGGCGCTCCGCACGACCTTCGGCAAGGACTACCTCGTGACCGCCGCGATCACGGCGGACGGCAGCGCGGGCGGCAAGATCGACGCCGCCGACTACGCGGGCGCCTCGCAGTCCTTCGACTGGTACAACGTCATGACGTACGACTTCTTCGGCGCCTGGGACGCGCAGGGCCCCACCGCCCCGCACTCTCCGCTCACCTCGTACAGCGGCATCCCGAAGGCCGGCTTCAACTCCGCCGACGCCATCGCCAAGCTCAAGGCGCAGGGCGTCCCGGCCGCGAAGCTCCTGCTCGGCATCGGCTTCTACGGACGCGGCTGGACCGGCGTCACGCAGGACGCCCCCGGCGGCACCGCGAGCGGGCCCGCGCCCGGCAAGTACGAGCAGGGCATCGAGGACTACAAGGTGCTCAAGACGAGCTGCCCGGCCACCGGCACCGTCGCGGGCACGGCGTACGCGCACTGCGGCACCCAGTGGTGGAGCTACGACACCCCGTCGACGATCAAGAGCAAGATGGCGTGGGCCAAGAGCCAGAACCTCGGCGGCGCCTTCTTCTGGGAGTTCAGCGGCGACACCAGCAACGGCGAGCTCGTCTCGGCGATCAACGACGGCCTGAAGTAGTCCACGGCCCGCACCACTGAGCCACCCCCCGCGAACGAAGCCGGGGAGACGGGAACGCCCCCCGTCTCCCCGGCTTCTCGCTCGTACGCCCGAAGTGCCGCCTCCCGACGCGAGGTTGACAACCGCTCCCCCGCACCACGCGAGCTCCCCCCGGGAGCTACGCCACGTTCACCCGCTGCCCCGGGGGCGCCGCCTCCAGCCAGGCGAGGAAGCCGGTCAGCGCGTCCTCGCTCATCGCGAGTTCGAGCCGCGTGCCCCCGTGGAGGCAGCCGAGCACCACCGCGTCCGACAGGAGCGCGAGTTCCTCCTCGCCCTCCGGCAGCCGCCGGTCGGTCACCTCGATCTCGGAGCGCTCCAGGAGCCGGCGCGGGCGCGGCGAGTAGGAGAAGACGCGGAACCACGCGACCCGGTCCCCGTTGTAGCGGGCGACCCCGTAGATCCAGCCCTTGCCGCTCGTGTCGCCGCGCGGGGGCGCGTTCCACCGCACCGAGCAGTCGAAGGTGCCGCCCGAGCGCTGGATGAGCCGCCTGCGCAGCCCGAAGACGAACAGCCCCGCCGCCACCAGGACCACGACCAGCCCGCACACCAGGAGAGTGAGGAACACCAGTACCGACCTCCTCGCCTCTTCGATGACGGTTGCGCGGCGACCCCGGGAAAAGGGCTCACCCTATGGTTTCAGCCGCGGCCCGGTCTGGACGAATCCAGGCCGGGCCGCGGCTGAGGTACTACGTTATCGCGCGTGCGGTCAGTGCGACGCCGCCGCCCGCAGCCGGACCTCGGCCCGGCGCTCGGCGTGGGCGTCCGCTTCGGACTTGGCACGCTCCAGCGCGCGCTCGGCACGCTGGACGTCGATCTCCTCGGACAGCTCCGCGATCTCCGCGAGCAGCGACAGCTTGTTGTCCGCGAAGGACAGGAAGCCGCCGTGCACCGCGACGACGACGGTGCCGCCCTCGGTGGTACGGATCGTCACCGGGCCCGACTCCAGCACACCAAGGATCGGCTGGTGACCGGGCATGACGCCGATGTCGCCGGAGGTGGTGCGGGCGACGACGAGGGTGGCCTCGCCGGACCAGACACTGCGGTCCGCGGCCACCAGCTCGACATGCAGTTCAGCAGCCAAGAGGTGCTCCTCGGGTCACCACCCGGCGCGCCGGCCGGGTGTGGGAAAAGATTCTACGGGGCGGGTACGGGCCCCAGGGGCGAGCGCCCCGGGCCGGGGCGAGCGCCCCGGGCCGGGGCGAGCGCCCCGGGTGCCGACCGGCCGGGACGGTGCCCGGCCGGACGGCGGTGGAGCGGCGGGGTCAGGAGACGCCCAGCTCCTTGGCGTTGGCCTTCAGGTCCTCGATGCCACCGCAGAGGAAGAACGCCTGCTCCGGGAAGTGGTCGAACTCACCGTCGCAGATCGCGTTGAAGGCCGCGATCGACTCGTCCAGCGGCACGTCCGAGCCGTCCACACCGGTGAACTGCTTGGCGACGTGGGTGTTCTGGGAGAGGAAGCGCTCGACGCGACGGGCGCGCGAGACGACCAGCTTGTCCTCCTCGCCCAGCTCGTCCATGCCGAGGATGGCGATGATGTCCTGGAGGTCCTTGTACTTCTGAAGGATGTTCTTGACCCGCATGGCGGTGTCGTAGTGGTCCTTCGCGATGTACCGCGGGTCCAGGATGCGGGACGTGGAGTCCAGCGGGTCCACGGCCGGGTAGATGCCCTTCTCGGAGATCGGGCGGGAGAGCACCGTCGTCGCGTCCAGGTGCGCGAAGGTGGTCGCCGGGGCCGGGTCCGTGAGGTCGTCGGCGGGCACGTAGATCGCCTGCATCGAGGTGATGGAGTGACCACGGGTCGAGGTGATGCGCTCCTGGAGGAGACCCATCTCGTCGGCCAGGTTCGGCTGGTAGCCCACCGCGGAGGGCATGCGGCCGAGCAGCGTGGAGACCTCGGAACCGGCCTGCGTGAAGCGGAAGATGTTGTCGATGAAGAACAGCACGTCCTGCTTCTGGACGTCGCGGAAGTACTCGGCCATCGTCAGGCCGGCGAGCGCGACGCGCAGACGGGTCCCCGGGGGCTCGTCCATCTGGCCGAAGACCAGCGCGGTCTTGTCGATGACGCCCGAGTCGCTCATCTCGTCGATGAGGTCGTTGCCCTCACGGGTGCGCTCACCGACACCGGCGAACACCGAGACACCGTCGTGGTTGTTGGCGACGCGGTAGATCATCTCCTGGATGAGCACCGTCTTGCCGACGCCGGCACCACCGAACAGACCGATCTTGCCGCCCTTGACGTACGGGGTCAGCAGGTCGATGACCTTGATCCCGGTCTCGAACATCTCGGTCTTCGACTCGAGCTCGTCGAACTTCGGCGCCTGGCGGTGAATCGCCCAGCGCTCGCCGATGTTCGCGTTCTCCTCCGGCTTGTTCAGCACCTCGCCGAGGGTGTTGAACACCTTGCCCTTGGTGAAGTCGCCGACCGGGACCTTGATGCCCTCGCCGGTGTCGGTCACCGGGGCCTGGCGGACCAGGCCGTCGGTGGGCTGCATGGAGATCGCGCGGACCAGGCCGTCACCCAGGTGCTGGGCGACCTCGAGGGTCAGCGTCTTGCGCGTCCCCTCCTCGGCCGGGTCGTCGATGTCCACGTGCAGCGCGTTGTAGATCTCCGGCATCGCGTCGACGGGGAACTCCACGTCGACGACCGGGCCGATCACCCGGGCGACGCGGCCCGTCGCGACGGCCGTCTCCACACTGGTCGTCATTACTTTTCACTCCCCGCGTTCGCGTCGGCCAGGGCACTGGAGCCACCGACGATCTCGCTGATTTCCTGGGTGATTTCGGCCTGGCGGGCCTGGTTGGCGAGCCGGGACAGCGTGTTGATCAGCTCTCCGGCGTTGTCCGTGGCCGACTTCATCGCGCGCCGCGTGGCAGCGTGCTTGGAGGCGGCGGACTGGAGCAGCGCGTTGTAGATCCTGCTCTCGACGTACCGCGGCAGCAGGGCGTCGAGGACGTCCTCCGCCGAGGGCTCGAAGTCGAAGAGCGGGAGGATCTCGCCCTCCGGCGCCGCTTCCTTCTTGACCTCGTCGAGACTGAGCGGCAGGAGCCGGTCGTCCCGCGAGGTCTGCGTCATCATCGAGACGAACTCGGTGTAGACGAGGTGGAGTTCATCCACGCCGCCCTCCGCCGTGTCCTTCTCGATGGCCTCGATCAGCGGCGCTGCCACCGTCTTGGCGTCCGCGTAGGTCGGCTCGTCCGTGAAGCCCGTCCACGAACCCGCGAGGGCACGCTCACGGAAGTTGTAGTGCGCGATGCCGCGCCGGCCGACGACATAGACGTCGACCGTGCGGCCCGCCGCCTCCAGCTTCGCGGTCAACCGCTCCGCCTGCTTGAGCGCGTTGGCGTTGAAGGCACCGGCCAGACCGCGGTCGCTGGCGAGAACCAGGACGGCGCTGCGGACGGGCTTCTCGGCCTCGGTGGTCAGCGGGTGCTGCGTGTTCGAGCCGGTCGCGACCGCCGTGACCGCGCGGGTCAGCTCGGTCGCGTACGGGGCCGAAGCCGCCACCTTGCGCTGCGCCTTGACGATGCGCGAGGCGGCGATCATCTCCATCGCCTTGGTGATCTTCTTGGTCGCCGAGACGGACCGGATACGCCGCTTGTAGACCCGGAGCTGGGCTCCCATGAGTCAGGTCCCTTCGGTCGTCACTTGGCGGCGGTCGCGGAGGCGTCGTCGCCCAGCAGCTTGCCGTCCGAGGTCTGGAACTGCTTCTTGAACTCCTCGACCGCGTCGCCGACCGCCGTGAGCGTGTCGTCCGACATCTTGGCGCCCTCCTTGATGGAGGTGAGGAGCGGCTGCCGCGTGCTGTGCAGCCAGCTGAGCAGCTCCTTCTCGAAGCGGCGCACGTCGGGGACGGGCACCTCGTCCATCTTGCCGTTGGTACCGGCCCAGATGGAGACGACCTGGTCCTCGGTGGCCATCGGCTGGTACTGGTCCTGCTTGAGCAGTTCCACCAGGCGCTGACCGCGGGCGAGCTGCGCCTTGGAGGCGGCGTCCAGGTCGGAGCCGAAGGCCGCGAAGGACTCCAGCTCGCGGTACTGGGCCAGGTCCAGGCGCAGACGCCCGGAGACCTGCCGCATCGCCTTGTGCTGGGCGGAGCCACCGACGCGGGAGACCGAGATACCGACGTTCAGCGCGGGGCGCTGACCGGCGTTGAAGAGGTCGGACTCCAGGAAGCACTGGCCGTCGGTGATGGAGATGACGTTGGTCGGGATGAACGCGGAGACGTCGTTGGCCTTCGTCTCGACGATCGGCAGACCCGTCATCGAACCGGCGCCCAGGTCGTCGGAGAGCTTCGCGCAGCGCTCCAGGAGACGCGAGTGCAGGTAGAAGACGTCACCCGGGTACGCCTCGCGCCCCGGCGGGCGGCGCAGCAGGAGGGAGACGGCGCGGTAGGCGTCGGCCTGCTTCGACAGGTCGTCGAAGATGATCAGGACGTGCTTGCCCTCGTACATCCAGTGCTGGCCGATGGCCGAGCCGGTGTAGGGGGCGAGGTACTTGAAGCCGGCCGGGTCGGAGGCCGGCGAGGCGACGATCGTCGTGTACTCCAGCGCGCCGGCCTCTTCGAGGGCACCGCGCACCGAGGCGATGGTCGAGCCCTTCTGGCCGATGGCGACGTAGATGCAGCGGACCTGCTTCTTCGGGTCGCCCGACGCCCAGTTGGCCCGCTGGTTGATGATCGTGTCGACGGCCAGCGCGGTCTTGCCGGTCTGGCGGTCGCCGATGATCAGCTGACGCTGGCCGCGGCCGATCGGGGTCATGGCGTCGACGGCCTTGTAGCCCGTCTCCATCGGCTCGTGGACCGACTTGCGCTGCATGACGGTGGGAGCCTGAAGCTCCAGCGCGCGGCGACCGGTGGTCGCGATCTCGCCGAGACCGTCGATCGGGGTGCCCAGCGGGTCGACGACACGGCCGAGGTAGCCGTCGCCGACGCCGACCGAGAGGACCTCGCCGGTACGCGTGACCGGCTGCCCCTCCTCGACGCCGCTGAACTCGCCGAGGACGATGGCACCGATCTCGCGCTCCTCAAGGTTGAGGGCGAGGCCGAGGGTGCCGTCCTCGAACTTCAGCAGTTCGTTCGCCATCGCCGAGGGCAGCCCCTCGATACGGGCGATGCCGTCGCCCGCGGTGGTGACAGTGCCGACCTCCTCGCGCGAGGCCGCGTCCGGCTTGTACGACTGGACGAAGTTCTCCAGTGCGTCCCGGATCTCCTCCGGCCGGATCGTGAGCTCCGCCATCTGAGTTCCCTGCTCTCCTTGTTGGGCCCGAAGTCTTTGGGGGTTCCTGGGGGAACCCCCCAGAACTTCTTCATCCTGTGGACGGCCCAACCGGGCCGTTTGATCGTGCATGTCTCTACAGCTGCTCGGCGTCCGGGCGCCGAAGCCGTTCGGCGTCCGGGGCCGCCCGGTCTCCGCGACCGCTCGGGTCCGCGAGCCCGGCCGTACCGGCCGGGCGCCGTCGGCCGGTCAGCCCGCCATCCGGCGGCTGACCTCTTCGATGCGGTCGGCGAGAGAGCCGTTGATGACCTCGTCACCGATCTGGACGCGGATGCCACCGAGGACTTCCGGGTCCACATCGAGGTTGAGGTGCAGCTCCTTGCCGTACAGCTTCGCCAGGGACCGCGCGAGGCGGTCGCGCTGGGCTTCGCTGAGGGGTACCGCGGAGGTGACCACAGCCACGAGCCGGTTACGGCGCTCGGCGGCGAGCCGGGCGAGCGTTTCCAGTCCGCTTTCCAGGCTACGTCCTCGGGGGTGTGCCACGAGCCGGGCGAGAAGACGCTCGGTGCTCGCGTGGGCACGGCCCGCGAGGAGGTTGCGCACCAGGCCCGCGCGCGCCTCGGCCGGGGCCGAGTCGTCGGTGAGCGCGGCACGCAGCGCGTGGTCGGAGACGACGATCCGGCCGAAGCGGAAGATCTCGTCCTCCACGTCGTCCAGGCCGCCGGCCCGCTGCGCGGCGGTCAGCTCGGCGAGGTTCGCCAGCTCCTCCAGGGCGTCCGTGAAGTCGCGCGAACGCGACCAGCGGGAGCGCACCAGTCCGGCGACGAGGTCGGCGGTGGGACCGCTGACCTGACCGCCGAGCAGTCGCTGGGCGAGCTGCGCCTTGGCCTCGGCGGGCTGCGCCGGGTCGGTGAGGACCCGACGCAGGGACACCTCGCGGTCGAGCAGCGTGGTGGTCGCCGTCAGCTCCTCGGCCAGCGTCGTGGCGTCGGCGGACGTCGAGTCCGTCAGCGCGTCGAGACGCTGGACCGCGGCCGACAGCGCCTCGCGGCTCGCTCCGTTCATCGTGCCGCCTCAGCCTTCGCGTCGAGTTCGTCGAGGAAACGGTCGATCGTGCGGCTCTGGCGGGCGTGGTCCTCCAGGGACTCGCCGACCAGCTTGCCTGCCAGTTCGGTCGCGAGGCGGCCGACGTCCTGGCGCAGGGTGGTCGCCGCGGCCTTGCGGTCCGCTTCGATCTGGGTGTGGCCGGCGGCGATGATCTCCTCACGCTGCCGCTGGCCTTCCGCGCGCATCTCGGCGATGAGCGTGGCGCCCTGTTCCTGCGCCTCGGACCGCAGCCTGGCGGCCTCGTGACGGGCCTCGGCGAGCTGGGCCTTGTACTGCTCCAGCACGCTGTCGGCCTCGGTACGAGCGGCCTCGGCCTTCTCCATCCCGCCCTCGATGGCCTCACGGCGCTCGTCCAGAACCTTGTTGATGTTCGGGAGGAGCTTCCAGGCGAGGAGGCCGAAGACGATGACGAAGGCGAGGGCGCCGATGACCAGCTCGGGGATCGGCGGGACGAGGGGGTTCTCCTCTTCCGCCGCGAGCATCAGCAGTGAGCTCACTTGGGTGCCTTCCGTCTAGTGGGCGTACGTCGCGGGCGGATCAGGTGCCGTAGACGAACGGCATGACCAGACCGATGAGGGCGAGCGCCTCACAGAAGGCGAAGCCGAGGATCTGGTTGGCGCGGATCAGGCCGGCCGCTTCGGGCTGGCGGGCGAGCGCCTGGGTGCCGTTGCCGAAGATGATGCCGACGCCGACGCCGGGGCCGATGGCGGCGAGGCCGTAGCCGAGCGAGCCCAGCGAGCCGGTGACGGTGTCAGCGGCGAGGGTCTGGAGAGCGGACATGCCGGTTCTTCCTTCTCTTTACGCGGACCGGTGGGGGTTGGCCACCGGACGATCAAGGGTGGGGCGGGCCGAGGTCAGTGGTGCTCGGCGACGGCGCCCTGGAGGTAGGTCACGGTCAGCAGCACGAAGACGTACGCCTGAAGGGCCTGGATGAACAGCTCGAAGGCGGTCATCACGAGCGTCATGATGAACGAGACACCCGCGTACGCGATCCCCACGCCGTTGAGCAGGTACCAGCTCGCGATCGTGAAGAGCAGGATCAGCGTGTGGCCCGCGAACATGTTGGCGAAGAGTCGCACCGCGTGCGTGAAGGGACGCACGAGCAGGTTCGAGAAGAGCTCGATGACCGCGGCGAGGTAGGCGACCGGGCCGAGCGACTTGTCGAAGCCGGTCACGTTCTTCCAGAAGCCGGACCAGCCGTGCCGCTTGAAGGTCAGGCTGATCCAGGTCACGTAGACGAGGAGAGCGAGGACCGCGGGGTACGAGATGATCGCGGTGACCGGGAACTGGGCGACCGGGATGACCGACCAGAGGTTCATCATCCAGACGAAGAAGAAGAGGGAGACGATGAGCGGAACCCACCTCTCGCCCTCCTTCTTGCCCATCGTCTCGTAGACGACCCCGCGCCGGATGAAGTCGTATCCGGCCTCGGCGACCATCTGGAGCTTGCCGGGGACGACCTTCGGCTTGCGGAAGGCGGCCCAGAAGAAGCCGACGATGATGATCGAGCCCACGAGGGCCAGCAGCATCGTCTTGTTGAAGTAAAGATTGCTGTCCCCGTCGCCCCAGAGCGGCTTGAACAGGAACGAGTGCAGGCCCGGGGCCGGGAAACCGCATCCGTCGAAGATGTGGCAGTCGGTCTCGAAGGCGAGCACCTGCGTCGGGTCAGCACTCACCGCGGGCTCCTTCAGCGTGGCGCATAGGTACGGCAACCTCGTTGTGTCGGCGCGGCGCGGAGCCGCTGGTCGGCACGGGACTGGTGTTACGGGTGTGGGGACGGCTCTCGCTCGACGAGCCTCGCGGTCCAGCAGGACAAGGCTCGGATGGCCGCGTCCGCGATGCCGCAGTTGGAACCGGACAATAGCAGTCGCGTCCGCGACCCTTTATCCCGCCCCTACCCCTCATGCGCGGGACCCCGTCTTCGCCCCGTTCGCGGCCTTGTCGGCGGCCTCCGGGTCGACGTAGAGGATCTTCGCCTTGCTGTGCGCGCGAGCCTGTGCCGCGATCCAGATCAAGGTCCCCGCCACCAGGACGGAGGCGAAGACCTTGGGGTCGAAGAGGTCGGTGTCCTTGAAGACGGCCACGAACACGAACATGAGCAGCAGCTGGCCCGTGTAGAGCGCGAGCCCCATGCCCTGGAAGATCGAGGGGTACGTGCGGGCGACCCACTGGAGGATCGCGAGGCCGCCGCCCATGAAGAGCAGCACGATGACGGTCGCGACCACGGCGCCGAGGGCTCCCTTTCCGCCTGCCACGAACGCGCTGACGACAGCGGCGATCGCGCCGGCGGCGGCTGTGGGCACAGCGGTCCGCTGGAGGAGGAGGGTGTCCTGGGAGGGCATGGCGGCAACTCCGCTACGTGGGTGGGGACAGCACAGGGGTACTGCACAAGGGGGTGTCGTCGAGGACGAGCGTAGACCGGGCGGGAGACGGGGGTCTCCGGGTGACAAAGGTCAACGAGCCGTCAAAGCACGGTTCTTCGACTCTGTTCCCCCGGCCTCGTGAACGCTATCACAAACTATTTGATGAGGTCTTTACCTCGAACGTGTGCTAGTTGTCACACGTGAGCGCTAATTCCCCGCCCAGGGCGTGACCTTGCATCAACTTGTCTGCTATTAAGGGGATTTTGCCAGCAGTTGAGGCTGCTCGGCACGTCCAGGTGAACTCCCGGCGGAGCCCGTAACCTTTCCGGGATTTCAGGGCCGCGAGCCCGCCGAGTGCGCGTGGTCCCGTTTCTCGTAGGCGCCGAGTGCCGTCGCCCCGTGGGCAGTACGCGCCGGAGCGGCCCCCTCCGCGGCCGCGTCCACCGCGGCGGCCGCCGCCTCGGCCCTGGCCCGCCGCAGCGCGGCCCTGCGCCGTCGGTAGCGCGGCGGCACGGCCTTCTCCGCCCAGTGCGGCACCCGGGGCTGGAAGCGCGGCAGCAGGAGCAGCACGAGACCCACCGCGCTCCCCGCCATGATCGCGAGCACGATCCACATCGAGGCCGAGTTCACCGAGTAGGCGAGCGTCCCGAACGAGATGAGCGCGCACCAGAAGTACATGATCAGCACGGCCCGGGACTTGGAGTGCCCGAGCTGCAACAGACGGTGGTGGAGGTGGCCCCGGTCGGCGGCGAACGGCGACTGGCCGCGCCAGGTGCGCCGTACCACCGCGAGCACGAGGTCCACCGCGGGCACCGCGATGATCGACAGGGGCAGCAGGAGCGGGATGTACGAGGGCACCATCTCGTGGACCGAGGCGCGCTCCGAGCCCGTGAACAGGTTGAGCGCGTCCGGCTCGACCTGCCCGGTGATCGAGATGCCGCCGGCGGCGAGCACGAGCCCGATGAGCATCGAGCCCGAGTCGCCCATGAAGATCCTGGCGGGGGGCATGTTGTGCGGCAGGAAGCCGAGGCACATGCCGATGAGGATCGCCGAGAAGAGCGTCGCGGGGGCCGCCGCCTCGATGGCGTGCCCGTACCAGATGCGGTAGGAGTACAGGAAGAACGCGGCGGCGGCGATGCAGACCATGCCGGCCGCGAGGCCGTCGAGCCCGTCCACGAAGTTGACCGCGTTGACCGTGACGAGGACGAGGGCGACCGTGAGCAGATTGCCCTGCCAGGCGCTCAGCAGGATCGTGCCCTCGCCGGGGATCGGCAGCCACAGGATGGTGAGGCCCTGGACGACCATGACGCCGGCAGCGATGAGCTGGCCGCCGAGCTTCACGAGGGCGTCGATCTCGTACTTGTCGTCGAGCACGCCGACGATCCAGATGATCGCGGCGCCCGAGAGCAGCGCCCGGGGCTCGTGCGAGGTCACGAAGACGCTGTTGAGGTTCGTGAGGTGATCGGCGACGAGCAGTCCCGCGCACAGCCCCGCGAACATCGCGATGCCCCCGAGCCGGGGGGTCGGTTCGCGGTGCACGTCCCGGGCCCGGATCTCGGTCATCGCGCCCGCGACGATGGCGAACTTCCGCACCGGTCCGGTCAGCAGATAGGTCACCGCCATCGTGATGCAGAGCGTCAGCAGGTATTCACGCACGGGCTTCCCCACAGATCGAGCGGCCATCCTCCAGCGCACACCTTAGCTTCGCGCGCATACCGCCTTGACCTTCCGGGTAGCCCCTTTGGTTGTCCCGAAACGCCCCCGTAGCGGGTCACGGGGCCCCCGACCCTCCCAAATCCCCCGCACCGCACATCCGTCGCACGGGGGACGTACCGCGCCCGGGCACTCGGGCGGATTCCCCCAAGGCTCCGGGCAGCACGCGGCCCCGGCGCCGGGGCACTTCCCCGGGCCACCAGGGCACTTCCCCGGTTCACCGGGCCACTTCGGCCCCTGTCAGCGCGTTGATCACGGGGTCGAGCGCCTCGCTGATCTCCCCGCCGATGGCCTCGAAGAACGTCAGCGGCGCCCCGTAGGGATCGTGCACCTCGTCCGCCTCCGGCGTGGGCGCGAGCAGCCAGCCGCGCAGCGCGGCGGCGGCCCGGACGAGCGCCCGCGCGCGGCCCGCGAGATCGGCGGTGTCCGGCAGCGTCGCGGGGTCTATCGCCCGGACGAGCCGGGTGAACTCCTTGAGCGTGAAGGTCCGCAGGCCTGCCGAGTGCCCCATCGAGATGACCTGGGCGCGGTGGTCCCGGGTCGCGGTGAGGACGAGGTCGGCGTGGATGACGTGCCCGTCGAGCAGTTCCCTGGCGCGGAACCCCGCGGGATCGGCGCCCAGTTCACTCAGCACGGCCGCCGCGTTCTCCTCCATCGGCGCGCCCTCGTGCCCCCACGTGCCCGCGCTCTCCACGATCAGCTCGCTGCCCGCGCGCGCCCCGAGCCGGGCCGCGAGGGCATGGCGGGTCAGCCGCTCGGTGATCGGCGAGCGGCACACGTTCCCGGTGCTGACGTGGAGGATGCGGAAGGGAGGGTCGGGCGGGTCCCCGGGTATGTCCCGCCCTTCGCCGGGGGCCGTCAACTGGCCACCTTGAGATGGGGTACCACCTTGCGCAGCTCTTCGGCGTCGATGACCCCGGCGCGCAGGAGCACGGGCACCTCGCCGCTCACGTCGACGATCGAGGAAGGAACGTTTCCCGACGTGGGACCGCCGTCGAGGTAGACGGAGACGGAGTCGCCGAGCATCTCCTGCGCGGCGTCGCAGGTCTCGGGCGAGGGGTGGCCGGTGAGGTTGCCCGAGGAGACGGCCATCGGGCCGAACTCCGTGAGGAGCTCGATCGCGACGGGGTGCAGGGGCATGCGGATCGCGACGGTGCCGCGGGTGTCCCCGAGGTCCCAGGCGAGCGAGGGCTGGTGGCGGGCGACGAGCGTGAGGCCGCCGGGCCAGAAGGCGTCCACGAGGTCCCAGGCGGTCTCGGAGAAGTCCGTGACGAGGCCGTGCAGGGTGTTCGGGGAGCCGATGAGCACGGGCGAGGGCATGTTGCGCCCACGGCCCTTGGCGGCGAGCAGGTCACCGACGGCCTCGGCGCTGAAGGCGTCGGCGCCGATGCCGTAGACGGTGTCGGTCGGCAGGACGACGAGTTCGCCGCGCCGCACTGCGGAGGCGGCCTCGCGCAGGCCGGTGGCGCGGTCGGTCGCGTCGTCGCAGTCGTATCGCCGTGCCATCAGCGGGTCTCCTGTTCGCGGGGAAGGTGCGGTTGCGTGGGGTGGTGCGGGAGGTGGGACGGGGCGGGGCGGCTCACGGCAGGGCCTTGCGGGCGGTCGCGAAGCGCGGGCGGTTGTTGAGGTCGGGGTGGTCGGCCGCGTCGGCCCAGCCCCGCTCCTCGGTGAAGAGCCACGGCACCTGGCCGCCCTGGGTGTCGGCGTGCTCGACGACGACGACGCCGCCGGGGCGCAGCAGGCGGTGGGCGGTGCGCTCGATGCGGCGGATGGTGTCGAGGCCGTCCTCGCCGGAGAAGAGCGCCATCTCGGGGTCGTGGTCGCGGGCCTCGGGCGCCACGTACTCCCACTCGGTGAGCGGGATGTACGGCGGGTTGGAGATCACCAGGTCGACCTGGCCGTCGAGTTCGGGCAGGGCCGCGAAGGCGTCGCCCTGGTGCAGGTGGACGCGGGAGCCCTCGACGTTCCTGCGGGTCCACACGAGGGCGTCCTCGCTCAGCTCGACGGCGTGCACCGTGGAGCGGGGCACCTCCTGGGCGAGCGCGAGCGCGATGGCGCCGGAGCCCGTGCACAGGTCCACGACGAGCGGCTCGACGACGTCCATCGCGCGCACGGCGTCTATGGCCCAGCCGACGACGGACTCGGTCTCGGGCCGGGGCACGAAGACGCCGGGGCCCACCTGGAGCTCCAGGTACCGGAAGTAGGCCCGCCCGGTGATGTGCTGGAGCGGCTCGCGCGCCTCGCGGCGGGCGATCGTCTCCCAGTAGCGGGCGTCGAAGTCGGTGTCCGGGACGGTGTGCAGTTCCCCGCGCTTGACGTCGTGCACGTACGCGGCGAGTTCCTCCGCGTCGTTGCGGGGAGAGGGCACACCGGCGGCGGCGAGCCGCTGGGTGGCCTGGGCCACCTCGGCGAGCAGGAGGTTCACGCGCCTGTCCTTCCTGTGGCGCCGGCGCCGCCGGCTGCCGCGGCCCGCGGGGGGCCGCTTTCGGTCACACGCTCGGGGGGCGTCGTACGGGACCGGACGACGGCCCCGCGCGCGGTCACGCCGCGGCGAGCTTGGCCGCGGAGTCCGCGTCCACGCACGCCTGGATCACCGCGTCGAGATCCCCGTCGAGCACCTGGTCGAGGTTGTACGCCTTGTAGCCGACGCGGTGGTCGGAGATGCGGTTCTCGGGGAAGTTGTACGTCCGGATCTTCTCCGAGCGGTCCACGGTGCGCACCTGGCTGCGGCGCGCGTCGGCCGCCTCGCGCTCGGCCTCCTCCTGGGCGGCGGCCAGGAGGCGGGAGCGCAGGATGCGCAGGGCCTGCTCCTTGTTCTGGAGCTGGCTCTTCTCGTTCTGGCAGGAGGCGACGACGCCGGTGGGCAGGTGCGTGATGCGCACCGCCGAGTCGGTCGTGTTGACGGACTGGCCGCCGGGGCCCGAGGAGCGGTAGACGTCGATGCGCAGGTCGTTCGGGTTGATCTCGACGTCCACCTCCTCGGCCTCGGGGGTGACGAGGACCCCGGCGGCCGAGGTGTGGATGCGGCCCTGGGACTCGGTCGAGGGCACGCGCTGCACGCGGTGCACGCCGCCCTCGTACTTCATCCGCGCCCAGACGCCCTGGCCGGGTTCGGGGGCGGCGTTGCCCTTCGTCTTCACGGCGACCTGGACGTCCTTGTAGCCGCCCAGCTCGGACTCGGTGGCGTCGAGGATCTCGGTCTTCCAGCCGACCCGCTCGGCGTACCGCAGGTACATGCGCAGCAGGTCCCCGGCGAAGAGCGCGGACTCGTCGCCGCCCGCGCCCGCCTTGATCTCCAGGATGACGTCCTTCTCGTCGCTCGGGTCGCGCGGGACGAGCAGGAGGCGCAGCTTCTCGGTCAGTTCCTCGCGGCGCTCGTCCAGCTCCTTGACCTCGGCGGCGAACTCGGGGTCCTCGGCGGCGAGTTCGCGGGCGGTGGCGATGTCGTCCCCGGTCGCGCGCCAGGCCCGGTAGGTGCCGACGATGGGCGTCAGCTCGGCGTAGCGCTTGCTGAGCCGCCGGGCGTTGGCCTGGTCGGCGTGGACCGAGGGGTCGGCGAGCGTCCGTTCGAGCTCGGCGTGCTCGCCGATGAGTTCCTCGACCGCCTCGAACATCTCCGGGCTCCAAATCGCGTACGTGGAAGGGCTGCGGGGCTGGGCCGCACGGGGGGACCGCTGGGGGCCGTGGCGCCGGGGGGGGCGTGCCACCGCCGAAAAAGCGCCGGCCCCGGCCGCCCCGAGGGGCGGCCGAGGACCGGCGCGTTCGGCTCGCTACTTCTTGGCGGAGCCGGTGGCGGCCTTGCCGAAGCGGGCCTCGAAGCGGGCCACGCGGCCGCCGGTGTCGAGGATCTTCTGCTTGCCCGTGTAGAACGGGTGGCACTCGGAGCACACGTCGGCGCGGATGGTGCCGGACGGGACGGTGCTACGGGTCGTGAACGACGCGCCACAGGTGCAGCTGACCTGCGTCTCGACGTACTCGGGGTGGATGTCGCGCTTCAAGGTGTCTCCTAGGTTCTGGAGGGTGCCGGGTCGCGGAGCCGGGAATGGCGCCACGTGAACCGGGACCGACGTACCAGTTTGCCAGCACTGGCCGCATCCCCCAAAACCGGGGTGGGGGCGCTGGTATTCCCGTACGGAGGGTCGTCCGCCGGTGCCGGTTCGTGAGGCCCGCGGTGTACGGGTGCGAGCGCGCCCCTGCGCCCCGGTCTCAGCCCTTGACGACCCCGTCGGCGCCGCCCTGCGTCGTGCCGTGCAGCGCCGCCGCGGGGACCGCCCGGTCGGCGCGCAGCGCCTTCCACAGCAGTGCGTCCTTCCCGGTGTCGGGGAGCACCCGGTTGGCGTTCTGGGGGTCGTAGGCGACGGGCAGGGTCACCATCGTCGTCGCGGAGGTCTTGACGCCCTTGAGCGAGGTGCCGAACTTGGCGAGCCCGCCGACCGAGTCGAGTCCCGAGTCGGTCGTGAGGGCGCTCGTCGCCGCTCCCGCGAGCTTGTACGCCTTCGCGGGGTTGCCGAGGACGCCGACGTGCTTGACGCGGTCGATGAGCGCCTTGACGAAGGCCTGCTGGAGCTGGATGCGGCCGAGGTCGCTGCCGTCGCCGACGCCGTGCCGGGTGCGGACGAGGCCGAGGGACTGCTCGCCGTCCAGCGTGTGCCTGCCCGCGCCGAGGCTCAGGTGGCTGGAGGTGTCCTGGATGGGCTTCGTGGTGGTGAGCGGGACGCCGCCGAGCGCGTCGACGAGCTTCTTGAAGCCCGTGAAGTCGACCTCGACGTAGTGGTCCATGCGGATGCCGGACATCGACTCGACGGTCTTGACGGCGCACGCGGGCCCGCCGGCCGAGTAGGCGCTGTTAAACATCGCCTGGTGCGCGGCCGGGACGGCCTTCCGGTCGCCCGTCGTGCACGCGGGCCGGTCCACGAGGGTGTCTCGCGGGATCGAGACGACGCTCGCCTTCTTGTGGCCCTCGTAGACGTGCACGACCATCGCGGTGTCCGAGCGTGCCGCGCCCTCGTCGTGGCCGTACTCGCCGTTGCTGCCCGAGCGCGAGTCGGAGCCGAGGACGAGGATGTCCATCGAGCCGTCGTCGGTGTCGGCGGGCCGGTCCTTGCCGAGCGCCGCGTCGATGTCGACGCCCTTGATGTTGTGGTTGAGGTGCCAGTACGCGTAGCCGAGGCCCGAACCGCCGAGTACGACGACGCCCGCGGTGGCCCAGGCGGCGATCAGCAGGCCCTTGCGGCGGGCGCGCGGCTTGCGGCGGCGCCCCTTGCCGCCCCGGCGGGGACGGGACCCCTCTTCGGGGCTTGCGGGGGTGTCGGTCATGCGCTCCTCAGCTCTGTCGCGTGGCTCCCCCGTCCCGGCGTGCTCACGTCAGCACAAGGCCGGATTTCGCCAGCGTCGCACAACGGGCTGTGCTCACGACGGACCCCACGTCGGCCGACCGGTGCCCTCCCCACGCGGACTGCCTGCGGTTTTCCCGCGCGCTGCGGGAACGGGGGCGCTCACGGGCTGTGGCGAAGGACACGCGGGTGCGGTGGCGGGTGCGCGGGGGTACGGGTACGCGGGGGTACGCGGCTGTTCCCCTTGGGGCGGGTCCCGGCTCGCGCGGCCGCCCCGTACCGCCGGGCGGTCCTCGTACGGCCGCTGACGGCGTCCCCGGGCAGCGCAAAGGCCGGGGGCCGCCCTCCCTCGCGGGAAAGCGGCCCCCGGCCTTCGTTCAGGTCCTGCGGGTCCTTGGGACCTCACTCGCCGCCGTTGCCGGTGCCGGGCGTGGTCTTCTGGATCTGGAGCAGGAACTCCGCGTTGGACTTGGTCTTCTTCATCCGGTCCAGGAGCAGTTCGATCGCCTGCTGCTGGTCGAGCGCGTGGAGCACGCGGCGCAGCTTCCAGACGATGCCCAGCTCGTCACCGGCGAGGAGGATCTCCTCCTTGCGGGTGCCGGAGGCGTCGACGTTGACCGCGGGGAAGATGCGCTTGTCCGCGAGCTTGCGGTCGAGGACCAGCTCCATGTTGCCGGTGCCCTTGAACTCCTCGAAGATCACGTCGTCCATGCGCGAGCCGGTCTCGACGAGCGCGGTGGCGAGGATGGTGAGCGAGCCGCCGTCCTCGATGTTGCGCGCGGCGCCGAAGAAGCGCTTGGGCGGGTAGAGCGCCGTGGAGTCGACACCACCGGAGAGGATGCGCCCGGAGGCCGGGGCCGCCAGGTTGTAGGCGCGGCCGAGGCGGGTGATCGAGTCGAGGAGCACGACGACGTCGTGGCCCAGCTCGACGAGCCGCTTCGCCCGCTCGATCGCCAGCTCGGCGACCGTGGTGTGGTCCTCGGCGGGCCGGTCGAAGGTCGAGGAGATGACCTCGCCCTTCACCGAGCGCTGCATGTCGGTGACCTCTTCGGGCCGCTCGTCGACGAGGACGACCATGAGGTGGCACTCGGGGTTGTTCGTGGTGATCGCGTTGGCGACCGCCTGCATGATCATGGTCTTGCCGGTCTTCGGCGGGGCCACGATCAGCCCGCGCTGGCCCTTGCCGATCGGGGCGACGAGGTCGATGATCCGCGTGGTCAGCACCCCGGGGTCGGTCTCCAGGCGGAGCCGGTCCTGCGGGTAGAGCGGGGTGAGCTTCTGGAACTCGGGGCGGCCGCGCCCGGTCTCGGGCGCCATGCCGTTGACCGAGTCGAGGCGCACGAGCGCGTTGAACTTCTCGCGCCGCTCGCCGTCCTTGGGCTGGCGGACCGCGCCGGTGACGTGGTCGCCCTTGCGCAGGCCGTTCTTGCGGACCTGGGCGAGCGAGACGTACACGTCGTTGGGGCCCGGCAGGTAGCCGGAGGTCCGGATGAACGCGTAGTTGTCGAGGATGTCGAGGATGCCCGCGACGGGGATCAGGACGTCGTCCTCGTTGACCTGCGGCTCGTTGATCTCGTCGCGGCCGCGACGGCCCCGGCGGTCGCGGTAGCGGCCCCGGCGGCCACGGCGTCCGCCGTCGTCGTCGAAGTCGTCCTGCGGCCGGTTGTCGTGCTGCTTCTGGCGGTTCTGGTTGCCGCCGCCCTGCTGGTCGTCGCCCTTGTTGCCGCGACGGTTGTTGTCGCGGTCACGGTCGCGGTTGTCGCGGCCGTCGCGGTTGTTGTCACGGCCGTCGCGGTTGTCGCGGCCGTCGCGGTCGCGGCCCCTGCGGCGGTCGCGGTCACGGCCCGAGCGGCCCTCGGCGTTGTCGCCGTCGTGCTGGCCGTGCTGGCCGCCCTGCTGGCCGCCGTCCTGGCGGTCCTGCTTGGCGCGGTTGTCGCGGTTCCCGCGGTCGTCGCGGTTCTCGCGCTGCGGCTGCTCGGCGGCCTGCGGCTGCTCGGTGGCGGCCTCGGGGCTGCCGGCCTCGGCCGTGGCACGGCGCCTGCGGCGCTGCTCGCCGCCGGGGGCCTCGCTGGCGGGCTGCCCGGGGATGTCGATCTGCTGCTGCCCGGCCTCGGCGGCCTGCGCCTGCTCCGCGGCGGGAGCGGCGGCGGCCTCCTTCGGGGCCTCCTCGCCGGTGCGCGCCTTGGAGGTGGTGCGGCGCTTCGGCTTGGCCTCGGCGCTCGGCTCGGCCGCGGGCGCGCCTCCGCCGGACTGCGCCTCCTTGATGGCGTCGATCAGCTGGCTCTTGCGCATCCGCGCGGTGCCCTTGATCTTGAGCCCTGAGGCGACCTGCTGGAGTTCGGCCAGCACCATGCCCTCAAGCCCTGTGCCGCGGCGGCGCCGGGTCCCCGCGGAGGGGGCGGCGTCCGTGGTGGGCGCAGCCTCGGCCGCGCTGTCGGCACTCACGCCCATCAGATCGGTGGTGTCGCTCACGAAGGGTCCTTCCCTGGAGCGGACGTCGGCCTGTCTGGCTCGGCGACCGGTTGTGCTGTCCGGCTGTGGTCCTCTGTGAAGGGGATGCGCCGGGGCGATGGACCGCCAAAGAGGCGGAGGAATACGGTGGTGAAGACGCCTGACTCAGCCGTGTCACCAGAAGTGCGTGTCACGGGATTGGGTCACGCCCGTTCCGGAGCGCTTCGGTGTCGCTCCGTGCGTGGCACGGCGCGATACGGGGGCTCCCGGAAGATGAGGTGTCCCGCCCCTGTGTTTCGGGAAGAACCGGCGCCCCGAGAAAAATCGGCGCTCCGGGTGGTCCCGGATTCCTGGCGAAGACACGTGGCACCTCGCCGTTGGGCGATTGGGTGCGCAGTCGAGATTAACAATACCGTATCCAACACATATTCCCCCTCTCCTGTGCGGCGACCGTGGGGTCACGGCGCCAGCGGCAGCACACTCGCGCCCGCGGTGTCGACGGGGACGCGGGCCGCTGCCCACTCCTCGCCCGCGAGCCCGGCGACCTTGTCGGCCGCCTCCTCGTCCACCAGCGCGAGGACGGTGGGTCCCGCGCCGGAGATGACCGCGGGCACCCCGTCCGCCCGCAGCCGTTCCACCAGGGCGAGCGACTCGGGCATCGCCGGTCCCCGGTACTCCTGGTGAAGACGGTCCTCTGTCGCCGTGAAGAGCAGCCCGGGGCGCCTGGTCAGGGCCTCGACGAGCAGCGCGGCACGGCCCGCGTTCGCCGCCGCGTCGGTGTGCGGCACGGTGCGCGGAAGCAGTCCCCTGGCGGTTTCGGTGAGCACCGGGCGCCCGGGGACGAAGACGACGGGGACGACGGAGTCGGCGGGCGTCATCCGGACCGCCCGGGCGAGCCCGCCCTCCATCCACGAGAGCGTGAACCCGCCGAGCAGGCAGGCCGCGACGTTGTCGGGGTGGCCCTCGATCTCGGTGGCGAGTTCGAGGAGGGCCTGCGTGTCGAGCCGGCTCTCGCCGCCGGTCGTCACGGCCCGCGCGGCGACGATCCCCGCGCAGATGGCCGCCGAGGACGAGCCGAGCCCGCGGCCGTGCGGGATGCGGTTGGCGCAGACGATCTCCAGGCCGCGCGGCTGTCCGCCGAGCAGGTCGAAGGCGGCGCGCAGGGACCGTACGAGGAGGTGCTTCTCGTCGCGCGGCAGCGTCTCGCTGCCCTCACCGGCTATGTCGATGCGCAGCCCCGAGTCGGCGACCCGCACCACGACGTCGTCGTAGAGGCCGAGCGCGAGCCCGAAGGCGTCGAAGCCGGGACCCAGGTTGGCGCTGGAGGCGGGGGTGCGCACCCGGACGGCGGCGGCGCGAAAGGCGGGACCGGCCATCGCGTGGGGACTCTCCTTGTGTTCCTCGGGCGGGTACTGACCGCGCAGCGTGGGGCGGGCCGCTGGAGGCGGCAGCCCTCACGGTGACTGTCGCGGGGCGGGCTGGTGGGGATTGGGGTGCGGGGGCGGGGATTTCCACGCTTCCGGCGAATCCCCCCGGAACGTCCGGATCACATCCGGGCGCGTGGGATCGTACGGCCACAACGGCAGCGGCACCGCGGCACAAGCGGCGGGGCAGGTGGGGCACAGCCTATCGAAGGAAGCGCCCCCCGCGACATAGGGCGCACGGGAGGCGCATGACGCGTGTCGTCCGCGGGCCGTGCGACCCCCGCGACTTCGGGCGGTTCCGTATGCCTTGTGCGGGTTTCACGGGGCGGGGGGCGCGCCAGGAATGACACCCGCCTGTGTCTTGCAACGCGGAGACAGGCAGAGGAGCGCGCGGCCCCCACCCGGTCGGGTGACGGCCGCGCGCTCGCTGACGTGTGCCGGCGCCCGCGGACGTGGTGCCGGCCCGTCAGCCTGTCAGCCCGTCAGCCCGAGCCGCCGTGCCGCGGCCACCGCGTCGACCGGGATGACGGTCGGGCGCGGGGCGCCCTCCGTCGCGCGGTCGGGGTCCTTGAGGCCGTTGCCCGTCACCGTGCAGACGATGCGCTGCCCCGGGTCGACGAGGCCCTGCTCGACGGCCTTGAGCAGCCCGGCGACCGAGGCGGCGGACGCGGGCTCGACGAAGACGCCCTCCTGGCCCGCCAACAGCCGGTAGGCGGCGAGGATCTGGCGGTCGGTCACCTCGTCGATGAGGCCGCCCGACTCCTCGCGCGCGGCGAGCGCCTGCTGCCAGGAGGCGGGGTTGCCGATGCGGATCGCGGTGGCGAGGGTGCGCGGGTCCTTGACGACCTCGCCGCGCACGATCGGCGCCGAACCGCTCGCCTGGAAGCCCCACATGCGCGGGGTGCGGCTCGCGACCTTGTCGGCCGCGTACTCGCGGTACCCCTTCCAGTAGGCCGTGATGTTGCCCGCGTTGCCGACCGGGAGGACGTGGATGTCGGGGGCGTCGCCGAGCGCGTCGACGATCTCGAACGCGGCGGTCTTCTGCCCCTCGATACGTACCGGATTGACCGAATTCACCAGCGACACCGGGTAGTTGTCGGCGAGCGCGCGGGCGAGGGTCAGGCAGTCGTCGAAGTTCCCCTCGACCTGGAGGATCTTGGCGCCGTGCACGAGGGCCTGGCCCATCTTGCCGAGCGCGATCTTGCCCTGCGGCACCAGCACCGCGCTGACCATGCGGGCCCGTACGGCGTACGCGGCGGCCGAGGCGGAGGTGTTGCCCGTGGAGGCGCAGATGACGGCCTTCGCGCCCTCCTCCTTGGCGCGCGTGATCGCCATCGTCATGCCGCGGTCCTTGAAGGACCCGGTCGGGTTGGCGCCCTCGACCTTGAGATACACCTCGCAGCCGGTGCGCTCGGAGAGCACCTGCGCGGGGACGAGGGGGGTGCCGCCCTCGCCGAGCGTGACGACCTCGGTCGTGTCCTCGACCGGGAGCCGGTCCCGGTACTCCTCGATGATGCCGCGCCACTGGTGGACCATGACTGCCTACTCTCCTTCAACCCGCATGATGCTGGCGACGCCCCGGACGGTGTCGAGCTTGCGCAGCGCCTCGACGGTGCTGCTGAGGGCCGCGTCGGCGGCCCGGTGGGTGACGACGACGAGGCTCGCCTCGCCGCTGCCGTCGCCCCGGCCCTGCTGGCGCACGGTGTCGATCGACACGCCCTGTTCGGCGAAGACCGTCGCGACCTGGGCGAGCACGCCGGGTTTGTCGGCGACGTCCAGGCTGATGTGGTAGCGCGTGACGACCTCGCCCATGCCCGAGACGGTCAGTCCCGCGTACGCGGACTCACCGGGCCCGGTGGCTCCGGCGAGCCGGTTGCGGCACACCGCGACGAGGTCGCCGAGCACGGCCGAAGCGGTCGGCGCGCCGCCCGCCCCCGGGCCGTAGAACATGAGCCGCCCGGCCGCCTCGGACTCGACGAAGACCGCGTTGTACGCCTCGCGGACACCCGCGAGCGGGTGGCTGAGCGGCAGCATCGCGGGGTGCACGCGCGCGCTGACGCTCCTGCCGTCGGCGGCGCGCTCGCAGATCGCGAGGAGCTTGATGGTGCAGCCCATGGCGCGCGCCGAGGCGAAGTCGGCGGCGGTCACCTCGGTCATGCCCTCGCGGTGCACGTCGTCGATGCCGACCCGGGTGTGGAAGGCGATCCCGGCGAGGATCGCGGCCTTCGCCGCGGCGTCGAAGCCCTCGACGTCGGCGGTCGGGTCGGCCTCCGCGTAGCCGAGCGCGGTGGCCTCGTCCAGGGCCTCCTGGTAGCCGGCCCCGGTGGAGTCCATCTTGTCGAGGATGAAGTTGGTGGTGCCGTTGACGATGCCGAGGACGCGGTGCACGTGGTCGCCCGCGAGGGACTCGCGCAGCGGGCGGAGCAGCGGGATGGCGCCCGCGACGGCGGCCTCGTAGTAGAGGTCCCGGCCGTGCTCGACGGCGGCGGCGTGCAGCGCGGGGCCGTCCTTCGCGAGGAGCGCCTTGTTCGCCGAGACGACGGAGGCGCCGTGCGCGAAGGCCGTCGTGATGAGGGTGCGGGCGGGCTCGATGCCGCCGATGACCTCGATGACGACATCGAGGTCGCCGCGTTTGACGAGCGCGGTCGCGTCCGTCGTGATGAGCGCGGGGTCGATGCCCTCGCGCACCTTGTCCGGGCGGCGCACCGCGACGCCCGCGAGTTCGACGGGGGCCCCGATGCGGGCGGCGAGGTCGTCGGCGTGCGTCGTCATGATGCGCGCCACCTCTGAGCCGACTACCCCACAGCCAAGGAGCGCCACCTTCAGCGGACGCGTGCGCATCATCCGACCTCGTTTCGTCTTTCCGTGTCGTTCCGCGGGCTTCCGCGTGTTCCGTGGCGCGGAGCCTTTGTGTCGCGGAGCCCTGTGTGTCGCGGAGTCTGTGTGTCGCGGTGGGTCCAGTCTCACGCACGGCCCCGGGGTTTCAGCCCCGCGTCCGATGCGTGAGACAAGCATTCCGTACGGGTGCGGGGCGCCGTGACCCGCCCTGCCACGACGCCCCGCACCCTCGCCCCGGCTCAGCCGACGTCGAGCCTGAGCAGGTCCTCCTCCGTCTCACGGCGCACGATGACGCGGGCCTGCCCGTCCCGTACGGCCACGACGGGCGGGCGCAGCGCGTGGTTGTAATTGCTCGCCATCGAGCGGCAGTACGCGCCCGTCGCCGGCACGGCGAGCAGATCGCCCGGCGCGAGGTCGGCCGGGAGGAAGGCGTCGCGCACGACGATGTCGCCACTCTCACAGTGCTTGCCCACGACGCGGACGAGCATCGGCTCGGCGTCGGAGACGCGCGAGGCGAGCGCGACGGTGTACTCGGCGTCGTAGAGCGCGGTGCGGATGTTGTCCGACATGCCGCCGTCGACGGAGACGTACGTGCGCAGTCCCTCCAGCGGCTTGATCGTGCCGACCTCGTAGAGCGTGAAGGCCGTGGGCCCGACGATGGCACGGCCCGGCTCGACGGAGATACGGGGCACGGCGAGCCCGGCGCTCTCGCACTCGCGCGTGACGATGTCGCCGAGCGCCTTGGCGATCTCGTGCGGCTCGCGCGGGTCGTCCTCGGAGGTGTAAGCGATGCCGAGGCCGCCGCCGAGGTCGATCTCGGGCAGTTCGACGCCGTGCTCGTCGCGGATCTCGGCGAGCAGCCCGACGACGCGGCGCGCGGAGACCTCGAAGCCCGCCATGTCGAAGATCTGCGAGCCGATGTGGGAGTGGATGCCGACGAGTTCGATGCCGTCGAGGGTGAGCGCGCGGCGCACGGCCTCGGCGGCCTGCCCCCCGGCGAGCGCGAGGCCGAACTTCTGGTCCTCGTGCGCGGTCGCGATGAACTCGTGGGTGTGCGCCTCGACGCCGACGGTGACGCGGATCTGCACGCGCTGGACGCGGCCGAGCGCCTGCGCGGTGTGCGCGACGCGGGCGAGTTCCTGGAAGGAGTCGACGACGATGCGGCCGACCCCGGCGGCGACGGCGCGCTCGATCTCGGGCGCCGTCTTGTTGTTGCCGTGGAAGGCGATGCGGTCGGCGGGCATGCCCGCGTCGAGCGCGGTGAGCAGCTCACCGCCGGAGCACACGTCGAGGTTGAGGCCCTCCTCGTGGAGCCAGCGCACGACGGCGCGGCTGAGGAAGGCCTTGCCCGCGTAGAAGACGTCGGCCGCCTCGCCGAAGGCGGAGCGCCAGTCGCGGCAACGGGCCCGGAAGTCCTCCTCGTCCAGGAAGTACGCGGGCGTGCCGAACTCCTCGGCGAGGCGCGTGACGGGCACGCCGCCGACGCTGAGCGCGCCTTCTTCGGCCGTCTCGCGGCGGACGGTGCGGGCCCAGACCTTCGGGTCGAGGGCGTTGAGGTCGGCGGGCGGGGCCGCGTAGTGGCCCTCGGGGAGGACGTCTCCGTGGCGGGGACCCGCGGGGTGGGCGGAACGGCTCATGGCTGTCGTGCTCTCTTCCTCGTACTCACACGTACTGGGGTGCGCTGATGCCGAGCAGGGTCAGGCCACCGGCGAGCACCGTCCCGGCGGCTTCGGCGAGGGCGAGCCGGGCACGGTGGGCGGCCTGGGGTTTGAGCCCGCCGAGCGGGAGCAGCCCGCCGGTGCGGTCGTGCAGGTCGAGGAGCGCGCCGGCGAGCCGTACGAGCCGGCGCGCGAGCCGGTCGGGCGCGCGGTACTCGGCGGCGCGGCGCAGCACGGCGGGGTGCTCGGCGAGCAGCGCGAGCAGCGGCGCGGCGTGGGGACCGCTGTCGCCCGGCTCGGGCGCGTACCCGAGTGCGGCGGCGTTGCGCACGAGGGCGCGGGCGCGGGAGTGCGCGTACCGGACGAGGAAGAGGGGGTTCTCGACGCGCTGCACGAGAAGCGCGGCGTCGAGCCGCGGGCGGTCGGCGGGGGCGGTGTGGAGCAGGGCCCAGCGGTGCGAGTCGGGGTCGAGGGGGGCGGTCTGCTCGTACGGGGGGGCGGCGCGGAGGGGCTCGCCAGCGTCGGTGCGTACGTGTGCCTCGCCGCCTTGTGCGCGGGTGATGCGGGCGACGGCCTCGGCGAGGACGTGCGCGCGCTCACCGAGGGGCCGGAGGACGAGCCGGTGACCCGCGAGGGCGTCGCCGCGGCGGGGGGCGAGGGTCTCGGCGACGAGGTCGCGCTCGTACGTGGAGGAGTCGGCGAGCAGGAAATTGAGGAACCCGGGCCCGGTCACGCGGACGTCTGCGAGGCGCGGATCGTGGCGCAGCCGCTCGCGGAGGAGGGCGGCGAGGGCGAGGGGGGAGGTGTGGGCGGGCCCGGCGGCGACGAGCGCGACGTTGCAGGCGTAGTCCCCGTACCCGCCGGGCCTCGGCACGGCGACGGTGACCCGCCCGAGCACCTGCTCCGGCACGGACCGGACCTCTCCTTCACCCACGACATGCCGCAGCGCACCGAGGACGGTGCGGGAGAGTTCTGCGGGGGTCACGGGTCCAGCGTAGGGGAGGGGGGCGGGGTGGGGGCGAATGGATAAAGGCCAGGTCCCGGAATGTGGACGGGGCGGGGTGGGGCTGGGCGGGCGGGGCGGAGTGAGGTGGGCGGGGCGGAGTGAGGCGGGCCGGAGCTGCTACTCCCCCTCCTCCTTGTCGACGGAGACCCGTCGGCCACGCTCGGCGAGTTCCCGCACGGCGGCGACGAGCAGCTCGGGTTCGAAGGGCTTGGCGAGGAAGAGGTCGATCTCGGGGAGCGAGCGGTCGACCTCGTCGGCGCTGGAGGCACTGACCATGGCGAGCGGCACGTGGCTCGTACGCGGATCGGCCCGCAGCCGCTCGGCGGTCCGCACCCCGTCGAGGCGGGGCATGGCGATGTCGAGCGTGATGACGTCGGGCCGCACCTCGTGCACGATCTCCAGGCACTCGGCACCATCGGCCGCGGTCACCACCTCGAAGCCTTCCAGTTCGAGGTTGACCCTGATCAGCTGCCGGATCATCTTGTTGTCGTCGACGACAAGAACCCGGCCGGTCGCCCCTGCCACACCCCCGAGCCTAGGCGCGCCCCCCACCCCTCGTCCCGGCTTTCCCCACATCCACCCCCGCGGAGGGACCCACCCGGACACCCGTACGGAGCCGAATACCCGGTCACGCCCACCCACCCGAAGCTGGTAACGTTCTACCCGTCGCCGCCCCACAGCGGCCGACACGCCCCCGTAGCTCAGGGGATAGAGCAACGGCCTCCGGAGCCGTGTGCGCAGGTTCGAATCCTGCCGGGGGCACTCGCCAGAGATCAGCGGAAGTCGCGCGCTGAGTTGGGCGGATGCCGAATGATGAGAGCGGGAGCCGGTTCGACCGGCTCCCGCTCTTTCGCGTTGGTTCTCGGCATCCGCGTCGCTCCTGCGTCGCGGTCCGGCGGCTGTACGGCTTTTCAGGACGCCTTCTTCCGGGCGGGTGTCGTCTTCTTCTTCGGGGCCGTCTTCTTCGCCGTCGTCTTCTTCGCCGGGGCGGTCTTCTTCTGCGGGGCGGTCTTCTTCGCGGACGTTGTTTTTTTCTTCGGGGCCGCCTTCTTCTTTCGGTCCTCCAGTTGGTGGACCTCCGCTACCTCCTCGTCCGAGGGGTCGCCGCCTCGGGACTCCTGGGCTGCCTTGACGCTGTTCTCCAGGGCTGCCATCAGGTCGATGACCTTGCCGCCGCCCGCCGGGCGTTCGGGGGTGGGGAGTTCGTGGCCCTCGGTCTTGGCGGCGATCATCTCCTCGACGGCCTGGCGGTAGTCGTCGTGGAGGTCGTTCACGTCGGCCTCTCCGAGGGTGTCCATGAGGGACTCGGCGAGGTCGAGTTCCTTGTCGCGGACCTTGACGTCCTCGGTGGGGGCCACGCCCTCCGGGACGCGGATCTCGTCGGGCCAGTGCAGTCCGTGCAGGACGATGACGTCGCCGACGACGCGGAGCATGCCGAGGCGTTCCTTGCCGCGCAGGGCGAACTTGGCGAGGGCGACGCGGTTGCCGCGCTTGAGCGCCTCGCGCAGCAGCGTGTACGGCTTGGCGGCGTTCGAGCCGCCCGAGGCGAGGTAGTAGGCGGCGTCCATCTGGAGCGGGTCGATGCTGTCGGCGGGGACGAAGGCGACGATGTCGATCGTCTTGGTGGTCGGGAGCGGGAGCGAGGCGAGGTCCTCGTCGGTGATGGGGATGAGGCTGCCGTCCGCGTCCTCGTACGCCTTGCCGATCTCGTCGCCCGAGACCTCCTTGTCCTCCAGTTCGCACACCTTGCGGTAGCGGACCCGGCCGCCATCCTCGGTGTGGATCTGGCGGAAGGAGACGGTGTGGTTCTCGGTGGCGTTGACGAGTTTCACCGGGATGCTGACCAGGCCGAAGGAGACCGCGCCGTTCCATATCGATCGCACGTCGCTGCCTTTCGCCGAGGGGCGCCCGTCGTGGGCTCGGACCGGGACGAGTGGACACCCGCTTTGCGTGGAATTCTTATCGTATGACGCCGATCACGCATGTGGCGGGGCGACGGCTCGCGCTGAGCAATCTGGAGAAGGTGCTGTACCCGGGCGACGGCTTCACGAAAGGGGAGGTGCTGCACTACTACGCGGGGGTCGCGGAGGTCATGCTGCCGCATCTGCGGGACCGGCCCGTCTCCTTCCTGCGGTACCCGGACGGGCCGTCCGGGCAGCGTTTCTTCTCCAAGAATCCGCCGCCGGGTACGCCCGATTGGGTGCGGATCGCCCGGGTCGAGCGCTCGGACGGGGCGGGCGAGCAGGTGGTGATCGACGATCTGGCCTCGCTCATGTGGGCGGCGAACCTGGTGACGGAGTTCCACACGCCGCAGTGGCGCCTGGACGCGCAAGGGCGGGCGGACCGGCTCGTGCTCGATCTCGACCCGGGCGAGCCCGCCACGATCGTGGAGTGCGGGATCGTGGCGCGGTGGCTGCGGGAGCGGCTCGCGGCGGACGGGCTGACCGCGTACGTGAAGACGTCGGGCTCCAAGGGGCTGCACCTTCTCGCGCCGCTCGTGCCGGCGCCGTCGTCCGCGGTCACGGCGTACGCGAAGAGGCTGGCCGTGGAGGCGGAGCATGAGCTCCCGGACCTCGCGCTGCACCGCATGACGAAGAAGCTCCGCGCGGGCAAGGTCTTCGTCGACTTCAGCCAGAACGCCGCCGCGAAGACGACGGCGACCCCGTACACCGTCCGCGCCCGCGACTACCCCACGGTCTCGGCCCCGGTGACCTGGGAGGAGGTCGAGCACTGCGAGGGCCCGCAGGACCTGGTGGTGCTGGCCCAGGACATCCCGTCCCGTCTGGAGGAGCACGGCGAACTCCTCGCGCCGCTGGTGGCGGGCGAGGGAGCGGGGGAACTGCCGTGAGGGGACGGGCGGGGGACGAGGGGAAGGGGGCGCCGCCGTGACCGGTCTGCCCCCCGGGTTCGGCCTGCCCCTGCGTGCCGCCCTCGCCGAGGCAGTCGACCGGCTGCCCGCGGGGGCCGGGTGGGTGTACGAGCCGAAGTTCGACGGGCATCGGCTGCTCGTGGTGCGTGGGGAGCGGGTCGTGTTGCAGGCGCGCTCGGGGCGGCGGGTGACCGGCGCCTTTCCCGATCTCGTGGCGGCGGCGGAGCGGTTGCCGGAGGGGACCGTGCTCGACGGGGAGGTCGTGGTGTGGACCGAGGGGCGCACCGATTTCGCCGCCGTGCAGCGGCGGGCGGCGGCGACCGCCGCGCGGGCCCCCGTGCTCGCGCGGGCGCTGCCCGCCTCGTACGCCGCCTTCGACCTCCTCGCGCTCGGCGGCGAGGACCTGCGTCGGCGCCCGTACGAGGAGCGCCGCGCGCGGCTCGTCGGTCTGCTCGCGCCGCTCGGCCCGCCGCTCCAGGCCGTGCCCGCCACGGACGAGCGCGAAACGGCGCTCCAGTGGTACGAGGCGCTCGCCGGGACCGGCGTCGAGGGCATCGTCGCCAAGCGCGCGGGACAGGCGTACCAGGGCGGGCGGCGCGCGTGGCGCAAGGTGCGGCACCGCGACACGAAGGACGCGCTCGTCCTCGGGTACGTCGGCGCGCGCCGCGCCCCGCGGCTGCTCGTGCTCGCCCTGCCGGGTGACGGCACCCCCGTCGCCTCCCGGCCGCTCGCCCCCGCGCTGCGGGCCGGGGCAGCCGGGGCGCTGCCGGCCGACGAGGAGGGGGCGGCCGAGGCGGTGATCACCGCCGCCGGGGTCGGAGAGGTTCCGTACACGCCCGTACGGCCCGGTGGGGTCGTGGAGGTGCGGCAGGAGACGACGCGGCAGGGGACCGTGGAGGCGGTGCGGTTCCGGGGCGGGGCCGGGGAGTGAGCGCCGGGCCCGGCCAGGCCCCGGGGAGTGAGCGCCGCTCGTGACGCCTTGCGGTCTTTTGCGATCTCTCTGTGCGGCTTTTACGTTGATTCATGACCGTATGCGGTCGCTTCGTCGCACTCCAGGGAGTCTGCCCATGTCATCTCGGACGCCGTACCGGAAACCCGCCGCGCTCGCCCTCCTCGCCGTCGCCGCTCTCCTCTCCCCCGCCGCGGCGGCCCACGCCGATACGGGCCCCCACCTCGACCCGGCCCCCCGCGCCGCCTTCGGGGAGACGCCCGCCAGCGCGCACGGCCGCGTCGTCGCGCGCGAGGGCCTGACGCTGCGCGACGCCCCGCGCCGCGCGGGGACCGAGGTCGGGCGGCGCCCGTACGGCGACAGCGTCGCGATCCACTGCGCCATGCTCGGCGAGCGCGTGCGGGGCGAGGACCGCTGGTACCTCCTGACGGACGGGACCTGGGTCGCGACGCCGAGCAAGTCGATCGCGACCGAGGGCGTCCCGCGCACCTGCTGAGCCCCTGAGCGCGCTCGGGCCCCCGCCGACTCCACCTCACATAACGGGACATTCCGTACCCCGCTTGCTACGTTCCCGGCATGACCGGAACCAGGACGGCCGACGCGGCGGCGGGCCTCTCGGCGCACGCCGTGCCGTCCGTCCGCCGGCGGGGGGTCGAGCTGGGGCTGCTCGTACTCGCCGTGGGGCTCGTACTGCTCGGGTACGTCGCCGTGGGGCTCACGCGCGAGGACCGCGTGCCGCCCGACGCACTGCGCAATCTCGCCGTGCTCGCGGGCCTCGCGCTCCTCGCGCACCTTCTCGTCCGACTGCGCGCCCCGTACGCCGACCCGCTCCCGCTGCCGATCGGCGTGCTGCTCAACGGCGTCGGCCTCGTCCTCATCTACCGCCTCGACCTCCAGACCCCGGGCGACCGCGCGGCGCCCGCGCAACTCGTGTGGTCGATGACGGGTTTCGCGCTCTTCCTCGCCGTCGTGGCGCTGCTGCCCGACTACCGCCTCCTCCAGCGCTTCTCTTACCTCGCCATGGTCGCGGCCCTCGTCCTGATGATCGTGCCGATCTTCTTCCCCGCCGTGAACGGGGCGCGGATCTGGCTGCGGTTCGGGGACTTCTCGCTCCAGCCGGGGGAGTTCGCGAAAGTGCTGCTCGCCGTCTTCTTCGCGAGCTACCTCGCCGCGAACCGCGAGGCGCTGCGCCACGCCGGCCGCAGGCTGCTGTGGACGCGGCTGCCGAGCGCACGCGTCATCGGACCCGTCCTGACGGTGTGGCTGCTGAGCGTCGGCGTCCTCGTCCTGGAGCGCGACCTCGGGACCTCGCTGCTCTTCTTCGGGCTCTTCGTCGTGCTGCTGTACGTCGCGACGGGGCGCACCGGGTGGATCGCCGCCGGGCTCGTCCTGGCCTCGCTCGGGGCGTGGGCGGTGGGGACGCTGGAGCCGCACGTGCACCAGCGCGTCGAGGACTGGCTGCATCCCTTCGCCTCGATCGAGGCGGGCGAGGGTCCGGGGCAGCTCGCGCAGTCCCTCTTCGCCTTCGCCGCCGGAGGCTTCACGGGCACGGGACTCGGCGCGGGGCACTCGATCCTCATCGGCTTCGCGACGAAGTCCGACTTCATCCTGGCGACGGCGGGCGAGGAACTGGGCCTCGCGGGCCTCACGGCGCTCTTCCTCCTCTACGCGCTGCTCGTCGCGCGCGGCTTCCGTACGGGTCTCGAACTCCCCGACACCTTCGGGCGGCTGCTCGCGACGGGGCTCGCCTCGATCGTCGCGCTCCAGGTCTTCGTCATCGCGGGCGGCGTGACGGGCCTCATCCCCCTCACGGGCATGGCGATGCCCTTCCTCGCGCAGGGCGGCTCCTCGGTCGTCACGAACTGGGTCATCGTGGCGCTGCTGCTGCGCATGAGCGACCGGGCGGCGCGCCTCGGGGACGTACCCGACACGGGCGGGGTGCGGCTCGGGGACGTACGGAGCGGGGGGTGAGCCGCTACCAGCGGCGCGCCGCCCTCTTCTGCCTCCTGCTGCTGGTCGCCCTCGTGCTCAACGCCGTCCGCGTCCAGCTCGTCCGCGCCTCCGCCTACGACGACAACCCCGCCAACCGCCGCGCCGCTATCGCCCGTTGGGACCGGCCGCGCGGTGACATCCTCGTCGGCGGGCGCGCGGTCACGGGCTCGCGGGACACGCACGAGCAGCTGCGGTACGAGCGTACGTACACCGAGGGCCCGCTCTACGCGCCCGTCACGGGCTTCGCCTCACAGGTGTACGGGAGCACGCTCCTCGAGCGCGCCGAGGACGGGCTCCTCACCGGCACCGACCCCGCTCTGAGCGCCTTTCCGCTGTGGGACGACCTCGTGCGCGCGCGGCCCAGGGGCGGGAACGTCGTCACGACGATCGACCCGAAGGCGCAGCGCGCCGCGTACGAGGGGCTCGCGGGCCGCACGGGCGCCGTCGCCGCGCTCGACCCGTCCACGGGCCGCGTCCTCGCGCTGGTCAGCTCGCCCTCGTACGACCCCGCCGCGCTCTCGGGGACGAGTCGCGCCGTGACGGCGGCCTGGGCGCGCCTGACGTCCGATCCGGGGCAGCCGCTCCTCAACCGGGCGCTGCGGCAGACCTATCCGCCCGGCTCGACGTTCAAGATCGTGACGGCGGCGGCGGCGCTGGACTCGGGCGCCGTGGCGGACGTGGACGAGGCGACGGACGCGCCCGACCCGTACCGGCTGCCGGGGAGCGACACGAGGCTCGCGAACGAGGTGGAGGGGTGCGGGGACGCGAGCCTGCGGTACGCCTTCCGGTGGTCGTGCAACACGGTGTTCGCGGCGCTCGGGGTACGGACCGGGCTCGACGGCATGGTGCGCGCGGCCGGGCGTTTCGGCTTCGACGAGGCGGGCCCGGGCATCCCCTCGCCCGTCGTGCGCTCCGTCTTCGGCACCCGGCTCGACAAGGCGCAGCTCGCGCTCTCCTCGATCGGCCAGTACGACACGCGCGCCACGCCGCTCCAGATGGCGCTGGTCGCCTCGGCCGTCGCCTCCGGCGGCTCGGTGCCGCGCCCCCGGCTGGTGGAGCGCACCACGACGCACGGCGGGGGCCTCGTGGACGCGCCGCCCTCGCGCACGCTGCGGCAGGCCATGACCCCCTCGACGGCGGCGCGGCTGCGGGAGCTCATGGTGGACGCGGTCGAGAAGGGGACCGGGCGGCGCGCGGCGATCAAGGGGGCGACGGTGGGCGGCAAGACGGGCACGGCACAGCACGGGGTCGGCAACGAGGGGACCCCGTACGCGTGGTTCGTCTCGTGGGCGCAGGGGGCCGACGAGCCCTCGCCGCGGGTCGCCGTGGCGGTCGTGGTCGAGGACGCGTCGGCGGACCGGGGCGAGATCAGCGGTGGCGGGAACGCGGCCCCGATCGCGCGCGCGGTGATGGCGGCGGTGGTGGGGGAGGCGAAGGGGAAGCGCTGACCCCGGGGACCGCCCTCGTCCCGCCTGGCTCAGCGCACGCCCTCCCGCCCGGCTCGGCGCACGCCTCGTCCACCCGGCCTCCCCCCACGCCCCTCCCCCGCGCGCCCCGGTGCCGTCCGTCCGGCTCAGCACACTCCCTTGCCGCCGGGGCAGTACGGCTTCGTCATCTCCGAGCGCACCTGCGCGACGCGCTTCGCCGCCGCCGCGAGGTCGACGTCGGCGGTCTTCGCCGCGACGCTCTTCGGGGTGATCTCGGCGACCGTCGCCGCCGTGTTGTCGTCGGCCCAGGCGCACATGGGGAAGACGACGGTGACGGAACCCTGCGTCGTGGACATGGTCTGGCAGCTCACGCCCGTCTTCGCCTCCGCGTCGCCGCCGAAGCTCTTCGCGGGCGCGAGCAGCTTGGCGCCCTTCGCGCCCGCCGCGCCCTTGAGCATCGCGGCGCGCGTGTCGCCGGGCTCGCGGATGCGGCCGTTGAAGCCCGAGACGACGAGCGAACCGCCCCCGCCGTCCGCCGCTCCGCCGACGTACGTGACGACGACGGCCGAGGCGTCGCGCACGTCGCGGGCGCCGCGCGCCTCGGTGTTGATCTTCGCGCCCTCGTTCCGCGAGAGGTCCTGGTCGCGCGTGTAGGCGCCGTCGAGGAGGGCCGCGGGGGGCGCGAGGCGCTGGTGGACCTGCGGGAAGCCCGCGTCCGGGTCGGAGCCGCCGCCACCGCCGCGCGTGGCGAGCACCGCGCCGACCACGACGAGCAGGGCGACGCCCGCGCCGACGCCGAGGAACAGGGGGCGCTTCGACTTGCGCGGCCTCTCCGGGGCGGGATCACCGAAGGCGGGCACGGCGGCCGTGGCGGCACCGGGCGTGGCGCCGGGGCCGTACAGCGAGTCGTAGGCGGCTCCGTACGAGGGCTGCGAGCCCGGGGCGGGGGACGGGCCGGACGACCGCGGGTCCGGCTGCTGGGGCGCCTGAGGCTGCGGGCTCGGGGTCTCCTGCCCCGGCGGCAGGGGCTCGGGGGCGCCGTAGGGAGTTCCGTACGGGGCCGGCTCCGGCGTGCCGTAGCCGGGTTGCGGAGCCTGGGACCAGTCGCCGTAGGCCTCGGGAGCCGCGTAGGGCTGCTCGCCGTACCGCGCGGATGCCTGCTCCCCGTACTGGCCCCCGTAGGGCGCCTGTTCCCCGTAAGCCTGCCCCCCGTAAGGCTGTTCGCCGTAGGGCTGCTGGGCTTGCTGGTGCCCGTACGGGTCCTGGGCCGGGTAGCCGTAGGCCGCCCCCTCCTGGGGATGGGGCTGCTGCTGCTCGTAGGGGTACGGGGGCTGGGCGGGCGGCTCGCCGTAGGGGGGTCCGTGGGGATCTCCGTGGGGATCTCCGTACGGGTGCTGCGGCGGCGGAGGCGTGGACATGGCCAAACGGTAGGCGATGCGCGGGACCGCCGGGACACCTACTCCCCCGCGGCGACCCCCAACGCAAAGTTCCGGCAAGGGGATTGACGCCCTTACTGACACGGAGTCTCATAGTGGTGTGACCGCCGGTAACGCGGCCGGAGCCGGCACGACGGAGAACGAGGGTGGCAGGACATGGCGACGGTGACGGACTTCGAGCTCCTCCGTGACGCGCTGGGGACGCTCAAGAACAGGGAAGCGGTGGCCGAGCGGCTCCTGGAGTCCTCGGCGAAGCACTCCTTCGACCCCGACAAGGAGCTGGACTGGGACGCGCCCTTCGAGCCGGGCAAGTGGTTCTGGCCGCCCGAGCTGGTCTCGCTGTACGGGACGCCGATGTGGGAGCGGATGAGCGAGGAGCAGCGCGTCACGCTCTCGATGCACGAGGCGGCCTCGCTCGCCTCGCTCGGCGTGTGGTTCGAGATCATCCTCATGCAGCTGCTCGTGCGGCACATCTACGACAAGGACATCACGAGCGCCCACACGCGGTACGCGCTCACCGAGATCGCCGACGAGTGCCGGCACTCGATGATGTTCGCGCGCCTGGTGAAGACCGGCGGCGTGGACCCGTACCCGGTCACGCGCTTCAACCACAACATGGGCCGAGTCCTCAAGACGATCTCGACGACGCCGGGGTCCTTCGCGTGCACGCTGCTCGGCGAGGAGATCCTCGACTGGATGCAGCGGCTCACCTTCCCGGACGAGCGCGTGCAGCCGCTCGTGCGCGGCGTGACGCGTATCCACGTCATCGAGGAGGCGCGGCACGTGCGGTACGCGCGCGAGGAGTTGCGGCGGCAGATGGTGACGGCCCCGAAGTGGGAGCGGCACCTCACGCGGCTCTCGGCGGGTGAGGCGGCGCGGATCTTCTCCATCGCCTTCATCAACCCGGACGTCTACGCGAACGCGGGGCTCGACAAGCGCGAGGCGCTGCGACAGGTGAAGGCGAGCGCGCACCGCAGGGAGGTCATGCAGAACGGCGCGAAGCGGCTGACGGACTTCCTGGACGACATCGGGCTGATGGAGGGCGTGGGCCGGCGCCTGTGGCGGTCCTCGGGGCTGCTGGCCTGAGAGAGACCCCGCGAGATGGGTGAGCACGCACCCACCTCGTGGGGGCACCAGCCGAGCCGCTCGGTGACACTGGAGGCGTGAAGACCGAGAACGTCGTGTTCGTGGGCGGCCCGCTGGACGGCCGCACCCTGCCGGTACTGACCGGCCCCACCGGGCAGCCCCCCAAGCAGTACAAGGTCCCCGTCCCGGGCCCCGCCGGGGAGACCCTGCTCGTCTACAACCGGGAGCCGCTGCTGCGCCCCGGCAGCAAGCTCGGGATGCCGCGCGGCTGGCGGTACGTGTACGACCCGGAGGGAGTGCTCGCGCGCCGCCGGTGGCCATGGCAGCCCCGCCCGAAGGAGGCGTGAGGCACGGGCTTGACCCTCACACGGTGTCAGCCGGTCGGCTCGGAGGCGACAGGCCAGCGCCCACCTCCCGGAGGACCCCGTGCCCACGCCCTACCTCGGTTCAGGCCCGTACTGCTACGCGAACTCCCTCGTCACGCTCCTGGGGCCCGGCGCCCCCTCGCCCGCGCTCGTCGAGACCCTGACCGGCTCGGCCTTCGGCTTCCAGTGGATCGGCGGCCGTCGCCCCTTCTTCGACGCGCTCGGCTGGGACCCCGAGCAGGGCGTCGACGCCGCGCTGCGGCTGCTCGGCGTGGCGTGCGCGCGCACGGCGGGCGGCGGCCCGGACGAGGCGCTGCGGCGGCTGCGTACCGCGCTCGCCGAAGGGCCGGTCCTCGTCGGTCCCGTGGACATGGGATTGCTGCTCCACCAGCCCGGCACCCCGTCCACGGACGGCGGCGACCACTACGTCGTCGCCCTGGACCTGGACGCGGACGGCCTCGTGACCTTCCACGACCCGCACGGCCACCCCTGGGCAACGCTTCCCGCGCCCGCCTTTCTCGCCGCGTGGGCGGCCGAGACCGTGCCGTACACCGAGGAGCGGTACGTGATGCGCCACCGCTTCACGGGTCGCCCGGACCCGGACGCCGCGCTGCGCGCGCTGCTCCCCGAGGCGGCGCGATGGGCCGCCGGGCGCACGGACCTCCCGGTGCCCCCGGGCACGCTCGGCGGGGCCGAGGGCGTGCGGGCGCTCGCGGCCCGCCTGGGGGCGGGGGAGCTGCCCGAGGACGACCGGGCGTTGCTCGTCCACTTCGGAGTACGGGTCGGAGCGCGGCGGCGCGCGGACGCGGCCGGCTGCCTGCGGGGCCTCGCCCCTGCCGCCGCCGGAATCCTGGACACGCAGGCGCGGCTCGTCGGGGCGCTCCAGTACCCGCTGGTGCGTCGGGACGACGGCGCGGCGGCCGGGTTGCTCGGCGAGCTCGCGCCGACGTATCCGCTCCTGAGCGCGGCGCTCGCGGAGGCGGCGCGCACCGAGGCGGTGAGCCGCAGGGTGCGCACGGCCCCGGGGACACGGTGAATCACCGCGGTGCGGGCCCGCCGCCCTTCCGGGGGCCCGCACGGCGTGGGGCTCAGGCCCCGGCCCGCACCGACTCCAGGTAGGCGTTCGTCTTCTCGGGCTCGAAGAAGAAGTTCTCGAAGTCGGCCGGGTCGTCGAAGCCGTTGGCGAAGCGGTCGGCGACGGGCTGCGACTGGCCTGCCGCGCCTATCAGGTTGAGGACGTGCTCCGGGGGGACGCCGAGCATCGCGTTGGTCCACTTGACGACGTGCTGGGCGGTGTCCCAGTAGCGGTCGAAGGCGGACCGCATCCACGCCTCGTCGAAGGGCCGGTCGCCGTGCTCGATGATCGAGGACAGGTAGCTCGCCGCGCACTTGGACGCCGAGTTCGAACCCTGCCCCGTTATCGGGTCGTTGGCGACGACGACGTCCGCGACGCCGAGCACGGCCCCGCCGCCCGGCAGGCGCCCCACCGGCTTGCGGACGGTGGGCGCGTACCGGCCCGCGAGCGTCGCGTTCGCGTCCGTCAGCTCGACCTTCGTGGCGCGCGCGTACTCCCACGGCACGAACTTCTCCAGCAGCTCCAGCGTCAGCGCCAGGTGCTCGGAGGGGTCCTTGACGCCCTTGAAGGCGTCGAGCGGGCCGCCGGGGACGCCCTCGAAGAAGAGGATGTCGGCGCGGCCCGTGTTGGTGAAGGTCGGCATGACGAACAGTTCGCCGACGCCGGGCACGAGGTTGCAGCGCACCGCGTCGAAGTCCGGGTGCTCGGGGCGCGGCCCGAGCCCGTGCACGTAGGCGACGGCGAGCGCGCGCTGCGGGGCGTCGAAGACGGAGCGCGAGGCGTCCCGCTCGAACATGGAGACCAGCTCGCCCTTGCCCGCCGCGACGAGCACGAGGTCGTACGTGCGCGAGAAGTAGTCGAGGTCCCCGACCGCCGCGCCGTGGATGACGACCTGGCCGCCGCGCTGCGCGAAGGTCTCCATCCAGCCGGCCATCTTCACGCGCTGGTCCACGGACTGCGCGAAGCCGTCGAGCCTGCCCACCCAGTCGACCGCGCGGCTGGAGTCGGGGGCCGCGACCGAGACGCCGAGGCCCTCGATGCGCGGGGCCTGGTTCTCCCAGAAGTTCAGCTCCAGGTCGCGTTCGTGCTGGAGCGCGGTGTGGAACATGCACTGCGTCGACATGACCCGCCCGGAGCGGATCTCGTCGGCCGTGCGGTTCGACATGAGGGTGACCTCGTAGCCGTGGGACTGGAGGCCGAGAGCGATCTGGAGACCGGACTGCCCGGCCCCCACGATGAGTACCTTCCGCATGCCTTGCGGTTCTCCTTGCCTGGGCGGGCGTCCGTGGGCCGCGAAGCGGGGCGCCCGGGGTGTACGGGACGTCGTCGCCGGCCCGGGCTCCGTACGGGTCGTCCTACCCCCGTACGGAGACCGTCACGCCGCCTACTCGGGCAGGGCGTCGAGCGCGTGAGCGACGAGCGCGAGCAGGGTCTCGACGACCGGTATCCTGCGCCGCGCATCCATGATCATCACAGGTACGTGCGCGGGGATCGTCAGCGCCTCCCGCACGTCGTCCGGCTCGAACCGCTCCGAGCCGTCGAAGTGGTTGACGGCGACGACGTAGGGCAGTCCGCAGCTCTCGAAGTAGTCGAGCGCGGGGAAGCAGTCGCCGAGCCTGCGGGTGTCGGCGAGCACGACGGCGCCGACCGCGCCGCGCACGATGTCGTCCCACATGAACCAGAAACGCTGCTGGCCCGGCGTACCGAAGAGGTAGAGCACGAGGTCGTCGTCGAGCGTGATGCGCCCGAAGTCCATCGCGACCGTCGTCGTCGACTTCTCCGGGGTCGCGGAGAGGTCGTCGGTGTCCTCGCTCGCGCGGGTCATGACGGCCTCGGTCTGGAGCGGCACGATCTCCGAGACGGCGGCGACGAGCGTCGTCTTGCCGACGCCGAAGCCGCCCGCGACCACGATCTTCGTCGACGCGGGAGCCCGGCTCGTGTCCAGCTGCCAGGGTTTGAGGTCCTCCTCGCCGGGCGCGGGGGCTTGCGCCGGGGCACGCGTGCCCACGTACGCGGGCCCGGGGCGGCCGAGGAGATCAGAGGCGGCGGAGTCCACTCAGCACCCTTTCGAGCAGTGCGCGGTCGGGCTGGCCGGGCTGCTGCCCGGTGCCGTAGACGCGGATCTTTCCCTGGTCGGCGAGGTCGCTGAGGAGCACGCGGACGACCCCGAGCGGCATGCGCAGGAGCGCCGCGATCTCGGCCACCGTGCGCATCCTGCGGCACAGTTCGACGATGGCGCGCATCTCCGGCATGACCTTGGTGCGCAGGTCGCCGTTGACCAGCTCGGGGCGCTCCTGGGGCGCTTCGAGGGCGGCGACGAAGGTCTCGACGAGCAGCACGTGCCCGAAACGGGTGCGGCCCCCGGTGAGCGAGTACGGGCGCACGCGCGAGGGTTTGCGGTCGGCTCCCCTCGTCGGGAGCTTCGGACTCTTGGGCTCGCTCACTGGCCCGCTCCCTTCGCCGTACTCGCTCCCGGCCGCTCGCCGGGAGCCTCGCCCTCCATCGACTGCCGCAGTTCGCTGCGGAGTTCGGGCGTCAGGACGTGCCCGGCGCGGCCCACGAAGAGGGCCATGTGGTAGGCGACGACGCTCATGTCGCAGTCGGCGGCGGCGTGCACCCCGAGGAGCGAGCCGTCGCTGATCGCCATGACGAAGAGCGCGCCCTCCGCCATCGCGACCATGGTCTGTTTGACGCCGCCCGCGTCCATGAGCCGCGCGGCGCCCACGCACAGGCTGCCGAGCCCGGAGACGATCGTGGCGAGGTCGGCGCTGGAGCCGCGCGGGCCCTGCGGACGGTCCGTCTCGGCGGCGGCGCGCTGGTGCGCGGGGTCGGAGGAGAGCAGCAGCAGTCCGTCCGAGGAGACGACGGCGACCGAGAGGAGCCCCGGTACCTCCTCGACGAGGTTGGTGAGCAGCCACTGGAGGTTACGGGCCTCTTTGCTGAGGCCGTAACCGGTCCGGTCGCCGCCCGGCGTGGTTGAGTCGACGGTGCGTGCCGTACCTGTGGTACGGCCGGGCGCAGTCACCTGCGTTCCTCCTCGGCTGAGTCCCCCTCGGCTGATACCTCACGCGCGTCCGCCGTGGTCGGGGCGGCGGGCGGTCGGGTGCTCCCGGTGGGCGCCTGCGCGCCGTGCCGGGCGGGTTCCTCGTCCTCGGCGCCGGGAGGGGTCAGGCTCCCGGTCTCCTCGGCGAGGGCGGCCTCCACGTCCTTGCGGCCCTGGGTGGCCCCCTGGTGGAAGCCGCCGAGCCTGCGGCGCAGGGCCTCGGCGTCCACGCCGGGGGTGGCCGCTCGGGGTGCGGGGGCGGGCGCCGAGATCTTCGGCGTGCGCTTGGGCAGGCCCTTCTCGGTGACCCGGTCCCAGCTCTCCACCCGCTCCGCGGCGGCGGCCTCCGCCTCGGCGGTGTCCGGGATGCGCGCGTGGGCGTCCGGCCCTATGGCGTAGGGGGAGGCGGGGGGTGCGGGTGCGGGTGCGGCGGGCGGCCCTTCGGGAGCGGGCGGCTCCTCGGGGGCGGGCGGCTCCTCGGGGGCCGCCGCTTCCGGGGCGGGGGGCGCCGCCTCGGGGGCGGGGATACGCCCGTCCCGTACGGGGGGCTGCTCGGCGCTCGCGGAGGGCTGTTCCGGTACGGGGGCGTCGTCCCGCGCGGGCGGGGTGTGGCCCGTGCCCGTGCCGTTCTCGCCGCCCGGAGCCGGGCGGGTGCCGTCCGGTGCGGGCGGGAGGTGCAGGAGCATCGTGGTCTCGCTCGACGGCTCGACCGTGGGGGCGGGAGCGACACCGGGGCCCGAGGCGGCGGGCTTGGGGGGCGCGGGGTGCTCGGCGGGGGTGTCCTCCGCAGGGGCGCTCCCGGCGGGGGGCGCCTCGGCGGCGGGCACCTCGTCCGCGGGCTTCGCACCCTGCGGGCTCCGGGCCGCGGCCACGCTCGCCTCGGCCGCCTCGATGAGCGGGTCCGTGCCGGGTGCGGCGGCGGGGGTGACGCGGCCCTCCGCGACGGGGTGCCGCGCCTCCGTACCGGCGGCGGAGCCTTCCCGGTCCGCACCGGGGGCGGGGGCCTCCTGCGTCGTACCGGCGGCCGGTGCCTCCTGGCCCGCACTCGCGAGGCCCGTGCCCGTACCGTTCGCGACCGGCTCCGCGACCTCCCTGCCGGGGAGTTCGTTGGAGTTGGCCTCGGCCTCGGAGCCGGGGAGAGCGACCGCCGGAGCCGCGCCCGGGAGGTGGCCGCCCGCGTGGGGGGTGACGACCCCGGCCGCCGGGGTCGCGAGTATCGGTGGGGGCAGCACCGCGACGGCCGCGATGCCGCCCTGCTTCTGCTCGCGCAGCCGGACCCTGATGCCGTGCCGCGAGGCGAGGCGCGCGACGACGTAGAGGCCGAGCCCGAGCCCCTCCTGCCCTTCCTTGAGGGTGTCGCCCGGCTGGAAGGAGGTGAGGAGTTCGTTGACCTCGTCGAGGCGCGCGGCGGACATGCCGATGCCCTCGTCCTGCACCGAGAGCATCACCTCGCCGTTCTCCAGGAGCCACGCCGAGACCTCGACCTGCGCGTCGGGCGGCGAGAACGATGTGGCGTTCTCCAGGAGTTCGGCGACGAGGTGGCTCAGGTCGTCGGCGCAGAAGCCCGCGATGTGCGCGTGCGGGGGCAGCGCGGCGATGCGGACCCGCTCGTAGCGCTCGATCTCGCTGACCGCCGCGCGCAGCACGTCGACGAGCGGGACCGGGTTCGGGTTCTGCACGCCGTGCTCGGCGCCCGCGAGGACGAGCAGGTTCTCGCTGTGGCGGCGCATGACGGTCGCGAGGTGGTCGAGCTTGAAGAGGGTCGCGAGGCGGTCGGGGTCCTGCTCACGCTCCTCCAGGTTCTCGATGACGCCGAGCTGGCGCTCGACGAGGCCGAGGGTGCGCAGCGCGAGGCTGACGAAGGTGCCGTTGATCGAGCCCTTCGCCTGGTCCAGCTGCTCCTGGACCCCGGCCAGCTCGGCACGGAGCCGGTCGCGATCGGCGGCGACGGACTGCCGCTGCCCGATCAGGTGCTTGCGGTCGCCCTCCAGCGTCCCGATCCGCTCGTGGAGCGAACAGGCGTGCGCGTGCAGGACGTTGACGGAGTGCACGACCTGGGCGAACTCGTCGTTGCGGCCCGTGAAGCGCACCGGCTCCTCGGCCGCGGGGTCCTCCGCGTCCGCGAGGCGTTTCGCGCCGAGGCGCAGTGCGGCGAGCGGGCGGGTCAGCGAGCGCGCGGTGGCCATGCCCACGCCCGCCGCGGCGAGCAGCAGGACGCCGACGAGCGCGACGCGCAGCTCCAGGGACCGCACCTCGTCGTCGCGCAGCGCCTCGGTGCGGTGCGAGCGGTCCACGGCGAGCGCCGCGTCCGCCGAGCGCATCAGCTCGATGCGGGCGCCGAGCGCTGCGGAGACCTTGGAGGTCTTGAGGCCCAAGTCCTCGTCGGAGAACTCGGGTTCGTCGGTGAGCCGGGCGAGGTACTTCTCGGCGTTGTTGACGTCGGCGCCGGTGACGGTGGTGGTGTACGCGGAGAGGTCGGCCTCGCGCGCGGTGGCGCGGAAGGTGGCGAGCGCGGCCTCGGAGCGGATCTGCGCCTCGTGGGCCGCGCGGCTGAGCGCTTCGCGCTGCCGGTCGCCCGCCGGGTCGGAGACGGGGACGGTGGTGGCGATGCCCGTCAGGGGGTCGACGCGGGTCTCGGTGCCGGTGGGCCGGGGCACGGCGAGCGCCGCGAGGAGCAGCCCCCGTACCGCGCCCGCCTCGGTCACCGCGGTGTCCAGGTCGACGAGCGCGTGCGGGGCCTCGGCGGCGTCCTTCGGGAGCGCGTCGGCGAGCAGGGCGACGCGGGCGTGCAGGTGGTCGATGATCCGGCTGTACGAGGTGTGCGCGGCCAGTGCCGTGCCCTTGCCCGTGAGCGCCTGCCGCCGTACGCCGCTGATCGCGTCGAGCTGGTCGCGCAGCCCCTTCGGGATGTCGGCGGCCTCCAGCTCCTGCACCCCCCGATCGACGCGGGCGCTGCGCTGTTCGCTGAGGCCGTCGCCGTGCGGGCGGCCCGCGGCGATGTAGGCACTGACCTCGTCGCGCTCGTCGGCGAGGGCCTGGGCGAGCGCGGTGGACTGCTGCGCGACGCCCGCGTCGTCCACGAGCCGCTGCGCCTCGTGCACCCGGTCGGTGGCGTCGGCGAGGGCGGGGGCACCGGCGACCGCGACGGCCGCGGCGACCACGGCGACGGCGATCACGAGACGGGAGCGGACGCGCTTACGACGCCCGGCGGGCGGTGCGGGCGGGGGCACGGAGCCCTCGGGCTGCCGGGGTCCCGGGATGCGGAGCGCGGGGGTGGTGGGGGCGGAGTCCGGTGCGCCCTGGCCGCCCTGCGCGCCCTGGCCGGGGGCCGGCTGGTCCCGGGGAAGGGTCCGCTGGTCCGGAGCGGAGCCCGGCTGGTCCGCGGCGGAGCCCGGCTCGTCCTCGCCGGGGCGTGTGGGCTCCCGCCCCGCGAACTGACCGGGAATCGGCTGGTCCCGCGCCGTGGCCACCTCCTCCTCGCTCCGTGCTCCGCCCTTGCCCCGAGGCCGCGTTTTCTGCACCGGTGCTCACATTCCTGACTCGTCCTGCCCCTGCGCCTGGGTGACGGGTTGTCAGTGCAGGCGCCCCCGCGTTGCGTTCGCGACCATTCCAGTGCCTTCGGGAGGCGGCCGCGCGCATCGCCTGCCCCGCCACCCGAAGGAGTGAACCGCCCCGGGGAGTTGGGGAGCAAGTTTCCCATTCCCCGGATGGCGGCGTGCGTGGTGCGCCGGTTGGACGCGCACGGCGGGCTTTGGCAAGATACCGCGCCGCCACCGTCACGGAACTGATCATTCCGCCGCAAATCAGGCCCTGACCAGCGGGAATTCACCCGTGACGGGGCCTGAAGGGGCCTCTGTGAAGGGCTCGCGCAGACTGTCGTGATGCGCGCCGAACTGGTCACCGAGCCCGGCGGGAGCGACCGGGCCGACGAGGACTTCACCTGTGTATCGCTTCCCGCTTCCGGACAGGGCGGTTGCCTCGTCCTTCTTGACGGGGTCACACCACCCGAAGGAGCGACGGGGTGCACACACAGCGTGCCCTGGTACGTGTCACGACTCGGGGGCGCCCTCAACGAACTGTCCGTTTCGCGACCCGACCTGACACTGCGCGAGATCCTCGCCGCGTCCATCCGGCGCACGGCGGAACTCCATCGGGCGACCTGTGACCTTTCTCACCCCCGCACCCCGCAGGCCACCGTGGTGCTGGCCCGCTGGGACGGCGACCGGGCCGAACACCTGGTCCTGTCGGACTCGGTGCTGCTGCTCGTGGGGCAGGACGGGGCGGTGCGGGCCGTGCTCGACGACCGCCTCGACCACCTGCCGCTCGCCGCGGAGCGCGCGGCGATGCGGGAGGCGGCGGAGGGGGAGCGCGAGGCGGCGCGGGCCGCGTACGTGCGCGCGGTGGAGTCCCTGCGCAACGCCGAGGGCGGCTTCTTCACGGCGGCGGCGGACCCGGACGTCGCCGCGCGCGCCCTGACCGGCGAGACGCCCCTGGCGGGGCTGCACTGCCTCATCGCCCTCAGCGACGGCGCGACCCGCTGGACCGAGCGCTTCCACCAGGGCGACTGGACCGCCCTCGCGACCCTCCTGCGCAACCGCGGCCCCCGCGCCCTCCTCGCCGAGGTCCGCCGCCTGGAACGCTCCCCCGAGGGTGCCGAGAAGCGGGGGAAGCGGCACGACGACGCGAGCGTGATCCTGGCGGAGGTGGGGGGCGGGGGGAGGTAGCGCGGCGGGGGTCGGGCTCACAACCCGTTCAGGCGGTGCAGCAGGCGGGCCAGTTCGGCGACCTCGCCGGGGGGCCAGCCGGACATCGCCTCGACGTAGCCGGCGCGGCGGCGTTCGCGCACTTGGCGGAAGCGGGCCTCACCCTCGGGGGTGAGACGTACGAGGCTGGCCCGGCCGTCGTCGGGGTCGGGGGCGCGGGTGACGAGGCCGAGGCGTTCGAGGGCGCGGATCTGGCGGCTGACGGTCGCTTTGCCGACGCCGAAGTACGCCGCGAGATCCGTGGCGCGCTGGGGCCCGCCGCTCTCCAGGCGGACGAGGAAGCTGTACGCGGCCGACTCCAGGCCCGGGTGGACCTCGCCCGCGAGTTCGGTCGACGTGGCCCTCGCCCGGCGCAGGAGGAGGCTCAGTTCGCGCTCCAGGGCGAGAAAGGCGTTCTCGGTCATGGCGTCCGTTCCTGGCGGCTGAAAAACAGCCCTCTCTCGGGGGTGAAACCGCAGCGTGTCCAGTATTTCCCAGGACTGGACCAGTGACGGCCAAAAGGTGCCCTACCCCGCCCCGGCTCTACTCGCGTAGCTTCCGTTTTGACATGGCCACGGCGCCCGACCCGGCCGCGGCACATATCGTCAGGTTCCCCACAAGCCGGACCTCTCGGAGGCACGCTATGTCCGTGCATACGATCCGATCATCCCGTCGCTCTCGTTTCAGAGCGGCCGGACCTCTCCTCGCAGCCCTGTCCCTCCTCCTCGCCCTGCCGGTGGCCGCCCAGGCCGCCGACGAGCCCTCCGTACCCGAGCGCGGCAGCGCCTACCTCGGCATGGGCGTCGCCGCCCACGACGGGGTCGGCGGCCTCCCCCGCGACACCCGCGCCGCCCAGACCGAGGGCGTCGACGTCGCGAGCTACCAGGGGAACGTCAACTGGAGCGCGCTGTGGAACAGCGGCGTCAAGTGGGCGTACTCCAAAGCCACCGAAGGGACGTACTACACCAACCCGTCCTTCGCCCAGCAGTACAACGGCTCCTACAACGTCGGCATGATCCGGGGCGCGTACCACTTCGCGACCCCCGACACGACGAGCGGCGCCGCGCAGGCCAACTACTTCGTGGACCACGGCGGCGGCTGGTCGAAGGACGGCAAGACCCTGCCCGGCGTCCTCGACATCGAGTGGAACCCGTACGGCGCCCAGTGCTACGGCAAGTCCGCCTCCGCGATGGTGAGCTGGATCAAGGACTTCGCCAACACCTACAAGGCCCGCACCGGGCGCGACGTCGTGATCTACACGGCGACGAGCTGGTGGCAGAGCTGCACGGGCAACTCCGCCGCCTTCGGCTCCACGAACCCGCTCTGGGTGGCCCGCTACGCCTCCTCGGTGGGGACCCTGCCGGCCGGCTGGGGCTTCTACACGATGTGGCAGTACACCTCGACGGGCCCGACGGTGGGCGACCACAACAAGTTCAACGGCGCCCTGGACCGCGTCAAGGCCCTCGCCAACGGCTGAGCCCGCACGCCGGTGGCCGGGACCGCGCGGGTCCCGGCCACCGGCCCCCGGGGGCCGGTCGCCCCGTCAGGCGGCCACCGCCTCCCGCTCCCCCGCGCCCGCGGGGGCGAGCGCCAGCTCCAGGACCTGGCGGACGTCGGTGACCGGGTGGACCTCCAGCTTCGCGAGGATCTCGGCGGGGACGTCGTCGAGGTCGGGCTCGTTCCGCTTGGGGATCACGACGGTCGTGATCCCGGCGCGCTGGGCGGCGAGCAGCTTCTGCTTGAGCCCGCCGATCGGCAGCACCCGCCCGGTGAGCGAGACCTCCCCCGTCATGGCGACCTCGGGCCGCACCTGGCGCCCGCTCAGGAGCGAGGCGAGCGCCGTCGTCATCGTGATGCCCGCGCTCGGCCCGTCCTTCGGGACCGCCCCGGCCGGGAAGTGGATGTGCACGCCCCGCTCCTTGAGGTCGCCCACGGGCAGCTCCAGCTCCGCGCCGTGCGAGCGCAGGAACGAGAGCGCGATCCGCGCGGACTCCTTCATGACGTCGCCGAGCTGACCGGTCAGCGTCAGCCCCGCGCCGCCCGTCTCCGGGTCGGCGAGCGAGGCCTCGACGTACAGGACGTCGCCGCCCGCGCCCGTCACCGCGAGCCCGGTCGCGACCCCCGGCACCGCCGTGCGCCGCTCGGCGGGGTCCTGCGCGGACTCCGGTACGTGGTGGGGCCGCCCGAGCAGCGGGCGCAGCTCCGCCTCCGTCACCGTGAGGGGCAGCTCCCGCTCGCCCAGTTCGTGCTGGGCCGCGAGCTTGCGCAGGAGCCGCGCGAGGGCCCGCTCCAGGTTCCGTACGCCCGCCTCGCGGGTGTACTCGCCCGCGAGCTTGCGCAGGGCGCTCTCGTCCACCGTCAGCTCGTCCTCGGTGAGCCCGGCCCGCTCGCGCTGACGCGGGAGCAGGTGGTCCCGCGCGATGACGACCTTCTCGTCCTCGGTGTAGCCGTCGAGGCGGACCAGCTCCATGCGGTCCAGGAGCGCCTCGGGGATCGACTCCAGGACGTTCGCCGTGGCGAGGAAGACGACGTCGCTGAGGTCGAGTTCGACCTCCAGGTAGTGGTCGCGGAAGGTGTGGTTCTGCGCCGGGTCGAGGACTTCGAGCAGGGCCGCCGCCGGGTCGCCCCTGAAGTCGGAGCCGACCTTGTCGATCTCGTCGAGCAGGACGACCGGGTTCATCGACCCGGCCTCCTTGATGGCGCGCACGATCCGGCCGGCCTGCGCGCCCACGTACGTGCGCCGGTGGCCCCTGATCTCCGCCTCGTCCCGTACGCCGCCGAGCGCGACGCGGACGAAGGAGCGGCCCATCGCGTGCGCGACCGATTCGCCGAGCGAGGTTTTTCCGACGCCGGGCGGGCCCACCAGCGCGAGGACCGCGCCGCCGCGCCTGCCGCCGACGACGCCGAGGCCGCGGTCCGAGCGGCGCTTGCGCACGGCGAGGTACTCGGTGATGCGGTCCTTGACGTCGTCCAGGCCCGCGTGCTCCGCGTCGAGCACCGCGCGGGCGCCGCGGATGTCGTACGCGTCCTCGGAGCGCTCGTTCCACGGGAGGTCGAGGACCGTGTCGAGCCACGTGCGAATCCACGCGCCCTCGGGGCTCTGGTCGCTCGCGCGCTCCAGCTTCTCGACCTCCTTGAGGGCGGCCTCGCGGACCTTCTCGGGCAGGTCGGCGGCCTCGACGCGGGCGCGGTAGTCGTCGCTCTCGTCCTCGCCGTCCTCGCCGCTCAGCTCGCGCAGTTCCTTGCGGACCGCGTCGAGCTGACGGCGCAGCAGGAATTCGCGCTGCTGCTTGTCCACGCCGTCCTGGACGTCCTTGGCGATCGTCTCAGCGATCTCCTGCTCGGCCAGATGCTCGCGAAGCTGGAGCGTGGCGAGCTTCAGGCGCGCGACCGGGTCGGCGGTCTCCAGGAGTTCGGTCTTCTGGGCGGTGGTGAGGAACGGCGAGTACCCGGAGTTGTCGGCGAGCGCGGCCACGTCGTCGATCTGCTGGACGCGGTCCACGACCTGCCAGGCGCCGCGCTTCTTGAGCCACTCGGTCGCGAGCGCCTTGTACTCGGTGACGAGTTCGGCCACCGCGCCGGGCAGCGGCTCGGGCACGGTCTCCTGGACACGGGTCCCCTCGACCCACAGCGCGGCGCCCGGTCCCGTGGTCCCCGCGCCGATGCGGACACGGGCCCGGCCCCGGACGAGGGCCCCCGAGTGGCCGTCGGCGAGTCTGCCGACCTGTTCGACGGTGCCGAGCACGCCGGTGGCGGCGTGGTCCCCGTCGACGCGCGGCACGAGCAGCACCTCCGGCTTGCCCCCGGAGCCGCCGGAGCGGGCGGCGGCCTGGGCGGCCTCCACGGCGGCGCGCACCTCGCCGTCCGAGAGGTCGAGCGGCACGACCATGCCGGGCAGGACGACCTCGTCGTCGAGCGGCAGCACGGGCAGGGTGAGCGGTGCGGACGTCAGAGCCATGATCTCCCCTTCGGCAGTCAAGTTGAGCTGTACCGACTCAATGTCCAAAGAAGCTCTGGTGTTCCCGCTTCCCTGTTCGCCCACAGCGATCACCCGGAGCAGGACTCGTACGAAATTCGTACCGCTGATCGTGAACCACGGTGCCGCTGCCCGGCGATAGAGGGGGTGTGAGACGTGAACGCCCCACCGGGGCAGGTGAGGACGCCGCGCTGCTGCGCGCCGTGGCGGCGGGCGACGCCGACGCGCTCGCCGCGCTCTACGACCGCCACTCCGGCTGGCTCCACGCGCGGCTCGCGCGGCGCTGCCCCGACAAGGAACTCGTGGGCGAGATCCTCCAGGACACCTTCCTGACCGTGTGGCGCTCGGCCGCGCGCCACCGCGGCGCCGAGACGGGCGGCTGGCTGTGGACCCTCGCGAGCCGCCGCCTCGCCGACGCGCTGCGCCGTCAGGAGCGCGCGAAACGTCCCCTCGCCGAGCCCGTGCCGCCCGCCCCCTCGGCCGAGGACCGCGTCCTGTCCGGGCTCGCGTACGGGGACGCGGGCGAGGCGCTCGGCAGGCTGCCCGCCGAACTCGGCGAGGTGCTGCGGATGACCGTCGTGGACGGGCTCAGCACCCGCGAGACCGCCCGCCTCCTCGGCATCCCCGAAGGCACCGTCAAATCCCGCGCGCTGCGCGCCCGCCACCGGCTGCGCACCGCCCTCACCACCCGCCCCGGCCACCCGGGAGGCACCCCATGACCCCAGCGCCCCGCCACCCCGGCGCCGCCCACGCCGCGCGCTACGCGCACGGCACCCTGCCCGAACCCGCGGCGAGCGCCCTCGAAACCCACGTCGAGACGTGCGGCGCGTGCGCCGCGCTCGTCTCCGCCGAGGTCCGCCGGACGGAGGCGGGCCCCGCGCTCGCCGCCGTACGCGCCGGACTCCTCGCGGCCGTCGCCCGCGAGACGACCGACGCACGACCGGGAGCGGCCACCTCGCGCGAGGCCCCGAGCCCCCGCGCGGCTTCCGAGCCCGCGGCCCCCGCCGCCCCGCCGCCCGCGCGGACCGCCGGGGGGCGGTTCGCGCGGCGCCGGGGCACCTCCCACGGCCTCTCCGCGCGCCCCCGCACCCGGCGCCCCGGCCGGCTCCCGGCCCCGTACCGCCCCCGCCTCCGCCCCCCGTTCGCCGCCCTCCTCGCCGTCCTGCGCCCCGGGTGGTGGCTCGCGCTCGTCCTCGTACCCGCGCTGTGCCTGCTGCTCGGGCGCGGGGCCGGGAACCCGGGCGCGCGAGTGCTGCTCGTCGCCTGCGCGCCCCTGCTGCCGCTCGCCGGGGTCGCGCTCGCCTACGGTCCCGGCGCCGATCCCGCGCACGAGATCGCCCTCGCCAGCCCGCGCGGCGGACTGCGGCTCTTCCTGCTGCGCGCGGCCGTCGTGTGCGCCGTGAGCGTGCCCCTGCTCGCCACCGCCGGGGCGCTGCTGCCCCGGGTGCCCGAAGGCCCCGGTGCCGCCGCCTGGTTGCTGCCCGCGCTCGCGCTGACGCTCGTCGCGCTCGGCGCGGGGCCCGTGCTCGGGCCGGGCGGCGCCGCTGCCGCCGCCGCGGCCGGCTGGGGCGCGGCGCTCCTGCTGCCCGGCGGCGGGGGCGGCGGCTGGCAGGGCCTGCCCGCGCGGATCGCGCTCGTCACGGGCGAGCCCGCCGCGCGCTTCGCCTGGCTGCTCGTCGCCGTGCTCGCCGCGCTCGCGGTCCTCACCCGCCGTGAGCACTACCACCGCACCTGACCTCTGCCGCCTCGCACACCCTGGAGCCCCATGTCCTCGCGCGCCCCCTTCCTCCCGACTCCTCCCCCGCCGCCCCCGCCCGCGCACCCGACCCTTGAAGTCGAGGAGCTGACCGTTCGTTACCGCCGCCGCACCGCCCTCGACGGGCTGAGCCTCTCGCTCGGTCCCGGCGTGCACGGGCTGCTCGGGCCCAACGGCGCGGGCAAGTCCTCGCTCGTGCGGGTCCTCGCGACGGTCACGCGGCCCGGCGCGGGGCGCGTGCGGCTGCACGGCCACGACCTGGCGAGCGCGCGGGGCCGCACGGAGGCACGGCGGCTGCTCGGTTATCTGCCGCAGGAGTTCGGGTACTACCGGAGCTTCACGGTGCGCGAGTTCCTCGCGTACGTCGCGTGGCTCAAGGAGGTCCCGGCCGACGACGTGCCCGCGGCCGTCGAGCGGGCGCTCACACGCACCGGGCTCGGCGCGCGGGGCGACTCACGGCTGCGCGAGCTGTCCGGCGGCATGGTGCGGCGCGCCGGGATCGCGCAGGCGCTCGTCAACGATCCCAGGCTCCTCCTCCTCGACGAGCCGACGGCCGGTCTCGACCCCGAGCAGCGCGTCGACTTCCGCGCGCTGCTGCGCGAGGTCGGGCGCGAGACGACGGTGCTCGTCTCGACGCACCTCGTCGAGGACGTCGCGCAGGCGTGCACCGAGGTGACGCTCCTGGAGGAGGGCCGCCTCGTGCTCCGTACGACCCCCGCCGACCTCGCCCGGCTCGGCGCCGGGGCGCCCGAGGAGTGGAGCGGCGGCGGGAGCGAGACGGAGCGCGGCTACACGGCGGCGCTGCGCGCGCACCGCGAGAACCCGGGCTGGGGGGCGGGCGCGTGACGACAGCGACACGGACACGGCCCCTCGCGGTACGGCCGGTGGCGGTACGCGGGCCCTTCGCGACCGAACTGCGGCGCGGCCCGGGCCCTCTCACGGGCGCCGTCACGGGCCTCGTCCTCGCCCTGATGCTCGGCACGACGCTCTTCTCGTGGCTCGGCGTGTGGGCGCAGACCGCCGAGTTCACGCACCTCGCGGCCGCGCAGATCGGCCTCCCGCTCGCCCTCGCGGCCGGCTGCTGGTCGGGCGGCAGGGACCGCGCGGCGGGGATCGAGGCGCTGCGCGCGACGATGGTGCGCCCGCGCACGCGACAGATCGCCGTCGCGGCGCTGCCCGCCCTCGTGTGGACCGTCGCCGCGTACCTCCTCCTCCTGCTCCTCGCGTACGCCGCGACGTGGGCGACCTCGCTCGGCGGCGGCGTCCACGGCGCGCGACTCCTGCTCGTCCCCGCCGACGCCGCCGGCATCTGCGCCGCCACGCTCGCGGGCGAGTTCCTGGGGCGCCACGTGCGCTGGCGCCTCGCAGCCCCCGGGCTCGGAGTCCTGCTGTACGGGCTCGTCGGAGTGCTGCGCGGCGACACCCCGGCCCGGGTCAACCCGGCCGTCTGGGTCGCGCGCGACACCCCCGCCACGTGGCTGCCGCTCCTCTACGGGGCCGGGGCGCTCGCCCTCGCCTGCGCCCTCTTCCTGCTCCTCGCCCACCGCCGCGCCGCCGCGCTCCCCGCGCTGCTCGCGGCCCTCGCGCTCCTCCCGCCGCTCGTGCACGACGGGCGGTTGTGGCACGGGGAACGCGCGCCGCTGGCGCAGGTCTGCGCGCGGCAGGGGGTGCCCGCCGTGTGCGTGCGGTCGAGCCTCGCGGGCCTGCTGCCCGACATGGAGCGCGTCGCGCGGCCGATGCAGGAGCGGCTGCGCGGGGTGCGGGGGCTGCCGGAGCGGTACGACGACAGGGGCGGAACCGGCGGGAGGGGCAGGCCGCTCCCGCAGGCCCCGGGCATCCTGGCCGGTCAGGACTTCCGGCTCGCCGAGCTGACCGACCCCGAGCGCTACCGGCGCGACCTGGCGTACGCGCTCCTGCCGTGCTTCGAAGCGGAGACCGACGGCGACTTCCCCACGCGGCAGGCCGTCATGTCCTGGCTCACCGGGGAGCGCGACGTCTTCGCGAACACCAAGGAGTTCCGCGCCGCCGACCGCGGGCTCCGCGCCATGACCCCCGCCGCCCGCGCCGACTGGCTCACCTCCTACTTCGGCGCCCGCGACGCCTGCCACGCGAAGCAGCCCGGGAAGGTCCCGGCCCTGTGAACGACTGCCTCCCCCCGGTGGGCCTCCGCCTGCACGCGCGCGCCCGGCACGTCCCCGGCGTGGTGCTCCTCCTGCTCGCGAACGCGCTCCTGTGCGGTGTCCTGAGCCGTACGGTCGAGGTCTATCTCGACCCCGACGCCATCACCCCGCTCGTGGCGCTCTGCCCGCTGCTCGCCGCCGCCGCGCTCGGCGCGGCGACCCTGGAGCCGCTCCCCGAGATCGCCCCCACGACCGCCCGTTCGGGCCCCCTCCTGCGCCTCGGGCTCTACCTCGCGCTCGCGCTCGCCGGGGCCGCGCTCCTGTCCCTCGTCACCCCCGCCGGCGAGAGGGGCGCGGCCTCCTACGGACCGGGCGTCATGGCCCGCAACACCCTCGGTGTCGCGGGGCTCTGCGCGGCCTCCGCCGTGGTGCTCGGCGCCCGGCTCAGCTGGCTGCCCGTGCTCGGCTACGGGGCCGCCGTCTTCCTCGGCGGCCGCACGCCGCGCCCGTACGCGACGACCACCCGCGTCTGGGCCTGGCTCGACCAGCCCGTCGGCGACCGCCTCGCCCTCGCGCTCGCCCTCGCGCTCTTCCTCGCGGGCGGCGCGCTCTTCGTGGCGAAGGGGGCGCGCGCCGAGCGGGCGTGAACCGGTTTGCCGGGGCGGGGCGCGCCGCCGGAGGATGGCGGGTGCGATCGATCCAGGAGGTATGTGCGATGAGCGCCGCCCAGCCGAAAACCGCTCTGCCGGACGAGGAGTTCCCCGGCGCCCGCTTCGGCCCGGGGCCGGACGCCCCGCCGGAAGTCCTCGACCGGCGCGAGGGCCCGTACGGCGAAGTGGTGCTGCGGCGGCACGGGGATCTGCTCCAGATCATCGCCAACGGCACGTTCCTCATGGACACTTCGGACGGCCGCTCCGAGCGGCTGCTCGTCGACGCGGCGCTCGGCGCGCTCGACGGGCGGCCCTCGCCCTCGGTGCTCATCGGTGGGCTCGGGGTCGGCTTCTCGCTCGTGCGCGCGGCGGGGCGGGAGCGGTGGGGGCGGATCGTCGTCGTCGAGCGCGAGGGGGCGATCGTGGAGTGGCACCTCAGGGGCCCGCTCGGCGCGTACACGGCGCGGGCGCTCGCCGATCCCCGTACCGAGATCCTGCGCACCGACCTCGTCGCCCACCTGCGCGGCCCCGGGGAGCGCTTCGACGCGCTGTGCCTCGACATCGACAACGGCCCCGGCTGGACGGTCGACGAGGGCAACGGCGGGCTGTACGACGCGGCCGGGCTCGCCGCCTGCCGGGAGCGTCTGACGCCCGGTGGGGTGCTCGCCGTGTGGTCGGCGCGGCCCTCGCCCGCCTTCGACGAGGCCTTGCGGAATGCCGGGTTCCAGGGGGTGCGTACCGAAGAAGTCCCTGTTGCCCGGGGCGTTCCGGACGTCGTTCATCTCGCCCTGCGGCCCGCATAGCTAAGCGGCGCCCGGTGCCCGTACGCTCTTCACGACCGCGGACCCCCCACCCCCGGCCCCCGTGTTGTCGGCCGGGCGCGCGCGTCGGACGGACGTGTTCCCGTGCGTGTTCCCGCGAGTGAGCAGGCTCATGTCTGGGCTCGTGGGCTCGGGGCAGAAGCGGAACGGACGACACACGTACCTTCAGGGCGGGGCGATGGAGCAGACACAGACCTCCCACAGCGGCACGGCACCGGCCGCCGGGGCACAGCGGCGCGTACTCGTGGTGGAGGACGACCCGACGATCGTGGACGCGGTCGCGGCCCGGCTGCGTGCCGAGGGCTTCCTCGTGCAGACCGCGCAGGACGGGCCCTCGGCGGTGGAGACCGCCGAGGCGTGGCAGCCGGACCTGCTGGTCCTCGACGTCATGCTGCCCGGATTCGACGGGCTGGAGGTGTGCCGCCGCGTGCAGGCGCACCGCCCGGTGCCCGTCCTCATGCTCACCGCGCGCGACGACGAGACGGACATGCTCGTCGGGCTCGGCGTGGGCGCGGACGACTACATGACGAAGCCGTTCTCGATGCGCGAGGTCGCGGCGCGCGTGCACGTGCTCCTGCGCCGCGTCGAGCGGGCCGCGCTCGCCGCCGCGACGCCGCGCAGCGGGGTGCTGCGCCTGGGCGAGCTGGAGGTGGACCACGCGCAGCGGCGGGTACGGGTGCGCGGCGAGGACGTGCACCTGACGCCGACCGAGTTCGACCTGCTCGTGTGCCTGGCGGGGACGCCGCGTGCGGTGCTCTCGCGCGAGCAGCTGCTCGCCGAGGTGTGGGACTGGGCGGACGCCTCGGGGACCCGTACCGTCGACAGCCACATCAAGGCGCTGCGCCGGAAGATCGGCGCGGAGCGGATCAGGACCGTGCACGGCGTGGGCTACGCGCTGGAGACCCCGGCGCCGTGACGCGGCACAGCGTCGTGACGCCGTGAAGGGGCGCGGGTCGCCTGGACGCGCGAGGGGGAGGAACGTGATGGCGCAGTACCAGGACGGGGCGGGGACGCGGCTGCGGCCCTTCCCGATCAAGGCGAAGCTCGGCACGCTCGTCGTGCTCTCGGTCTTCATCACCACCGGGCTGCTGCTCGTGGCGCTGCGCACCGATACCGAGCTGCGGTTCATCACGGTCTTCTCGGTCATCGCGACGCTCCTGATCACGCAGTTCGTCGCGCACGGTCTCGCGTCCCCGCTCGCCGAGATGACGACGGTCGCGCGGGCGATCTCGCACGGCGACTACACGCGCCGGGTCTCGGGCGCGGACCGGGGCGACGAGCTGGGCTCGCTCGCCGAGACGATCAACCGCATGGCGGACGACCTGGAGGCGCAGGACCACCACCGCAAGGAGCTCGTCGCGAACGTCTCGCACGAGCTGCGCACGCCGATCGCGGCGCTCCGCGCGGTCCTGGAGAACGTCGTGGACGGCGTCTCGGCCGCCGACCCCGAGACGATGCGCACGGCGCTCAAGCAGACGGAGCGGCTCGGGCGGCTCGTCGAGACGCTGCTCGACCTCTCGCGGCTCGACCACGGCGCGGTGCCGCTGCGGGCGCGGAGCTTCGAGGTGTGGCCGTACCTCTCGGGCGTCCTCAAGGAGGCGCAGCTCACGGGGGCCGCCGTGGCGCGCCGCAAGCTCGCCTCCGAGTCGGGGAGCCATACGCGCAGCGACGTCGCCCTCGCCCTCGACGTCTCGCCGCCCGAGCTGACCGCGTACGCGGACCCCGAGCGGCTGCACCAGGTCGTGGCCAATCTCATCGACAACGCGGTCAAGCACAGTCCGGCGGCGGGGAAGGTCACGGTGCGGGCGCGCGCGGGCGCGGGCCCCGACTCCCTGGAGCTGGAGATCATGGACGAGGGGCCCGGAATCCCGCGCTCCGAGTGGCACCGCGTCTTCGAGCGCTTCAACCGGGGAGCGCTGCCGCACGTGCAGAAGGCGGGCTCCCAGGGCGGCGACGGCGGTACGGGGCTCGGTCTGGCGATCGCGCGCTGGGCGGTGGATCTGCACGGCGGCCGTATCCGGGTGGCCGAATCAGCTCGGGGCTGCCGCATGCACGTCACACTTCCGGGGAAGCCGTTGAACGAGCAGTTGACGTAGGCTGCCAGAGGAACCCGTTCTTCCGAATGTGGACAGGTCAGGGGGCCCGCACCGGGCACTGAGCCCGGCCACCGCCCCCACCGGCCCGCACATCCGCACCGGATTCCAGTAGCCCCCGGCGGGAAGGCCCGCCGCCGGCGCGCCAACGACGTCGCGGGGGCCGGAGGCGTAGGTCAAATTCACGGTTGTTTCCCGCCAATCACCACGGCGAAACACCTTCCGCGATGTGACTTACGCGACGGATCACCGGCCCGGCCTGCATCCGCGGGTCCCGGAGGCGTAGCCTTTATTCCCGCTGTCCATCACCTTGTGAGAAGCGGAAGAGGGCGGTTACCGCCGTGTCGCCACAGTCCCCCAGTAACTCGACGAGCATCTCGACCGAGCCGGTCGGCCAAGGCAAGCAGGGCTCCGACCCTGCCGCTGCCTTCGGCGCGAACGAATGGCTCGTGGACGAGATCTACCAGCAGTACCTCCAGGACCCGAATTCGGTCGATCGTGCCTGGTGGGACTTCTTCGCCGACTACAAGCCGGGCAGTGCCCCGGCGCGTACGAGCACGGACGGCGCCGCGGCGCCCGCGACCCCGGCCCCGGCACCAGCCCCCCAGGCCGCCCCCGCGCCGCAGCAGGCCCCCGCCCCGCAGGCGCAGGCCGCCCCGGCCCCCGCGCAGGCCGCCCCGGCTCCCGCGCAGCCGAAGCCGGCCGCCGCGGCGAAGCCCGCGCCCGCCGCGAAGACCCCGGCGCAGCCGCAGCCCTCCGCGAAGCCGGCCGAGTCCGCCGCGGCGGGCCCCGAGTTCGTGACGCTGCGCGGCCCCTCCGCCGCCGTGGCGAAGAACATGAACGCCTCGCTGGAGCTGCCGACCGCCACCTCGGTGCGCGCGGTGCCCGTGAAGCTGCTCTTCGACAACCGCATCGTGATCAACAACCACCTCAAGCGGGCCCGGGGCGGGAAGATCTCCTTCACGCACCTCATCGGCTACGCGATGGTGCAGGCGATCAAGGCGATGCCGTCGATGAACAACTCGTTCACGACGAAGGACGGCAAGCCCACCCTCGTCAAGCCCGAGCACGTCAACCTCGGTCTCGCCATCGACCTGGTCAAGCCGAACGGCGACCGGCAGCTCGTGGTCGCGGCGATCAAGAAGGCCGAGACGCTCAACTTCTTCGAGTTCTGGCAGGCGTACGAGGACATCGTCCGCCGCGCCCGGGACAACAAGCTGACGATGGACGACTTCTCCGGCGTCACCGTCTCGCTCACCAACCCCGGCGGCATCGGCACCGTCCACTCGGTGCCGCGCCTCATGCCCGGTCAGGCGGTGATCATGGGCGTCGGCGCCATGGAGTACCCGGCCGAGTTCCAGGGCACCTCGCAGGACACCCTGAACAAGCTGGGCATCTCCAAGGTGATGACCCTCACCTCGACGTACGACCACCGCGTCATCCAGGGCGCGGCCTCGGGCGAGTTCCTGCGCATCGTCGCGAACCTGCTGCTCGGCGAGAACGACTTCTACGACGAGGTCTTCAAGGCGCTGCGCATCCCGTACGAGCCGATCCGCTGGAACCGCGACATCGACGCCTCGCACGACGACGACGTCACCAAGGCCGCCCGCGTCTTCGAGCTGATCCACTCCTACCGGGTCCGCGGCCACGTCATGGCCGACACCGACCCGCTGGAGTACCACCAGCGCAAGCACCCCGACCTCGACATCACCGAGCACGGGCTCACGCTGTGGGACCTGGAGCGCGAGTTCGCGGTCGGCGGTTTCGCGGGCAAGACGATGATGAGGCTGCGCGACGTCCTCGGCGTGCTGCGCGACTCGTACTGCCGCACCATCGGCATCGAGTTCATGCACATCCAGGACCCCAAGCAGCGCAACTGGATTCAGGACCGGGTCGAGCGCGGCGCCACCACCGCCAAGCCCGAACGCGAGGAGCAGCTCCGCATCCTGCGCCGCCTCAACGCGGCCGAGGCCTTCGAGACCTTCCTCCAGACGAAGTACGTCGGCCAGAAGCGCTTCTCGCTGGAGGGCGGCGAGTCCGTCATCCCGCTGCTCGACGCCGTGCTCGACGCGGCCGCCGAGTCGCGCCTCGACGAGGTCGTCATCGGCATGGCCCACCGCGGCCGCCTCAACGTCCTCGCCAACATCGTCGGCAAGTCGTACGCGCAGATCTTCCGCGAGTTCGAGGGCAACCTCGACCCGAAGTCGATGCACGGCTCCGGTGACGTCAAGTACCACCTGGGCGCCGAGGGCACCTTCACGGGCCTCGACGGCGAGCAGATCAAGGTCAACCTCGCCGCGAACCCCTCGCACCTGGAGACCGTCGACCCGGTCATCGAGGGCATCGCGCGCGCCAAGCAGGACATCATCAACAAGGGCGGCACCGACTTCACCGTGCTGCCCGTCGCGCTCCACGGCGACGCGGCCTTCGCGGGCCAGGGCGTCGTCGCGGAGACGCTCAACATGTCGCAGCTGCGCGGCTACCGCACCGGCGGCACCGTGCACGTCGTCATCAACAACCAGGTGGGCTTCACCGCTCCCCCGGAGTCGGCCCGCTCCTCGATGTACGCCACGGACGTGGCCCGCATGATCGAGGCGCCGGTCTTCCACGTGAACGGCGACGACCCCGAGGCCGTCGTCCGCGTCGCGCGGCTCGCCTTCGAGTTCCGTCAGGCGTTCAACAAGGACGTCGTGATCGACCTCATCTGCTACCGCCGCCGCGGGCACAACGAGTCGGACAACCCCGGCTTCACGCAGCCGCTCATGTACGACCTCATCGACAAGAAGCGCTCGGTGCGCAAGCTCTACACCGAGTCCCTCATCGGCCGGGGCGACATCACGCTGGAAGAGGCGGAGCAGGCGCTCCAGGACTTCCAGGGGCAGCTGGAGAAGGTCTTCACGGAGGTCCGCGAGGCCACCACGACGCCCGGCGAGACCGAGGTCGCGCAGCCGCAGGCCGAGTTCCCGGTCAACGTGGACACCTCGATCTCCACCGAGGTCGTCAAGCGCATCGCCGACTCGCAGGTCAACATGCCCGAGCGGGTCACCGTGCACCCGCGGCTGCTCCCGCAGCTCCAGCGGCGCGCGGCGCAGATCGAGGAAGGCGCCATCGACTGGGGCACGGGCGAGATGCTCGCCTTCGGCTCCCTGCTCATGGAGGGCACCCCGGTCCGCCTCGCGGGCCAGGACTCGCGCCGGGGCACCTTCGGCCAGCGCCACGCGGTGCTCGTCGACCGGGTCACGGGCGAGGACTACACGCCGCTCCAGTACCTCTCCGAGGACCAGGCGCGCTTCAACGTCTACGACTCGCTCCTGAGCGAGTACGCGGCGATGGGCTTCGAGTACGGCTACTCGCTCGCCCGCCCCGAGGCGCTGGTGCTGTGGGAGGCGCAGTTCGGCGACTTCATCAACGGCGCGCAGACGATCATCGACGAGTACATCTCGGCCGCCGAGCAGAAGTGGGGCCAGACCTCCGGCGTCACGCTGCTCCTGCCGCACGGCTACGAGGGCCAGGGCCCGGACCACTCCTCGGCCCGCATCGAGCGCTTCCTCCAGCTGTGCGCGCAGAAGAGCATGACGGTCGCGATGCCGACGCTCCCGTCGAACTACTTCCACCTGCTGCGCTGGCAGGTCCACAACCCGCACCACAAGCCGCTCGTCGTCTTCACGCCGAAGTCGATGCTGCGCCTGAAGGCGGCGACCTCGAAGGCCGAGGAGTTCACCTCGGGCCAGTTCCGCCCCGTCATCGGCGACGCCACGGCGGACCCGGCGAAGGTCCGCAAGATCGTCCTGTGCTCCGGGAAGGTCTACTACGACCTGGAGGCCGAGCGGACCAAGCGGGGCGCGGACGACACCGCGATCATCCGCCTGGAGCGGCTCTACCCGCTGCCCGGCGCCGAGATCCAGGCCGAGTTCGCGAAGTACCCGAACGCGGAGAAGTTCCTGTGGGCCCAGGAGGAGCCGGCGAACCAGGGTGCCTGGCCGTTCATCGCGCTCAACCTGATCGACCACATCGACCTCTCGGTCGGCGCGGCGCTCCCCCACGGCCAGCGACTGCGGCGCATCTCCCGCCCGCACTCCTCCTCCCCGGCGGTGGGCTCGGCGAAGCGACACCAGCAGGAGCAGGCACAGCTCGTGGCGGAGGTCTTCGACGCCTGAGGCGCCCGAGGCGCGGAAGCGTCCGAGCGCGCTGACTGCTTGAGCGGGAAGGCCCCGTTCCCACCGGAGACGGTGGGGGCGGGGCCTTCTGTCGTGCGTGCGGGAGACGTCGCCCGGTCGTGTCCGCCGGTGTCAGACGGTTCCCGGCGGGGGCGGGGCGGGCGACTCCTCGTGCTGCGGGGCGGCTGTCTCCTCGCCGGCCTCCGCCCCGGTGAGCGCGGGGACCGTACGGCCCGGGGCCCAGCGGAAGGTGAGCTGGAGCTGTGCCTCCGCGGTGGACTTGGCGAGGCCGATCGTGCCCCCGGCCTCGACACGGATGGCGAGCTGGAGTTCGACCTCCTCGGGGCGCACCGCGCGGCCGAGCGCGTTGAAGCGGGCCGCGGCCTGGCGGGCGCAGCGCTCGGCGAGGTCGAGGGCGTCGCCGTAGGAGTCGCGGACGACGGTGCCGACCCGTTGCGCGCCGTTGCCCCGCGCCCGTACGTCGTCCCACAGGCCGTCGTTCTCGCGTTGCCCGGGCACCCCGGTGTCGACGAAGATCGGAATGTCCTCGTCCGGTGCGCTCCCCTGCCCGGCCTCTTCCGCCATGTCCTCCCCCTCGCCCCGCCCGCCGCACCTGTCTCAACTTCATTATTCCGCAGCGGAGTTGACTCTCATGCCCGCGCGGGAGAACGACGAGGCGGCGAAGGCCCCGGGCCGCCGTCCGCGCCCCGGGGCCTTCGCCGCGCTCCGTCAGGTCGTCTGCGGCTCGAAGTCCCAGAAGGGGCGCTGCCGGGAGCGGGCCGAGACGGTGTGGACGTGCTGCGGGCCGAGCGTCTGGGCGAGGTCGTCGAGCGCGGCCGACTCCTCCTTGTCGGCGGCCTCGCGCTTGCGCAGGGCGCGCAGGTCGGCGGCGTGCGCGATACGGGCGCTGAGGGTGAGCGGGTGCGTACGGCCGAGGGACTCGGCGGCCTGCACCGCGGTCTTCGCCGTGAGGCGTTCCGCGCTCTCGACGTCACCGAGGACATTGCGGATCGCGGCGGTGTTGACGGCGCAGCCGAGGGACCACGGGTGCCAGACGCCGACCGCGCGCTCCATCGTGACGAGCGCCTCCTCGCTCATCTCCAGCGCCTGTTCGCGCTCGCCCAGGTTGCGCAGGATGAGGGCGAGATTGCCGCGCACCCCGGCGGTGTACGGGTGCGCGTCGCCGAGGGTCCTGCGGTACGAGAGGTCCACGCGCTCGCCGGTCCTGCGCGCCTCGTCGATGTCCCCGTGCTCGCGCAGGTAGGAGCTGAGGCTCGCGAGGAAGAGGAGCGTGGTGGGGTGCCGGCCGCCGATGACGCGTTCGCAGCGTTCGACGACGGAGGCGAGCGCGACCCCGGCCTCCTGCCGCTGGCCCTGGCGGTAGCGGCCCATGGCGAGCCCGAACTCGGCCCGCAGGGTCTGCGGGTGGTCGCCGCCCATGACGAGCTGGTTCTCGCGGACGCTCATCTCCAGGTTGGAGCACGCTTCCTCGTTGCGCCCGAGCAGGCGCAGGTCGGTCGCGTACGAGATCTCGGAGAACAGGGTCCAGGGGTGCCGCCTGGCGAGCAGCCTGCGGCGGTCCTCCAGGATGCGCCGGTCGATCGCGAGGGCGCCCTCGTAGTCGCCGAGGAGCCGGAGCGAGGCGGCGACGTTGTTCTGCGCGCTGAGGTAGCGGGAGTCCTCGGGGCCGACGAGTTCGCGGTAGGTGTCGGCGAGCCAGAGGGAGAGTTCCCTGGCCTCCTCGAAGCGGCCGAGCCCGCGCAGGTCGGCGGCGAGTCCGCCGGCCGCGCGCAGGTGGTCGAGGTCCTCCTCGCCCTTGGTGCGGCGCAGGAACTCGACGGCGGGGCGCTCGATCCGCTCGGTGGGGCCGTACTCGCCGAGGGTGCGCAGCACGTTGGCGTAGTGGTGGGTGACGTCCCAGACCCTGGGGTGCTCGGCGCCGAGGACCTCGCGCCAGGTCTCCAGGGCGCGCTGCCCGAAGGTCCGCCCGGCGTCGTACTCGCCCGAGAGGTACATGTACCGCAGGCAGTTGAGGACGAGGCGCTGGACGTCGGCGTCCGTGCTGTGCAGGACGTCGGCGTACTTGAGGTGGGGGACGATCTCGGCGTAGCGGGGCCAGTTGCGGGTGTCGGTGGGGCGGCCGGGGTCGGCGAGCGCGAGAGCGCGCCGCACCGTGTCGGCGAGACCGACGCCCTCCTCCGCCGAGATGTCGCTGTGCACGATTTGATGGACCATTCGGTGCAGGTAGAGGGATTCTCCGGACTGGGCGTCCTCGGTGGCCCCTTCGTGGGACTCCAGGCGGACGACCGAGTACTGACGCAACTGGTTGACGGCCCTGTTCCAGCGGAGCGGGTCGTTGAGCAGGCCGACGAGCTGTTCCGGTACGCCCTTCGCGGGCAGGTCCCGCAGGAACCACACGGGGATGAGCCCGGGGGCGAAGTACGTGCACAGACGCAGCAGGTCGATGGACTCGGGCACGGTGTCCCGCAGCCGGTTGAGCAGTATGCTCCACGCGGTCTGGAAGGCCGCGGGGAAGTCGGCGGAGACCTTGACGACGCTCGTGTCGCCGCCCTCCTCCAGCAGTTCGATGTACTGCTCGATGGAGATGTCCGAGTCGTTGAGCCAGCCGGCCGCCTGGTCGAGGACGAGGGGCATGTCGCCGAGGGCCTCGGCGAGCCGGTCCGCCTCCGCCTCGTCGAGGCGGGGCGCGCGGCGGCGGATGAAGGCGACGGACTCGTCGCGCGCGTAGACCGGCACGTCGAGCAGGCGGCTGTTGTGCTGGCTCCAGTCGGTGTTGCGGGAGCTGATCAGGACGTGCCCGGGCCCGGTCGGGAGCAGGTCCCAGACCTCCTCGGGCTCGTCGGCGCCGTCGACGACGATGAGCCACTTGGCGTACGGGTCGCCGCGCCGCAGCGCGTCGAGCGCGGCGCGCAGCCGCTCGCCGTACTCGTCGCCCGTGCGCAGGCCGAGCGCGGTGGAGAGTTCGGCGAGGCCGCGCCGGTAGGTGCCGCGGTTCTCCGCGCTGATCCACCACACGACGTCGTACTCGGAGCCGAAGCGGTAGACGTACTCGGCGGCGAGCTGGGTCTTGCCGACCCCGGACATGCCGTTGAGGGTGAGGACGCCCGCGCCCTCGCCGGCCTCCGAGAGGTAGTGGTACGCCTCGTTGAGGAGGGTCTCGCGGCCCGTGAAGCGGGTGTTGCGGCGCGGGACGGCGCCCCAGACCTCGGGGGTGTCGAGGGGGAACCGGGGGCCCGGGGTCGCGTTGACGCGGGTGGGGAGGCGGTCGCTCGGCAGGCCGAGGGCGAGCAGGACGCGGCGCTCGGCCTCGCGCTCCCCGATCCCGGTCAGCTCGGAGGGGGCGAGCGCCGTGGTCGCGGTGGGCAGGGCGCCGCTCGCGACGCTCACCGCGGCGAAGCGCGCGCGGTGCGGCGGGACGACGTTGCGCAGCGCGGTGTTCCACTCGGACGCGGTGCGGGGGCCGAGCTGGAAGTACCAGTCACTGAGGATCAGGAGGACCTTGCCGGGGGCGAGCACCAGATCGGCGAAGCTCGTCTCCAGGCTCTCGGTGACCGGAGGGTCCCAGCGCTGGAAGGACACCTGGTATCCGCGCAGGTTGAGGCGGTGACCGATCCAGGCCGCCCAGGCGCGGTTGAAGCCGGCGAAGCTGATCGTGATCGGCTGCGCGGCCAGCGGCCGGCCGGCACCACCGCTCGTGCCTGTCCCCGTTGTCATACGACACCCTCCCGGCTGCGTCCCGGCCCCGCGGCGCCGGGCCCCTCGCATGCCCCGCGATGGTCACACCGCGGGTGGTTCGATTCCACTCAACGTACCGTGTGCTGAAGCTTTTTCACGAGCCGTCAGGAGCCTTGCCCGGCACCTTTCCCCGCGGTTCGCCCGAACGCGTGAACGGCACTCCGGTCCCGCTCCCTGCGCCACGCCGCGCGCTTCGTGTCGACGTAGGCGCGGGCCCGCGCGAGGTGTCCGGCGGGCGGCTCGACGCGGGACAGCTCGATGTGCACGGCGACCATCCCGTCGGCGAAGGCACGGCCCCCGGGGGTGAGCGCCTCGGAGCCCACGAGCGGGGGCAGCGCGGCGGCCACCATCTCGTGGCAGCGCGTGTGCTCCGCCCAGGCGTGTTCGCGTTCGGGTCCCTCGGGGCCGCCGAGCGCGTACGCCTGCCACCAGTGGGCGAGGGCGAGGTGGCTGTAGACGCCCTGGAGGAGGCCGTCGAAGGGGCGCGGGTCGGGGCGCCAGGGGGCGAAGTAGACCGCGGCGGGGCCCGCCTCGTGGAGGTGGGTCAGTTCGCCGAGCGCGGAGAGCTTGGCGTGGCCGAGTTCGTGGACGAGGAGCGCGGCGAAGGCGACGGGGCTCGGCGGGACGCTCGCGAGGACGACGCCGAAGGCGTCCTTGCGGGTCGCGCTGCAACTGCCCCCGGCGGGGTCGCCCGCGCGGCTCGTCGGGGTGCGCAGCGGGACGAGGGAGTGGAGCAGCTTCGTGGCCTCGGTAAGCCGGTGCGGTCCGCCGAGCGCGAGGAGCGGCGCGGTGCCCGTCCAGCTCTCGTACCAGGGTTTGCGGCTCGCGTCGTCGAGGGTCACGGGTGCGCTCAGGGAGTGGTGGCGCACTCCCGGCGCGGCGCGGTAGGGCCCGGTGTCGTCGAGCGGCACCGGGCGGGCGCCGGGCACGAGCGGGGGCAGGGAGTGCGGCGGGAGCCAGTCGGCGTCGGCGGACCAGGCGCTGTGCCCCGGGCGGGTGTAGACGGTGACGCGCCTCTCGCCGCGGGGCGTGAGCCGTATCGCGCCCTCGCTGTGCGCCGCCGCGACGCGTACGGGCCGGGTGCCGGGGACGCGCAGGGCGCCGATCCCGGGGAGGGCGAGGGCGCCGTCGTGAGCGGTGAGCTCCGCGGTGACGGGGAGTCCCGCGGCGACGGCGGCGGCGAAGGCGAGGGCGCTGAAGTGCGCGAGGCCGAGGTCGCGGTCGCCGGGGGCGGGGTCGCGGGCGGTGACGGCGGCGAGGGTCTGGCGGGCCCAGGGGCCGGTGAGGGGGTGCAGGAGCAGGGAGCGCACGTGCGCCGCGGCCTCGGGGCTCTCGGCCTCGGCCGCCTCCAGGAGGGCCCAGTCGGCGGCGGCGCGGCGGCGTTCGGCGGGCGCGACGCGGGCCGCGGCGGCGTCGGTGACGGTGTCGAGCAGCGCCCGCAGCAGGAGGAGCCTGCGGTTGGCCTGGTCGTGGACGAGGTGGTCGAGCGTCGCCTCACCGCCCTCGGTCCTGGCGAGTTCGCTCAGCACGGAGGGCGGGACGAGGGACGGAAGGACGGAGGGGCCCGAAGGCGGTACGGACGGCGGGACGGCGCGCGTCATCGGCTGGCTCCTGGGACGGGTGCCGGTCGCGGCTCGCCGGGCGCTCCCCGCGCCGCCCGGTCCAGGGCGACCGCCACGTGGCGGATGAACTTCTTCAGGTCGGCGCAGTACACCGAGGGGTTGGCGAAGCCGTCGCCCTCGCGGTAGCGGTGCGCGTAGTGCCCGCCGCCGCAGACCGTGAGCAGCGGGCAGGCACGGCACTGGGCGGCGAGCGCGGCGGCGCCCGACTGACGGGCGCGGACGCCGGGGTGGCCGAGTGCGGTGTCGAAGGAGTGGGCGAAGACGTCGAGCCCGGTGGCCGCGGCGCCCTCGTAGGCGGATTTGAGGGAGTCGACCTGCTCGATGGCGCCGTCCGTCTCGACGACGACGGCGGTGAAGGGGTCGAGACCGAGGGACTCGGTGGCGGCGGGGCGGCCGAGGAGGAGGGCGAGGCACTCCTCGAAGAGCCGTATCCGGGTGGTGCGGCGCGGGGCCTGCCACCAGGCGTCGAAGACGGCGCACAGCCAGTCGGCGTACGGGGTCGGCCCGCCGTCCGGGCCTCGCGCGGCGTCGATGCCGGGCGGCGGGCTCGACCAGTTGCCGTGCGGGAGGAGCAGGTCGAGGGCGGGCGGTCCCAGGGCGAGGAGCGAGGTGTACAACTCGACGGGGTCCGTGAGCGGGTCGACGACGGTGAGGATGCCCGCGTACGCCTCGGGGTGCGCGGCGAGGAGGCGGGCCGCGCCGCGCGCGGCGCGGAAGGAGGGGCGCCCGGCGTGGTCGACGCGCTGCCTGTTGTGCGCGGCCCTGCCGCCGTCGAGGCTCAGCCCCACGCGGATGCCCGCCGCGCCGAGCGTGCGCAGGGCCGCCTCGGTCAGGAGGGTCCCGTTGGTCTGCACGGTGACGTGCGCCTCGCACCCGGCGGGGACGGCGGCGCGGACCTGTTCCGCGAGCGCGACGAGCGGTCCCGCGCCGCCGAGCAGGGGCTCCCCGCCGTGCAGCACGAGCGAGACGGCGGGCAGCGCGTGCGCCGCCGCGTGCTCGCCGATGCGCCGCGCGGTCCGGGCGCGCACCTCGGGCGAGGCGGTGGCGGGGCGGGCCCGCCAGCTGGTGTCGGGGCCCTCGTAGAGGTAGCAGTAGCGGCAGGCGAGATTGCACCTGCTGTGCGTCTTGAGGATGAACTGCCGGAAGGGATACGGGGCTTCGCCCGCTCCCCCGCTGCCGTACCGGTGCCCGCGGCCCGGCGCGGAGGGGGTTCTCGCTCGCACTGCTCGCTCCCCCAGGTCCGGTCGAGGGGCGGTCCCGTGCCCCGTGTGGTGGGTCTCCCGCTCGCCGCCGAGGGCGAAACCTCGTACGGGCCCGATGTCCTGTTCGCCGCGCCGCCCGGCCGAAAGCGGGAGCCCGCCCGGGACCGGGTGCCCGTCCAGCCGGGCACCCGGCGGCCGTCACGGTGAACTCGCCGCTCACATCGCGTTGTTGAACCCCCACAGCATCTCGCTCGAACTCCCGGCGCGCTCGCGGAGCCCGTCGAGCACCTCGTTGAGGACCGGGTGGTCGAGAGCGCGCAGGGCGCGCAGGTCGAGAGTGGTGAGGTCGGGGAGCGCCTCGGCCTGGCCGGGTGCTCCGCTGCTGTCGTGCGTCATGAGGTCCCCCTCGTCGATGCGGCTCGGTGCGGAGCGGGACGGCGCTGTCCCGGACCCGGGCGGCCCGGCCCGCCCCGTCCCGGAAGGCGGCGGCGCGCGGCACGGTCCCCGCGCGTCCGTCGGCCCGGCGCGTCCGTCGGCCCGGCGGCGCGCGTGCCGGTCAGTTCGCGGGACCGTTCGCCAGGTCCTCCAGCTCCTGGGCGGTCTGCCGGGGGGTGGGTTCGCCCATGGCCTCCATGCCCGTTGGCAAGCGTTTCCATTCCTCCAGGGCGGCGAGGTAGGCACCGCGGGCCGCGCGCGGCTGGGCGGCGCCCGCGTAGTCGCGGCCCAGCCAGTGGTGGGCCTGGGCGGTGCGCGAGACCGCCGTGGCGCGGTCGCGGTCGTTCGTGGCCTCCTCCTGGGCACGACGCCCGGCGCGGGCGGCGGCGCGGAAGACGTCGGCGGCCTCGCCGTACCTGGCGAGGCGGCTCGCGCCCGTCGCGGCGAGCAGGAGGCACTGCCCCCACTCCAGGTGCGCGGTCGCCGCCGGGAGCGGCTCGCGGGTGCGGCGGGCGGCGAGGCCGAGGTGGAACTCGGCCTCGCGCAGGTCGACGCGGTCGCCCGTGAGGTGGTGGCGGTGGACGAGGGCGCGGCCGAGGAGAAGCTCGCGGTGCGGCGCCGCGCTGTGCCGGCTGCCCGTCTCGGTGAGGCAGCTGCGCAGTACCTGGACGGCGCGGTTGGCCCGGGCGAGCCGGGCCGCCGGATCGCCGTCGCCGAGGCGGGCGCGGTCCAGGAGGGTCTGGCCCCACTCGGCGAGGAGGCGCGCGTGTGCCGCGCTGTCGCGCGGGATTCCGGGCACCGCCTGCCCGAAGTGCTCGGCGGCGGCGTCGAGTTCGGCAGGGTCGCCGTTCTCGGCGTAGCGGGCCCGGTGCAGGCGCGCGGTGCGGGCGAGGAGTTCGCTGCGGTGGCGGGCGCGGGCCCCGGGGAGTGCGAGGGCGAGCCTGCGGGCGGCCTCGGCGAGTCCTTCGGGGCCCGAGGCGAGGAGGGCGTCGACGAGGTCGAGGACGACGGCGGGCCGGTCCTCGGGGCGCAGCGCCGACTCGTCGTGCGCCGGGGGTGCGACGTCGAGCGCGGTGCGCAGCGAGTGCGCGGCGCGGCGGGCGCGGACGCGCGCGTCGGCTCCGGCACCCGTGAGCCCGGCGAGGCGCAGGAGGAGCCGTCCGTGGGCGAGGGCGAGCAGGGCCGGGACCTCCTCCTCGCCCGCGCGCGCGTCGGCGAGCGCTTCGAGCATCCCGACGCCGCTCTGGAGCAGCGAGCTGTCCCCGCTGACGCGGAACTGGCTCTCCAGGACACCGACCCGTTCCAGGGTGAGCCGCAGGGCGTGCGCGGGGTCGAGCCCCGGCGCGGCGCAGGCGGCCGCGTACTCGCGTTCGGCGGCGCGCAGCAGGTCGAGCGCCTCGCCCCGGGAGCCCTGGCGGCGCGCGTCCTCGGCGAGGGCGGCGAGGACCTGGGCGAGGACGGCGCGGTGCGCGGGCGCGCGCGAGGCGGCGACGGCGGCCTCGGCGTGGCCGCGCGCCTCCTGGAGCATCGCCTCGCCGCGCTCGACCCGCCACAGCCGCAGCAGGGTCGCGGCGCAGGTGGCGAGGAGTTCGGGTGCGGGCTGTTGCTGCTGGCGTACGGCGCTGCGCAGGAGCTGGGCCGCGTCCATGAGGGACTGGACCATGCCGTGCCGCTCGTACTCGGCGACGAGTCCGTCCGCCGCGCCGAGCGCGGGGTGCGGCAGGCCGCTGTCGTCGGCGGGAAGGGGTGACACGGGCAGGAACCGCCTGAGCACTTCGGCGGCGACCTCGGCGAAGGGCTGCGGTACGCCCTCGGGGCGGCGCGCGGCGGACTCCTCCTCGTCCCCCGCACCCTCGTACCCCGCCCCCGCGTCCCCCGCCTCCTCGTAGGCCGCGTCCCCCGCGCCCGCGTACCCCTCGCCACCGGGGCCCGGCAGCCGGTCCCGTCCGGTGGGGGGCGGCAGCGCCGGTCCTCCGTCGAGCTGGGCGAGGGCGAGCGCCGGGAAGTTCGGGCCGCCCTTGCCGAAGTGCTGGGTGACGTACTCGGAGCAGTGCTTGAGGATGAGCGCGGCCTCGTCCCTGCCGAGTGGCCCGAGGAGCGCCTCGCGCACGCCGGGCGCGAAGGCGTACCAGGGCCCCGTCGCGGGGTCCTCCTCGCTCTGCTTGAGGAGCCCGCCGAGGAGTACTTCGGCGAGTTCGGCGGGCCCCGAGCCGGGCAGCATGGTGCGCTGCACGAGCTGCATGACGGGCAGCGAGAGCGGCGCCGCGGCGAGGTGGGTCGCGAGGCGCCCCGCGAGTGGCGAGGCGGCGGCGCGGAAGCGGCTCACGCGCTGGAGCGCGGGGACCTCGGCGCTGCGCGCCGGTGCCGCCCCGGCGGGCTGGTCGGCGCGCACCCAGCCGATCGCCCCGGTGACGGCGGCGCCGCCGCGCCCCGTCATGAGCCGCGCCCACGAGGCGAGCGCGGCGGGGACGGGCGGGACGACGGGGACGGGCAGGGCCTCGGGCGAGGGGGGCGTGGTGCGTTCCGCGACCTGGAGCCGTCCGGTGCCGGTGCGGGTGAGGCGGCCGAAGACGACGGGGAGCCTGGTGCGGTTCCACAGGCGCTGCGGGAGCGGCTGGAGGACGGAGACGGGTCCCGAGCGGGCGAGGCGGTGCAGCAGCCGGTGGCCCTGCCCGGTGCGCCACAGCTCGCCCGCGCAGTCGCTCACGACGAGCGTGAGGCTGCGCCCAGTGGGGTCGGCGAGGCGTTCGGGGGCGTAGCGGGGGCCTCCGCCCGGCGCGGCGGCGAGGGCGAGCGGCGCGCTCGCGTCGGGGCCCTCGTGGAGGTAGTGGCAGCGGATGCCGGCGAAGGCGCCGAGCTGCGAGAAGACCTGCCGCAGCTCCTCGAACATCCGCTCCCACACGCGCATCGAGGGGGAGGCGTCGAGGACGAGGTGGAGGGTCGCCTCGCGGCGCTCGACGGTGCGGTAGACGGGGAGGACGAGGCCGCCCGCGCGCGCGGAGAGTTCGGCGGTCGCGGTCTCGTCGAGCACCTTGCGCCGCCGGGTGCCCGCGGTGCGGAAGCGTTGGAGGGGGCGCAGGGCGCGCTGGAGGTCGAGCGTGGAGCCGAAGGCGGGCGCGGCGGGCACGCCGATGCGCAGCCCCCGGCCCGGCGCGAGGTCGCCGACGGCGAAGGCCGAGCCCCCGGCCGGGCCGAGGCGCGCGGCGGACCCGTCCGTCCCCGCACCGCGCCCGGCGTAGAGCCCGACGGTCCCGTCGGCCCGCGGCACACCGTGCGACGGCGTCTCCTCGGGCGGCGCGGGCGGCGACGGCGGTACGGGTCCCGGTGGCGGGGGGACGGGCGGGGCCTCGCGCGTCGGGGTGCCCCGCTCCCCCGTACCGCCCTCGCCCGGGGCCCCGCCCATGCGGCCCGCGAGCCACAGCGCGTCGCCGAGCTGTTCGGCGTCGGGGTCGAGCCCCGCGGTGCGCAGGGTGAGGACGAAGGAGGAGAGGGGAGACGGGGCGGGGGCGGCGCGCGGTGCCCGGGGCGTGCCGTCGGGCTGGGCGGGGTCCGCGAACCCCGGCGGGTCACCGGCGGCGCGCGGTGCGTCGGCCTCCCTCGGTTCGCCGGCGGCGCGCGGTGTGTCGGCGGCGCGCGGTGTGTCGGCCGCCCTCCGTTCACCGGCCGCCCTCGGTTCACCCGGTGCGGAGCCGGTCCCCCACCGCGTTCCCCCGCCTTGCGGCGCGTCCCCCGTGGTGTGCCGCCCCGTCGTCCCGGACTCCGCCCCGCGATCCCCGATCGGCTCGGGCCCGGCCCCCTGGCCTTCCCTCGGCAGGTGGCCCGGGCCCGCCCCGTGTCCCCGTGCGGCGTCCCGTCCGGCGCGGGGGAGCGGGCGCGGCAGCGGGCCGGGGCCGGTCTGGCCCTCGGCGTGGTCGTCCCCGTGGTGCGGCAGGGCGGCGAAGTCGCGCATCGGGGTCACCTCGGGCGGTCGAGTCGCTGGATGAGGAGCTCGGCGAGGCGGTCGCGGTCGAGCCCGGGGGCCGCGCCGGTGAGGTGGATGGCGTTGAGGAGCTGGTCGGCGGCGAGGAGTTCGGTGCGCGAGCGCTCCAGGAAACGCGTGATGAGGTCGTCCGCGTCGCGCTCCCGCTCGCGGCCGAGGTGGGCGCGGACGAAGTTGGCGAGGCGCTCGTGGTCGGGGAGGCCCAGCTCCAGGTGGATGCAGCGGCGCAGGAGCGGCGCGGGGAAGTCGCGCTCCTCGTTGCTCGTGAGCACGACGAAGGGGAAGTGGGTGCAGGCGACCCTGCCGTCCTTGATCCGCACCTTGCGGCCGTCCGAGGTGAGGACCTCGGCCTCGTTGCCGGGGAGCCGGTCGGCGAGCCGCTGGAGTTCGGGGATGACGAACTCGCCCTCCTCCAGGATGTTGAGGAGGTCGTTGGGGAGGTCTATGTCGCTCTTGTCCAGCTCGTCGACGAGGAGGACGCGGGGGCGCGCGGAGGGGAGCAGCGCGGTGCCGAGCGGGCCGAGCCTGATGTAGTCGCCGATGCGCTCGGGGGCGCCTGGGCCCCCGGCCGCGGCCTCGGGGTCGTGGGCGGCGATCTGCACGTCCTGGAGGCGCGCTATCGCGTCGTAGTGGTACAGCCCGTCCTGGAGCGAGGTGCGGCTGACGATGGGCCAGCGCAGGACGTCCCCGAGGCGCAGCTCATCGGCCACGGAGTGCGCGAGGGAGCTCTTGCCGACGCCGGGGCCGCCCGTGACGAGGAGCGGGCGGCGCAGGTAGAGCGCGGCGTTGATCACTTCGAGTTCCTCGGCGCCGGGGCGCAGTGAGACGGTGTGGGCGCGGTGCGCGCCGAGCCTGCGCGTCTCGGCGCCGCCCGGCGTCTGGCTCGCGCGGTGCCGGAAGTCGCGCCAGGGCGGCGGCGCGGGGAGCCGGTCGATCCCGTCGTGGGGTTCCCCCGCGCCCCGGTAGACGAGCCATTCCCCGGCCACGGGACCGGGTTCCTCGGACACTGCGGCCTCACTCATGATCGGCTCCCTCGTCACTGGTCTGCGGCGTCGCTCGGTCGTCTCGTCTCGTCGTCGGGCCCGCCGGGGCCCCGGGTGCGGGGCGCTCCGGCCGTACGGGGCACGGGCCACACGGTAGCGAGCGGCCCGACGCCCCGTCAGGTCTTTCACGGGGGAGCAAGCAGCGCGGGGGCGGCGCGCGGTGGGTCGTACATCAGCACGACGCCCTCCGACCAGCCCTGCCCGCGCTCGGCCGCGCGCCGCCAGTCGTGCAGCACGTAGGGCAGTTGCGCCGCGCTGTGCGCCGCGCGCACCTCCTGTCCGACCCGGGTGTGGAAGCCGGAGCAGTTCCCGTCGTACGCGTACCCCGGAACCATCCCGTACGTGCGCGAGAACTCCCCCCTGCGCCGCCACAGCGCGACCCCGTACCCGGCGCGCACGAGGCGCGGGAGCGCGTCGCCCGTGACGGGGTGCGCGGCGCCCCGGTACTGGCACAGGACCGGGATCTCGGCGGGGAGCGTGACGAGGTCGCCGGCGAGGGGGCGCGGGGTGCCGCCCGCGCAGTCGAGCACGCTGCCGTGCACGCCCTCCGCGCCGGGGCCGCGCGGGTGCAGTGCGGCCCACCGTTCGGGGTCGACCTCGGCCCCGGGGCCGAACTGCTCGCGGCTCGCGCAGCGCACGACGACGGGCCGGACGGCGCCGAGCGGGCCGCCGCCGGAGGGGTCGGCCCACGTGTCGACCTCCAGGCCGAGCAGGTCGTGCGGCAGCGCGACGTGGAGCATCGCGGGGGCGCCCGGTTCGTCGCAGCGCTGGAAGGCGTCGGCGAGGGGCCCGGCGAGCGCGGCGGGCAGGGCGCGCAGCGGGACGGCGTCGGCGCTCTCGTGGACGGACTCGGTGAGCGGTTCGGGGCCGCCGGGCTCGCCCTCCTCCACGGCGAGACCCCACGTGACGTGTCCGGGCTGCCAGCCGAGGGCGTCGACGCGGAGCACGACGGCGCGAGGCGCGGCGCGGCGGCGCGGGGGCGCGGGGGCGGGGCGCTCGTGGGCGCGCCACCAGTCGGCGAGTTCGGTGTGGTAGACGGCGCGGATCTCCGGGGGCAGTTCGTCGGCGGCGTCGGCGGCCCAGTCGCGCAGCTTCCGCAGGGCGTGCGCGGTCTCGCGGGTCCCGGGGGCGTCGGGGGCCGGGAGCGCGGCGGCGGACGGGGCGGCGGCGTGGAGCGGCGCCGCCGCCGGGGTGGCCGCGTGGAGGACCGCGAGGACGTAGCGCAGCGCGAGGGCGTACGGCTCCCGCGCGCCGCCCGCCCGGTCGCGCAGCACGCCGAAGCCGTCGCGCCAGGCGCGCGGCAGGTGCGGGCGGTCGGCTCCGTAGAGGTCGAGGGGCAGGGCGCGCAGGAGCGTCGCGAGTGCGGCGGGCGCGGCGGGGTGCGGGAGCCCGGCGAAGAGGCCGTAGAGGCGGGTGCGGTCGAGGGGGCCCGGTCGGACCCCGGCGCCCCACAGGGAGCGCTGGGCGTCGGTCCAGGTGGGCGCGGCGCCCGCGAGCTGGGAGGCGTGGTAGCGGTCGTGGTCGCGGTAGAGGGCCTGGTAGAGGTCCTCCTCCGGTTCCGGGGGCCGCGGTACGGGGACGGGCGCGGCGCTGTACGCGGCGGCGTCCTCCTCACGGGGCTCGGGCAGGGCCGCCGCGGGGGCCGGGGCCGCGATGTCGGTCCCGGTACGTCCCGTACCGGCGCCCTCCCACCACAGCCCGCCGGGGAGCATCGTGCCGAAGGGCGGGGTGGCCCGCTCGACGAGCAGTCCGGGCACCGGGAGGGAGCGCAGGCAGGCGATGTCGACGGCGGAGCCGCTGCCGCCGTCGCGCAGCCGCGACTTGACGACGGCGACGACCTCGCCGCGCCGCAGGTCGACGACCGGGCCGCCCGAGGACCCCGCGATGAACCCCTCGCCCATGAGCAGGAGTTGCTCGGCCTCGCCGGGCCCGCCGAGGGTCCCGGCGACCGTGACGGCGCCGCCGCGCAGGGTCAGCTGCCCGCCGTTGTCGATCCAGCCGACCTGGTAGAGCCCGCTGCCGTCGAGCTGGGTGCCCGCGGGGCGGTCGGAGAGGTAGGCGCACGTGTACGGGGCGGGTCTGCGCAGCCGTACGAGGGCGAGGTCGGGGGCGGGCCAGGAGCCGCTCGCGGGGGCGTGCTCGGGGAGCACCGCGGCGACCTCGCCTTCGAGGGCGAAGGGGAGACCGCTCGGGCCCACCTGGCAGACGATCACCCGCTCCCCCTTCCCGATCGGCCGCTGCGCCGCCCCGTCGAAGAGGACATGCGCGCAGGTCAGGACCCACTGCGGCGCGGCGAGAAAGCCGCTGCCGAGAAACAGCCCGGCCTCCTGGACGGTGTCGAGGGGGCTATACCCGGCTCGGGGAACGTGGATGCGGACCGTGGCCGCCTTCGTCAGATCCTCCAGGATCTTCCACACCGGCTGTCCCTCCCCACCGCCGTTCACCGCCCCTCACCCCCACGGAGGGCCGCGGCGGCCCGGCTCGTGGCCGCCCGGCCCGTGGCTGCCCGGCCCGTGGCTGCCCGGCTCGTGGCCACCCGTCCCACGGCCGCCCGACCCGTGGCCGCCCGACCGGCGGCTGAGCGGCCCGTCCCCGGTCCCGTCGCGCGCGGCGCCCCGCACTGCCCCGCACGAGTGAGGGCCCGGACGCCCGTGCCGCTCGGCGCGTGCTCCGCGTGCGGGTCCCGGGCCTCGGCCCGTGAGGACGCCGGGTGATCCGTCCCGCGTCGCGTGGTCCGCGTCGTCCCGCCTGTCCCGCGGTTCGCGTGGTCCCCCATGGTGTGTCCCCCGTTCCCTCTCCCGCGTGCCTGGCGGGGGCCGATGGGCCGCCGTTCGGTCGTGGCGCGCGGGCAGAGCAGATTAGCCCGTGTGCGGGGCGGGGGCGAGGAGGAAACGGGACACCCGGGCCGCCTATCCTGTGCCTCGGACGCCCCGGGCCCCTGCCCGCCCCCTTACCCCTTCGGCCACCGGCCCCATCAGACGGAGCACGCGACATGTACTTCACCGACCGCGGTATCGAGGAGCTGGAGCGGCGGCGCGGCGAGGAAGAGGTGAGCTTCGAGTGGCTCGCCGAGCAGTTCCGCGTCTTCGTCGACCTCAACCCGGACTTCGAGGTCCCCGTCGAGCGCCTGGCGACCTGGCTCGCCCGCCTCGACGACGAGGACGAGGACTGACGCCGCGCGGTTCCTGAGCTGCGCGCGGCACCCGAGCGGCGCGCGGCCCACGCCCTGAGGGGCACGAGGCCGCGCCCCGTCTCCGCCCACCCGTACGGCGCGGGTCACCGCCGTCCCCGCCTCACCCCGTCTCCCACCCCCGCGCCGCCCGCATCCGGTCATAGGCGAGGGCGGAGAGCCCGTGGGCGACCAGCAGCGTGCCGGCGCAGCCCCAGCCGCGGTCGCGGCGCCGCAGCCCGTACGCGAGCAGCGGCAGCCCCACCGCGCACTGCGCCCCCGCCAGGAACCGCGCGCCCGGGCCGCGCGGCCACGGCCCCAGCACGCCGTGCTCGACCGCGTCGATCTCGTCCCGCACCGCCTCGCGCCAGCCCGACCAGGACAGGGAGCGGTTGCCCGGCACGACGGCGGCGACCGAGCGGAGGCGGTCGGCGGGCTCGCCCGGCAGCAGTCCGGCGGGCAGCCGCAGTCCGGCGCGGGCGAGCACCGCGAGCACGCCGCGCAGCCGGCCGCGCGCGTCGCTCTCCGGGTCCTGGCGGGTCAGCGACCCGAGCTCCTGGAGGTCGAGCACGGGGTCGAGGCCGAGCCGGAGCACGAAGGTGCGCAGCGCCTCCTCCTCGCCGAGCGGCGTCCCGTCCGCCGCCCACTCGTAGCCGACCGGGCGCCGGAAGCCGGAGCAGAGCACGAGACCGGCGCGTTCGTGGTCCCACCACAGCGCGAGGACGGGCCAGGAGGCGCCGACCGCGAGCGCCGTCGCCCACCCGGTGAGGACCCGGTCGACCGGCTCGCCGCCGTGCAGCCAGGGCTTGTCCCGCGGTACGAGGACGCTCCACCGCGCCTCGCCCCCGGGCCCCGGCTCCCCCGCCGGGCACAGGGTGAGCGGTCCGCGCAGGAGCCGCGCGGTGTGCGCCACCTCCTCCGGTTCCGCCCGGCACAGCAGGAGCGCCCCGGCCGCACGCTCGGCGTCCGTCGCGTCGGAGGGAGCGGCGTGCGGCGTGGGGCGGTACCCGCCCGGGGGATCGGCCATGGGACCACGCTAGGGCGGCCCTGCTCGCGCGGCCCGCCTTCGGCGTCCTTTCGTGGCGGTCGCCCCTTCCCGTCCCCGGGCTTGACGCCACCGGTCCGCGATATATCGTGTTTGAAAGAGAACGCGATATGACGCGAAGCGCCTGTCGCGTGCTGCCGGTACGCCGCGCCCGCACGCACTGCGCGCACCGCGCGAGACACGTACGAGTGACACACGTACGAGGGAAGAACGGGGAGGTTCGGCATGGCCGAGTGGTCCGTGGCGGAAGCACGGAAACTGAGGATCGAGGACCCGGTGCGGACCGTGCGCGTCGGGCTCATGGGCGGCGAGGTCAACGTCGTCGGGCGCCCGGGCCCGGGCGAGGCGATCGGCCTCCAGGTCGCGGAGGTGGACGGCCCGCCGCTCGACGTGAGCAGCGAGGACGGGGTGCTGACGGTCGAGTACCCGGACGTGCCGTGGCGCGGCCCGCTCAAGTGGCTCTCTTCCCGGGTGCGCGAGCGGCACGCGGTGGTCTCGCTCGTCGTCCCCGCCGACACGCACGTCGAGGTGCACGTGGCGGGCGCCGAGGTCACGGTCTCCGGGCTCGACGCGCCGCTCGTCGTGCACAGCGTCTCGGGCGGCGCCACGCTGACGCGCCTGAGCGGCGCGGTCGAGGCCGAGACGGTCTCCGGCGCCTTCGAGGCCCAGGCCACGAGCGGCCCGCTCCGCTTCGCCTCCGTCACGGGCACCCTCACCCTCGTCGACGGCACGGGCCCCTCCGTGCGCGCCGATTCGGTGAGCGGCGACATCATCCTCGACCTGGCCCCCGGCGAGACCCCCGCGGACATCCGGCTCGCGAGCGTCTCCGGACAGGTCGCGATCCGCCTCCCGCACCCGGCGGACGCGACGGTCGAGGCGGACACGGCGAGCGGTTCGGTCTCCAACGCCTTCGAGGATCTGCGCGTCAGCGGCGGCTGGGGCAGCAAGAAGGTGACCGGAAGGCTCGGTTCCGGGCATGGCAGGCTCAGGGCCACGACGGTCTCCGGCTCCCTCGCGCTCCTGCGCAGGCCGCCCCGCGCGGAGGAGACCGAGCCCCCCGAGGAGCCCGGCTCCCCGGCGCCCACCGACCAGCCCGACCAGCCCGACCAGCCCGACCAGCCCGACAGGAAGGTGCTCTGAGATGGCCCCCGTCTTCGCCCACGGCCGCCTGCGGCTGTACCTGCTCAAACTCCTCGCCGAGGCCCCGCGCCACGGCTACGAGGTCATCCGCCTCCTCCAGGAACGCTTCGAGGGGCTGTACGCGCCCTCCGCCGGCACGGTCTACCCGCGCCTCGCCAAGCTGGAGTCCGAGGGCCTCGTCACGCACACGACCGAGGGCGGCAGGAAGGTGTACGCGATCACCGCGACCGGGCGCGCGGAGCTGGCCGCTCGCGGCGGTGAGCTGGCCGAGCTGGAGCTGGAGATCCGCGAGTCGGTCGCCGAGCTGGCCGCCGAGATCCGCGACGACGTACGGGGCGCGGCGGGCGAGCTGCGCCGCGAGGTGCGCGCCGAGACGGGCCGCTCCGACGCCGCCGGTGGGGCGGGCGCCGGGCGCGGCGAGGGCGAGCGCGAGGCGTGGCGCGCGGCGAAGGAGGAGCTGCGCCGCGCGAAGCAGGAGTGGCGCGAACAGGCCCGCCAGGCACGCGACGAGAGCCGCCGCGCCCGCGAGGACGCGCAGCGGGCCCGCCGTCAGGCGCGCGACGCGCAGGCGAAGGCGAAGGCGCAGGCGAAGGAGGCGCAGGAGCACTTCCAGGACATGGCCCGCCAGGTCCAGCAGCAGGTGCAGGAGCACTTCAGCCGGGGCGACTGGCCCACCGGGCTGCGCGAGGGCCTGGGCGAACTGACGCGCGAGTTCGGCCGCTTCGGGCGCGAGGGCGGGTTCGGCCAGGGGCAGGGCGGCAGCCCTTGGGGAGCGTGGGGCGGCGGGCGCGCACCGTGGGAGGCGCGGGCGGAGCGGCCCCGCGAGGAGTCCCCCGACCTGGAGAAGCACCTCGCGGAGGAGGCGGACGAGGCAGCGGCCGACGTGACGGGCGAGGGCCCCGGGCCCGTACCGCCGCGATGGGCCACGGAGCCCCTCGCCGAGGGCGATCCGGTCCGGGAGCTGGAGCGGCTGCTCGACCGGTTCCGCGACGACGTCAGGGACGCGGCCCGCGACAGCGGCGTCACGGCTGCCCGGCTCCACGCGGCCCGCGAGGAGCTCGCGAGGGCGGCGGCCCGCATCACGGCCCTCCTCGGGGAGCCGTCCGCTGAATGACCACCATCGCCTGGGGCCCGCTGGGCCGGGGCCCCCTCTGGCAAGCAGTGGTGCACCTGGCGGCGCTGGAGGCGAGGGAGCCGGTACGGGCGGCGGAACCGGTACGCGCAGAGCCGGTACGCGCGGCGGAACCGGTCTGCGCGGCGGAGGCCGTCCGTACGGGACCGCCCGGCGCCGTCCGCGCCGTGCCCCTCGGCGCGGCGGCCCCCCGCGCCCCGGAGATCGGCCGTGCCCACGCCGCCCGGCCGCCCCGTCCCCGTACCGTCCACCACCCGGCGCGCACCGCGAGGAAGCAGCCCCCGCAGGAACCGGGCACCGTCCGGCCCTCGGTCTGAGGCGGGGCGGTGTCCGCCGGGAGAGGCGGCGGTCCCGCGTCCGTACGGGAAGCGGCGAAGGGCCCCTCGCACCGGTGCGGAGGTGCCCGCACCCGTACCGGAGCCCTTCGCCGCACGCGACGCGGAGCGCCCGCCCGGCTCACGTCATCGCCGCGCGACCCCGTCCTCCCGCGCCGCGCGCGCGACCGCCTCGGTCACGGCGGGGGCGACGCGCTCGTCGAAGGGCGAGGGGATGACGTAGTCGGCGGCGAGTTCCGCGCCGACCACGTCGGCGAGCGCCTCGGCCGCGGCGATCTTCATGTGCTCCGTGATGTCCGAGGCCCGCACCCGGAGCGCGCCCGCGAAGATGCCGGGGAAGGCGAGCACGTTGTTGATCTGGTTCGGGTAGTCGCTGCGGCCCGTCGCGACGACGGCCGCGTACTTGTGCGCGACGTCCGGGTGGATCTCCGGGTTCGGGTTGGCCATCGCGAAGACGAAGGAGTCCTTCGCCATCGTCGCGACCGCCGCCTCGGGCACCGTGCCGCCCGAGACCCCGATGAAGACGTCGGCGCCGTCCAGCGCGTCCGCGGGCGAACCGCTGAGCCCCGCCAGGTTGGTCAGCTCGGCGATCTCCCGCTTGACCGGCGTCAGGTCGGCGCGGCCGGTGCTCAGCACGCCCTTGCGGTCGCACACCGCGACGTCCCCGATGCCCGCCGCGAGCAGGAACCTCGCGATGGCCGCGCCCGCCGCGCCCGCGCCCGAGATGACGGCGCGCAGCGCGCCGATCTCCCGCCCCGTCAGCTTCGCGGCGTTGCGCAGCGCGGCGAGCGTCACGACGGCGGTGCCGTGCTGGTCGTCGTGGAAGACCGGGATGTCGAGCCGCTCCTTGAGCCGCCGCTCGATCTCGAAGCAGCGCGGCGCGGAGATGTCCTCCAGGTTGATGCCGCCGAAGGAGGGCGCGAGCCGTGCCACGGTCTCGACGATCTCGTCCGCGTCGGTCGTGTCCAGTGCGAGCGGCACGGCGTCCACGCCCGCGAACTGCTTGAAGAGGATCGCCTTGCCCTCCATGACCGGCATCGAGGCGGCGGGGCCGATGTCGCCCAGCCCGAGGACCGCCGTGCCGTCCGTGACGACGGCGACGACCTGCGAGGTCCACGTGTACTCGTGGGCGAGTTCGGGGCGCTCGGCGATGGCCGTGCACACCTCGGCGACGCCGGGCGTGTAGGCGAGGGAGAGGTCGTCGCGGTTCTGCACGGGGACGGTCGCGGCGATCGCCATCTTGCCGCCCCGGTGGAGGGCGAAGGCGGGGTGGAGACCGGCGTCGTCCGGGTGGAGACCGGCGTCGTCCGGGTGGAGACCGGCGTCGTCCGGGTGGGCCGCGTCCGCCCGCGCGGCGTCCGCCTCGGCCGGGTGGTTCGCGGAGCCGTCGCCCGTACCCGTGACGCCCGCACAAGCGTCGGTATCGGGTGTGGCTTCGGCAATGTCCGCTTGAGCTGACATGGGAGAACCCCTTTGTTCGTTCATCGTCAGTTGAGGGTGTCCACCCCCTGGTGAGGAGGGCGGGCGGGCACCGCGCAGCCCGCCGGCGGCCCGGGTCCCCGGTCGGGAACCACGGCTTCCACGCTTCCGCGCGACACTTCCGGGAGGGGAAACGCCTGCGCGAAGGAATAGGCCACGGGTACGGGCACGTGCGCGCGGACGCGCCGCACACGCGTCCTGGGCCCCTGATGAGGGGTGTAGCCGTCTTTTCTACCGGATCGCGCCCGCCTCCTACGAGTCCTTTCGGACGAGGGCCGGGTCACACGCGCCGTCGGCCCCTCGCCCCGCCCGCCCGCCCTCCCCGCGCACCCTCTCCCCGCGGGCCATCGCCGGGCTCCGCGAACCTCTCACGCCCGCTCAAGACCGCCCAAGGCACGCGGAATTCCCCAAGAGCCCCACAGCGCGTCAAGCCGCGCGGGCCCGCCGAGAACCGGCATAGCGTCTCGCATCCCGGGATACCCGCCCAGGACCGGCGCCCATGCCCGCGCGCACCGCGAAAATCACCCTCCGGCCGACCTGCCGTCAACTCGTCCCCGCGTCGCACTTGTTACCTGTCCACAAGCCCGCCGCCCGATCCCGTTATCCGATTTTGACATCGGCGACCCCCTGAGCGGTCTTGTCCGAATGGCAAGATGCCGTGCATCGCACTGGGTCACGACACTCGAAGACGCGTTCACCGTGACCCCCGTCGGCAATTCCAGACTTCCGCCGGAGGGACCCTCATGACCGCCAAATCCCCGCGTCGCCTGTTCGCCGTGAAGCCCCGCGCAGCGACGGCCGCCGCTGTCGTGGTCGCGGGTGCCCTGCTCCTCGGCGCCTGCGGTGACCAGACGAAGGACGACGACAAGAAGGAGCCGGCCGCTTCGGCCGGTTCGTCCCAGGCCGCCGGGTCCTCACTCAAGGACAAGCTCCCCGCGGAGATCCGCGACAAGGGCGTCATCAAGGTCGGCTCGGACATCGCGTACCCGCCCGTCGAGTACAAGGACAAGTCCGGCAAGGTCGTCGGGATCGACATCGACCTCGCCGAGGCGCTCGGCAAGGAGCTGGGCGTCAAGTTCGAGTTCCAGAACGCGACCTTCGACACGCTCCTGACCGGTCTGCGCTCCAAGCGGTACGACCTCGCGATGTCCGCCATGACCGACACGGCGGACCGGCAGAACGGCGTGGACGGCGACACGGGCAAGAAGGTCGGCGAAGGCGTCGACTTCGTCGACTACTTCACGGCCGGCGTCTCGATCTACACGCCGAAGGGCAAGACGCAGGGCATCAAGACCTGGTCCGACCTGTGTGGCAAGAAGATCGTCCTCCAGCGCGGCACCGTCTCGCACGACCTCGCCAAGGCCGAGTCGAAGAAGTGCGCGGGCGGCAAGAAGATCGCCATCGAGGCGTACGACAACGACCAGCAGGCCCAGACCCGCCTGCGCGCGGGCGGCGGCGACGCCGGCTCCTCCGACTTCCCCGTCGCGGCCTGGGCCGTCAAGACCTCCGGCGGCGGCAAGGACTTCGAGCTGGTCGGCGAGCAGGTCGAGGCCGCCCCGTACGGCATCGCGATCGCCAAGTCGAACACCCAGCTGCGCGACGCGATCAAGGCCGCGATGGAGGCGATCATCAAGAACGGCGAGTACGACAAGGTCATATCCAAGTGGGGCGTCGAGGACGGCAAGGTCACCGAGGCCGCCGTGAACGCGGGCAAGTGACCTGACCGGGCGCGGGGTCGCGCGTACAGGGGCGGGCCGCCGCCCTTCCCCCACGCGCGACCCCGCCGCCCCCGCCCCCCGCGGGGCCCCCCCCCCCCCCCCCCCCCCCCCCCCGCGGCCGGGGGGGCCGGGGGGCCCCCCCCCCCCCCCCCCCCGCGCCCCCCCCCCCCCCCCCCCGGGGGGGGCCCCCCCCCCCCCCCGACCCCACCCCCGGAGCGAAGGCAGTACGCGTGTCCCCCGACGACCCCACCACCCCCCCGGAGCCGGACCGCGCGTCCGGGCCCCGGGACGCCAGGCCCACCGACGTGGGCACCACCGCGGCCGGTGCCGCCGCACCGGTCTCCCCGACGAAGACCGCCCCGCGCCCCGCCGAGGCCATCCGCGCCGTCCCCGTGCGCCACTACGGCCGCTGGGTCGCGGCGGTCGTCTCGCTCGCCGCCCTCGGCGCGCTGGTCTACGCCTTCTCGCAGGGCAAGATCAACTGGGGCGCCGTCCCCGACTACTTCTTCGACGACCGCATCCTGAGCGGTCTCGGCAAGACCATGCTCCTCACCGTCATCGCGATGCTCATCGGCATCGTCGGCGGCGTGGTCCTCGCCGTCATGCGCCTGTCCAAGAACCCGGTGACCTCGTCCATCGCCTGGTTCTACATCTGGTTCTTCCGCGGCACACCGGTCCTCGTGCAGCTCATGGTCTGGTTCAACCTGGGCCTCGTCTTCGAGTACATCAACCTCGGCCCCCTCTACAAGGACTACTGGGCCAGCTTCATGACCCCGCTGCTCACCGCGCTGCTCGGCCTCGGCCTCAACGAGGCCGCGTACATGGCGGAGATCTGCCGCGCCGGGCTGCTCGCGGTCGACGAGGGCCAGACGGAGGCGTCGCACGCGCTCGGCATGAGCCACGCGAAGACGCTGCGCCGCATCGTGATCCCGCAGGCCATGCGCGTCATCGTGCCGCCGACGGGCAACGAGGTCATCAACATGCTCAAGACGACCTCGCTCGTCGCCGCCGTCCAGTACCCGGAACTCCTGCGCGCGGCCCAGGACATCGGCCAGGTCTCCGGCGCGCCCGTCGAGATGCTCTTCCTCGCCGCCGCCTGGTACCTGATCCTCACCTCGGTCCTGAGCATCGGGCAGTTCTACATCGAGCGGTACTACGCGCGCGGCTCCAGCCGCGCCCTGCCCGCGACCCCCTGGCAGAAACTCCGGGCGAGCGCCTTCTCGCTGGGCCGCCCGAACGGAGGCATGGCATGAGCGACAGCGTCCCCGCGACGACGGCCGGCGGGCAGGTGCCCATGGTCCGCGCCGAAGCCGTCCACAAGTCCTTCGGCCCCCTCGAAGTCCTCAAGGGCATCGACCTGGAGGTCCGGCAGGGCGAGGTCTTCTGCCTCATCGGCCCCTCGGGCTCCGGCAAGTCGACGTTCCTGCGCTGCATCAACCACCTGGAGAAGATCAACGCGGGGCGCCTGTACGTCGACGGCGAACTCGTCGGCTACCGGCAGCGCGGCGAGAAGCTGCACGAGCTGAAGGACAGCGAGGTCGCGCTGCGCCGCCGCGACATCGGCATGGTCTTCCAGCGCTTCAACCTCTTCCCGCACAAGACCGCGCTGGAGAACATCATCGAGGCCCCCACGCAGGTCAAGGGCGTCGCGAAGGCGGCGGCCCGCGAGCAGGCCCGCGCCCTGCTGGAGCGCGTGGGCCTCGCGGACAAGGCCGACAGCTACCCGGCGCAGCTCTCCGGGGGCCAGCAGCAGCGCGTCGCGATCGCCCGCGCGCTCGCGATGGAGCCGAAGCTGATGCTCTTCGACGAGCCGACCTCGGCGCTCGACCCCGAACTGGTCGGCGACGTCCTCGACGTCATGCGCGACCTCGCGGAGAGCGGCATGACGATGATCGTCGTGACGCACGAGATGGGCTTCGCGCGCGAGGTCGGCGACTCGCTCGTCTTCATGGACGGCGGCGTCGTCGTCGAATCGGGCCACCCCCGCGAGGTCCTCACCGACCCCCGGCACGACCGCACCCGCGCCTTCCTCTCGAAGGTGCTGTGAGGCCGGGGGCGCGGCGGGACGGAGCCGGCGGCCGGTGAGACGGGGCGGGCGGCCGGTGAGCGGGGGCGGGTTGCTGGTGAGACGGGGCGGGTTGCCGACGAGGCGGGCGGGCCGCCGATGAGGCGGTACGCGTACGGGGCCGGGCCACGCGCCTCGGCTCCGTACGCCGCGTCCGTCCCGTGTCCGCGTCCCCGCCTCGCGCCCTCGCCCTCGTCGTCGCCCCCGCCCTCGTCGCCCTCGCCCTCAGCGCAGCCCGAGCACGAGCGCGTCGGAGGGCGAGGCCCACACCGTGCGGGCCTCCGCGAAGCCCGCCTCGCGCAGGGTCGCCGCGTGCCAGGCGGGCGGCTGCGTATCGCCCTCGGAGTGCGCGCCGAAGAGCTTCATGCGCGCGGCGACGGGCCCGGCCAGTTCGGGCTCCTCGGCGAGCGCCGCCCACCACGCGTCCCAGTCCTGCGCCCCCGCCTCGCGCGCCCGGTCCATCACGGCGTGCCGCAGCGCCCGCTCGGCGGCGTTGACACGGGGCGTGGCGGGGTCGGGCATGTGGTCGGCGTTCATGAAGGCGCCGCCCTCGCGCACGAGCGGCGCGAGCTGCCCGTACAGCGTGCGCAGTGCCGCGGTGGGCATCCAGTGCAGCGCCGTCGCGGTGAGCACGACGTCGTACGTGGCGTGCGGCAGCGCCTCGTACCAGTCCGGCGCCGTCAGGTCCGCGTCCACGACATCGACCCGGGCGTCCCCGGCGAAGGTGCCGCGCGCGAGCGCGAGCAGCGCCGGATCGCGGTCGACAGCCGTCGAGCGGGCCTCGGGGAACCTGCGCAGCACGCGGTCCGTGATACTTCCCGTACCGCAGGCGAGGTCGAGGACCCGCGGCGCGGTGCCGACGAGCGCCTCGGTCATCTCGAGCATGACGCGGAACCGCTCCTCGCGGTCCGGCATGTACCACTCCTGCTGACGGTCCCAGCTCTCCTGCCAGGCCCCGAAGTCGGTGCCACCGCCGCCCGTACCCATCTCCGCCTCCACCTCGTCCGCGCGGGACCCGCACGTGAACCCGCCCGGGAAGTAATACTCTCTACACATGTCGGACCATTACGGCCGGTCGACATGCGCACCCTAGTCCGCCCCTGTAAGGACAACAAGTGGAACTGGCCTATTACTCGGACTACGCCGTACGTCTCGTCAACACCGAGGAACCGGGACGCCGCAAGGACACGCTGACCTCGGTCGACGCGGTACGCGCGCTCATCGGCGCGGAGACGCAGGCGGCCCGGCGCGCGGGCGATGCGGACGTGACCCGCTTCCGGGGCGTGCGCGCCCGGCTGCGCGCGATCTTCGAGGCCGCCGACGGCGGCGAGGAGCACGAGGCGGTGCACCTGCTCAACTCGCTGCTCCTCGAATACCCGGTCTCACCGCAGATCTCCGGCCACGAGTACCTCGACGCCTCGGGGCGCCCGCGCTGGCACATGCACCTCGCCGAGCACCCCTCGAACGCGACCGCCGGATACGCCGCCGTCGCCGCGATGGGCCTCGCCTTCCACCTCACCGAGTACGGCGTCGACCGCCTCGGCATCTGCGAGGCCGAGCCCTGCCGCAACGCCTACCTGGACACCTCCACCAACCGCTCCCGCCGCTACTGCTCCGACCGCTGCGCGACCCGCGCAAACGTCGCCGCCTACCGCGCCCGCAAGCGCCGCGCCGCCGCCGAGCCGGAGACGGAGCGCACCGAACCGAACCCCCAGCGCACGAAGGAGACGGCGGCCGCGAGCCGCCCCGAGGAGTCCTGACCCGAGGGGGCCTGACCCGAGGGCTCCCGAGGGGCGGCGTCCTGGCCCGGGCTCCCCGTACCGCCCGCGAGCCCCGCCCCCGCGCCGCCCGTACCCGCGCCGCCCGCTCCGGTGCCGCCCGTACCCGCGCCGCCCGCCGTCGCGGCGACGAGCCGGTCCTCGCCCTCCGGCCTGCGCGGCCGGTACCGCCCGAGCACCCGCCCGAGCACGAGCTCCTGCGGCACGACGCCGTAGTCGTTGCTGTCGCCCCCGGCCCAGGGGTTGTCGGCGAGCACCCACCAGCCCGCGCCCCGGCGCTCCGCCGCCCGCTTGACGATGAGCAGGTCCTGCTGGAACGGATGGCGCAGCACCACCACGTCACCCGGTTTGACCCGAGCGCCGTAACGGACGAGCAAGCGGTCCCCGTGACGCAGCGTGGGCAGCATCGAGGGCCCCCGCACCTCGGCCACGCCGAGCGGAATCCTCGATTCCCCTATGCGCACGCGCCCTTCCGCCTCCGACATCGCCCAACCTCCCTCTCTCGTGCCCGTCCGGCACCGTCCTCAGGACCGGCCGGCCCCTAGTCTCACCCCGGACTTTTGGCCTAGGCCCCTGGGGGCACCCGAGAAAACCAGGGCCTCACGGAGTAATGTCCCACCTGAGAAGACGATCACGAGGAAGGACAGCTTCATGCTCTCCCGCCTGTTTGCCCCCAAGGTCACGGTCAGCGCCCACTGCGACCTGCCCTGCGGCGTCTACGACCCGGCGCAGGCCAGGATCGAGGCCGAATCGGTCAAGGCCGTCCAGGAGAAGTACCAGGCCAACGAGGACGCCGACTACCGCACGCGCTGCATCATCATCAAGGAGCAGCGCGCCGAGCTGGCCAAGCACCACGTCTCGGTCCTGTGGAGCGACTACTTCAAGGCTCCGCACTTCGAGAAGTACCCGGAGCTGCACCAGCTCGTCAACGACACCCTCAAGGCCCTCTCGGCCGCCAAGGGCTCGAACGACCCGGCCACCGGCCAGAAGGCGCTCGACCTGATCGCCCAGATCGACAAGATCTTCTGGGAGACCAAGAAGGCCTGATTTACGGTTTGGCTGTCTGACCTGCGCTTTCGCTGGTCATGTCGCCTACCGGTCCGCACCCGGTCCGCAGGCCGCCGAGAACGGCGTCCATCACGGACCGGGTGCGGTCTTCTTCGCCCGGCCACAGGTGCGCGTAGATCCGCAGCGTGATGACGGCGGACGCGTGGCCGAGGACCATCTGGACCTGCTTGACGGCGGTGCAGGGACCGGGAACGCCGCCGGTGCGAGGGACGAGGCACTGACGGCGGTCACGCTGCGCGTTGCGGCCTCCCGCGTCCAGCCCGCCCTCCAGCCCGCGCCACGGCTGGCGGTGGTGAGGCCGACCAAGGGCTGCGGCAAGTCCCGCGTCCTGGACGTGCTCCACGAGACCGTGCACCAGCCGCTGATGACCGTGAACACCTCGTCGGCTGCGGTCTTCCGGGTCATCGGCCAGAACCCGCCCGCGCTGCTGGTGGACGAGGCCGACACCATCTTCGGCCCGAAGGCCGGCACAAGGAGGACCTGCGCGGCCTGCTGAACGCGGACACCAGCGCAACCGCCCCGCCTGGCAAATCTCCGGCCCGGAGCACAAGCCGACTGCGCTCCCCACCTTCGCCATGGGAGCGCTCGCCGGGAGAAGCGCAAGCCGCGCCGGCCACCAGGCCGCCACCGCCCTGCGCAAGGCCGTCAAGGAACTCGCCTACGCCTCCACCGAGCCCGGCGGACTCGCCATCGCCTTCCTCTTCGCCACCGTGCACCTGGCCCGCGCCGCCGCCAAGTGACACGCACAGCGCGGCCACGAACAGCAGGCCGCTGCGGCCGAGGAAGCCTTCCGCCACCTCCAGGCGGGCTATCAGCACGCCGCCACACCCGACTTGGCGGACCTGGCCCGCCGCGCACCGCGAGCCACTACCGCCCGCCGCTTCGAGCAAGACATTGACAAGACCCTCCACAACGAGATTCACAAGGCTCACGCGCTGCCGTCTCGGAGACCGACCGGGGGCAAGTCCTAGCAGGCGGCTCCAACCAACGCCGCGCGACGCTCGTAGAAAATACCCATGCCGTTGAGCGGCGGCCCGAATGGAACGAGGAGCCCTCGCCGTTTCACAGATCCCTTCACAGGCGGCACCCACAGCGCACGCTGATGCCTTCGCTGCCCGTGGCAGCGAAGGCATCAGTCGTCAGGCGGCTCGCGCTACGGGTAATTGCGCAACCCACGTCGTGATCTCGGCCAGGTGCTCGGGCTGCAGCCCGAGGTGCGGGTCGGGCTGTACGAGGAGAGTCTGCGTTCCCTTGGCGGTGCGCTCCGCCGCCCAGGTGTGGTCGAGGTTGGTGAAGTCGTCATCTATCCAGACGGCGGGGGCGTCGCCGAGCCAGCCGTCGACGTGGTCGCGCTTCCAGAGGTAGCCATCAGGATGGCTGGTGGTGATCTGGGGACGCGGCAAATCAACGTGTGGAAAGGCCGGGAGGCCGAGGAGGGGCCCGATGAGGGTGGTGGCGTCCTGGCGCCAACTCGTGCACCAGACCGGAGTGACCAAGCCGGTGTGGATGACGTCCATGAGCAGGCGGCCGTGGTCGGGGTTGAGCCAGACGGTGACCGGATTGTCGACGCTGCGGCCGACGGGGACGACGTCGTGGCGAACGTGGGTGGCCGGGGTCGAGCCGTCCGCGTTGGGGAAGGGTATGAGGACACCGTCGATGTCGAGGAGCAGGTAGGGCAGGCGCATCGGTTCCTCCAGGGAACCCGGGGCGAGTGGCTGGTCAGAGCTTGCGGGCGCGGATCAGCAGGGTGGTGGGCCAGTGGCCCATGCGGGGGTCGTGGAACTCCTGGGCCGAGGTGAGCCAGAAGCCCGCGTGACGCAGGTGCTTCTCCCACCGATCCGCGGAGAACTCCCAGCGGGCGATGGGGAGGCGGGTATGGTCAGGAAGGGTGACGTGGTCGCGGCGAGGACGGTCGTCTCCGGCGGGGCTTCGGCCGCCGCGCTGCGGGTGCGGAACCGAGAAGGCGAGCACCCGGCCGGGCGTGAGGCGCTGGGCGATGGCCGGGAGCAGAAGCTCGGGGGCGACAAGCCCGATGGCGCCGAATACGGAGTAGATCGCGTCGAACGGCTCGTCGGAGGCGCGCAGGTGGTGCAGGGCGTGCCCGGCGACGAAGGTGAGGTTGTCCAGCCGTCCGTAGTGGGAGCGGGCGCGGCGGACCTGCAGGCCGACAAGGTCGACGCCGGTGACGCGGGCGCCGATTGGGGTGTCCCCTGCTCGAGCGAAGCCGAGAGCTTGGGGAAGGGTAGCGAGGTGGGCGGCGTTGTGGCCGGGGCCGCAGCCGAGTTCCAGGAGCCGCTTGCCCCGAAGGTCGGGGCCGAGGATTTCGGCTCCAGGCCCTTGGCCGGGTCTCGTGGTCCATTCCATCCGGGCGGGTACGGCAAGGGGTTGGGCAGGTCCGGCGGCGGTGCGCTGGAGGGCGTGGGCGTGCCAGGGGGATGCCTGGGCGAGCACGTCAGATCTCCAGGAGGTGGAGGACGTCGGTGAGGTGGCGGCGGACGGCCTTGATGTAGGCGGGGTCGGTGGCCGGGTCGTTGATCCAGCGGATCGCCTGCTCCATAAACCACTCGACGGCCCACATGCGGTGCCAGCCCAGGGCCCAGTTCTCGGCGGTGAGACCGCCGCGCGGGGCGAGGGCATCGGGGGTGCCGCCAGCGGTGACGTACTGCTCCAGGAGGACGCGCAGGCGGACAGGGTGTGGGGCATCGATGGTTCCGTGCCAGCTGGCGAAGTCGAGCAGGCCGGGGCCGGTGAAGGCACGAGCGAAGTCGAGCAACCGCCAACCGCGCTCGCCGATGTGGAGGCTGGTGGGGTGGAACTCGGAGTGCACCCACCCGAATGGTTCCAGCCTTGCTCCGGCCGAACGGGCCCCAGCCGCTTGGGCGATCCGGTCGAGCGCGTCCTCGACATCGTCGGTGTCCTGCCACCGGTCGGCCTTGCGCAGCCGGCCGAGGTGGTCCAGCGCTCGGGCGGGCAGCACGCGCAGCCGCTCCTGGTCGAGCACAGGCAAGCGCGAGGCCGTACGGGTGCTGTGCAGGATGACGGCCGCAGCGACGCCGTCAAGGTCGTCGGCCTCGCGGACGGACGGCCCCAGGTCCTCCATGAGCATGCCGAGCCATCCGTTCAGAACGGCAGAGGCGTGGACTCGGGGGACGGGAACGCCGAGGGTGTGGGCCAGGCGGAGGGCCTGGTCCTCGCTGTCGAAGGGTTTCTTCGCGTACTTGAAGATGGCCGTGGAGCCGTCGGGGAAGGTCACGCGCTCGACGCCGGACATGGACCACACGCGCACCTCCTCCCGTACGGCGGTGGTCTGGCCGGTCGCGGTGAGCAGGTTGTCAAGGAGTTCGACGCTGGGATTCGTGGTCACGGGGAGGCTCCGGGGAGGTGGCGGCGTCCGGGGCGGGCGAGGGCGGTCGGCCCGCCCCGGAGCCTGATCGGGTGGCGGGTTACGCGGCGGGGTTCACGCGGTGGGCGTAGACCTGCTCGATCCAGCCCGCCTTGAACTCGGCCAGGTCGTCACGGAAGTTCGCCATCGAGGCACCGTAGGGCGCGACCACGCCGCCGGACTGGTCCGGCACGGACTGGCAGCCGTGCACGAGCCGGCCGCCGAGCGCGGCGTGGGCCTTGATGGACTCGATCCGGCGGTGCTCGTTGAACCAGCCGCCGTGGTAGACCTCGTCGAGCATCCCGCCCATGTCGTCGTCCAGGTCGAAGACGACGGACGTCGCGGCGGGGAAGAACCAGCACGGCCCGACGTTGGAGATGTGCCCGTCCACCTCGACCTTGTTGAGCGCCATGAACGTGGCCGCCTCGCGCAGCATGCGCAGGTGCTCGGCGGTGATCTGCGGCAGGCCGAGGCCGGCCAGGTGCTCCTCACGGAAGAGGTACGCGTACACCTCGTACGCGGTGGCCAGGACGCGGGCCGCGTCGGAGGTGGACTCGCTGTGCTGCTTGATGAAGTCGAGCGCGAGCTGCTCGACCGCGCTCTCGGTTGTCTCGTCCACGTCCAGGAGCTGAGACTTGACCAGCCCCCAGTCGGCGACGAGCCAGGTGCTCGACTCGAAGCGGAAGAAGTAGTCGGCCGGGTCGATCGTGATGCGCCGGCCGTCGACCTGGATGCCGGGCAGGCGGTTCCATCGCGGGTCGAACGCCTCGGGCAGCTCGACCGTGATGGCCGTGGTGTCGATGGTGGTCACCGTGTTCTCCGTCTCTGATGGGCCGGGTTCGGGCACAGGAATGCCCGAACCCGGTGTGGACGTACGGAACTTCGGGGTGCCGCCCGGACCAAGGGGGAGCCTGGATCACGGTCGCGCCGTTCCGGGCGGCTGCTGATAAGTGAACCGGCGGTCACGCTCAGTGGGTACGGTGGAGGGCAGTTGAAGCGGTATACGCGGTTTACAGCTCCAGGACGGAGGCGATCGTGACGGCGCAGAGAGACCCCAACTCCCGTCTGCGCGAGATCGTCGCGGCGGTCGACTGCACCTACGAGGCTCTCGCCAGGGACGTACGGCGCATCGCCGCCGAGAACGGCGAGATCCTCCAGACCAACAAGTCGGCCATCTCGCACTGGGTGAACGGCACCCGCGCCCCGTCGGGCCGGGTGGGTCAGTACCTGGCCGAGGCGCTGTCCCGCCGATCGGGACGCACCATCACCCGGACCGAGATCGGCCTCCAGGTCGGCGATGACGAAGCGCTGGCAGAACCCGACCCTGTCCTCGCCGCCACCGACCTGGGTCGTGCCGATGTCGAGCGCCGCCACTTCCTCGCCATCGCGGCCTTCACCACTGCCGGCGTCGCCATGCCGCTCGGATACGACCACGAAGCCACCACCCGCATGCTCCGGGCCCGCACCGGTACCTCCCTGGTGGGGGCGGAGGACGTGGACGTCGTACGGCAGATCACGGCGGCCTTCAGCGCCGCTGACGAGCGCCTCGGCGGCGGGCACGGCCTGACCACCGTCACCGCGTACCTCGCCGACACAGCCGCCCCGATGCTGCGCGGGCGCTTCCCCAACGAAGTCTTACGCCGGGCCGCATTCGGCGCCGTCGCCGAACTCGCCTATCTCGCAGGGTGGAAGCACCACGACCTCGGCCAGGAAGGCGCCGCCCAGCGCTACTACCAGGTCGGCTACAAGCTCTCCTGCGAAGCAGACCCTCACGGCCACGCAGCCTGGATGATGCGCGCCCTCGCACACCAGGCTCTGAGCCTCAAGCAGCCCCACCATTGCGTTGACCTCGTCGAGGGCGCCCTACGCGCCGGTCTCGGCCGCGTCGACGGTCGGACCGAGGCACTACTCCACATCACCCACGCTCGCGCCTACGCCGCAGTCAACAAGAACCCCCAGGCCGCAGGCGCCCTGCTCGCCGCCGAGGACGCCCTCCTACGGGACGACGGCCCCCAGCCCAGCTACTCCCGCGTCAGCGGCCCCGCCGCCGGCACCGTGGCCAGCCACACCGCACGCACCCTGACCGACCTCGCCGACCACATCGGCACCGAGCAGCAGCACCGCGACGCCCTCACCCGCTGGGACCCCGCGAAGTACAAGCGCGTCCACGCCCTCACCCACGCAGACCTCGGCGACAGCCTCGCCGCCCAGGCCCGCGCGGACGAAGCCGTCGCCGCCTGGACGCAGGCCCTGGTCCTCATGGAAGGCATGACCTCCGACCGCACCCGCAAGGCGATCACCTCGCTCCGCTCCACCCTCGCGGTCTACCAGCGCCGCCGTGTCCCCGGCGCCGCCGATCTCGCCCGCCGCGCCCGCGAGGCCCTCGCCTAACATGCCCAACAACCCGCCCGACGAAGGGAATGCCGTGGCCCAGCAGACCAACGACCAGCCGAAGGCCCTCAAGCCGGCGCTCGAATCCATGACTCTGCTGGTTGCGGCCGTCATCGTCCACGACAAGGCCACCAACCGCGTCGTCCTCCTCCAGCGCAGCGAGAACGCCAAGTTCGCCCAGGGCCAGTGGGACCTCCCCGTCGGCAAGAGCGAACCCGGCGAGCCCATCACCGAGACGGCCGTCCGCGAGCTCTACGAGGAGACCGGCCTGATTGTGAAGCCGGAGTCCCTCAAGGTGGCCCACATCATCCACAGCGCGTGGGGAGTTGAGGCCCCAAACGGCTTCCTCACCGTCGTCTTCGCCACCCACGAGTGGACCGGCGAACCCGAAAACCGCGAACCCCGCAAGCACGCCCAGGTCCGCTGGGTCAACACCGGCACCATCCCCGAAAACTTCGTGGAGACCACCGCGAGTGCCCTCCACGGGTACCTAGCAGGGGGCTCAGAAGTCTCATTGAACGGGTGGGGCTAATATCAACAACACCATCGTCTTCAAGAACCCTGAGGGCCCGACGGATGGTGTTGCGTGAGGCGTTATGCGTGCGCATGAGGGCAGCTTCCAAGAGCAGAGGTTCACCTTTCTTGATCTCTTTCCGCAGTGCCTCCGCAATGACCAGGTGGATTCCGCGTGGGCTGGCCTTCGCCACTTCGTCTCCTCTCACGCCACTCATTCACTCGACACCAAGATTCCTGCAGCCGCACCAAGTTGAGGCGAATGCCGCACTCAGCCTTGGGACTTCAGCCGGAAGATAGCCCGTGCGGCGACCAACATCGAATGAACAGATTCCGCGCTAGCAGGGAACTTATCGGAGCCAATTCGTTGGGGGATCGAAAAATACGACCCCGAAACTCGGTCCGATATAATCGCACCCTTAACCAAAAACGGCATAAGTTCTTCAGGCTGTACGGGAACATACGCAACGAGCAAATCCCCTCCCCGCGCGGGCACCACTTCAACCTTAAGCCCCTCAGGCACGGGAACTATTCTATCGACGAGAGCCTGCATATAGGTCTGCAGATGCAACGAGCCAGTTTTGCACGGCGACAGCTGACTCAGACGCTCCCTCCCGGCGGAATCTTTTTCCGTCGATATGCCAACGATCAGAATCCCACCCGTTGAAGAGTTGGCGAATGCCGCGACGTCGCAAGCAAATTCATATTTCTGAGAGGGGATCGAGATCCCGTATGCCTTTTGCTTCACATCCAACCAGTCGGACTCAACCTGCCCCAACAGCAGATCCGGCCTACCAGAGAGGACCAAAGTGTACGCCCCTAAGGCCGAATCTGGATTCGCTCGACGTTGACTGAGCAGAATTCCTACGCCCTCGGATACCTCGGCACACTGGGAGACCGTCCAATCCTCGGGCGGAATAATGACGATCTCCCAGGATGGCGGATAACCAGAATCGCCAGCATAATGCTTCAACGAGTGAATCCTAACCGACAATCTTTCGAAATATAGCGACGTCCGCTCGTTAATCTCCTCCTCGACGCCAACATGCGGATATTCAACATAAAAAACGAAAGCAAGTTCACCTTGTTCCGTGATATGGAAAAACTCGTATACCGTTTCCCGCTCACCTCCGCGACGAACTTGGCCGCGATGCCCGAAGAATACCCCCTGAGACTCCCGCGTCGAAGTGACACAGAAATCAATAGGAACCCCATTAGGGTTATCTGCGGAAATCACCCTTGATGAATCTTCCAACGTTTCACGAAGGAAGCGCAACTCGACTTTCGATATGAGGTCGCGCTCAACTTGGCAATTCCCCCGAAAAACATAGGCGCCATCATCAATCCATACGGACTCCAATTCCTCATTCCACTCAATTTTCAAGTTACTGAACCCTTCCCCCCGCTGCCCCTGCACGGTCCTGCGGGAAGTTAATGTCCATTTGATGAAATATAGCCGACCTCGCGCAGCAGACCAAGTACCGCGCCCTTAAGTGCGGCACTATCGCTTTCATCACGCCACTGCACAGAAGAAATCTTGTTTCCACTTTCTTGCGCTCGACGCAATGCTTCCTCTGCGGCTCGTGTGAGCCTCTGGTTTGACACCAGTAGGCCGCCTGTAATGCTGATGGCCACCACCCCCGCAAGCCGATGAACCACTGATGTTGACACTGGATTCTGCAGTGCCTTCAACTCGACAGAGATCACATGCCGGTCTGGAGTCACAACGCTGATGTCGAAAAGACTGTTGTCAATTCCCTCCTGACTAACCGAGAACTCGGGGAATAGGCGCAAAAGTTCAGCATATACAAGCCGCTCATACACTCTGGCCGATGTTCGAATAAATGAGGCATCGCGTGATGCTAACGGGTCCATCGTGCTAAGCGCTTCCAATGCACTACGGGCTTCACGCGGGGGCGCCTCTTCCGCCTCCTCAATTACGCGTCTACGCCTTGTCGCGAACCGCATTTGAGTATCACCGTGACCTAGACTCAAAAGCGGATTTCCACTAATGAACATCAGCAGAAATATAATTCCACTTAATACCAGCGCCACGGAGCCAGCCTGATTCTTAGTCACGAAAACTGCAAGCGCTCCCGCCCCAGAGAGCGCCAGCCCTGTTATGCCGGCGGCGAACCTTCCCCAGCGAGAGAGGGGCTCCCCCTCCCCCTCCCCCTCCCCCTCCCCCTCCCTTAGGTCAGACGTCTCGTCGGGTGACTGAGTAGAGTCAGGCATGCTCACATCCTATAAGTGACGGCTCCGCGGATATTGTCGGCGTGGAGCTTGCCGGGCCTTCGCCAACGGGGGGCCTCGCTGGGAGCGGATGGGCGGTATGCCCTTCACGAGCGGGATCAGGGCTTGGCTGTCGTGGACGTTGACGCCGGAAATCGCGACGACTACGGGCAGATCGTCCCGCTCGGTGATCAGGTGGATCTTGGACTCGTATTTGCCCCAGTCGACAGGATTCGGACCTGTCAGGCCCCCTTCCAAGGCCCGCATGTCCACCGAGTCGATCGGGCACCGGGACCAGTCCAACTCCCCGCGGGCCCCCGAGTTCGTCGAGGACCAGGCGGTGCAGCTTGGCGCAGACGCATGCCTTCGTCCACTCGCTGAACCAGCGATGGGCCGTTGCACCGGACGGACCGAACAACGCCATGGGCAACTACTGCCACGTACAGCCTGACGTGGCCGCGGACACGATCGCCGCCAGGACCAGGACTTCCGCGCCCGGTTCCGTACGGCCTTCGTGGCCGTGGGGGACCGGGGACGGTTTTTGTTGCGCCCGAGAGGGCGGCCCGGCACGGCGAAGCGGTCGAATTGGCGAACACCGAGCCTCGCTCACCTGCTCGTCCACGTGCACCGAGGATTCGCGCCTCGTAGAGCGTGTCGCTTACGGCGGTCCGCACACGTTCGTCCTCGTCGGCTCGACGAAGGACGCGGCGGGCATGGCGCCGCTCCTCATGGGCCCGTTGGAGGTCCCGGCAACGGACGGGCCCTTCCGCAGATCACGCCGGAGGGCGTGGGCAGGGCGCTCGGCCGGGCCATCGACAACACCCTGCCCGTCGGGCAGACCGTCCTCCTGGCGGACACTCCCCCGCTCCTGGCGACGTACGCGACCGACGAGGCCTGCGGACGGTGTACGTCGACGACCCGAACGCCCCGACCGGCATCGAAGCGCGCCCGGTCGGTAAGAGCACGCTGCGCGCCGTGGTCACCAAGCTGACCAAACCGAACTGAGCGAGCCGACACCATGTCACGAGAGGGCGAACGCCGTGAGAACCTGCGCGGACTCAAGCGATTCGCCGACGAGTTGGAGAGCTCCGTGGACAACGTCGAGAAGCTCTGCGGCACGGACACCTGGAAGGGCCCCGGGAGTGAGCGCTTGCGCGGCGAGTTCTCCAGCCACAAGCAGCGGATGAAGGACGCCCCGGCGCACGCGCGGGCGGCGATGGACCGGGCGCTCAAGCGCGTCGAGCGGGAAGAGGCCGAGAAGAAGAGATCCGGAGCGGGGAAGTGAGAGAGCGCGAAGCCATGGTTGCCCCACAACGCACGATCGACCAGCGGTTGGCCCCCGCAGAGGTGCGCCGCGTCTCCGCGGCGGTTGTCGACGCCCTCGTCGCCCTGCTGTGCGGTCTTGCGGCCGGGGCGGCGGCCGGCGTGAAGGTGGCCGACGGAGTCGTGGAGCTGCGTCCCGCGTCCCCGGCGGTCTGGGGGGCCGCGCTCGGCACGGCCGTGGGTCTCTCCTTCCTCAACCATGTCCTGCTCACGTACGCGGTCCGTGCCAGCCTCGGGAAACTGCTGACCGGCCTGCGCGTGGTCCGCGCGGCCGACGGCCGCCGCCCCGGCTTCTTCCGCCTCGTCGCCCGGTGGTTGTTCGGCTTCTACTGGATGATCGTGTTCGTTCCCCTCCATCTCGCAACGGACAGCGGTGTGGAACAGCAGGACGCGGTGGGTCTGCGCACGGTACGACGCTGACCCGGCCTCCGCGCGCCCGGTGGAACAGCGTCGGGGTCCTGTGCCCCGTGGCCGAACGCCCAACGGACCGGCGCCGCCCGACGTGTCCCGTGGGTCCACCTCTGCGGCGGAGCGGGTCGTGCCGCGGTTCGGCGGCCTCAGGTCTCGCTCACCGACGCGGGACCAAGCGTGAAGGACTGGCGGACGAGGGCGAGGAGTTCTTCTTCCGTGACGCCGAGGCGGCGCGCCTCGGAGGCCAGTTCGGTGACGCGGGCGAGAAGGCCGGCGCGGAAGCGGGCGCCTTCCATCTCCACGACGACGGCCCCGCGGCCTCTGCGCAGTTCGATCAGGCCCTCGTCCCGTAGCCGCTGGTAGCCCCGCAGGACCGTGTGCACGTTGACGTCGAGCGAGTCGGCGAGCGCGCGCGCCGCCGGGAGGCGCTCGCCCGGGCTGAGGGAACCCTCGGCGAGGGCGGCACGGACCGAGGCCGCGATCTGCTCGCCGAGAGGGACCGGTGACGAGGGGTCGGTGCGGAAGAGCATCAGCCGCCGCCTGGTCGTGGGGAGGAGCCGTCCCCGCCCGCCGCGAGGGTGTTGAGGAGTGCCGCCGCCGTACGGGCGTCCCGTGTCGTGACGGCGAAGTCCCGCCCGTTCTCCCGGCGCACCACGAGCGCCTCGCCCGAGCGCAGGATGACTCCCGTCCCTCTGGCACTCACCCGGTATCCCCAGCCGCCCCACTCCAGCGCGCTCACGTGCTGCGCCCGGGCCGTGGCGACCTGGTCGAGGCCGATGCGGGTACGGGGCCAGGGGAGATAGCCGGCGGCGACCGTGAGGCCGTGCCGGTCCACGGTGACGCGCACGGCGCTCAGCGCGAAGATCAGCAGTCCGGCGAGCATGAGGGGGAGCCCCGTGCCGACCAGTCCGGCCGCGAGCAGGCTCGTACCCAGCAGGAACGTCCCCGCGCCGAGCCCGGTGAGCAGCGCCGAGGTGTTGTGCGCCGACCAGCCGGCCCGCTCCCCCGGCCGCAGCGCCAGCCGCTCCGGGGCGCCGGGCAGTGGTTCTCGCTCCGATCCGTGCGGGACTGAGGGCATCAGGCGCCGCAGCATCGTCCCCGCCGCGGCGGCGAGGAGCGCGGCGCCCAGTCCTGCCACCAACTGGGCCCAGGGCAGCCGGGCTTCGGCCCCGTCAGCGACCGCGTGCGCGTTCACGACGAGCACCGCGCTCAGGAGGTACCCGAGCAGCCCCGCGGTCCCCCAGCCCGTCGCCGTCCACGCGCTCCGCCCGGAAAGGCCCGCTCCGGGGAGGGCGGCGCCGAGGCCGAAGAGGAGCGCGAGGCCACCGAAGAGCGCGAGGCACACCCACGGGTAGCTGCTCGTGGCACCCCAGTCGTCGGCCGTGCCGCCGCCGGAGAAGTGGGTGGCGACGCGGTCGCCGAGTTCGTCCCGCCTCACCAGGAAGAAAGCCATCGTGACGGCGAACCCGGCGGCGAACGGCGCCGCTTCGAGCAGCACGCCCGGCCACCGTGCGGGCCCTCCTCCCGTCCTCGCGCCGCCGCCCGTACCCGGCGGCCCGCCCGTCCTGTTCCTGTCCGGCCCCTTGGCCTCGTGTCCCCCGTACACCCCTCGCTCCTTTCGCGTCGCACCGCGGGCGCCCCGCGCGCCCCCACTCCACATGACTTGTTCGCAATCTATGCGAACAACTGTCGAGGTACTCCCCGCCGAACAGCCCCTCTAACCCCCAGGCGTGAAAAAACCTTCACGAGATGCGGAGCACCTCCCTCCGCATCTCGTCCGGATCTTTTTCCCGCGCCGGGAACTCGTCCCGCCCGGCGGCCGTTGGACCGGACACACGAGTACACACAGACACACACACCGCACTCGCGGACAAGTGACCTGAACAGGGTGGATTGACGCCGCCGACGCGTCACGGACAGGGTGCGGGAACAGAAGGGGGTCTTCCTCATGGCGGGTTTTCTCGACCGGGCGAAGGAACAGGCGCAGCGCGGCCTCGCGCAGGGCAAGCAGAAGTACGACGACGTGCAGACCCAGCGCACGGGGAGCGAGCTGCTGAAGCAGCTCGGCGCCGCCTACTACGCGGAGCGCAGGGGCAGCGGTGACCCTGCGGCCACGCAGCGCGCCCTGGAGGCCGTGGAGTCCCACATAGTCACGCACGGCGACGGTTTCCTGCCCCGCTGAGCCGGGGCGGGCCCCGCACGACCCGTCCGTACACGCGAGCGAATCGGGTACGACAATGGGCGGATGCCGTCCGCAGTCTTCCCCGGTGCCTCGCAGCCGGAGGTCCCCGCCTCGCTCGGCGAGCGGCTGGGCTCGCCCGCCCTGCCCACTCCCCTGCGGGAGGTCGTGGACGCTCCCTTCGCCCGCCGGGGCGTGCGCCTCTTCCTGAAGCGGGACGATCTGGCACACCCGGAGATTCCCGGCAACAAGTGGCGCAAACTGGTCCCGGCTCTCGCGGGGATGGTCCCTGGGCAGACGCTCGTGACCTTCGGGGGCGCCTGGTCCAGCCATGTGCGGGCCACGGCCGCCGCGGGCCGGCTGCTCGGGGTGCCGACAGTGGGCCTCGTACGGGGCGAGGAACTGGCCGCGCGGCCGCTCAACCCCGCGCTGGAGCGCTGCCGCGCGGACGGCATGCGCCTCCACTTCGTGGACCGCTCCCGCTACCGGCGCAAACGGGAGCCGGAGACGCTGCGCTCCCTCCTGCGCGAGGCCGGTGTCGCCCTGCCCTACCTCGTGCCGGAGGGCGGGAGCAGCCCCGCGGCCGTACGGGGGTGCGCGGAGCTGGGCCGGGAGTTGCGGGGGCGGGCGGACGTGGTCGCGCTCGCCTGCGGGACCGGGGGCACGCTGGCGGGCCTCGCGGCTGGACTGGGGCCGGGGAGCCGGGCGCTCGGCATCCCGGTCGTGAAGGGCGGCTTCCTCGCGGACGAGGTGCGCTCGCTGCAAACGGCGGCCTTCGGCTCCGCCGTCGGCTCGTGGTCGCTGGACGAGCGCTTCCACGCCGGGGGCTACGGCCGGCTGCCGACCGCACTCGACCGCTTCGCCAGGGACTTCGAGGACCGCCACGGCCTCCCGGTGGAGCGCCTCTACGTCGCCAAGCTCCTCCACGCCCTCGCCTCCCTCGCCGAGGAGGGCGCCTTCCCTCCGGGCACCCGCGTGGCAGCCGTGATCACGGGAGCCCCGGGCCCGGGACTCAGCTCCGGCCTGCGGCCCCGCTGAGCCGCGAGCCGGGGCGGGCGGAGCGGAGCAGGGCGGAGCCATGGGCGAGGCGGGACGCGTCGCCTCGCACCGGGCCGCAGCGGCCGGACAGCCGGACGCGGCGCGTTCCGCCGGGCGTTCCCCGGGCCTTCCGTCGGGCATTCCACCAGGCCTTCCGCCAGGCCCGGTGATCCAGCGTGCCGTCAGGAAGCGAGGGAATGCCTCTACGAGGGGTCGAACCGGGCTGCCGCGACGGTCACCGACAGGGCCGCGCCGGTCTCGTTCCCCAGCCCCCGAGCCCCCGAAGCTGCCCCGCCACCCGGTGAGAGCCCCGGCGCCGCGGCGCCATCGCCCGAACTCCCGCGGCCGTCGCCCGCCGCGCCGCCCGGCCCTTGCCGCGCTCCTCGCCCTCCGTCAGTCCCCGCTCTCCTCGCGGTATGCCGCCGCCTCCTCCAGGTCCAGCCGGTGCAGGAGGGTACGGAGCATTTCGTCGTCGATGCGGCGGCGGTCCCGGAGTTCGACGAAGACGGCTCGTTCGGCGCCGATCATCTCGCGGGAGAGGCGGCGGTAGGTGTCGTCGGCGGACTCGCCCGTCTCGTCGTTGACGGCGCCGAGGCGTTCCCAGGGGGCGTTCCTGCGGCGTTCCAGGACGGTGCGCAGGCGGTCCAGGAGAGGGCCGGGGAGGGTGTTGGTCTCCTCCGTGAGGAGCGCTTCGAGGCGTTTCTCGGCGGCGGTGGACGCCTCGCTCTGGGCCTGCGCCTCGATGAGCGTGTCGCGGCGGGCGTCCGGTTGCGGGAGCCGGAGCAGCCGGATGATCGGCGGCAGGGAGACGCCCTGCACGACGAGCGTGCCGATGACGGTCGTGAAGGTGAGGAAGAGGATCAGGCTGCGGGCCGGGAAGTCCGAGCCGTCGTGGACGCTCACCGGGATGGAGAAGGCGATGGCGAGCGAGACGACTCCCCGCATCCCCGCCCAGCCGATGACGAAGGGGCCCTTCCAGGTGGGTTCGGGTTCGCGGCGGCGGACCCGGGCGGAGAGGAAGCGGGGCAGATAGGTGGCCGGGTAGACCCAGACGAAGCGGGCGGCGACGACGGAGAGGAAGAGGGCCAGCGCGTACCAGATGACGATCGGGCTGTCGTACCGACCGAGGTCGTCGAGGACGACGGGGAGCTGGAGGCCGATGAGGGCGAAGACTGCCGACTCCAGGATGAAGGCGACCATCCGCCACACGGCGTCCTCCTGGAGCCGTGTGGCGAAGTCGACCTGCCAGGAGCGGTGCGCGAGGTACAGGGCGACGACGACCACGGCCAGCACGCCGGAGCCGCCGAACTTCTCGGCGACGGCGTAGGCGAAGAACGGGGTGAGCAGGGACAGGCTGTTCTGGAGCAGCGCCTCCGTGAGGTGGGTGCGCAGCCAGTGCAGAGGGACCATCAGGACCAGCCCGACGGCGATGCCGCCGAAGGAGGCCAGCAGGAACTCGCCGATCCCCTTGCCCCAGCTCGCCCCCTCGCCGACCGCGGCGGCGACGGCGACCTTGTAGGCGGTGATCGCGGTGGCGTCGTTCACGAGGGACTCGCCCTGGAGGATCGTCGTGATCCGCGCCGGCAGCCCCACCCTGCGGGCCACGGCGGTCGCGGCGACGGCGTCCGGCGGGGCGATCACGGCGCCGAGGACGAGGGAGGCGGTGAGCGGGAGTTCGGGGACGAGGAGGTAGATGACGTAGCCGACGACGAGGGTCGCGAAGAGGACGTACCCCACGGAGAGGAGGCCGATGGCGCGGGCGTGCGCGCGCAGGCCGAGATAGGAGCTGTCGGCGGCGGCGGTGTAGAGCAGCGGCGGCAGCAGGAGCGGCAGGACGATCTCGGGATCGAGGCCGTAGTCCGGGACACCGGGGAGGTAGGCGACGGCGAGCCCCACCGTGACGATCAGCAGCGGGGCCGGGATCGGGGTGCGGCGCGCGGCTCCCGCCACGGCGGCGCTTCCGGCGACGAGGAGCAGCACGGGCAGGGCGTCCATGGGCGCGGGGATTCTCCTTCGGGAGACACGTGAGCGGCGGGAGGAGCGAGGAGGGCGGGAGGAGCGGGGGCGGCGGCAGGCGTACGCGAGCAGGGGGCGGACGGAAACGGTACGGGTGAGGGATGGACGGAAACGGTACGGGTGAGGGATGGACGGGACGGTACGGGCCGCGGGACGGCCCCCGGACCTGAGAGGCGGGGCGGGCGTGTCCGCGCGGAAGGGGGCGGAAGGGGCGGGCGGGAAGGGCAAGCGGGGCGGAAGGGACGGGCCGAGGGCACGGGCGGAGGGACCAGCCGGACGGGGCCCCGGAGGCGGGGCGGGTGGTGGAGCCGTGGCGGGCGGGGCGGATAGGGGAGCCGTGGCGGGCGGGGCGGGCGGGTCTGTCGTAGTCTGACAATCTTGACCCCCCTGCCTCACTCCACGTACGTGTCCGCGCGAAATGGCGGGTGTCACCGGGTGGGTGCGGGAGTGTCGGTGGCGTCCCGGCAGGGGCCGGGCGCCCGGAACGAGGAGCACGCGGTGTTGAAGGACTGCCCCCACCTGCCCGGGCTGCCGGAGCCGGAGCCCGAGGCGCAGAGCGAGACCTGCCTCGAATGCCTGGCGGTGGGCAGCCACCCGGTGCAGCTGCGCAAGTGCCTCGTGTGCGGCCGGGTGAGCTGCTGCGATTCCTCGCCGTACCGGCACGCCACCGCGCACTTCGACGAGACGGGTCACGCGGTGATGCGTTCGTTCGAGCCGGGCGAGGAGTGGCGCTGGTGCTACGTGGACAACTCGCTGGTCTGAGCCGTCTCCCGAGGCCGCACCGCGCCGGAGAGGTCTGAGCGCGAGAGACCGGGGAAGGTTCGATGGGGTGGGGGCTGGGTACGTCACCCCGGCATCGCGTCGCGCGGATCGAGGGCGCCGCACCGCCCCACCGATCGTGCCCACGGTCTTACGATGAGTGACGCGAGGGCCGGGGGTCCCCGGGACAGGGGGCCCGGGAGCGCGGTAGCGTCACGGCTGAACGACGAGGCATGCGATCCGGGGGTGCACACCCCTGGAGCCCCGAAAGAGCTTGTACCACCTTGGAGGTGAGGGTGTCCCCTATCGCAGGCGAGCCCGGGACCGAGGACTTCGTGGAAGTCCGGCTGCCGGCTGCGGGTGCCTACCTGTCGGTGCTGCGGACGGCGACGGCCGGTCTCGCGGCGCGTTTGGACTTCACCCTCGACGAGATCGAGGATCTGCGGATCGCGGTCGACGAGGCGTGCGCGATCCTGCTTCAGCAGGCGGTACGGGGCTCCGTGCTCCGTTGCGTGTTCCGGCTGATCGGTGACGCGCTGGAGGTGATCGTCTCGGCGCCGACCACGGACGGACGGGCACCGGAGCGGGACACCTTCGCCTGGACGGTGCTGTCCGCGCTCGCGGGGAAGGTGGAGTCGTCGGTGTCCGAGGACAAGACGGTGTCCATCTCCCTCTACAAGCAGCGTGGTGCCGGACCTGGTCCGGTCTGAGAGGGGCGGGGGCGGGCCGGTGCGTGAGAAGAAGCGGGATGCCGCCCGGGACCGTTCGCGCGAGGCCGACGCGCACGGGACCGGGCCGGCCACCCCGGCCGGTCCCCCGCGGACCGGCCGGACTCCGGGCCCGGCGGGCGGCTCCGGGGCGGGAGCGCCCGGGACGGGCGACCGCGGACGGGGGAACGAGCGAGGGGGTCTTCCTGACCCCAGGGACGCGGTGGAGCGGGCGGGACGAATGAGCGAGCAGGAGCACCCGCAGGGGGAGCGCAAGCCGGATGACACGGGGCAGGCCCCGTCGTCGGCCGGGCAGCCGGTACGGGACGAGGCTCCCGTACGGCCCGTGATGGACGAAGCCGCCACCGACGCGGCCCCGCCCGTACCCGGGAACACCACGCAGCACGAAGACGCCGCGCCGCACGAAGACGCCATGCCACGTGAGGACACGCCGCACGAGGACAGCACCCCGCACGACGAGAGGACCGTCCCCGACGAGGCCTCTGCCGCGCGGGCGGGGCACCATCGGGTCCGCAGCGCGCGGGAGAACGAGGAACGCAGCGAGGCGCGGGCGCTCTTCGTGCGGCTGCGCACGCTGGAGCCCGAGTCGGCGGCGTACGCGGAGCTGCGCAACCAGCTCGTACGGATGCACCTGCCGCTCGTGGAGCACCTCGCGCGGCGCTTCCGCAACCGCGGGGAGCCGCTCGACGACCTGACGCAGGTCGCGACGATCGGCCTGATCAAGTCGGTGGACCGGTTCGACCCCGAGCGCGGCGTCGAGTTCTCCACGTACGCGACCCCGACCGTCGTCGGCGAGATCAAGCGGCACTTCAGGGACAAGGGCTGGGCGGTGCGGGTGCCGCGTCGGCTCCAGGAACTGCGGCTCTCGCTCACCTCGGCGACGGCGGAGCTGTCGCAGCAGCACGGCCGTTCACCGACGGTGCACGAGCTGGCGCAGCGGCTCTCCATCTCCGAGGAGGAGGTGCTCGAAGGCCTGGAGTCCGCGAACGCCTACAGCACGCTGTCGCTCGACGTCCCCGACACCGACGACGAGTCGCCCGCGGTCGCCGACACCCTGGGGGCGGAGGACGAGGCGCTGGAGGGCGTCGAGTACCGGGAGTCGCTCAAGCCGCTCCTGGAGGATCTGCCGCCGCGCGAGAAGCGGATTCTGCTGCTGCGGTTCTTCGGGAACATGACGCAGTCGCAGATCGCCCAGGAGGTCGGCATCTCCCAGATGCACGTCTCGCGCCTGCTCGCCCGCACGCTCGCCCAGCTCCGCGACAAACTCCTCGTGGAGGAGTGAGCGGACCGCCTCGCGGCGCCCGGCCGAGCCCCCGCCCGACGACGGCATGTCCGCCGTAAGACCCCTGTTGCCGCAGGGACCGCTTTCACACCTTTCCGATGCCCAGTGTGTTCTCCGCGGGCAGCAGTCCCGAGCCGATCATCGTGAGCCACGGGGTGGCCAGGAGGTCCGTCAGGCGGGTCGTGGACGCGGTGCCGAGGGCCTGCCAGGGGGCGGTGGCGAGGGTGTCGGTGCGGTGCTCGATCTCCGCACGCAGGGCGCGGCCCCGGTCCGTCGCCGTGCCGGCCGGGGTGACGAGGCCGCGGTCCGCCAGGCGGCTCGTCGCCTCCTGCCACGCCGCCTCGCTCCAGCCGCGTGAGGCGAAGACCGGTCGGGGCGCCGCGCCGATCGAGGCGAAGGTGACGAGGGCCTCGATGCCGTCGAGGCCCGCCGCCACGAGGGCCGCCACGTGGCCGTCGCCCCGGTGCTCGCGCAGGATGGTCGCGGCCTGCCAGAGCTGGAGGTGCGGGGCCTCGGGCCAGGGCAGCGCACCGTTCGCGGCGGCGAGCGGACGGCCGGCGGCGGCACCGTGCGCCGTCGTGACGGCGGCCTCCGCGGCGGTACGGGCCAGCCGGGCCGCCTCCGCGAGGTCGGCACCCTCGACGGCGTCACCGAGCAGGGCCCGCCACGTCCGGTCCACCGCGCGCAGCCGGGCGGCCAGGGCCGCCTCGGGTGTCACGTCCGTCCCGGTCACGTAGCGCTCGACCATCCCCGGCTCGAAGCTGTGGAAGACGGCGCTCACGACGGCGACGGGTGCGGCGCCGAGCGGCGCGACGCGCCACGCGAAGTAGAGCGGCCAGCGCTCTTCCGTGCCGAGCCCGAGTGCCCCGGCCTCCGCGTAGGACTCGGGCGCGTAGTAGACGACCGCGTGCAGGGGCTCCAGGAGATGCCAGAGCTGACGCACCCGGGCGGGTGCGGGCGTGGGATCGCTCGTCGTGTGTGCTCGCGTCGTCATCTCGTACCCCCGTACGGGCTTGGCATCTTGTCGTCGTCAAGATGCCAAGCAGGCGCGGAACTTGTCAATGGCCAGACAGGGCGGGCAGGGTGTCCGCATGAGCGAAGGCGAGCGGTACCACCACGGCGATCTGCGGCGGGCGATCATGACGGCCGCGGTCGACACGCTCGCGGAGCGGGGGCCCGAGGCGCTGAGCATGCGGGCGCTCGCGCGGCGGGCCGGGGTCTCGCACGCCGCGCCCGCGCACCACTTCACCGACCGCGCGGGGCTGCTGACCGCCGTGGCGACCGAGGGATTCCGGCTGCTCGCGGACGCGCTCGCGGGCGAGGAGGGACTTCTCGACCGCGGCGCCGGATACGTGCGCTTCGCGCGCGAGCATCCCGGGCACTTCCGCGTCATGTTCACGCCGGGTCTGCTGCACGAGGGGGACGCGGGGCTGAGCGCGGAGCGGGGGCGGCTCGCAGGTGTGCTGCGGTCGAGCGTCGCGGAGCGCGGGGGCGGCGAGCGGGAGCAGGAGGGCCGCCGCCTCGCCGCGTGGTCGCTCGCGCACGGGTTCGCCGCACTGGCCCTCTCCGGCGGCCTGGACGCGGCACTGGCCGGGCGCGATCCGGTGGAGTACTTCCGTACGGTGGCGGCGGGGGTGTTTCCGTAGGGGTGGCCGGGGGGGGCGATCCTCGGAGGGGTGGCCGCGGGGGCGGTCGGAGCTCGTACGGGCGGCGCTCGGGGCGAGACGTGGCTCAGCGCGTGGCACCACCCGGAGCGGGGCGCTCCTTGGGACGTGGCGTCAGCCGGGGAGCGGCGTCACCCGGGATGCGGCCCCCTCAGGACGCGGCGTCGCTCGGGGCGCGGATGCCGAGAGTCTCGGTCGTCTCCTTGTTGAGGAGGCAGATGAGGCCCGCGATCGAGGCGGCGGCGAGCGCGATGCCGCCCGGGATGAACATGCTGTCGGTCCTGAGCAGCGTCCAGGCGACCGGGAGGCCCATGAGCTGCGTGATGACCCCAGGGCCGCGGCTCCAGCGGCGCAGGCGCCACAGGCCGCGCGCGGCGATCCCGGGAATGGCACCGAGGACGATGAGCATGAGGCCGACCGTGGCCGTGTCCCCCGCGTCCCCCGATCCCGCGAGCCCACGGATGAGGACGTAGAGGCCGCCCGCGACGAGGGCGAGCGCTTCCGCCGCGCAAATGAGGGTGGCGAGGAAGAGACGCCGGGGGCGGTGCGCGGGTTCGGTGGAAGTCTGCTCGCTGCTCACGGGTGCCAGGGTAGCGGGGCGGGGGTGGGGGATGTTCCCTAGGGGTGTCCCTTACATGCGGGTTTCTCCCCCTGGGGCCCACAACGCGCAAGGGGGCGGCGGAGTTCCCGGCGGGAAGGCGGAACCGAGCGGGGGAGCGAAGCCCGGACCACCCCCAATACTCATCCCCACTGCTCACCCCCCCCCGCTCACTCCTCGCTCCCACTGCTCACCCCCGCCGCTCACTCCTCGCTCCCACCACCCACCCGATCCTCGCCCTCCCCCTCACCGCCCACCCCTCACCCCCGCCCCCCGCCGGGGATCGGGTGCGTGGGCGCGGCTGCCGCTACCGATGGGTACTCTGCCTGTCATGCGTGCTCTTCTCGTGGTCAATCCGGCGGCTACCACCACCAGTGCGCGCACGCGCGACGTGCTGATCCACGCGCTGGCCAGTGAGATGAAGCTGGAGGCAGTGACCACCGAGTACCGGGGGCATGCGCGGGATCTGGCGCGTGAGGCGGCCGAGGCGGAGGACATCGACCTCGTCGTGGCGCTCGGCGGCGACGGCACCGTCAACGAAGTGGTCAACGGACTGCTCCACGAGGGTCCGGCCCCGGAGTCGCTGCCCGGGCTCGCCGTCGTGCCCGGCGGCTCCACGAACGTCTTCGCGCGGGCGCTCGGGCTGCCGAACCACCCGGTGGAGGCGACGGGGGCGATCCTCCACGCGCTGCACGAGCACTCCGAACGCACGGTCGGGCTCGGCCTCGCGTCGGGGACGCGCGGGAGCGAGGACGAGTCGGTTCCCTCGCGCTGGTTCACCTTCAACGCGGGCCTCGGTTTCGACGCGGGCGTCGTGGGCCGGGTCGAACAGAAGCGGGAAGGCGGCAAGCGCTCCACCCACGCCCTGTACGTACGGCAGTTGCTCCGCCAGTTCGTCGACGAACCCTCGCGCCGGGCGGGCCGCATCACGCTGGAGCGGGCGGGCGAGGAGCCCATCGAGGACCTGGTCCTGTCGATAGTCAGCAACACCAACCCGTGGACCTACCTGGGCAACAAGCCCCTCTACGCCTCCCCCGGGGCCTCCTTCGACACCGGGCTCGACGTGCTCGGGCTGAGCCGGCTCTCGACCGCCGCCGTCACCAAGTACGGGACGCAGTTGCTCAGGTCCTCGCCCGAACGCGGCCCGCAGGGCAGACACGCGGTGTCGCTCCACGATCTCAGTGAGTTCACCTTGCATTCCAAGGTCCCTCTGCCCTTTCAGATGGACGGTGACCACCTGGGGCTCCGCACGAGCGTGACGTTCACAGGCGTTCGCCGTGCACTGCGTGTGATTGTGTGAGTAGAAGCAAGCAAAGACCTTGCACTCGAACGTTTAGAGCACGATCCACCCCATAGAAGTACGGCTGTGACCTAGTCGACACCAAAGAATCAAAAAAAACTTTCCGGAAGGGGTTGTATCCCGCCCGGAGGTTTGGGAATCTCTACATGGCGATCGGGACGGGCCCCACAAGCGGCCCCCACAGAGAGCCAGAATCCCTCCCCCAGCAGGACCCGGCCAGGGTTGAACCTGGCCGCTCGGCCCATCCTTCGGGCGGGATTCGTGAAAGCGTTCACATTCACAAGCAACGTGCATGTAATACCAAGGAGAGGTAGCAGCCATGGACTGGCGTCACAACGCCGTTTGCCGCGAGGAAGACCCCGAGCTCTTCTTCCCCATCGGCAACACCGGTCCTGCGCTGCTGCAGATCGAGGAAGCCAAGGCCGTCTGCCGTCGCTGCCCGGTTATCGAGCAGTGTCTGCAGTGGGCGCTTGAGTCCGGCCAGGACTCCGGCGTCTGGGGTGGCCTCAGCGAGGACGAGCGCCGCGCGATGAAGCGCCGCGCCGCTCGCAACCGGGCGCGCAACGCGACCGCCTGAGCAAAGCCCCCCAAGAGCCTGGCGCTTGGCGGCGCGTACAGCGTGTACGCACGACCCGCCCCCGAGCCGCAGCGCGCAGTACGCGGTCGACGCCCTTGAGGCGATCACCGCAAGCGGTACCCCACAGCAACACCCCCATAGCGTGAACGACGAAGGGCCCGGCCCGGTCAGCGACGACCGGCCGGGCCCTTCGTCTTGCCCGCCCGGGTCAACACCCGCACCACACGGGCCCCTGCGCAAGCGCGTACGTCAACACCGCTTCCCCTTACGCACGTCCACGCCGCCCCGCCCCGTTCGTCAACATCACTCCCCCGCCGGGGCCCCACGCACGGGTGAACCCGCCTGTGGCGCGGCCCCGTTCACGCCTTGTCGCCCTCCACCGGGAGGTCCAGGACGACCCGCGTCCCGCGCTCCGGCGCCGCGACCATGTCGAACGTGCCGCCGAGCTCGCCCTCCACGAGGGTGCGGACGATCTGGAGGCCGAGGTTGCCCGAGCGGTGCGGGTCGAAGCCCTCGGGGAGGCCCACGCCGTCGTCCTGCACGGTGATGAGCAGCCGGTGGCCGTCCCTGCCCGTACCGCCGCCCCGCACCGCGCCGACCTCGACCGTGCCCGTGTCGGCGGGCCCGAAGCCGTGCTCCAGGGCGTTCTGGATGACCTCCGTGAGGACCATCGCGAGCGGCGTCGCGACCTCGGCGGCCAGTATGCCGAAGCGGCCCGTACGGCGCCCCGCGACCTTGCCCGGGGAGATCTCCGCCACCATCGTCAGGACCCGGTCGGCGATCTCGTCGAACTCGACCTTCTCGTCCAGGTTCTGGGACAGCGTCTCGTGGACGATCGCGATGGAGCCGACGCGGCGCACGGCCTCTTCGAGCGCGGCCCGGCCGCTCTCGGAGTCGATACGGCGGGCCTGGAGACGCAACAGGGCCGCCACCGTCTGGAGATTGTTCTTCACCCGGTGGTGGATTTCCCGGATGGTCGCGTTCTTCGTCATCAACTCGCGTTCGCGACGGCGCAATTCCGTCACATCACGGAGCAGGACGAGGGAACCGATGTGCGCGCCTTTCGGTTTGAGCGGAATGGCGCGCATCTGAATGACCGCGTCATTTCCCTCGACCTCGGTCTCGCGCGGTGCCCATCCGCTCGCGAGTTTCACCAGGGCCTCGTCCACCGGGCCCTTGGAGGGGGCGAGTTCGGCGGTCGCCTGACCGAGGTGCACGCCGACGAAGTCGGTGGCGAGGCCGAGGCGGTGGTACGCGGAGAGGGCGTTGGGCGAGGCGTACTGCACCATGCCCTCGGCGTCGAGGCGGATGAGCCCGTCGCCGACGCGCGGCGAGGCGTCCATGTCGACCTGCTGGTCGGGGAAGGGGAAGGCGCCCGCCGCGATCATCTGCGCGAGGTCGGAGGCGCTCTGGAGGTAGCTCAGCTCCAGGCGGCTCGGGGTGCGCACGGTGAGCAGGTTGGTGTTGCGGGCGATGACGCCGAGGACGCGGCCCTCGCGGCGTACGGGGATCGACTCGACCCGGACCGGCACCTCCTCGCGCCACTCCGGGTCGCCCTCGCGCACGATGCGGCCCTCGTCGAGCGCGATGTCGAGCATGGGGCGGCGGCCACGCGGCACGAGGTGGCCGACCATGTCGTCCTGGTACGAGGTGGGGCCCGTGTTCGGGCGCATCTGCGCGACCGAGACGTACCGCGTGCCGTCCCGGGTCGGGACCCACAGCACGAGGTCGGCGAAGGAGAGGTCGGACAACAGCTGCCACTCCGAGACCAGCAGGTGGAGCCATTCGAGATCGGAGTCGCTGAGCGCCGTGTGCCGGCGTACGAGGTCGTTCATGGAGGGCACCCGGCGAGCGTACCCGGGCCCCGCGCGAACGCGCGCCGCCCTCGCCCCCCAGGGGCCGCGGCGCCGCGAGGGGACCCTCGACCCCTCCGGCACCGCAGCCCGAAGGCGTGCCCGCACGCCCTCGCGGACGCGGGACCGCGAGCCCCCGGGTGTGCGGTGCCCGGTGGCCCTGTGGGAAGTCCGCGCGGTCAGGGCAGAGAGCGCGGAGCCCCCGGTCCGCCCTCCTGTGCGGGGAGAGCGGAAGCCGTTTCCGCGCGAGGCGCGGACTAGACCATTTTCAGGGGCGCACCCCGCCGCTGTCCATGCCTGGGCGGGAATTGGCGGGACGGATCGCGGGACGGATCGCGGGGCTGACGGCCGGGTCGTTCCGTACGCGTATCGCCCGTGTCGCCCCTGTCGCCCGTGTCGCCCGCCATCCGGACAGCCCCTTCAGTCCCGGCCCCCCGTCTGATAAATTGGTCTATACCACACGTGTCTCTTTCAGATCGGCAGGCCCCAGCGTGGAAGTTGTCATCGTCCCGGACGCGCAAGCCGGCGGCAGGCTTGTCGCCGACGCGATCGCGCGGCTGCTGCGGCGCAAGCCCGATGCCCTGCTCGGGGTGGCCACCGGGTCGACACCGCTGCCCGTCTACCAGGCGCTCACCGGGCTCGTGCGGTCCGGCGAGGCGGATGTCGCGCGGGCGCGGATCGCGCAGCTCGACGAGTACGTGGGACTGCCCGCCGGGCACCCCGAGTCCTACCGGGCCGTCGTGCTGCGCGAGGTCGTGGAGCCGCTCGGGCTCGACCCCGCCGCGTTCCTCGGCCCCGACGGCTCGGCCGCCGACGTACAGGCCGCCTGCGAGGAGTACGACCGGGCGCTGAAGGACGCGGGCGGGGTGGACCTCCAGCTCCTCGGCATCGGCACGGACGGGCACATCGGCTTCAACGAGCCGTGCTCCTCGCTCGCCTCCCGTACCCGCATCAAGACGCTCACCGAGCAGACCCGGGTCGACAACGCGCGGTTCTTCGACGACGACATCGACCAGGTGCCGCACCACGTCATCACGCAGGGCATCGGGACGATCCTGGAGGCGCGCCACCTCGTGCTCCTCGCGACGGGCGAGAACAAGGCCGAGGCGGTCGCGCAGTCCGTCGAGGGCCCGGTCGCCTCGCTCGTGCCCGCCTCCGCGCTCCAGCTCCACCCGCACGCGACGGTCGTCGTGGACGAGGCGGCGGCCTCGAAGCTCAAGCTCGCGGGGTACTTCCGCGCGACGTGGGCGGCGAAGCCGGACTGGCAGGGCATCTGAAGCCGGCCCCGCGCCGGAAGCCGGAGGTGGCCTGTGAGCCCGCCCCGCACACGTACGCCGAAGGGCCCGGATTCCCTCCCCCGTAAGGAATCCGGGCCCTTCGGCGTACGTGTGCGGGGCGGCTACGCGCCCACCAGGACTTCCGCCGCCGCCTCGCCGCACACGCGTGCCGCGCCGTGCGTGACGACGTACGGGCTGCCCGCGGGGGCCTCCTGCGGGACGCCCATCTCGACGACGGCCGTGTCCGGGCGCGCGGCGAGCAGCGCGTCGCGCGCCTCGGCCATCCACGGGTGGCGGTGCGCGTCGCGGACGGCGAGGACGAGGCGGCGCTCCCCCGCGGCGGCGAGTACGTCGGCGACGAGCGTCCCGTCCGCCTGCGGCCCGTACGCGTCCCCCGTCGTGCCGGGCAGCCGGCGGGCCAGCGCCTCGGCCGGGCCCCATGGGGTCTCGGTGCCGACGGCGATGTTCGCCTCGTCGCTCAGGAGCGCGACGTACGGCGCGGCGTCCAGCGGTGCGAAGGCGCCGTGTACGCGGACCGCGCGGCGGGCGGCCTCCAGGCCGATGGCGGGGTGCGGCGCGAGGGGCGCGGCGGGGGTGGTACGGGTCCAGCGGGCCAGCGCGCGGACGCGCTCGGCGGCGTCGGCGAGGCGTTCCTCGGGCAGCGAGCCGTCCCGTACCGCCGCGACGAGCGCGTCGCGCAGGGCGAGGACGGTGCCCTCGTCGTGGAGCCCGCCGCCGACGCAGATCGCGTCGGCCCCGGCGGCGATCGCGAGGACCGTGCCGCGCTCGATGCCGTACGTCCCGGCGATCGCGCGCATCTCCATGCCGTCGGTGACGATGAGCCCCTCGTAGCCCAGCTCCTCGCGCAGGAGGCCGGTGAGGATGGGGCGGCTGAGCGTCGCGGGGACCTCGGCGTCGAGCGCGGGGACGACGATGTGGGCGCTCATGAGGGCGTGGCTCCCGGCCGCGATCGCGGCGCGGAAGGGGGCGAGTTCGCGGGCGCGCAGGGTGGCGGCGTCCGCGTCGATGCGGGGCAGCGCGAGGTGCGAGTCGACGTTGGTGTCGCCGTGGCCCGGGAAGTGCTTGACGCAGGCGATGACGCCCGCGGACTGGAGGCCTTCGACGTAGGCGGCGGTGTGCCGGGCGACGAGGCCCGGCTCCGCGCCGAAGGAGCGGACGCCGATGACGGGGTTGTCCGGGTCGGAGTTGACGTCGGCGGACGGCGCCCAGTTGAAGTGGACGCCGCAGGCGGCGAGGCGGCGGCCGAGTTCGGCGGCGACGGAGCGGGTCAGCGCGGGGTCGTCGACGGCGCCGAGGGCGAGGTTTCCGGGGATGAAGGAGCCGGTGGCGACGTCGAGGCGGGTGACGTCGCCGCCCTCCTCGTCGATCGCGACGAGGATGTCCTCGCGCTCGGCGCGGAGCTGGGCGGTGAGTGCGGCGAGTTGTTCGTCCCCGGCGATGTTGCGGCCGAAGAGACCGACCGAGGCGAGTCCTTCGCCGATGCGGCGCAGCAGCCATTCGGGCGCGGTGGTGCCGGCGAAACCGGGCTGGAGGACGGTGAGGGCGTCGCGGGTGAGGGTGTCGGGGGCGCTGGTGAGCGTGGTCATGGGGGTTATCCCTTCACTGCGCCATCGGTGAGGCCGGAGACGGCCTTGCGCTGGAGGAAGACGAAGAGGATCAGGATCGGCACCGCGAAGAGCGAGGAGGCGGCCATCGTGGCGCCCCAGTCGTCGCCGAAGTTGGTCTGGAAGGAGGAGAGCCACAGCGGGAGGGTCTGCGCGTCCTTCTCCTTGTTGAGGACCAGGACGAGCGGGAACTCGTTCCACGCGGTGATGAAGCCGAAGAGCGAGGTGGACATGAGGCCGGGCGCGAGGAGCGGCAGGATCACGCGGCGGAAGGCCTGCGGCCGGGTGCAGCCGTCGACCATCGCGGACTCCTCCAGCTCGACCGGGATCGCGCCGACGAAGCCGCGCAGGGTCAGGAGCGTGAAGGGCAGGATCATCACGAGGTAGAAGAGCGTGAGCGGGACGAGGCTGTTGAGCAGGTCGGCGTCGCGCACGATCATGTAGATCGCGATGACCATGACCTCCCAGGGCGCCATCTGGGCGATCATGAAGCCGACGACGAAGCCCTTGCGGCCCTTGAAGCGCATCCGGCTCAGGGCGAAGGCCCCGGCGAGCGCGAGGATCAGGGAGCCGACGACGGCGAGGATCGTGACGGTGAGCGAGTTGACGACGAGGTGCCAGAAGTTCTCGGCGTGCACCGCCGTCTTGAAGTGCTCGAAGGTGACGTCGGTGGGGAACCAGACGGGCGTCTCGCTGATGATGTCGCCGGTCGGCTTGAAGGCCGTCGAGAACATCCAGTAGACGGGGAAGACGAAGCCGATGAACAGCAGGACCGCGACGACGTTGGGCCACACGCGGCCGAAGAGAGAGCGCTTCACAGCTCGTCCTCCCCTTGCTTCAGAACGATCCGGAGGTAGTACGAGGTCAGGCCGAGCAGGATGAGCAGCGTCAGGAAGGAGATCGCCGCGCCCATGCCGAAGTGCTGGTTGCCCATGCCCTCGATGTAGGCGTAGACGGGCAGGATCTCGGTGAGCCGGTCGGGGCCGCCCTCGTTGAAGGCGAAGACCTGGGCGAAGGCCTTGAAGACCCAGATGACTTCGAGGAAGGTCGTGGCGAAGAGGAAGGGCCGCAGGAACGGGAAGGTCACGTTCGTGAAGGACTTCCAGACCCCGGCGCCGTCGAGCGAGGCGGCCTCGTACAGCTCCTTCGGGATCGTCGTGGTGGCCGCGTAGAGGTTGATCGCCACGAAGGGGATCGACTGCCACACGATGAGCCAGGTGATCACGAAGAACGTCGAGAGCTGGCTGCTCGTCCAGGAGAAGTCGGCCATCGAGTGCCAGCCGAGCTTGTCGAGCACGTAGTTGACGACGCCGAAGCGCTCGGCGAAGAGCCACTGGTAGACGGTCGTCGCGGCGATGACGGGCATCGCCCAGGCGAGGACGAGGCCGATGAGGAGGAAGACGCGCATCCGGCGGCCGAGGCGCGCGAGGAGCAGCCCGATGAGCGAGCCGAGCGCCATGATCAGGATGACGTTGACGCCGGTGAAGAGCACCGAGCGCAGGGTGACGCGCCAGAACTCCGAGCCGCCGAGGACGTCCTGGTAGTTCGAGAAGCCGTTCCACTCGGTCACGCGCTGGATGAACTGGCGCATGTTGAGGTTCTGGAAGGACAGGATCAGGTTCTTGACCAGCGGCCAGCCGAGCAGCACCAGCGTCGCGAGGACGGCGGGCAGCAGCAGGAGGTACGGGGTCAGGGCTCTGCGCCGCGCGGTCTTCGCCGCTCCGGCCGCGGGGGAACCGGGTCCGCCCCCGGTCTTCCCCTGGGCCGTCCCCGGGACCGTGCCCGGGAGTGGGGTCTCCACTGTCATGCTCGCCTTCGCTTTCTGGGCCTGCCGCCCGCGCGCCCGCTCCTGGGGGCCGTGCTGCTCGTACGGGCCTGTCCTGCTCTACGGGTACGGGGCGGGGCGGCGGGGATCGCTCGGGGCCCGGGCTCGTACGTACGCGGCGCCGGGCACGGCCTGGACCCGTACGCGGCGGGGCCGGGGGCCGGGGCGGGGAGCACCGTCCGTGCGGTGTCCTCCGCCCGGCCCCCGGCCGGGGTGCTGCTTACTGCTGCTGCGCGAGGCGCTTGTTGAACTCGCCCTCGACCTGCTTGGCCGCGTCCGCCGGGGACTTCCCCTTGAGGACGGCCGTCATGTAGGTCTTGATCGGGTTCGGGGCGTTCTCGACCGGGGCCCACTCGGGGATGAGCGGGGTGGTGCCACCGCCGGCGGCGGCGGGCGCGGCGGCCTGGGCTGCGGCGTTGCCGTCGAGGTTGCTCTCCAGGGAGGTCTTGTTCGGGATGACCCCGCCTTCCTTGGCGAGCTGGCCCTCGAACTTGTCGGAGAGCGCGAGCTTCAGGAACTCCTTGGCGAGGTCCTGCTTCTTGCTGCCCTCGGCGACGGCGAGGTTCGAGCCGCCGAGGAAGACGCCCTCGGGCTTGTCGGCCGTGGCGCCGGGGATCGTGAAGTAACCGATCTCCTTCTCGATCGCCGGGTTCGCCTTGATGGCGATGCCGGCCTCCCAGCCCATGCCGATGAAGGCGCCGGTCTTGCCCTTGGCGAAGACCTCGCCCTGCTGCGGGGTCGCCTCGTCCTTGTCCTTGGGGGCCTTGGAGAGCGCCTGGAACTTCTTGTAGGTCTCCATGGCGGCGGTGACCTTCGGGTCGGCCAGGTTGGAGACGTACTTGTCGCCGTCCTTCTTGACCAGCTCGGCGCCCTCGCCGATGGTGAGGCCGACGAAGTGGTACCAGTTCTGGCCCGGCAGGTAGATCGGCTCGGCCTTGGTCTTCTTGCCGATCTGCTGGAGGTCCTTGTAGAACTCGTCGCGCGTCTTGGGGGTGTCGGTGATCCCCGCGTCCTTCCAGATCTTCTTGTTGTAGAGGACGACGCGGTTGGCGACGTACCACGGAGCGGCGTACTGCTTGCCGTCCACGATCGCCGACTTGTTGATCGACTCGGTCCAGTCGGAACCGACCGAGGACTTGAGGTCACCGAGGTCCGCCAGGCCGCCGCTCTGGGCGTACGAGGGGGTCTGGGTGTTGCCGACCTCGAAGACGTCCGGCGGGTTCGACTCCGAGAGCGAGGTGGTCAGCTTCTGCTGGATGCCGTTCCACTGCTGGATCTCGAACTTGACCTTGGCCTTGGTCTTCTTCTCGAAGGCCGCCGTGAGGTCCTTCTGCCACTGGTCGGGCGCCGAGCCGTCCATGACCCAGACCGTCAGGGTCTGGCCCTTGTAGCCGTCCTTGCCCGACGCCTTGTTCGACGACGAGTCGTCGTCCGAGCCACACGCCGCGACCGAACCGATCATCACGACAGCGCCGATCGCCGCTATGAGCTTGCGCTTCACGCCACCCTCCTCAGGGATTCCAGCAACCCCCCACCCACAGCGACGGCACACGAACGGCAGCACTCGCGGGACTGGGACCTGGTCGTTAATGGTGTAGACCAGTACCCCGGAGCTTGGCCTAGACCTTTAGGGGTGTCAAGGGTGTATAAGAGGGGCTGTCCGCTCCGTTATCGGACCGGTACCTGAACTCCGTGCGTCAAGCGGGCGGACGGGGGCAGACGGACCCGGCCCCCTGCGCCCGGGCGGCCGTGCCACGATGGGCGGCGCCAACAGCACCACCGCACGAACACCACCGCACCACAAGCGGTACGGCACCACAAGCACCCAGGAGCGGCCGGTCCCCATGACGGCCGCCGAGCCGGAGAGGCGAGCGCGAAGAATGGGCACCGACGGGGGCAGGACGCGATCCGGCCCGGACACCAAGGCCGCCGCGACCAAGGCCGGCGCGGCCCCTTCGGCACCCGCGCGCACCGCCCGGGTGCCGAAGTACTACCACCTCAAACGCCACCTCCAGGACATGACCCGCACCCTGCCCCCGGGCAGCCCGGTGCCCCCCGAACGCGCGCTCGCCGCCGAGTTCGACACCTCCCGCACGACCGTGCGCCAGGCGCTCCAGGAACTCGTCGTCGAAGGCCGGCTCGAACGCATCCAGGGCAAGGGCACCTTCGTCGCGAAGCCGAAGGTCTCGCAGACGCTGCAACTGACCTCGTACACCGAGGACATGCGCGCCCAGGGCCTGGAACCGACGTCCCAGCTCCTGGACATCGGCTACGTCACCGCCGAGGAACGCCTCGCCGGGCTGCTCGACATCGACACGGGCGGCAGGGTGCTGCGCATCGAGCGGCTGCGCCTGGCGAGCGGCGAGCCGATGGCGATCGAGACGACGCACCTGGCGGCCAAGCGCTTCCCCGCGCTGCGCCGCTCCCTCGTCAAGTACACGTCTCTCTACACGGCGCTCGCCGAGGTCTACGACGTGCGGCTCGCCGAGGCCGAGGAGACCATCGAGACCTCGCTCGCGACCCCGCGCGAGGCGTCCCTGCTCGGCACCGACGTGGGCCTGCCGATGCTGCTGCTCTCGCGGCACTCGGTGGACGGGCGCGGGGAACCGGTGGAGTGGGTGCGCTCCGTCTACCGCGGCGACCGTTACAAGTTCGTGGCCAACCTGCGCCGCCCGTAACTCCCGTTACCTCCCGAAGGACAAAAACCCCCGCCCGCGCACACGCCCGGACACCCCGGGCGCGGGCGAGCGCCCGAACGCGTCCGCTATGCGGTACAGGGGTGTTGCCTGGCCGGTAACTGCCCTACATTTCCGCCGTCGCGTCGCGTGCGGCGACGCGTGCCCGCGCACACCGAGGTGCGTGGGGGAACGAGGGGAGCCGGAACATGTCACGGGAAGCGGGAACGACGGCGGAGCCGGGGGGAGGTGCCGGGACGCTGCCGGTCGTGACCCCTTTGCGGATCGTGGTCGGACTCTGTCTCGTCGCGCCCTTCGTGGCGATGCTGTGGGTGGGTTCGTACGCGAAGATCGACCCGACGTTCATCGGGATCCCGTTCTTCTACTGGTACCAGATGCTGTGGGTCTTCATCTCCAGCGGACTGACCTTCCTCGCCTACAAGTTGTGGCAGCACGACCAGCGCGTGCGACGCGCCGCGCGGGGCGGTGAGGTCAAGTGAAGGACGGCGTCAACGGGATCGCGCTCGCGGTCTTCATCTTCTTCTTCCTCGTCGTCACCGTCATGGGCTTCCTCGCGGCGCGCTGGCGTCGCTCCAGCGTGGAGAGCCTGGACGAATGGGGCCTCGGCGGGCGCTCGTTCGGTACGTGGGTGACCTGGTTCCTGCTCGGCGGCGACCTGTACACCGCCTACACCTTCGTGGCGGTGCCCGCCGCGATCTACGCGGGCGGCGCGGCCGGCTTCTACGCCGTGCCGTACACGATCCTCGTCTACCCGCTCATCTTCACCTTCCTGCCCCGCCTGTGGTCGGTCTCGCACCGGCACGGGTACGTGACGACCTCGGACTTCGTCCGGGGCCGCTTCGGCTCGAAGGGGCTCTCGCTCGCGGTCGCGCTCACCGGCATCCTCGCCACGATGCCGTACATCGCGCTGCAACTCGTCGGCATCCAGGCGGTCCTGGACGTCATGGGCGTGGGCGGCGGCGACGACACGAACTGGTTTGTCAAGGACCTGCCACTTCTGATCGCTTTCGCCGTACTCGCCGCGTACACGTACTCCTCGGGTCTGCGGGCTCCGGCGCTGATCGCCTTTGTCAAGGACGGGCTGATCTACCTCGTCATCGCGGTCGCGATCATCTACATCCCGATCAAGCTCGGTGGCTTCGACGACATCTTCGCGAAGGCCGGCGACGCGCTCTCGCAGAAGAACCCCGCGACAGGAGCGCCGAAGGGCGCCCTCGCGCCCGGCGAGGCGGGGCAGTGGGGGTACGCGACACTCGCGCTCGGCTCGGCGCTCGCGCTCTTCATGTACCCGCACTCGGTGACGGCGACGCTGTCGTCGAGCAAGCGGAACGTGATCCGGCGCAACACCACGATCCTGCCGCTGTACTCGCTCATGCTGGGGCTGCTCGCGCTCCTCGGCTTCATGGCGATCGCGAGCGGCGTCAAGGTGAGCAACGGGCAGCTCGCGATCCCGCAGCTCTTCGAGAACATGTTCCCGGACTGGTTCGCCGGGGTCGCCTTCGCGGCGATCGGCATCGGCGCACTCGTCCCGGCGGCGATCATGTCGATCGCGGCGGCGAACCTCTTCACGCGCAACATCTACAAGGACTTCCTGAAGCCGGACGCGACCCCGGCGCAGGAGGCGAGGATCTCCAAGCTCGTCTCGCTGCTCGTGAAGGTCGGCGCGCTGATCTTCGTGCTCGGCATGGACAAGACCGTCGCGATCAACTTCCAGCTGCTCGGCGGCATCTGGATCCTCCAGACGCTCCCCGCGCTCGTCGGCGGGCTCTTCACACGGTGGTTCCACCGCTGGGCGCTGCTCGCCGGCTGGGCGGTCGGGATGGCGTACGGGACCTGGGCGGCCTGGTCGACGTCCTCGCCGACGCAGGACCACTTCGGGGGCTCCTCGAAGGAGATCCCGGGGCTCGGCGAGATCGGGTACATCGGGATGACGGCGATCGTCCTGAACGTCGTGGTCACGGTCGTCCTCACCTTCGTCCTGCGGGCCTTCAAGGCACCGGACGGCGTGGACGAGACCCAGCCGTCGGACTATGTGGCGGACGCGGGTGACCCTGGGGTCAAGCAGGAGTTGCCGCCGGCTGTGCCGGAGACCGCGGGGCACTGACGGCGGGGGCGGGGCCCGCGCGGGGCTCCGCCCCGGCGCGCGGGGCTCCGCCCCGGACCCCGCTCCTCAAACGCCGGAGGGGCTGATTTTTTTGACATGTCCTCACTTACAGCGACCGGAATGCGAACACGCGCGCGCCCCGCTCCCCCCGGTAAAAACTCCGTACGACCCCGCTTGTGGGGTCCCCTCAAGCCATACGATCGACGTCGCCGCCCCCACCGCCCCCCGTCACCCCACCGGGCACAGGGGACCTTGTCGGCACCCCACAACCGTTGACCCGCACGTAACAGTCCCCACCCCCGACACAACATCTGGGGCCTCCTTTCCCGCCCGCCCCCCAGATGTATGCTCTTCCTCGCTGTCGGCAGGGGAATCCGGTGCGAGTCCGGGACTGTCCCGCAACGGTGTGCGACGCGCCCCGTGGCGTGTTGCGAGTCCGATGACCTGCCGAAAGCGCGCCGCCGCCCCGCCCGGGCACGGCGCCAGACGTCCGGGCCCCGCGGAAAGGGCCGGGGACGTGACGCGGTGTGCCCGAAAGCGCTGCCGTCGTCCCGTCGCCGCCCCGCACCCGAGGCCCCCAGCGAGCGAGGGAGAGCCACCCCAGTGACCATCGCGCCAGCAGATCCCGCCTCATCGGTCGCGGCCGAGCAGGACCTTCCCGGGACCGCCCTGTTGCGGACCCTCACGGAACTCACCGCCGATCTCCCCGACACCGACCCCGGCCGGGTCGCCGCCGCCGCCCTGCGCGGCCGCAGCGCCCACGCCGACGAGGCGGAGCTGCGCGAGCTGGCCACCGAGGCCGCCGCCGGGCTCATCTCCGAGGACCCCGCCTACTCCCGGCTCGCGGCCCGTCTGCTGGCCCTCGCGATCACCGAGGAGGCCGCCGGGCAGGGCGCGAGCGGCTTCGCGGCCTCCGTCGCCGTGGGCCACCGCGAGGGCCTGATCGGCGACCGCACCGCGGAGTTCGTCGCCGCGCACGCCGCCCGCCTGGACGCGCTCGTCGACACCGAGGGCGACGACCGCTTCGGCTACTTCGGCCTGCGCACCCTCTACAGCCGCTACCTGCTGCGGCACCCGATCACGCGCAAGGTCGTCGAGACCCCGCAGTACTTCCTGCTGCGCGTCGCCGCGGGGCTCGCCGCCGACGACAGCCTCCCGGCCGTCGACGAGGTCGCGAGCCTGTACCGGCTCATGAGCCGCCTGGACTACCTGCCCTCCTCGCCGACGCTCTTCAACTCCGGTACGCGGCACCCGCAGATGTCCTCGTGCTACCTCCTGGACTCGCCGAAGGACGAGCTGGACTCGATCTACGAGCGCTACCTCCAGGTCGCCCGGCTCTCCAAGCACGCGGGCGGCATCGGCATCGCGTACTCCCGCATCCGCTCGCGCGGTTCGCTGATCCGGGGCACCAACGGGCACTCGAACGGCATCGTCCCCTTCCTCAAGACGCTCGACTCCTCCGTCGCCGCCGTCAACCAGGGCGGGCGCCGCAAGGGCGCCGCCGCCGTCTACCTGGAGACGTGGCACTCGGACATCGAGGAGTTCCTGGAGCTGCGCGACAACACGGGCGAGGACCAGCGCCGCACCCACCACCTCAACCTCGCGCACTGGATTCCCGACGAGTTCATGCGCCGCGTCGCCGCCGACGCCGAGTGGTCGCTCTTCTCGCCGGCCGACGTGCCCGAGCTGACCGACCTGTGGGGCGAGGAGTTCGAGGCCGCGTACCGCGCCGCCGAGGCGAAGGGCCTGGCCCGCAAGACGATCCCGGCGCGCGAGCTGTACGGCCGCATGATGCGTACCCTCGCGCAGACCGGCCAGGGCTGGATGACCTTCAAGGACCACTCCAACCGCACCGCGAACCAGACCGCCGAGCCCGGCAGCGTCGTCCACTCCTCGAACCTGTGCACCGAGATCATCGAGGTCACCGACGACGGCGAGACCGCCGTGTGCAACCTCGGCTCGATCAACCTCGGCGCGTTCGTCGAGAACGGCGCGATCGACTGGGAGCGCCTGGACGAGACCGTCCGCACGGCCGTCACCTTCCTCGACCGCGTCGTGGACATCAACTTCTACCCGACCGAGCAGTCCGCCGCCTCCAACGCCCGCTGGCGCCCGGTGGGCCTGGGCGCGATGGGCCTCCAGGACGTCTTCTTCAAGCTGCGGCTGCCCTTCGACTCGGCCGAGGCGAAGGCGGTCTCCACCCGGATCGCCGAGCGCATCATGCTCGCCGCCTACGAGGCCTCCGCCGACCTCGCCGAGAAGCACGGCCCGGTCCCCGCCTGGGAGAAGACCCGGACCGCGCGCGGTGTCCTGCACCCCGACCACTACGACGTGGAGCGGACCTGGCCGGAGCGGTGGGAGGCGCTGCGCGCCCGTATCGCCGAGAGCGGCATGCGCAACTCGCTGCTCCTCGCGATCGCGCCGACCGCGACGATCGCCTCGATCGCCGGCGCCTACGAGTGCGTCGAGCCGCAGGTCTCCAACCTCTTCAAGCGCGAGACGCTCAGCGGTGAGTTCCTCCAGGTCAACGGCTACCTCGTCGAGGACCTGAAGAAGCTCGGCGTGTGGGACGCGCGCACCCGTGAGGCGCTGCGCGAGGCGAACGGCTCGGTCCAGGGCTTCAACTGGATTCCCGAGGAGGTCCGGGCGCTGTACCGCACGGCGTGGGAGCTGCCGCAGCGCGGCCTCATCGACATGGCCGCCGAGCGCACCGCCTTCCTCGACCAGAGCCAGTCGCTCAACCTGTTCATGGAGACGCCGACGATCGGCAAGCTCTCCTCGATGTACGCGCACGCCTGGAACAAGGGCCTGAAGACGACGTACTACCTGCGCTCGCGTCCCGCGACGCGCATCGCCCGCGCGGCCGGTTCCTCGGCCGCCGAGGCCGCACCCATCCCGGAGCAGGCCAAGCCCGCCGCGCCGAGCGTCGCGGACGCCGAGGCGATCGCCTGCTCCCTGGAGAACCCCGAGTCCTGCGAGGCCTGCCAGTAATGTCCGAATCCACCCTTCCCGAGCAGAAGAAGCGCAACCAGAACCTGCTGGACCCGGGCTTCGAGCTGACCCTGCGCCCCATGCGCTACCCGGACTTCTACGAGCGCTACCGGGACGCGATCAAGAACACGTGGACCGTCGAGGAGGTCGACCTCCACTCGGACGTCTCCGACCTCGCGAAGCTCACGCCCGGCGAGCAGCACCTCATCGGCCGTCTCGTCGCGTTCTTCGCGACGGGCGACTCGATCGTCTCGAACAACCTGGTGCTGACGCTGTACAAGCACATCAACTCCCCGGAGGCGCGGCTCTACCTGAGCCGGCAGCTCTTCGAGGAGGCCGTGCACGTGCAGTTCTACCTGACGCTGCTCGACACGTACCTGCCCGACCCGGACGACCGCGCGGCCGCCTTCGCCGCCGTGGAGAACATCCCGTCCATCCGCGCGAAGGCCGAGTTCTGCTTCAAGTGGATCGACGAGGTCGAGAAGATCGACCGCCTGGAGTCGCGGTCCGACCGGCGGCGGTTCCTGCTCAACCTGATCTGCTTCGCGGCGTGCATCGAGGGCCTCTTCTTCTACGGCGCCTTCGCCTACGTGTACTGGTTCCGCTCGCGCGGCCTGCTGCACGGCCTCGCGACGGGCACCAACTGGGTCTTCCGCGACGAGACGATGCACATGAGCTTCGCCTTCGACGTCGTCGACACGGTCCGCAAGGAGGAGCCGGAGCTGTTCGACGACAAGCTGGAGGCCGAGGTCAAGGAGATGCTCGCCGGGGCGGTCGACGCGGAACTCCAGTTCGCGCGCGATCTGTGCGGTGACGGCCTGCCCGGCATGAACACCGAGTCGATGCGCGAGTACCTGCAGTGCGTCGCCGACCAGCGCCTCGTGCGCCTCGGCTTCTCGCCGGTGTACGGCTCCAGCAACCCCTTCTCCTTCATGGAGCTCCAGGGTGTGCAGGAGCTGACGAACTTCTTCGAGCGGCGGCCGTCCGCCTACCAGGTCGCGGTCGAGGGTTCGGTCTCCTTCGACGACGACTTCTAGGGCGTACGCGGTGTAGGCGCTGGTCTCCCCGAGGGGGCCGGGTTCCGTACGGGACCCGGCCCCTTCGGCGTGCCCGGGGTCTCAGGCGCGCCGGACGCGGAGCACCGTGGCGCGGGGCTGGAGCGTGATGCCGATGCGGGGGCGCGGGTCGGTGCGCCCGGGGACGGTTTCGACGTGCCAGTCCCGGACCGTGTTGGCGAGGACGAGGGCGAGTTCGGTGAGGCTGTAGATGTCGCCGGGGCATTTGCGGTTGCCGATGCCGAAGGGGATGAAGGCGTGCCGGGGAATCTCGGCGGCGCGTTCGGGGAGCCAGCGGTCGGGGTCGAAGCGGTGCGGCTCGGGGAAGGACCTCGCGTCGTGCTGGAGTGCCCAGGGGCTGTAGAGCACGTCGGTTCCCGCGGGGACGCGATAGCCGCCGAGTTCGGTGTCGCTCGCGGCCCTGCGGGTGAATATCCATGCCGCCGGGCGTATCCGCATGGATTCGCTCACGAGATTCCGGGTGAGGGCGAGTTTCGGAAGATCCTCGAAATCGACGGGACGGTCCGGCGCGACCGATTCCACCTCCGCGCGCAAAGTGTGTTCCCACTCGGGGTGCTGGGCGAGGAGGTGAAAGGTCCAGGCGAGTGTCGCCGCGACATTCTCGGCCGCCGCGACGACAAGGGATACCACGTTGTCGTGAATCTCCTCGTCGGGCAGCGGGGCGCCGTTCTCATCGGTGGCGTGAAGCAGTACGGAGAGCAGGTCGTCCTCGGGCACGGCCTCGCCGGAATCCTTCGCGCGCGCCTCGCTCACCAACTGCCGGACGAGAGCGTGCAGTTCCGCGAGGGCCGCGTTGAAGCGGCGGTTGGCGGGGGTCGGCAGGCGGTGCAGTGGCCCGAAGGAGAGGATCATCCGCTGATAGAGGCCGCCGAAGACGGTGTGCAGGGCGTGCGCGATCCGGTCGGCGAGTTCGGTGCCGCTCGCGTCGACCTCCAGGAGGGAGCGGGAGACGATCCGGACGCCGGTACGGAACATCTCCGCGCCGACGTCGGTGATCTCCCCGTCCCGCCACGATCCCGCGGTCCGTACCGCCTCCTCGGTCATGACGCGCGCGTAGGAGGCGATCCGCTCGGGGCGGAAGGCGGGCTGGATGGTGCGGCGCTGGCGGCGGTGGCGGGGGCCGTTGCTCGTCGCCACCCCCTTGCCGAGCAGGATCTCCAGGGTGTCCCAGAGCGGTCCGCCGACGGTGAACTCGGGGCGGGTCAGGAGGGTGCCGACGAGGTCGGGGGCGCAGACGGCGAGGACCTGCTTGGGGCCGAGCGCGATCCGTACGACCTCGCCGTGCGCGCGGAGCCCTTCGAGGAAGGGGAGCGGGCCGCGGGCGAGGGCGGGGGCGTGGCCGAGGAGCGGGAGGGCTCCGGCGGCGAGCGGCGCCGGGCGCGGGGTGCCCTCGGGGGGCGCGGTGGGGGGCGTACGCGGGCTCATACGGTGCCCTCCTCTTCGTGCGGGCCGCGCTGGCGGCCGACCCGGGGGGTCTCGGCGGGGCGCACGGCGGGGGTAGTGCGCGCCGGTGCGCTCTCCTGGAGATACGGGGGGCACGCGGGGTCCTCCCATTGCTCCACGCGATAGCGCCCGGATTCGTGGTGGAACCAGTAGACGGACGGAAACCAGTTCCGCATGTTGTCGGTGCAGGACAGCAGAACGGCTCGCGTCCGTTCCCGCTCCGTTTCGCCGCCTTCAGCATCGCCTTCACCGTCGGCTTCGATTTCGGCTTCGGATTCGGCTTCGGATTCGGTGAGGGAATCGGCGAGTGCGCGCAATTCCTTTTCGGCGTCGAGGAATGCGGTGACGCGTCCCGCGACTTTCTCGCGCACGACGGACACGGCTTCCGCGAGTTCCATTCCCTCGTGCCTGATGAGGCTTATCCCGAGGTTGTGCAGCTCGTCCCCCGCTATTTCCTTCGGCAGCGAGCAGAGGTCGTTGTACCAGGCGGCGAAGTCCTGGCAGGCGAGCCCGGCGGTGCGGTACGCGCTGCTTTCCCGCACGGAGGCGGGGAGTTCGCCGCCGGCGACGGCTTCGAGGAGGTCGAGCCAGAGTTCGTGGGCGAAGGTGAGGCGCCGCAGCTCCAGGTACGCGGCGACGGTCGGGACGGTACGGCTCAGGCGGTTGCGGAACTCCTGGTCGTAGGCGTCGATGACGGGGCCCATGTGGCGGGCGAAGCGGGCGCGCCACGTGGGGGGCATGGGCTCGCCCATCCGCAGCAGGCAGTCGGCGAAGGCCGCCACCAGCGGCTCCTCGTGGTGCAGATGGGCGCCGGGGTCGCCGAGCGCGGCGTGCAGGTCCGCGCACAGGGCGCGCCAGGAGGCGGTACGGGCGTGGGCGACGTCCCGGTCGTGCCGGTCGTCCCAGGCGAAGAACCAGCTGCTGAAGTCGGCGATGGCGCCGAGCATCGCGTCCGTGGCGCCGAGGTAGTAGCCGGCGACGAGGTCGGTGTAGCGCAGCTCGTCGGCGAGGGCCTCGGCGGCCGCGGGGGCCATGAGCCGTTTCTCCTGGAGCCACAGCTTCGACTTCACCTGAAGCTTTGGCCAATAATTGTGCAGTCGACGGGTGAAATCCCTTTCGACTACCGGGAGTTGCAGCGCGGGCGGCACGAGCACCGGCCGGGCGGCGGTGGCCCGGGTGGAGAAAGCAGGCACGAGCGAACCCCTTTCGGGAGTCGGACGCGCGCACACCAGGTCCCCGTCTCCCGGCGGGCGCCGCGTCACAAATCGACAGCGCATTCCATTCAGCCCTATGGAGTGGCGGGAAGGGAATGGATATCGTCGAGGAATCGCTCAGGTGTGCCGACAACCGGCCCGTTTTTGTCCGGAATCCGATCATCTAAGGTCGTCATATAGCGCTGGAATATGCCGCACCGCCCGTCCTGAGGCGGACGGGCGACGGGAGACGCCTGGGGTCGCGCCGCGCACCTGGCGCAACCGCCGGGCGCACACGCGGGCGCACGGGTGCGCAGGGAGCGCAGCCGTGGGCAGAGGTGCGGCGCTGGGTCGTCGGGCCGCGGCTCTCAGTCGTTGGGGACGGTGGCGTAGCGCGGAGTGCCCTCGGCCATCTGCTTCAGGGCGTCCTTGCGGTCCCGCTTGGAGAGGCGGTCCAGGTAGAGGTAGCCGTAGAGATGGTCGGTCTCGTGCTGGAGGCAGCGCGCGAAGTACCCGGTGCCGCGCACCTTGATCGCATTGCCGTGCTCGTCCTGACCGGTGACCTCGGCGTACTCGGTCCTCGGGGTCGCCGCGTAGGCGCCGGGGACGGAGAGGCAGCCCTCGTTGGAGTCGTCGAGGGTACGCAGTTCGGCGGGCAGGTCGCGCAGCTTCGGGTTGCACACGACGCCGACGTGCCGTACGCCCTGGTCGTCCTGGCAGTCGTAGACGAAGACCTTGAGGCCCACACCGACCTGGTTGGCGGCGAGCCCCACGCCCTCGGCCGCGCGCTGGCTCGCGAACATGTCGTCCACGAGCTTGGCCAGCTCGGGCCCGAACTCGGTGACGTCCGCGCACTCCTTGTGCAGCACGGGATTCCCGACGACGGTGATCGGCAGCGCCTCACCGCGCTCCCGGTAGGCGCTCTCCCGCTCCTCGGTGTCGGCCGTGTCGATCACGTAACCCTCGTCATCGACGGGGAGGCCGGTCGTCTGCTGCGCCATCTTCTCCGGAGTGTCCTTTCAGGGAGCCGGCCAACCGACCAGCAGGATGTGCCGATCCACCCTACAGGGACCCCGAATCCACCTGAGCCCCACGAGGCCCGCCCGCCAGAGGCTCAGCAGACCTCCTCCAGGTCCCGCCAGCCCCTCGCCTCCGGCCGATCGGCCACCCACGTATCAAGAATCCCCCGCACCAGATCCGCCGGCGCGGCCAGCCCGCACTCGCGCTCCGTCACCCACCGCCCTCCGGCGGTCGCGTGCCCGAGCGGCCCCGGCGAGCCGGGCTCGCTGTGGTCGTGCGGGTCGGCCCGCTCCCCGTCCCCCGCGTCGCTCTCCATCCGGCTCTCGGAGCAGCTCCGGCAGAGCAGCCGCACCGACGAGGTCCAGTCCTCCGCCGCGTACCCCGCGTCCGAGGCGAGCTTCTCCAGGGCGTCGCGGTCGTCCTCGGTGGCCGCGTCGAGCAGCACGACCCACGTCGGCACGGGCGAGGGCGCCCACAGCTCGATCTCGTCGAAGACGGGGAAGGACCGTCCCTCGGGCGTGATCCGCTCCCCGTGCGGCACCCCGTCGTGCAGGACGACCTCGCCCCAGCGCCGCCCGGAGGACGGCAGCGGAACGGAGAGGACCTCGATGCGGGCGGGATCGACGCGCCTGCCCCACACCACCTCCGCCTCGCCCTCGGGCGAGAGGCGCACGGCGGCGCTGCCGAGGGCCATCCCGGTGGGCGGCTCGGCGGGCGCCGTGCTGTCGGGGAGCCGCAGCCCGTACGCCTGCCAGGCCCGCCGGGCGAGCGGCCAGTCCTGGAGCGCGGTCGCCGCGATGCCCACGTTCCACCAGTCGGGAGCCCCGGCCGAGCGGTCGAGCAGGGCCACGGCACGCAGTCCGGTGGTGCGCGCGGCCTCCCAGTCGTGGCGGAACTTGTGGAGCAGGGCGAGGTTGAACCAGGACTCGGAGAGCCACGGCTCCAGGTCCGCGGCGCGCGTGAGCAGCGCCCCCGCGTCCTCGTACCTGCCGTCGCCGATGAGGGTGAACGCGCGATCGGTGGCCTGCCGCCAGGAGGCGGAGGGCCGGTGCCGTCCCTTGCCGAAGATCCTCACGATTCCCGCCTGCATCCCCGCTGCCGTCGATGGAGGGGCCGCGGCCCGCTGTCCCGCCGCACGCGCCTGGTGGCCGCGCCGACGCCGGGCGAGCCGGGCGCGTCACAGCCCCGGCTCCCGCTCTCGCATCCAACCACGGACCTCCGGGCGCCCGCTCATTACCCATGGGTTACCCCGTCCGGACGCATCCAGACCTGGCCCCCGGGCCGGGGCACGGGGGCCCGTGTCCCTCGTACGGGTGAAGGAAGGTACGTACGGTGATGAGGCGGGCACGCCGGAGGCCGCGCCCCCTGCGGGACGCGGCCTCCGGGCACGTGCGGGCGGGCGCTCAGCTCTCCCGTACGGCGCTCTCCACCGCGCCTGGCAGCGAGATGTCGTCGTCGGGCACCGCCTGGCCGGAGCGGATCAGCTCGATCCGCCCCATCACCTTGGCGCGCAGGTCGGAGGGGACGTCGTCCTGCCCGCAGCAGCGCTTGACGAGCTTCTTCACCGCCTGCTCCAGGCCGTACTTCTCCAGGCAGGGATTGCACTCCTGGAAGTGGTCCTCGTACTTGACGCACTCGGCGTCCGGCAGCTCATGGTCCAGGACCTCGTACAGGTGGTCGAGGACCTCGCTGCAATCCGTCTCGTGCGGCTCTCCGCAGCTCATGAGCCCGAGCCTTTCGCCTCGTCCGACCCACCCGCGCCCGCGGGGACGAGCCCGCGCTCGCGGGCGTAGTCCTCCAGCATGCCGCGCAGCTGGCGGCGACCGCGGTGCAGCCGGGACATCACCGTACCGATGGGTGTCCCCATGATGTCCGCGATCTCCTTGTAGGCAAAGCCCTCGACGTCCGCGAGATAGACCGCGATGCGGAACTCCTCGGGGATCGCCTGGAGCGCGGACTTGACGTCCGAGTCCGGCAGATGGTCCAGCGCCTGCGACTCCGCGGAGCGCAGACCCGTGGACATGTGCGACTCGGCACGCGCGAGCTGCCAGTCCTCGATCTCCTCGGCCGCGCTGCGCTGGGGTTCGCGCTGCTTCTTGCGGTACGAGTTGATGAACGTGTTCGTGAGAATCCGGTACAGCCACGCCTTGAGATTGGTGCCTTCACGGAACTGGTGGAAGGAGCCGTACGCCTTCGCGTAGGTCTCCTGCACCAGGTCCTCGGCGTCGGCCGGGTTGCGCGTCATGCGCAGCGCGGCCGAGTACATCTGGTCGAGGTACGTGAGGGCGTCCCGCTCGAAGCGGGCGCTGCGTTCGGCCGCGCTCTCCTCGGAACGCGTCCCCGCCTCGTCCTCTCCCGCGTCGGTCCCAGTGACCCGACCCACCTCCTCCGACACCGTGCCGGCGTCCGCGAAGGTGCGGGCGCCCGCCTCGGAGAATAGACGACCGGTGGCCTCCGGGGCCTTCCGGTCGACTCCGGCCACGCCGCCGTTCCGGGTGGTGCGGGCCGCGTGCAGAACGGACCAGTCCAGTCCGTTGCCGCTGCGGCTGGGGCAGATCGTCGCTCCCATGCGGGGCCTCTTCCTTTCGTACGCCGGAGGTTCCGGTACGGCTGACACAACACCAGGGCGGCGCGGCGCATTCCCGCGCCCCGCTCAGCCCCGCGCGCGCAGCCAGTCCCCTACCGCCACTGTGAGCAGACTCACCGCCTCGTCCTGAGCGAGCGGGGCCTTCCTCGGCACGTGGAAGGAGTGGTCCCCGTACGGAACCTCGGCGAGGTCGTAGGGGCCGGGAGGGAACTCGGCGGGCCTGCCGAAGGGGTCGTTGCCGCCCTGCACGACGAGCGTGGGCAGCCCGGTGCCGAGCAGTTCGGCGGCGCGGCTCTTCTCCGGCTTCCCCGGCGGGTGCAGGGGGAAGGAGAGGGCGAGCACCGCGGCGGCGCCCAGGCCCCCGGCGGTACGGCACGCGACGCGGGCCCCGGCGGAGCGGCCGCCCGCGACGACGGGGAGGCCGGGGGCGGCGAGCGCGGGCCACAGGGCGGTGAAGGCGGCGTCCAGGGTGCGGGGGGCGGGGGCGAGCCTCTTGCCGGCCACGCGCCAGGGTTGTTCGACCAGGGCGACCGTCACTCCGCGGGACGGGAGCGAGGCCGCCAGGGCGGCGAGGTCGCGGGCCTCGACGCCGCCGCCGGCGCCGTGGCCGAGGGCGAGAACGGTGCGCGGCTTCGCCGCGGGGTGCCAATGGATGCGGGCCGGACCCTGCGGGGTGGCCACCAGGTCAGTTGTCACGTTGCGCATTGTGTCGTGGGGCTCCGCCCCACACCCGGCTCCTCAAGCGCCGGAGGGGCTGGTGATTTGGTGCGGGCGGCTGGTTCAGCGCGGGCGAGAGGTAAGTGGCCTCAGAACAGCGTCTCCTCCTCCGGGGCCGCCAGTTCCTTCTCCAGTTCGGGGCCGTTGTTGCGGACGTTGCTCACCTCCGTGCTGACCGGGTAGGCGCGCATCAGGCCCTCGGGGGGTGGGGTGAGGAGGTGCTCGGGGGCCGTGTTCGCGGGGTCGAGCCAGGCGTCCCAGCGGTCGGGGGTGAGCATGAGGGGCATGCGCGGGTGGATGTCGGCGAGGGAACGGGGGCCCTCCTCAGGGGCGAGGGCGAGCGGGGCCGTCTCGGCCTCCGTCGTGAGGACCGTGCACGTGGCCCACCAGGCCTGCGGGTGGTCGTCGGGGAGCGTGCGGTCCCGCCAGAACTCGTACAGCCCGGCCATCGCGAAGACGGAGCCGTCGGCCGGGGTGACGAAGTAGGGCTGCTTGCGGGGGCGTTTGCGGCGGCCCTCCTCCTCCAGGCGCCGCTCGTCCTTGCCCGTGACCCACTCGTAGTAGCCGTCGGCGGGGAGCAGGCAGCGGCGGGCGGCGAAGGCGCGGCGGTAGGAGGGCTTCTCGTGGACCGTCTCGGCGCGCGCGTTGATCATCCGCGCGGCGCCCTCGGGTGACTTGGACCAGGAGGGCACGAGGCCCCACTTGAGCGGGCGGAGCTGGCGAACCGGCCGCCCGTCCCCCGCGTCCTGTCCCTTGAGCGGCCGTTCGAGGACCGCGGGGACGAGCTTCGTCGGGGCCACGTTCCAGTCGGGGGCCAGGGTCTCGCTCGGCTCCCACTTCTCCACGCCGAAGAGCGAGACGAGATCCTCGGGGGCACGAGAGGCCGCATACCGTCCACACATGACCTTCAGCCTGCCACGTCCACCCCCGACCCGAGGAGCCTTCGCCCCATGCACCCCACCGACATCCCCGGGCTCTGGCACCGCGTCTTCGGCAGCCAGCCGTCCCCCGAGCGCTGGGTCGTCCTCGTCGCGCTGCTGCTCGCCCTCCTCTTCGTCGGGCCGCGCCCGCTGTGGCACCTGACGCGGAACGCCGTGACGATCGCGCACGAGGGCGGGCACGGCCTCCTCGCGCTCCTGACCGGGCGGCGCCTGGAGGGCATCCGGCTGCATTCGGACACCTCCGGCCTCACCGTGAGCCGCGGCAAGCCGACCGGACCCGGCATGATCCTCACCGCGGCGGCCGGATACGTCGCGCCCTCGCTCCTCGGTCTCGGCGGCGCCTGGCTGCTCGCCGCGCACCACATCACGCTCCTACTGTGGGCGGCGACGGCGCTCCTCCTGCTCCTGCTGATCATGGTCCGCAACGCGTACGGGATATTCACGGTGCTCGTCACGGGCGCCGCCTTCGTGCTCGTCTCCTGGCTCACCGGGCCGCAGGCGCAGTCCTTCTTCGCTTATACGGCGGTGTGGTTCCTGCTGCTCGGCGGGGTGCGCCCGGTCTTCGAGCTCCGGGGCAAGCGGCGCCGCGAGGGCGCGTACGACTCCGACCCGGACCAGCTCGCGCGGCTGACGCACGTGCCCGCCGGGCTGTGGCTGCTGCTCTTCTTCGCCGTCTCGCTCGGCTCGCTCGTCGCGGGCGGGCGGTGGCTGCTCGGGCTGTGAGTCCCTCGCGGCAGGTCCCCGGGGTCGTACGCGCCGGTGCGTGTCCACCGGCGTGCGCGGGCCCCTCGTGCGGGTGAAACAGCCCCCTCGGGCCACGCCCGTCCCGCCTACCACACCCCTGTTTCGGACTGGTTTCGGCGCATTTGGACAGGATCGTGGATCACCCTGAGCGACTAGAGTGAGGGTCATGACCGAGACGCCTGCACTGACCGACCTCTGGCCCGCGCCGCACGCGGAGGGGCCCGTTCGCGCGACCGTGCGGGTGCCCGGCTCCAAATCGATCACCAACCGGGCGCTCGTGCTCGCCGCGCTCGCCGCCGAGCCGGGCTGGCTGCGCCGCCCGCTGCGCTCGCGCGACACCCTCCTGATGGCGAGCGCGCTGCGCACGATGGGCGTCGGCATCGAGGAGACGGTCTCCTCGGAGTCCTGCGGGGTCACCGGCGCGGGCGAGGCGTGGCGCGTCATCCCCGCCGGGCTGCGCGGCCCCGCGACCGTCGACGTCGGCAACGCGGGCACGGTCATGCGCTTCCTGCCGCCCGTCGCGACGCTCGCCGAGGGCGCGATCCGCTTCGACGGCGACCCGCGTTCGTACGAGCGCCCGCTGCACGGCGTGATCGACGCGCTGCGCGCGCTCGGCGCCCGTATCGACGACGGCGACCGGGGCGCGCTGCCGCTCACGGTCTTCGGCAGCGGCGCGCTCGACGGCGGCAAGGTCGAGGTGGACGCCTCCAGCTCCTCGCAGTTCATCAGCGCGCTGCTGCTCTCGGCGCCGTCCTTCAACCAGGGCGTCGAGCTGCGGCACACGGGCCGGACGCTGCCCTCGCTCCCCCACATCCGGATGACCGTGGACATGCTGCGCGCGGTCGGCGCGCAGGTCGACGAGCCGGAGACCGGTGGCGAGCCGAACGTGTGGCGGGTGACGCCGGGCGCGCTGCTCGGCCGCGATCTCACGATCGAGCCCGACCTCTCCAACGCGCAGCCCTTCCTCGCCGCCGCGCTCGTCACGGGCGGCACCGTGACGATCCCGGACTGGCCGGCGCGCACCACGCAGCCGGGCGACCGGCTGCGCGAGATCTTCACCGAGATGGGCGGCACCTGCGAGCTGAGCGAGGCGGGCCTCACGCTCACCGGCACGGGCCGCGTCCACGGCATCGACGTCGACCTCGGCGAGGTCGGCGAGCTGACCCCCGGCATCGCGGCCGTCGCGGCGCTCGCCGACTCCCCCTCGACGCTGCGCGGCGTCGCGCACCTGCGCCTCCACGAGACGGACCGGCTCGCCGCGCTCACCAAGGAGATCAACGAGCTCGGCGGCGACGTCACCGAGACCGCCGACGGCCTCCACATCCGCCCGCGCCCGCTGCGCGACGGCGTCTTCCACACGTACGAGGACCACCGCATGGCCACGGCGGGGGCGGTCCTGGGGCTCGTTGTGCCCGGGGTGGAGATCGAGAACGTCGCGACGACGGCGAAGACGCTGCCCGACTTCCCGGAGCTGTGGGCCGGGATGCTCGGGAACTGACGGGACCTCAGCGATGCGCCGCTACGGAAAGAACCCCGACGAGGACGACGTCCGCGTCCGCCCCGGGCGCCGGGGCAGCCGCCCCCGTACCCACATCAGGCCCAAGCACGAGGACGCCTCCTCCGGCATGGTCCTCACCGTCGACCGGGGGCGGCTCACGTGCCTCGTCGAGGGGCGCAGGATCGTCGCGATGAAGGCCCGTGAGCTGGGCCGCAAGGCCGCCGTGGTCGGCGACCGCGTCGCGCTCGTCGGCGACCTGTCCGGTGAGAAGGACACCCTCGCCCGGATCGTCCGCATCGAGGAGCGCCGCTCGGTGCTGCGCCGCACGGCCGACGACGACGACCCCTACGAGCGGGTCGTCGTCGCCAACGCCGACCAGCTCGCGATCGTCACGGCGCTCGCCGACCCCGAGCCGCGCCCCCGCATGATCGACCGCTGCCTCGTCGCGGCGTACGACGGCGGCCTGAGCCCGCTGCTCGTCCTCACCAAGTCCGATCTCGCCTCCCCCGACCGGCTGTTGGAGACGTACACGCCGCTCGGCGTCCCGTACGTCGTGACGAGCCGCGAGGAGCTGTACGACGGCGAGGCGGCCGGGCGGGTGCGGGAGCTGCTCGACGGGAAGATCACGGCGTTCGTCGGGCACTCGGGCGTCGGCAAGACGACGCTGGTCAACGCGCTGGTGCCGGAGGATCAGCGCCGCACCACCGGGCACGTCAACGCGGTCACCGGGCGCGGCAGGCACACGACGACGTCGGCGCTCGCGCTGCCGCTCGACGGGGCCGGCGGCTGGGTCGTCGACACGCCGGGCGTGCGGTCCTTCGGGCTCGCGCACGTCGATCCCTCGCGTGTCGTGCTCGCCTTCCCCGATCTCGTACCGGGGACGGAGGAGTGTCCGCGCGGCTGCTCGCACGACGAGCCGGAGTGCGCGCTCGACGCCTGGGTCGCCGCGGGCCACGCGGGGCCCGAGCGCCTCGCCTCGCTGCGGCGGCTGCTGTCCACGCGGGAGCGCCACGAGGGGGACTGAGCGGGCGCCAGGTGTGGCGTGGCCTGCGCGGGGGAAGGGGGATTGCGTCTCCCAAGGGAAGGCAAAGGCATAAGCTCGGGCGGGTCCGCGCAGGGCGGACCGGGGCAGGTCCGGGTGCGGTGTCGCTGTCGGCGGCGGTGCGCGGGCGGGTCCGTACGAGCGTGAAGGAGAGACCACATGGCGTGGCTGCTGGTCGTCGTGGCCGGGCTGCTGGAGACGGGCTTCGCGATCTGCCTGAAGCTCTCCCACGGCTTCACCCGGCTGTGGCCGACCATCGCCTTCGCCAGCTTCGCGCTCGGCAGCTTCGGCCTGCTGACGCTCTCGCTGAAGAAGCTCGACGTGGGCCCGGCGTACGCGGTCTGGACGGGCATCGGGGCGGCGGGCACCGCGATCTACGGCATGGTCTTCATGGACGACCTCGTCTCGGTGCTCAAGATCGTCTCGATCGGCCTCGTCATCGCGGGTGTCATCGGCCTCCAGCTCTCGGGCTCGGCGCACTGAGGGCGGGCCGCGCGGCCGGTCGACCGCGACTGGATCACGCGGCGGGCGCGTGGATACTGTTCGGCCATGGCCGACTACCACGATGATCTGCGCCTCGCTCACGTCCTGGCCGACGCGGCCGACGCCACCACGATGGAGCGCTTCAAGGCGCTGGATCTGAAGGTCGAGACGAAACCCGACCTGACGCCCGTGACCGAGGCGGACAAGGCGGCCGAGGAGCTGATCCGCTCCCAGCTCCAGCGGGCCAGGCCGCGCGACGCGATCCTCGGCGAGGAGTACGGGCTGCGCGGCACCGGCCCGCGCCGCTGGGTCATCGACCCGATCGACGGGACGAAGAACTACGTGCGCGGGGTGCCGGTCTGGGCGACCCTCATCTCGCTCATGGAGCTGTTCCCCGGACGCGAGGGCGAGCAGGGCACGTGGCACCCGGTGGTCGGCGTCGTCTCGGCACCGGCTTTGAACCGCCGCTGGTGGGCGGCGTACGGGCACGGCGCCTTCACCGGGCGCAGCCTCACCTCGGCGAGCCGGCTGCGGGTCTCGGGCGTACGGCGCATGGCGGACGCCTCGTTCGCGTACTCCTCGCTCACCGGCTGGGAGGAGCAGGGCCGCCTGAACGGGCTGCTCGACCTGAGCCGGGCGGTGTGGCGCACGCGCGGCTACGGGGACTTCTGGCCGTACATGATGGTCGCCGAGGGCTCGGTGGACATCTGCGCCGAACCGGAGCTGTCGCTGTGGGACATGGCGGCGAACGCGATCGTGGTCACGGAGGCGGGCGGCACCTTCACCGGCCTCGACGGCCGACCGGGCCCGCACAGCGGCAACGCGGCGGCGTCGAACGGGGTGCTGCACGACGAGCTGCTGAGCTATCTGAACCAGCGGTACTGAGGGGGGCGGTTGCACTCCGCGGGAGAGGGCGGGCGGGACGCCGCCTCCGCGGGGTGAGGGGGCTGCCCTCTGCTGGGCGAGGGCGGCTGCCCTCCGCAGGGTGAAGGGGCAGCAGCCCCCGCGACGTAGGGGACGCCGCCTCCACGAGGTGAGTGGGCGCTCACTCACCCGCGTCGCGCCTGTGGACAAGTGCGGCGAACCCGCACAACGGCTCACTCGTACGGGTGAGACGGTGTGCGGGTTTCAGCGAGTTATCCACAGATGTGGTGGGAGGGCGGGGGGCGCGGGTGGGGATTTGGGAGACTTGTATAGGGGTCGCCCCCCGGGCGGGAGGGGGCTGAGCACCGTCACGTGTGCGCCGCCGCACGCTCAAGACCACCCGACCGCCCCCGCCCTCACCCCCTCCGCACCCTCACCCCCGCCTCCCCCCGACCCCCACCCTCACCGCCTCCCCCGCACCGCCTCCTCCAGCCGCTTCCCGAAGTCCCCGTCCGCCTGCCGGAAGTTCTCGATCGCCCGCTGCGCGATGTCGTCCCGCGAGACGCCCGCGATCGAGTCGGCGAGGTTGGTGATCAGCCGCTCCTTGGCGTCCTCGGGCATGAGCCGGTACAGGTTCCCCGCCTGAACGAAGTCGTCGTCCTCCGCGTGCCGGGGCGTCTCGTACAGGCCCGTCGCGCCCGCGACCCCGGTCGGCTGCCACAGGGGCTGCCCGGTCTGCGCGGGGCCGCCGAAGCTGTTCGGCTCGTAGTTCTTCGTACCGCCGTGGCGGCCGTCGTAGAGGAAACCGTCACGGCTGTACGTGCGCGCCTCGGCCGCGTGCGGGCGGTTGACCGGGAGGTGGTCGGCGTTGATGCCGACGCGGTAGCGGTGCGCGTCCCCGTAGGCGAAGAGCCGGCCCTGGAGCATCTTGTCCGGCGAGGGGCCGATGCCGGGCACGAAGTGCGCCGGGCTGAAGATCGACTGCTCGACCTCGGCGAAGATGTTCTCCGGGTTGCGGTTGAGCTCCAGCTTCCCGATCTCGATCGGCGGGTAGTCGGCGTGCGGCCACACCTTCGTGAGGTCGAAGGGGTTGAAGCGGTAGTTCTCGGCGTCGGCGGCGGGCATGATCTGCGCCTGCACCGTCCAGCTCGGGTACTCGCCGCGCTCGATCGCCTCCCGCAGGTCGCGCTGGTGCGAGTCGGGGTCCGCGCCCGCGAGCTTCGCCGCCTCCTCGACGGTCAGCGTCTTGATGCCCTGGTCGGTCTTGAAGTGGTACTTGACCCAGAAGATCTCCCCGGCCGCGTTGTTCCACTGGTACGTGTGCGAACCGAAGCCGTCCATGTGACGGTACGAGGCGGGGATGCCGCGATCGCCGAAGAGCCAGGTCACCTGGTGCGTGGACTCGGGCGACAGGCCCCAGAAGTCCCACACGTTGTCCGGCTCCTGCGAGCCCGTGTAGGGGTCGCGCTTCTGGGTGTGGATGAAGTCGGGGAACTTGATGGCGTCCCGGACGAAGAAGACCGGGGTGTTGTTCCCGACGAGGTCGTAATTGCCGTCCTCCGTGTAGAACTTCAGCGCGAAGCCGCGCGGGTCGCGCACGGCGTCCGGGGCGCCGAGGTTGCCGGCGACGGTCGAGAAGCGCAGAAAGGTCTCGGTCCGCTTTCCGACCTCGGAGAGGAAACGGGCCCGCGTCCAGCGGCTCACGTCGGCGGTGACGGTGAAGGACCCGTAGGCGCCGGCGCCCCGGGCGTGCACGACGCGCTCGGGGATGCGCTCGCGGTTGAAGTGGGCCAGCTTCTCCAGGAGCGACTGGTCCTGGACGAGGACAGGCCCGCCGACACCCGCGCTCTCGCTGTTCTGGTTGTCGGCGACCGGAGCCCCGGCCTCGGTCGTGAGTGGTCCCTGCCCCTGCGTCACTGCTGCCTCCCGCATCGTTCCGGCTCGGATGAACCGCAGAACGATCCTACATTGGACTTCATCTAACTCAAGCTCGCCTCCAAAGCGACACTCGTTCGGAATCAGGCCGGTCGCCTGTTACCCTTTGCCCTATGAGTGACCTTCTGGAACGGCTTCGTGGGCGCGGCTGGCGCATGACGGCGCAGCGCCGCGTGGTCGCCGAGGTGCTCGACGGCGACCACGTCCATCTGACCGCCGACGAGGTGCACGCGCGAGCCGCGCGGCGCCTCCCCGAGATCTCGCGTGCCACCGTCTACAACACGCTCGGCGAGATGGTCTCGCTCGGTGAGGTCATCGAGGTCGCGACCGACCACCGCGCCAAGCGCTACGACCCCAACGCGCACCACCCGCACCAGCACCTGGTCTGCGCGAACTGCGGGGCCGTCCGCGACGTCCGCCCGGCGGGCGACCCGCTGAAGGACCTTCCCGCCGACGAGCGCTTCGGCTACACGGTCTCGGACGTGGAGATCACCTATCGCGGCCTGTGCCCCGACTGCGCGAGCGCCTGAAGGCAACCGCGCGAGCGCGCCCGGGAACGGTCGCGCCCCGCGCCGGAAAACACCGATGGGCCGGAGATCAATGATCTCCGGCCCATTCGGCCTTGGTAGCGGGGACAGGATTTGAACCTGCGACCTCTGGGTTATGAGCCCAGCGAGCTACCGAGCTGCTCCACCCCGCGTCGGTGAACCCGACTCTACGGGGCGCCCCCACCCGGAAGCAAATCGGTATCCCGCCCGCCCCGCCGGGCCCCATCAGGCCCAAGCCCGCCCACCAAACCGAGCGGGCGCACCCCATCGAGCCGACCATCGGATCGAGCCCGTCCGGCGGTTGAGGACAAGCGGCTCGCCAGGCCGTCCCGCTCGCGCCGCCGGCCTCACGCGCTCAGTTCCTCCCGCAGCGCCTCCCGCAACCGGCCCGCCCGCTCGGCCACCTCCCCCGGCCCCGCGGCCACAGCGGCATCGCACCAGTGCTGGCTCTCCTCCAGCTCCCCCCGCCGCGCGAAGAACAGCCCGAGCCGCAGCGCCGCGCGCCCGTGCCCGGCCTCGGCGGCTCGGCGCCACCACAGGGCCGCCTCCGGCTCCCCGCCCTCGCGGGCGAGCAGCAGGCCGAGGTTGAAGGCCCCGTTGCGGCTGCCCGCCTCGGCGGCCGCGCGGTACCAGCGGGCCGCCGTCTCGACCTCGCCGCGCTCGGCGGCGAGCATCCCGGCCCGTACCTGGGCGCGCCGGTGGCCCTGCTCGGCGGCGCGCTCGTACCAGGCCGCGGACTCGTCGCGCGCGGCGACGCTGCTCTCACCGAGCCGGGGCGGGCCCTGCGGCGGACGGCGGGCGTCGAGGAGCGCCGCGAGGCGGTACGCGCCCTCGGCACTGCCGCCGCCCGCCGCGCAGCGCAGGTGCCGCTCGGCGGAGCGCTCGTCTCCCTCGCGCAGGAGGGCCATGCCGACCTGGAGGGCCGCCTCGGCGTGCCCGGCGGAGGCGGCGCGCTCGTACCAGCGCAGCGCGCCGTCCTCGTCGCCGCGTCCCGCGTGCAGGATGCCGAGGTTGAAGGCGGCGTCGACGCTGCCGGTCTCGGCGGCCTTGGAGAACCAGGGCTCGGCGCCGGCGGCGTCCCCGGCCTGCAGGAGCAGGACGGCGAGCGCGTTGGACGCCTCGCGGTGGCCCGCGTAGGCGGCGCGGCGGTACCACTGCTCGGCCTGCGCGGTGCGGCCCTGTGCGGCGCAGAGCAGGGCGAGGTTGTAGGCGCCGTTGTGGTCACCCGCGTCCATGGCCGCGCGGTACCAGCGCTCGGCCGTCTGGTGCTCGCCGCGCTCGGCGTGGAGGGCGCCGAGGGCGTTCGCGGCGTTGCCGTCGCCGTCGTGGGCGGCCTTGAGCCACCACACGGCGGCGTTCTCCTCGTCGCCCGCGTCACGGAGCAGGAAGCCGAGGGCGCAGGCGGCGCGCGTCTCGCCCTCGCGGGCGGAGCTGAGGTACCAGCGGCCCGCCTCCTTGAGCTTGCCGCGCCGCTCCAGGAGGGCGCCGAGCTGGAGCGCCGCGCCCCGGTGGCCGCGCGCGGCGGCCTGGCGGTACCACTGCTCGGCCTCGCGGGTCAGCTCCTCGGCGCGCGCCTTGCCCTGCTCCTTGCCCTGGTTCTCGCCGGCCGCCGGGGTGCGGGGGCCGGGGACCGGGGCCGCGCCCTTGGGGCGGCTGGGCTGGGGGCGGCGCGGCCCTGGCAGGACGGGGCCTCTGGCGCGGCGCGCGGTCTCGCGGGCACGGCGCTCCAGGGTTCTGGCGAGGCGGTAGGAGGCTTCGCGGTGCCCGTGCTCGGCGGCGCGGCGCAGCCAGCGCTCGGCGCCCGCCTCGCCGCGGTGCTCCAGGAGGTCGGCGAGGGCGAAGGCGCCGTGCACGTGGCCCTGTTCGGCGGACTGGCGCAGCCAGTACTCGGCGGCGGGTTCGTCGCCGCGCTCGCGGTGGTGGCGGCCGAGCGAGTGCGCGGCGGCGGCGGAGCCGGCGACGGCGGCGACGCGCCACCAGCCGGCGGCCTCTTCCTTATAGCCGCGCTGGTGGAGCAGGACGCCGAGGTTGTTGGCGGCGGCGCGGTCGCCCGCGGAGGTGGCGGAGCGCAGGTAGGGCTCGGCCTCCTCCAGGGCTCCGGCGCGCAGGAACTGGGCGCCCAGCTCGCTCATCGCCGCGGTGTCCCCGGCCGCCGCCGCGGCCCTGCGGCGCGCCTCCGCCTCGGCGTCCGTGAGGTCGGGCGCGAGGGTCTCGGGCGCCGGGACGCGGCCGGCGAAGGGGTCGGGACCGGCGAGGGGGCCGGGGGCGGGGTCGTCCGCCAGGTCGGCGGTGCCGGTGAAGTCCTCGGCGGGCTCAGCGGGGGCGGTCGAGGCGAACAGCGTGTCGGTGCCCGCCGTCACCGGCCGGGGCACGGCCGGGGCCGCGCCCGGTCGCGGCTGGGCGATGCCGGGGGGCGGGATCAGCGCCGTACCGCTCTCGGCCTCTTCGGCCCACGGCGTACCGGAGGGCATGAACCGTCCCGATTCCCACCACGTCGCCCTGTCCCCCACAACGTCCATCGTCGCACCACCCGCGAGCCCGTACACCTGGTATATCCGGGTCCCCTTGAGGTCTCTACAGCTAATCGAGGTCTCTACAACGTTTTATCGACATGCCCACATGAGGGCACGTCAAACTCGGAACACCCAACTACCCCCGTAAGCTTCACTCTTCACATGCGGAGGCTCTCCGATCTCGGTCCGTCCGTACAGCCGACACACGGGGCGGGTCCCAGGTGGTCCCAGCCTCGCGCGGCGGACCGCCGTGCGGATGAGTAGTCGTACTCAAGCAGAGAGGACTGACAGGCTCCGGTACGCGCCCCCGGGGGCGGTCGCGGTGGTGTGCCCGCACAGCAAAGAAGGCCCGGACCCCTTTCGGGACCCGGGCCTCCTCCTTCGTAGCGGGGACAGGATTTGAACCTGCGACCTCTGGGTTATGAGCCCAGCGAGCTACCGAGCTGCTCCACCCCGCGTCGTTGTGTTCACCACGCTATCACGCGGAACGGGGCCGGCCCGCCCCCGAGGACCGGGGGCGGGTACCGCCTCAGGTGCTGGAGCCCGAACCTTCCTTCTTCGGGGGCGACTTGGAGTCGGAGGACGGCTTCGACGCCGCGTCCTGCGCCTTCGCCGCGCGCTCCAGGGCGTCCTGGAGGCGGTCCTGCGCCTCGCCGTACGCCTTCCAGTCGCCGTCCTTGAGGGCCTGCTGCCCGTCCTCGAAGGACTTCTCGGCGTCGTCGAGGGCGCCTTGCAGGGTCTTGTCGCCCTTGGCGGGCGGCTCCTGTTTCTGCCCCTGGTCCTCGTCGCCCGGCGGTGTCTCGGACTCGGCGCCGAAGACGACGTTGAGCGCCTTGTCGAGGGTCTCCTCGAAGGCCGTCTTCCCGGCGTAGGTGACGAGGACGCGCTTGAGCAGCGGGTACTTCAGGCCGCTGCCGCGCACGTAGACCGGTTCGACGTAGAGGAACTCGCCGTCGAGCGGCACGGTGAGCAGGTTGCCGTACTCGACTTCCGAGTCACCACCCCGCAGAAGTCTGATCTTCTCGGCGATGGCCTCGTTCGAGTTGAACTTGCTCTGCACCTGTTTGGGCCCGTCGGTCGTACTGGCCGTGGGCATTTTCAGCAGGGTGAGTCTGCCGTAGTCCTTGGTGCCGGCCTCGGCGTTCACCGACAGGAAGGCGCTGAGGTTGTCGCGCCTGGTCGGGGTGAAGGTCGTGGTGAGCGAGAACGCCTGCGCGTCCTCGCCGGGCACCTTCATGCTCAGGTAGTACGGCGGGATGGAGTTGCCCGACTTGTTCGTCGGGTCGTCCGGGACCTGCCAGACCTCGGAGCCGCTGAGGAAGGTCTGCGCGCTGCTCACGTGGTAGCGGGTGAGCAGTTCACGCTGGACCTTGAAGAGGTCCTGCGGGTAGCGCAGGTGCTCCATGAGCTCCGAGGAGATCGCCGAACGGGGCTCGACGGTGTGCGGGAACGCCTTCATCCAGGTCTTGAGGACGGGGTCCTCGGTGTCCCACTGGTAGAGCTTGACCTCGCCGGTGTACGCGTCGACGGTCGCCTTCACCGAGTTGCGGATGTAGTTGACCTGGTTCTGCTGGGCGACCACCGCGCGCTGGTTGTTCGCGGCGGTGAGCGAGTCGGCCGTCGTGTCGCCGAGCGTGGTGCGCGAGGCGTACGGGTAGCCGTTCGTCGTCGTGTACGCGTCGACGATCCACTGGATACGGCCCTTGACGACGGCCGGGTAGGCGTCGCCGTCGATCGTGAGCCAGGGCGCGACGGCCTCGACGCGGTCCTTCGGGGTGCGGTTGTAGAGGACGCGCGAGCCGTCCCCGATGGCGCCCGAGTAGAGGATCTGCGGCTCGCCGAAGGCCACCGCGTACGCGGCCCGGTTGAGCGGGTTGGAGAGGCTCACGCCGCTCTTGCCCGTGTACCGGGTGGACTTCTCGCCGTCGTCGTCGGAGTAGTCGAGCTCCTTCTGCGGGCCGCCGACGATCGAGTACTGGGTCGTCTTCTCGCCGTAGTAGATGCGCTGCTCGTAGGTGCCCAGCTCGCCCTTGGAGGGGAGGTCGGACTCGGTGAAGACGGGCAGGCCGCCGGATTCGGCGTCGTCCCCCTTGGCCGCGACGGCGCCGTAGCCGTGGGTGTAGCGGAAGTGGTCGTTGATCCAGTTCCGCTTCGGGATGCCGTTGAGGTTCAGCTCACGCAGCCCGATGACGGTGTCCTGGTCGTTGCCGTCCTTGTCCTTGTACCGGTCCACGTCCAGGTTCGAGGGGAAGGCGTAGTAGTCCTTCATCTGCTGGCGCTGCTGGAAGGTGGGCGAGACGACGTTGGGGTCCATGATCCGGTAGCTCGCCGCCTGGTCGGCGTCGGCGCGCAGCTTGGACTTGTCGTCGGTCTCGCTCTTGCCCGGGTACTCGCTGACCTTGGCGTCGTCGATCCCGTACGCCTTCTTGGTGGCGGTCAGGTTCTTCTGGACGTACGGGGCTTCCTTGGCCTGCTCGTTGGGCTGGACCGTGAACTTCTGCACGACCGCCGGGTAGAGGCCGCCGATGAGGATCGCGGAGAGCACCATGAGGCCGAAGCCGATCACCGGGAGCTGCCAGGTGCGGCGCCACAGCGTCGCGAAGAACAGCAGCGCGCAGATGATCGCGATGCAGAAGAGGATCGTCTTCGCCGGGAGGTAGGCGTTGGCGTCGACGTACCGCAGGCCCGTCCAGTTGTCGGTGGCCTTGAAGTCGCTGGACTTCACGGCGAGTCCGTAGCGGTCGAGCCAGTAGGCGACGGCCTTGAGCGAGACGAAGACGCCGAGCAGGACGGAGAGGTGCCCGGTGAACGCCTTGGTGACGCGCTGGCCGGGGCTCGTGACCCGTACCCCGCCGTAGAGGTAGTGGGTCAGGAGCGCCGCGATGACCGAGAGGACGACGGCGGCGAAGCCGAAGCCGAGCAGGAAGCGGTACCAGGGCAGGTCGAAGGCGTAGAAGGAGACGTCCAGGTGGAACTGGGGGTCCTTCTGGTGGAACGACTGCCCGTTGACCCACATGAGCCAGGTGCGCCACTGGCCTGCCGCGGACGCCCCGGAGACGAGGCCGACGAGGGCGGTGATGCCGAGGAGCAGCCACTTCTTGTACGGGGCGATGCCCATCCGGTAGCGGTCGAGGTTCTGCTGCTCCATCGACATCGCGCTGAGCGGGGGCCGCAGCCGGTGCGCCAGCCAGATGTTGACGCCGACGGCGGCGGCCATGAGCAGCCCGAAGACGACGAAGAGGCCGACCTTCGTCTTGAGGGTCGTGGTGAAGACCGAGGAGAAGTGGAGGGAGCGGTACCAGAGCCAGTCCGTCCAGAAGCCCGCGAACATGACGAAGGCCATGGCCAGCACGGCCAGGACGCCGAGCGTCATGAGCAGGGTGCGGACCCGCCGGGAGGGGCGGCCCACTCTGATCCGTGGCCCCGTCGGGCCTCCGCCGCGGTCCGGCATCTGGAAAGCCAAGGTGCGCACCTCGAAGTTCGCTGTGGTGGTGGTCGGTCGGTGTCGGTGGGGCTGCCGCGCGGAAACGGCGGGGCGTCACGACCCCGACCGGTTGCCCGGTTGGGCCCGATTCGCCCGTTTCATGGGGCCCGTGCGGCAAGTCCCACACCCATGCAACTTAACGAAGCTTTACTCAGTTCCCGTCCTGGCCCCCGAAGAGGGCAGGATATTGCCCATGTCCAAAGATTCCCCCGCCAGCCCCCCGCCCGCAGCGACCCCCCTCACCCGTGCCGTACTGGAGATCGATACCTACGCGGCCGGTCTCGGCTGGGACCAGCCGGCCCGGCTCTTCGCCCTCGTCGACACGGGCCGGCTGCGCGCCGAGGAACCGGAACTCGCCGAGCGGCTCGGTCTCGACGAGGGCGCCGCGGCCGGCACGCTGACCCCGGTCGAGCAGGAGGAGGTCCCCGCGGACGTCCCGCTCGACGAGTTCCTCGCCACGATCGGCTGGCCGGACGCGGTCGCCGGCTGCGCGCTCACCATCGAGCGCCTCATGCTGCCGCCGTCCGCCGAGGCGAGCGTCCCCGAGGACCTCGACGAGGCCGCGCTCGCGGCGTGGGTCGCGAAGCACCCGGAGCGGCAGGAGGTCCGGATGACCGTCGCGGTGCTGCGCGACGGGGACCGCGAGTCGGCGCTGCGGCTGCGCGAGAAGGACTCCGAGCTCGACGTCCTGACGGGCGCGGACCTGGTGCCGGGTCTCGCGCAGGCGCTGGAGGCGACGTTCGCGGCGTAGCCACGAGCGAGGGGGCGTGCGGGGGCGAACTCAAGGGGGGCGGACCCGCGACGGGTCCGCCCCCCTTTCTTCGCGCCCGCTCAGCTCTTCGCGCAGGAGGGGAGGCCGTCGGGCTTGCCCGCGCGGATCTTGTCGAGGGCCTTCACGGCGTCGTCGATCGTGCGGACCTTGACGAGGGTGAGCCCGTCGGGGGTGTCCTCGCTCGCCGCGGCGCAGTTGTCGGCGGGGGTGAGGAAGTACTGGGCTCCGGCGCGGCGCGCGCCGACCGTCTTCATGCCGATGCCGCCGATCGCGCCGACCTTCCCGTCGTCGTCGATCGTGCCGGTACCGGCGACGAACTTGCCGCCCGTGAGGTCGCCCGGGGTGAGCTTGTCGACGAGGCCGAGGGCGAACATGAGGCCGGCGCTGGGGCCGCCGACGTCGGCGAGCTTGATGTCGATGGAGAACGGGAAGGTGTGGTCGACTCCGGCCTGGATGCCGACGATGGGGCGGCTGGGGCCCTGGTCCTTGCCCGAGCGGGCGGTCGTGACGGTGACGTCGTGGGCGCCCGTCGGCCGCTCGTGGCGTTTCTCAGCTGCCGCGGCCTTCGCGGCGGGGATCACGGAGAAGCGGACCTTCTCGCCGACCTCGTGCTTCGTCACCGCCTCGGCGACGTCGTCGGCCTCCTCGACCTTCGTCCCGTCGACGCTCTCGATGACGTCGCCCGCGTGCAGCCTGCCCTCGGCGGGGCTGTCCTTGGTGACGGCGGCGACGACGATGCGCGAGGAGACGGGGATGTCGAGTTCCCTGAGCGCCGCGACCTTGGCGTTCTCCTGCGACTGGGAGAACTCCTCGGCGTTCTCCTGCGTCGACTGCTCCTCGGTCGTGCCCTTGGGGTAGAGGTTGTCGTGCGGGACGATGATCGAGTCGCCCGAGAGCCAGCCCCAGACCGCCTCGGGGAGGTTCATCCGGTAGTCGGGGCTCGTGACGCGCACCGTGGTCATGTTCAGGTGGCCGCTCGCCTCGTACGTCTTGCGGCCCGAGACCTGGAGCACCGGCTCGCCGCCGTGGTCGGCGAGCGTGTTGACGGTGGGGCCCGGCGACATCTCCGCGTACGGGACCGGGATCAGCACGCCCGCGCACAGGAGTGCGACGAGGACGAGTGTCGAGGTGAGGAGGGTCACGGTACGGCGCGGCATGGCACGACAGTACGGGACGGGCCTGTGTCCGCACGCCCGGGCCCTCCGGGCCCGGCGAACGGGTGAGAGCGGCGGGGCTCAGGCGCTTTCGGCGGGCTCTTCCCTGGCCGCGCGCCCGGCCGAGAGCGGCGGGGTCCAGGCGGCTTCGGCGGGCTCTTCCCTGGCGGCGCGCTCCGTGCCCTGCTTCTCCATCGCGGCGCGGAACTTCTCGTACCCGGCCAGCTCGGGGCCGTCGCCCGTCCTGCGGGTCCGGTTGGCCCACATGGCCCACAGGCCCGCGCCGACGGCGGCCACAAGCGGAATCAGCAACCACGCGAGTGCAGCCATGCCGACCTCCGACTCCCCGACTGTGTCACCTACTGGCTGATCAGCAGATTAACCAGCTGCCAGTGCAACGCTCGCTGGCGGGGTGCGGTTACGCAACCGGAGGGGGCGGGTGGTCTCAGCAGGCTCCGACCCATTCCTCGCGGCCGTCCGTGAAGCGCTGGTGCTTCCAGATGGGCACCTCGTGCTTGAGGTCGTCGATGAGGCGGCGGCAGGCGGCGAAGGCCTCGCCTCGGTGCGGGCAGGAGACGGCGACGACGACGGCGAGGTCCCCGATCACGAGATCGCCGACGCGGTGCGTCGCGGCGAGGGCCCGTACCGGGAAGTCGGCCGCGACCTTCTCCGCGACACGCCGCAGTTCCATCTCCGCGCTCGGGTGGCTGGAGTAGCTGAGCGAGGCGACGTCCTCGCCCCCGTCGTGGTCGCGCACCGTACCGACGAAGAGCGCGGTGCCTCCGGCGGCGTCGTCACCGACGGCGGCGAAGACCTCGTCGACGGAGAGCGGGGTGTCACGGATGGCGAGGAGTTTGATCGGATCGGTGTCGGTCATGTCCTCATGGTGCCGCCTCCGGGGATCGCACCACACCCAGCCCCTCCGGCGATTGAGGAGCGGGGTCCGGGGCGGAGCCCCGCGAGGTCACAGCCGCCTGCGGGCTTTCCGCGCCCTGCGGACGAGCGCCGCCGTACCGAGCAGCGCGACCGTCGCCCCCGCGGCGCCCGCGGCAGTGGCGTCCTTGCGGCCCAGGCGCCGCCCGGCGACCGTACGACGTCCCGCGACCTCTTCCAGCAGCTCCGCCAGGACCTCCTCGTTGCTCCACGCGGGGCGCCAGCCCGCGTCGTGGAGGCGGCTGCCGCTGACGACCCACGGGTTCATCGTGTAGGCGAGGTCGCCGGCCGGGGAGGGGGTGAGGCCGATGCGGTGCAGGCGCGCGGCGGCGCCGAGGGCGACGGCGGAGGGGAGTTCCATGCGGCGGATGCCGCTCAGCTCCTCGACCTCCTCCTGTTCGAGCCAGCCGTCGCAGCCGACCGCCAGCTCTCCCTCGGCCTTCTCCAGGACCGCGTACTCCAGGGCGCTGACCAGGTCCTCGACGTGGCAGAACTGCCAGGCCGGGCGGGAGCCGGCGACGACGAGGAGGCGCGGGGACTCGAAGTAACGGGTCAGGGCCGTGTCGGTGCCGCCGACGAGGACGGCGGGGCGCAGCACGGTGACGTTGAGGCCGGGGTGGGCGCGCGGGGCGCGGCGGGCGAGGCGCTCGATCTCCAGGAGGTCGCCGACGCCGGTGGCCTCGGCGGTCGCCTTCAGCTCGGCGTCCTCGGCGAGCGGCAGCGGGTTGTCGGGGAGCGCCCCGTAGACCATCGCGGAGGTGCAGAGCACGACGCGGTGGACGCCGGCGGCGGCCGCCGAGGTCAGGACGGTCTGGGTGCCGCGCACGTTGTAGGCGGTGCGCGCGGCGGGCTCCGTCTCCAGGTCGAGATCGACGGCGAGGTGCACGACGACGTCGGCGCCGCGCAGTTTCTCGGCGAGGGCGGGGTCGCGGACGTCGAGGGTGTGCCAGGTGGCCTCGGGGTTGTCGCCGCGCTTCTCGTCGATCGCGAGGACCCGGCCGATGGCGTCGGAGGCGGTCAGGCGCTCGACGAGGAGGGCTCCGATGCCGTGCGCGGCGCCGGTCACGGCGACGACGGGACCGCGCGCGGCGGACCCGGTCGGGTTTCGCGCTGCGCGAACCTGCGGATCTGGGGAACTCACCAGGCGTCTCCAGCGGTTGTCTGTCGTACGTACGGGCATGACGCGTACGTACCAGGTGGCGTCCATCCTGCCGCAGGCAGCGCGTCGGCGGAGCACCGAGCCCCGAGCCGGTCCCGGTGTCTACGCTGGGTGGTACGTGGGCGTCATGCGCTCACCGCCCAGGGCAGCCGCCGCCGGACTCGTGCCGGTGGCCCTAACAGCCGAGGAAACCCGTGAGTGACAACCCATTCGGATTCGGCCTTCCGCCGGAGGAGCCGGACGACGGCGACGAAGGCAAGAAGAAGGACAGCACCGGCGGGTCCCAGGGCTCGGGTTCCGGTGCCGGGCAGACCCCGGGCAACCCGTTCGGTTTCGGCCTGCCGGGGGGCGCGGGCGGGGACAACCCGTTCGGCGCGCTCTTCGGCTCCATGGGGTCGAACGACCTGGGCGCCGCCTTCCAGCAGCTCGGGCAGATGCTGAGCTTCGACGGCGGCCCGGTGAACTGGGACATGGCCAAGCAGATCGCCCGCCAGACGGTCTCGCAGGGCACGTCCGACGGCACGAAGGACCGGAGCGTGGGCCCGGCGGAGCGCGCGGCCGTCGAGGAGGCGGTGCGGCTCGCCGATCTGTGGCTCGACGACGCGACCTCGCTGCCGAGCGGCGCGGGCTCGGCCGTGGCGTGGAGCCGCGCCGAGTGGGTCGAGGCGACCCTGCCGGTGTGGAAGGACCTCGTGGACCCGGTCGCCGAGCGGGTCGGGACGGCGATGGGCCAGGTGCTGCCCGAGGAGATGCAGGCCATGGCGGGCCCGCTGCTCGGGGTGATGCGCTCGATGGGCGGGGCCATGTTCGGCACGCAGATCGGGCAGGCCGTGGGGCAACTCGCGGGCGAGGTCGTGGGCTCGACGGACATCGGGCTGCCGCTCGGCCCGGCGGGCAAGGCGGCGCTGCTGCCGCTCAACATCGAGGTCTTCGGCAAGGACCTCGGGGTGCCGAAGGACGAGGTGCGGCTCTACCTGGCACTGCGCGAGGCCGCCCACCAGCGGCTCTTCGCGCACGTGCCGTGGCTGCGCTCGCACCTGTTCGGCGCGGTCGAGGGCTACGCCCGCGGCATCACGGTGGACACCTCGAAGCTGGAGGACGCGGTCGGCAATCTCGACCCGTCGAACCCGGAGCAGTTGCAGGAGGCGCTCCAGTCCGGCATGTTCCAGCCGCAGGACACGCCGGAGCAGAAGGCGGCGCTGGCGCGTCTGGAGACGGCGCTCGCGCTCGTCGAGGGCTGGGTCGACGCGGTCGTGCACGCGGCGGCGAAGCCGCGCCTGGGCTCGGCGGACGCGCTGCGCGAGACGCTGCGCAGGCGGCGCGCCTCGGGCGGTCCGGCGGAGCAGACCTTCGCGACGCTGATCGGTCTGGAGCTGCGTCCGCGCAGGCTGCGGGACGCCTCGCGGCTGTGGGCCTCGCTCGCCGACGCGCGCGGCGTGGACGGCAGGGACGGCCTGTGGGCGCACCCGGACATGCTGCCGACCGCGCAGGACCTGGACGACCCGGACGGTTTCGTCCACCGCGAGCAGCTGGACTTCTCCGAGCTGGACAAGATGCTCGGCGAGGCGGCCTCGGGCAAGGGCCCTGACCTGGAGAAGAAGGAGCGGCCGGAGGCTACGGACGCGGACCCGGGGATGAAGGACGCCCCGGAGGACGCCTCCGACGACGCTGACGGCTCCGGCGGTTCCGGCGACTCGGGGGACGACGGGGAGCGGGGTTCCGGCGCGTGAGCCTGTACGGGGACGCGTACGGCGTCCTGAAGCGCTACGAGGGGCAGCCGGAGCTGCGGGACGCGTACCTGGCGCACCTCGACGCGCACCCGCAGGACGGCATGTGGAAGTCGTGCGGGGCCGGGCACGTCACGGCGAGCGCGCTCGTGGTGTGCCCGGAGCGCGGCGAGGTGCTGCTCACGCTCCACCGCAAGCTGCGGCTGTGGCTCCAGATGGGCGGCCACTGCGAGCCGGGCGACGTCACGCTCGCGGAGGCGGCGCTGCGCGAGGCCCGCGAGGAGTCGGGCATCGAGGCGCTCGATCTGCACCCCGGCGGCCCGGTGCGCCTCGACCGGCACCCCATCCCGGGCCCGTGCACGCAGCACTTCGACGTGCAGTACGTGGCCCTCGCCCCGGCCGCCGCCGCGGCCCGGATCAGCGACGAGTCCCTCGACCTGCGCTGGTTCGGCTACGCGGAGGCGGCGGAGATCGGCGACGCCTCGGTGGCGCTGCTCGTGGCAGCGGCACGGGAGGCGCTGGGGGGCTGAGCGGGGCCTTCGGCGGTACGGGGGCGGGACGGGCTCTCGGCGGGTACGGGGGCGGGACGGGCTTACGGGGGTGGGGCGGCGCCTCGCGCGGGGCGCCGCCTCGTACCCGTACCGTCGCGCCCGTACCCGTACCGCCGTGCGCCAGCGCGGACCCGTACCGTCTCCGGTTCCCGGACCCGGGTCGTCACTCCCAGGCGTTGCCCTGGTTCTGGCCGACGCCGTAGTGGCCGCGGACGCCCGCGAGGTGGGCGTTCTGCGGGGGGAGCATCTCGCTGGGCTGGACGAGGACGTGGCCCTGGCCGAGGAAGCTCAGCTCCCAGCCCTCGCCCGTGTTGCCGCGGCGGCGGAAGACGCCGCTGGACTGCGTCTGGGACTGCATCTGGACCCGCAGGGACGTACTCCAGGCGACGACGGCGTCGGAGTCGACGTTGACGTAGTTCTGCCCGGTGACTTCGAGGAGCAGCGGCGTACCGGAGGTCATGAGGGCGACCTTGCCGTTGCCCGTGAGGTTGAGCTGGTACTTCCCGGAGCCCGAGATGCCGTACTGGCTGTCGACGGCGATGACCTCGGTGTGCAGCGCGGAGTCGAGGGCTAGGACGTAGGCGCTGTCGACGGTGAGGCCCTCGTGGTCGACGTCGAGGAGGTGCAGGTACTGGCCGAGGTTCGCGAGGAACACGGTGCCCTGGCCCGTACAGCGCATGAGGTCGAGGCCCTCGCCCGTCATGCGGCGGGAGCGGCGCTGCCCCGCGCTCTGGTACTCGCCGTCGAACTCCATGAGTCCCTGGTAGGCGACCATCGCGCCCTTGCGGGCGAGGACGTCCTCGTGCCCGGTGAGGGCGATGCGCAGCAGTTGCGGGTTCTGGAGCGTCCAGCGCTCCTGGGTCTGCTGTTCGGTGTGTGCGAAGAGCGGGCTCTGCATGTCGGTGTCCCCCCTCAGCCCCGGATACGGAGCCGGTCGGTGCTGTCCTCGCTGGGCTGGACGACGACGATCCCCTGCCCCGAGAAGGCCATCTGGTACGCCTCGCCGCTGCCGCGGCCGATCATCGATCCCGCCTTGAAGCTGCGCTTGCCCTTGACCTTGAGGTTCGGGGACCAGGCGACGAGCGCGTCGGGGTCGACGTACGTCTCGTCGTCGCCGCGCCCGCAATCCACGACGATCGGCGTGCCGCGCGAGGTGAGCGCGATCCAGCCGTCTCCGCCGACCGTGACGTTGAACATGCCCTGGCCGGCGAACTTGGCGAGACCCTTGACGCGTTCGACGCCCCACTGGAGGTGCGCGTCGAAGGCGAGGATGTTGGTGCCGTTGACGGAGATGCTCTCGCCGCCGAGGTTCAGGACGACGACGTCCGCGCCGTAGTCGGCGAGGTAGAGGAGTCCGTCACCGCTGCACTTCATGAGCGGCGCGCCCTCGCCGGTGAGCCAGCCCCCGGCGAGCTGACGGACGGTGGGCGGGTTGGACTCGTACTGGATGAAGCCCTCGTAGGCGATCATCGAGCCGGAGCGGGCGTAGAGGTCCCGGCCGTTGCTCATGGCGATCTTGGCGATGTGGTGGCCGTGCGTGTCCATCCGGGCCTGCACGGGGGTCGCGGCGAAGCCCGCGAGGTGCTGCTGCATCATGCGCTTGCCTGTCTCGTCTCTCGTGGTCTCGCGTGATCTGGCGTGGTCTCTCGCGGGCTTCAGATCTCGTACGGCTGGACGACGATGAAGTTGCCCGGGGCGCCGCGGAACTGGAGGTTGACCGATTCGCCGCTGTGGCCGGGGTAGGCGTTGCGGCGCAGGCGTACCTGGCTGGAGAGGACGACCTGCGAGGCGGCCGACCAGGCGACGACGGCGTTGGCGTCGGCGAAGGTGGTCGGCGTGACCGGGAGGACGACGGGGGTTCCGTGCGTCTTGACGATCACGGTGCCGGTGCCCTGGAACTGCATCGTGAAGAGCGAGCCGCCGGGGAGCCCGTGGCCGTCGATGCGGCGCACCTCGCGCTGGAGGGATTCGTCGAAGGCGAGGACGGACTCGGCGGAGACGCAGATGGCGTCGCCCTGGAGCTCGATGGGGTGCAGGTGCGCCTCGTCCTCGGCGAGGAAGACCTGCCCCTTGCCCGTGCAGCGCATGAGCTGGAGTTCCTGGCCCGTCGCGTTGCCGACGATGCGGCCCTTGAACCCTGCTCCCTTGTAGCTGAAATCGACCTTGCCCTGGTAGAGCACCATGCTGCCCTGGCGCGCGAGGACCGGACTGCCGTCCTCGCCGAGGTCGACGCGGACGAGCTTGTGGTTCTGCTGCGTCCAGCGGCGCCCGGTGGGGACCTCGCGGTACTTCTCCAGGTTGACGGCGACACCCTTGGGGGAATTGCCCTCGGGGATGGGCTGGCCGCCGCTCTGCGGGGCGCCGGGGAACGCGGGGCCGCCGGGAGCGGGCGGGAAGCCGGGGGCTCCGGGGGCGGGCGGGAAGCCGGGGGCTCCGGGGGCGGGCGGGGCGGCGCCGAAGGGGGGCGCGTGGTAGCCGTCGGCGGTGGGGGGCGTAGCCGGGGGCGCCGGGGGCGAGGGGAAGGGGGCCACGACGGTGGGGGCGGCGTGGACGTCGGGTGGCTGGGGGGCGGGGGGAGCGAAGGGGGCGGGGGCGGGTGCTGGGGGCGACGCGGGTGGGGCGACGGGGGCGGCGTAGGACTGGGGGGCGGCGGGCTGAGGGGCCGTGGGCTGGGGGGCCGTGGGCTGGGGCTGGGGCTCCGGTTCGGGGGAGGTGGGGGGCGCGAAGGCGGGCGGGGCGAAGCCGGGGGCCTGCTGCTGGGCCGGGACCTCTGCCGGTGCCTCCTCCTCCAGTACCTCGCCGCCGAAGTTGCGCAGCAGTGCCTCCAGGCCGCCGTCGAAGCCCTGGCCCACGGCGGCGAAGCGCCAGCCGTCCTTGTAGTACAGGTCGCCGACCATCACGGCACGCTCGGTGCTGAACTCGGAGCCCGTGAAGGAGTACCTGGCGACTTCCTCGCCCCCGGCGACGATCCGCAGATACCCGGGCCCTGCCTGCGACATCTGCCCGGCGCCGTCGATGGTCGCCGTGAAGGAGAGCTTCCTGATCTGCTCGGGCACCCGGTCGAGCGTCACCCGGAACGACTCGGTGTCACCGGCCTGCGGGCCGAGGAGCTGAAGGGACTCCTCGGGGGATTTCGGCTGGTTGAAGAAGATGAAGTACCGGTCGTCGGAGAGCGTCTCCTCGGCGTCCAGCCCGAAGCAGCTGATGTCGAAGGTGAGCCCGGGACCGCCGATCCGCACCCCGATGTACAGATCCGTCCCCGCTGTGAGGTCAGTGATACGCGCTTTGTGGCCACGCTGGAATTCCCTGGACATACCCGCTGACCGCCCCCCATCCCGTAGATATCCCGTAGATCCCGTCCTGCCGTTCACCGTGCCGCGTCGGCACGGCCCGGCCGCGCGTACGGACTTGGCTGGTTCCGTACGGTACGAGGCCGCGCCGCCCTTCCACCACCGCGTCACGACGAACTGTGCGCAGAACCGCGCGTACGACCACCGGCGAAAGAGCACGACTGGCACGAACGGCACGGATGGGGCACGAACGCCCGTCCGGGAGGGGAGGGTGCGGCGGCCAGGCTAACCGGTTCGGGGGGCGGGGCGGGGCGGAGGGGCGGGGGGCGGGGCGGGGCGAGGGGGTGGTGGGGCAGGGAGGCTGAGGGGTGGGGATGAGGGCGAGGGGGTGGGTGCTGTGGGCAGCTGGCCGCGCTTGGGGGCGGCACGCGCACGCCGACACGCGCACGCCCGGCTCGCGGACAGCCCCCTCCTTCCCGGCACCCACGCCCGCGCCCGCCCGCGCCCCTCCGCCGCGTACCGGCCGATCAGTCCGTCGTGTCCGGTGCCGCCGGGGTATCCGGGAGGGCGTGGGGGAGGGTGCGGCCCGCGACGACGCCCTCCAGGAAGCCGCGCGCGCGTTCCGTACGCGGATACGCGTCGAGCAGGGCCCAGAAGCGTGCGCCGTGGCCGGGGACGAGAAGGTGGGCGAGTTCGTGGAGGAGGACGTAGTCGATGACGTACTCGGGCATGCCCTGGAGTCGGTGCGACAAGCGGATGCTGCCCTCGGCCGGCGTGCAGGAGCCCCAGCGCGTGTTCTGGTTGGTGACCCAGCGGACCGTGTCGGGGCGCGCGTGGCCGTCGAGGTACTGACGCGACAGCTGCGCGGCGCGCTCCGTCAGCTCGGTGTCGCCGAGCCGCCGTTTGCTCTCCTGCGCGGCGAGGCGGTCGAGCATCTTCGTCACCCAGCGTCGCTCCTCGGCTGCCGACATCCGTGCCGGGATGAGCACGATGGTGCGGTCGCCTTCGCGGTACGCGGAGACCGTGCGGCGCCTGCGGGCGCTGCGGCGCACCTCCACGGCGGTACGCGCGGGCTGCGACTGTCCGGCGCTGGGCCGGACGCCGTCGCTCGCCCGGTTCAGGGGATCGGCGGACATTCCTCGACGTTACCCGCTCACCGCACCGGACGTCCCGCCTCCGGACATACCCCGCACCGCGCCCTCACACGCTCCGGACCTCACCACCCCGCCCAACCCCCGCGTTCATACGACGAACACCACCATCTGTGGATAACTCCCGCCTCCCGATTTGCGCTTTCCCGCAGGATGGTCTCAGCGGTCACGGAGTGCGAGCGAACCGTGACAGCAACCGGTACGGGACAGGTCTGTCCCGGCGCAACCGGCGACGACGCGGGACGAAAGACGAGAGAGGCGTGAGGCGCGATGGTGCGTGCGGTGACGGGAGCGGTGACCGGTACGGGTGCGGTCTCCGGTACGAGTGCGGTGACCGGTACGGGTGCGGTCTCCGGTACGGGTTCGAGTACGGCGACAGGTGCGGGTACGCAGCGGGCGCGGCCCGTTGTCGGGGCGGGTGGCGGCGGCCGGGAGTCGGCGCGGCGGCGAGGCCTCGGTCTGGGCCGGCCGGGCACGGGCCGGCACCGGGCGGTCGCGCCTCCCGCAGCGGCGGGGCGGGAGGCGGCGGCAGCGGTGATGGTGGCCGGGGCGGGACGGGCTGGGGGGACGGTTCGGGCCGACGCTGCGGTACGGAGTGGGACGGCGGTACGAGACGGGGCTGCGCTCGGGCGCAGTGGTGGGCCCGGTCCGGCCGGGCTGCCGCGTTCCGGGCCGACGGTGCCGCCGCCCGCGGTGGGACGGCCACCCGTGCCTTCTTACACGCGCCCGCAGGCGCCGCCCCCTCCCCTGTTCACGCATCCCACGGTCAAGCCCGCGTTGCGGCGGGCGTGGCGGGACCTGGGGACGGTGCAGTTCGGGATGACGCGCGCCCACGCCTCGGTCCTCGGACCGCTCGACCCGGGCTCGGCGAGCCTGCTGAGGCTGCTCGACGGTACGCGGGGGCTGTCGCTGCTGTACGCCGAGGGCGCGCGGAATGGGCTGTCCCCGGCGGACGTGGACCGGCTCCTGGACACGCTGGCGGGCAGCGGGCTTCTGGAGGACGCGACGGGCGGGAGCGAGGCGGCACGGGAGGTGCGGCAGGACGCGGAGCTGATGGACCGCCTGCGCCCCGATCTCGCCTCGCTCGCACTGCTCGACCGGCGCCCGGCGGGTGCGGTGGAGGCGCTCGCGGCGCGGACGGGCGCCCGTGTCCTGGTACGGGGTGCGGGGCGGGTCGGGGCCGCGGTCGCCGCGTTGCTCGCGGCTGCGGGCATCGGCGCGGTGGAGGTGATGGACGGGGGCCGGGTCGAGCCGGCGGACGTGTCCCCCGCCGGGTTGCCGCCGAACGCGATCGGCACCCGGCGGGCAGAGGCGGCACGGCGGCTCGTCAGCGAATCGGCCCCGAGCGGGCGGCGCCGCTCACGGCCCGAGGCCGAGGCCGGGCGGCTCGGTGAAGCACCGCCGCCCGACCTCGTCGTCCTCGCCCCGCGTGATGCCGTGGCCGTGCACGCCCCGGACCCCCAGGTCGCCGAACCCCTGCTCGCGGGGGGCATTCCACACCTGTACGCGGGGGTCGTCGAGACGACCGGCATCGTCGGGCCTCTCGTTCTCCCAGGCCGTACGGCCTGCGCGGGCTGCCTGGAACGCCACCGCGTCGAACGCGAGGCGGGACACGCGCGTCTCCTCGCGCAGTGGCGCTCCGGCCGGACACACCGCGTCGAGCCCGTCGACCTGGCGCTCGCGACCACCGTCGCGGCACTCACCGCGAGCCACGCGCTGAGCTTCCTCGACGGCCACCTCCCGACCACGGTGGGCGAGCGCTGGGAGACCGACCTGCCCACCCTGGCCTGGACCCGCCACCACCTGCCGCCCCACTCCCACTGCCCCTGCGGAGCCGGCACGGCGGACCGCTGGGAGCCGGCACCCCCTGCCACGACTCCCGCTACGCCCCGCACCTCGGAGACGAGGCAGCAGGCCCCGGAACCCCGGCACGACCAGGCCAGGCGGGCGGGGGCCCCGCGGACGATCACAAGGGGGTCGGTCATGCACCAGCGGTGATCGCACGCCTCCGGCGCGAATCCGGGGAAGAGGACTCCAGGGGCGGCGAGCTGGAAGACCGGGACGGGGCAAGAAGCGCGGGCAGGAGGCAGGAAGCGCGGGGCAGCGGGCAGGGAACGCGGCGCGGGAGCCGGCGCCGGAACCGGAAGCCCGGCGGGTGAGCCGGGAGCCCAGCCCCGGAACCGGAAGCCCGGCGCGGGAATCGAGAGCCGGGCGCGGGAACCGGAGCCCGGCGCCGGAACCGGGAGCCCGGCGCGTGAGCCGGCGCCGGAACCGGGAGTCCCGCGCGCGAGCTGGGAGCCCAGCGCCGGTACCGGAAGCCCGGCGCCGGAACCGGGAGCCCGGCGCGGGAACCGAGAGCCGGGCGCGGGAATCGAGAGCCGGGCGCCGGAACCGGGAGCCCGGCGCCGGAACCGAGAGTTCAGCGCCGGAACCGGAAGCCCGGGACGGGAGCCCCACCCCCGGGCTTCCTCCAGCAGCCCCCTCTCGCAACCGGGTTGTGCCCTGGGGTGGTTCGGGGCGGGCGGGTGACAATGGCGGTGGGCGCCGTGCTGTGCGGCGTGAGTGGAGCGGAGGGCGTATGTCGGAGCTTCCTCGGAAGGCGGTGACGCGGACGGCGAAGCTGGCGACGCTGCCGCTCGGGTTCGCGGGGCGGGCCACGTGGGGGCTCGGGCGGAGGATCGGGGGTGCTTCGGCCGAGCTGGTGGGGCGGGAGGTGCAGCAGCGGACGGCTGAGCAGTTGTTCAAGGTGCTGGGGGAACTCAAGGGCGGGGCCATGAAGTTCGGGCAGGCGCTCTCGGTGTTCGAGTCGGCGCTGCCCGAGGAGTTGGCGGGTCCCTACCGGGCGGCGTTGACCCGGCTTCAGGAGGCGGCACCGCCGATGCCGGTGGCGACGGTGCGGGGCTTGCTCGCGGAGCGGCTCGGTGAGGACTGGCCGGAGCTTTTCCGGTCCTTCGACGAGGAGCCGGCCGCCGCGGCGTCGATCGGACAGGTGCACCGGGCCGTGTGGCACGACGGGCGGGCCGTCGCGGTGAAGGTGCAGTATCCGGGGGCCGGGCGGGCGTTGCTCGGGGATCTCGCCCAGCTCGGGATGGTGGCGCGGGTGCTCGGGCCGGTCGTGCCGGGCATCGACATCAAGCCGCTCGTCGCGGAGTTGCGCGAGCGGGTGGCCGAGGAGCTGGACTACGGGCTGGAGGCGGCGGCGCAGCAGGCGCACGCGGAGGAGTTCGCGGGCGATCCCGACGTGTTCGTGCCCCGGGTCGTGCACCAGGGGCCCGAGGTGCTGGTGACGGAGTGGGTGGAGGGGGTGCCGCTCGCCGAGGTGATCGCCTCGGGGACGCCGGAGCAGCGGGATCGCGCCGGGCAGTTGCTCGCGCACTTCCTCTTCTGCGGCCCGGCCAGGACCGGGCTGCTGCACGCGGACCCGCATCCGGGGAACTTCCGGCTGCTCCCCGATGAGCACGGCGGGGGTGAGGAGGGCTGGCGGCTGGCGGTGCTCGACTTCGGGACGGTCGATCGCCTGCCGGGCGGGCTTCCCCCGATCATCGGGCGGTCCTTGCGGCTCGGTCTCACCGACGACGCGGAGGAGGTGCACGCCTCGCTGCGGGCGGAGGGCTTCATCCGGGAGAAGGTGGAGCTGGACGAACGTGCGGTGCTCGAGTTCCTGCGGCCGATGATCGAGCCGGCCGCCGTGGACGAGTTCGGCTTCACCCGGCAGTGGTTGCGTGGGCAGGCCGCGCGGCTCGCCGATCCCCGCTCCCCCGCGCACCACTTGGGCCGCAAGCTGAACCTGCCGCCCGCCTACCTGCTGATCCACCGCGTGACGCTCAGCACGATCGGTGTGCTGTGCCAGTTGGGGGCGCGGGTGCGGCTGCGTGAGGAGTTGGAGAACTGGCTGCCGGGCTTCGCCGCCGACTGCCCGGAGGGTGAACTGCCCGGCTTCTGGGCGGAGGACGAGGGCGAGAACGCGGGCGAGGGCGAGGGCGAGGGCGACGGGTAGGTCCCCGGCGAAGCGCGCCGGGCAAGCCCCCGCCACGGCGCACCGGCCAAGGGCCCCGACCGGCGCACGCCGCAGATGCCCCGACACGGCGCCCGCGCCCCGACACCGCGCACGCCGCAGATGCCCCGACACGGCGCCCGCGCCCCGAATCCGCGCACCGCGTAGGTGCCCCGACACCGCGCGCCCGCGCAGATGCCCCGACGCGGTCGGCCCGGCCGCGCCTCCGCGGAGGGGCGGCCGGGCCGGTATGGCATGGCGGGGCCGTGCGCCGCGGACGGTGCGGCAGGTGGCCGGGCGGCGGCACGTCCGTACCAGCCGGCTCGCGTCGCCCCCGTGCCGTCTGGCACGTCCGTACCAGTCGGCTCGCGTCGCCCCCGTACCGTCTGCCGTCCAGCGGGCCGTCGTCTCGTCGGCTACCGCTCCCGCGGCTTACTGCATGACCGCCAGTGCCAGGGCACGGCGGGCGCGGAGGGTCGCGCGTTCGGCGTGGCGCTGGAGGCGGCGGGCGTTGCGCAGGCGGGCGGAGGGGCGTTGGTGCTCCGCCTCGCGCATGCGCTCGTCCATATGCGCGCGGGCCAGTGCTTCTGGGATGAGTTGCATCTCTCGGGTCCTGTTCTCGGTGCCGGCCAGGTGGCCGGTACGGGCTGCTTCGCTGAGGGCGAGCCCTGCGGGCTGCGCGGGGGTCGGGTTCATCGGGTCCTGCTTCTGGGGGTTGTGCGTGGTGGGGCGATCGATGGTTCCGGTGATGTTCATGCGACGACCGGGTTCTTGCGCGGGCGGCCGCGGGGCCGCTTGCGGGCCACGACGACGCCCTGGACGAACAGCTCGCCGCCCCAGACGCCCCACGGCTCGCGGCGCTCCTTGGCGCCGGCGAGGCAGGCCTCGACGAGCGGGCAGGTGCGGCAGAGCGACTTGGCGTACTCCACGTCGGCCGGGGACTCGGCGAAGAAGACCTCGGGGTCGTAGGCGCGGCAGGGAACGGGGGTGTCGAGACCCTCGATGGCGGCGTCGAGGGCGGTGAGCGGGGTGAGGGGGGTCACGGTGTGGTCCTCCGGAGGGCCGGGCGGCTGGCTGGTGGGTGACGGCGGTACTGACGGGACGTGCGTCTTGGTCGTCTGCACGGGTTCTGCTTCCTCGTCTGTCGGTCCGGCCTGGTGGGCCGGTGGTGTCGGGTACCGATTCCTGCTGCCCGGGCGCCTTGCGTCCGGCCCTCTCTTGAGAAAGAGGGCAAAACAAAAGGGCCGCGGTCCCGAGTGGGGTCCGCGGCCCTGAAGGCGCCTGTCTGACGTGGTCAGACGGGATCACTCCAGGGTTCGAGCCCACGGAAGGCCCACATCGTGTGGTGCTGCGTCATCGGGTTTCCGGCACCGGCTGCCGCGATCGGATAGGCGTGCGCCTGTTCCGTCACTACTGCTGCCGGTGCCTGGGTCGGTCGCTCATCGCGCTTCTTCTCCTCGGGGCGTCCGAAGGACAGGCCGGGGAAGGAGAGCGCGGAGAGACCGGAAATACCGGACAGTCCGGTGCCCAGGTCCGAGATGCTGAGGGAACGGGAGGCGACGACCGTCGACGCGGTCAGTTTCGTGATCGTGTTGAAGCTGCTCACTGCAATCGCCTCCTCTCGGCGTCTCGGGGGACCGGTGGTGCTCGGTGGTCCGATGGAAATATTCACGTGTCCCGAAGGGCACGGCGCCCCGAAGGGCTTGGCACAGCACGGGGCGGGGGCTTCGGAGAGCCTGTCCGTTCCCGTGCCTAAGAACCTATGGGGATTGTCGGGCCGGGCGCAAACTATTTTTTCGACGAGTTCGCCTCAGTCCGCCTTCGCGCCGGGGGCGCACTCCTGACCTGCGCAGATCGCGAGGACCTCGAAGCCGAAGCGGCGGAACTTCCGCGCGCCGACCCCGGGGATGCGGGACAGCTCGGCCTCGGTCTCGGGGACGGCTTCGGCGATGGCGACGAGGGTCTTGTCGGTGAAGAGGCAGAAATCGGGCTGGCCGAGGTCGTGGGCGCGCTCGCCGCGCCAGTCGCGAAGCCGCCGGTAGACGCCCTCGTCCATGTCGGAGGGGCAGGTCTCGCAGCGCATGAGCTTCATCTCGCCGGCCTCGGTGAGGGTGCGGCCGCAGACGCGGCAGCGGGCGGGGGCGCGTCTGCGCGGCGCGGGCCGCTCGCCGGTCCCCCGCTCGCGTGCGGGCCGCTCCCGATCCGTGGCCGGGGCGTGGCCGGTGCGGAGCCGGGGCGCGTCCGAGGAGGAGGCCGGGCGGGCGCTGCCCGGGGTGCGCAGGGCGTCGAGGAAGCGGCTCGGTTTGCGGCCGCCCCAGCCGCCGGGGGTGCGGGACAGGGACCAGGAGAGGTGGAGGCGGCTGCGGGCGCGTGTGATGCCCACGTAGAAGAGCCTGCGTTCCTCCTCGATCTGCGCCTCGGTCTGCGCGTAGGTGATGGGGAGCATGCCCTCGGCGAGGCCGACGAGGAAGACGGCGTCCCATTCGAGGCCCTTGGCGGCGTGGAGCGAGGCGAGGGTGACGCCGTCGACGGTCGGGGCGTGCTGGTTGGCCTGGCGGTCCGCGAGTTCGGCGGCGAGTTCGGTGAGGGCTGCGCCGGGGCGGGCGCGGGCGAGTTCCTCGGCGAGGCGGACGAGCGCGGCGAGCGACTCCCAGCGTTCGCGGACGGCTCCGGAGCCGGCGGGGGGCTGCGCGGTCCACAGGCGGTGGGTGGTCAGGACGCGCCGCAGTTGCTCGGGCAGGGGGGCGCCGAGGTCGAGGGCGGTGTCGTTGGCGCCGCTGTGCGCCGCCGCGCGGACCGCGCTGATCGCGGAGCGGATCTCGGGCCGGTCGAAGAACGCCTCGGCACCGCGCAGCCGGTAGGGGACGCCCGCGTCGCCGAGCGCCTGCTCGTAGAGGTTGCTCTGGCCGTTCGTACGGAAGAGGACGGCGATGTGCGCGGCGGGGACGCCCTCGGCGACGAGGGCGCGGATGCGGTGGGCGACGTCCTCGGCCTCGGCGACCTCGTCGGCGTACTCGGTGGACTCGGGTACGGGGCCCGGGGGGCGCTGGGCGACGAGTTCGAGGCGCTGGCGGGCGGCGGGTCCGGTGGCGTGCGAGAGGAGGTTGTTGGCGAGGTGGACGATCTGCGGGGTGGAGCGGTAGTCGCGGACGAGGCGGACGACGGTGGCCTCGGGGTGGCGGGCGGGGAAGCCGAGGAGGTGTTCGGGGGTCGCGCCGGTGAAGGAGTAGATCGTCTGGCTCGCGTCGCCGACGACGCACACGTCGTCGCGCTCGCCGAGCCACAGGTCGAGCAGGCGCTGCTGGAGCGGGCTGACGTCCTGGTACTCGTCGACGGTGAAGTGCCGGTACTGGGAGCGGACCTGCTGGGCGATGTTCTCGCGGTCCTGGAGGATCGCGATGGTGAGGAGCAGGACGTCGTCGAAGTCGATGCGGCCGCTCGCGCGCTTCAGCGTCTCGTACTGGGCGTAGACGCGGGCGGTCTCCAGGGCCTCGCGGTTCGTGGTGCGGCCTGCCGCGCGGGCGGCCTCCGCGAAGTCGTCGGGGACGGTCTGGGTGGCCTTCGCCCACTCGATGTCGCCGGTGACCTCGCGCAGTTCGGCGCGGTCCAGACGCAGCCCGCACGCCTCGGCGGCCTGGGCGACGAGGGGGATCTTGCGCTCGACGAGCCGGGGCGGCTCGGCCTGGACGACTTTCGGCCAGAAGAACTGGAGCTGGCGCAGGGCGGCGGAGTGGAAGGTACGGGCCTGGACGCCGTGCGCGCCGAGTTCGCGCAGGCGGCCGCGCATCTCCCCGGCGGCGCGCTGGGTGAAGGTGACGGCGAGGACAGTGCCCGGCTTGTAGCGCCCGGTGCGGACCCCGTAGGCGATGCGGTGGGTCAGGGCGCGCGTCTTGCCCGTACCGGCGCCCGCGAGGACGCAGACGGGCCCGGTGAGGGCGAGGGCCACCTCGCGCTGCTCCGGGTCGAGTCCGTGGAGCACGGCGTCGGCGGATTCCGGTACCGGGGGGAAGAGGGAGTCCTGCGGTGCTGCTGTCACCCCGCCATGCTCTCAGGTCGGCGGTGGCGGGCGGCGAGGGTTGTCCACAGGGGGCGCTCGTGGTCGTACGACCACATGATCAGCGGGGCGGTACGGGCCCGGAGCGGCGTGCCCGCGCTCCCGTACCCCCTCCGGGGCGGGAATGGCCGGCGCGCGGATACCGTTCTGCAAGTGCGCGACGTACGGAGAACGCGTCGCGGCGGGCCCCCGGGGTCCGCAGAGGGGCGAAGGAGTACGAGGAACATGCCGGGCACTGTGACGATGTACAGCACGACCTGGTGCGGTTACTGCCGCCGGCTGAAGGGCCAGCTGGACCGCGAGGGCATCGCTTACGAGGAGATCAACATCGAGCAGGACCCGGCCTCGGCCGAGTTCGTCGAGAAGGTCAATGACGGCAACCAGGTGGTCCCGACCGTCCTGGTGAAGGCCGAGTCGGGCACCGAGGCGGTCATGACCAACCCCTCGCTCGCCCAGGTCAAGCTGGCCCTCCAGGGCTGAGCGGGCCACCAGCGCGTACGAGGGCCCCGCCCGGAGAGATCCGGACGGGGCCCTTCGTGGTGTCCGAGGCTCGTGCCCACGGGCCGTTCCCACGGCACGGCCACCCGCACCCGCGACCCGCACCCGGCACCCGCACTCGCGGCCGAAAACCGCCCCTCACACCGGCTTCGGCAGCGGCTTCCCGTACCACAGCTCGATCAGCCGGGCCGCGATCGAGACGCCGAAGGGCGGCAGGACCTTGCCCGCCTCCATGGCCTCGCGCAGTTCCTCGCGCGAGAACCAGCGGGCCTCCTCGATCTCCTCGCCGTCGACGGTGATCTCCTCCGCCGTGGCGTGCGCGATGAAGCCGAGCATGAGGCTGGAGGGGAAGGGCCAGGGCTGGCTGGCCACGTACTCGACGTGCCCGATCGGGATGCCCGCCTCCTCGTGCACCTCGCGGCGTACGGCGGCCTCTATCGTCTCGCCCGGTTCCACGAAGCCCGCGAGGGTCGAGAAGCGGCCCTCGGGCCAGTGGACCTGGCGGCCGAGGAGCGCGCGGTCCTCCTCGTCGGTGACGAGCATGATGACGGCCGGGTCGGTGCGCGGGTAGTGCTCGGCGCCGCAGGCGGGGCAGCGGCGGATGTGCCCGGCCGCCGCGATCGAGGTGCGTTCGCCGCAGCGCGAGCAGAAGCGGTGCATGCGCTGCCAGTTCTCCAGGGCCACGGCGTGCACCATGAGCCCGGCCTCGCGCGGCGAGAGGAGCATCCCGGCCTCGCGCAGCCCGGCGGGGCGCGCGGACTGGTCGATGGGTCCCGGGAGGCTGTCCTTCTGGAGCGCGAAGTAGCTCACGCCGTCCTCGTCGGTGCCGAGGAAGTAGCGGTGCGACTCGGTGAGCGGTGCCTCGAAGCTCGGGGTCGTCACCAGTTCGGTCACCCCGGCCTCGTTCTCGTCGATGAGGACCTGCCCGCCGGAGACGACGAAGACCCGGGTACGGGGATGGCTCCACGCGGCGGCGAGCCACGCCTCGTCGAGGCGGTGGTGCGCCGCGCGGTCGATGCCATGGGGTGCGGTGAGCGGGATGGGCCGCCCGGCGAGGTCGTGCTCGGTGCCGTGCTCGGTGCCGTGCTCAGTGGTCTGGTCGTTCCGGGTGGTCACGGGTGCTTCCCACTCCCCCTAGGGTGCGTCGTCGGTGGTGGTGCCGCTGCTGCTGTTCTTCTCAGTGTGCCTCGCGCGCTCGGGACGCGAGTCGCGCCCACAGGTGCGCGGCCGCCTCGGCGCCCTTGAGGAGGAGGTCGAGTTCGATCTTCTCGTCGGGGGCGTGCCAGCCGTCCGAGGGGACGGAGACGCCGAGGAAGAGTACGGGAGCGCCGGTGACGTCGGCGAGGTCGGCTGCGGGTCCCGAGCCGCCCTCGCGGGTGAGGCGCACGGGCTGTTCGAAGGCCGTCTCCATGGCCGCGACGACCGCAGCGAGCGCGGGGTGGCCGAGCGGGGTGAGGCAGGGTCTGGTGGCGCCGCCGAAGGTGAGTTCGGCGCGGATGCCGGCCGGGACGCGGGCCTCGACGAAGGCGCGTACGGCCTTCTCGACGGCGGTCGGGTCCTGCTGGTCGACGAGCCGGAAGGTGAGCTTCGCGAAGGCCGAGGACGGGATGATCGTCTTGCTGCCCGCGCCCTGGTAGCCGCCGCCGATGCCGTTGACCTCGGCGGTCGGACGGGCCCAGATCCGCTCCAGGGTGGTGTGACCGGATTCACCGGCGGTGGCGTGCGAGAAGGCGGTGCGCAGCCAGGCGTCCTCGTCGAAGGGCAGTTCGGCGAAGAGGGCGCGTTCGCGCTCGCTGAGCGGCGCCACGCCCTCGTAGAAGCCGGGGATCGCGATGTGCCCGTCCTCGTCGTGGAGCGCCGCGACGATACGGGCGAGGATCGTCGCGGGGTTGGGGACCGCGCCGCCGAAGGAGCCGGAGTGGATGTCCTGGTCGGGGCCGCGCAGGACGAGTTCCCCGTCGACGAGGCCGCGCATCCCGGTGCAGACGGTGGGGGTGTCCTCGTTCCACATGCCGGTGTCCGAGACGAGCACGGCGTCGGCGGTGAGGCGGGCGGCGCGCTCCTCGACGAGGGCGCGGAAGTGCGGGGAACCGGACTCCTCCTCGCCCTCGATCAGGAACTTGAGGTGCACGGCGGGGCTCGTGCGGCCGGTCGCGGCGAGGTGGGCGTGCAGACCGAGGGTGTGGAAGAAGACCTGGCCCTTGTCGTCGGCCGCGCCGCGCGCGTAGAGGCGGCCTTCGCGGATCTCGGGGGCGAAGGGCTCGGAGTGCCAGCCGTCGGCGCGTGTCGCGGGCTGCACGTCGTGGTGCCCGTAGACGAGGACGGTGGGGGCGTCGGGCTCCTCGGCGGGCCAGTCGGCGAAGACGGCGGGGGCGCCGGGGGTGTCCCAGATCTCCACGGTCGGGAAGCCGGTGGCGCTCAGCCGGCCGGCGAGCCACTCGGCGCTGCGGCGGACGTCGGCGGCGTGTTCGGGCTGGGCGGACACGGAGGGGATGCGCAGCCAGGCGGCGAGGTCGTCGAGGAAGGCGGCGCGGTGCGCGGTGACGTGGGCGCGGACGGCGCCGACCGCGTCGTCGGCCCCGGTGGGGGTGGTGCTCATGCTCCCGACCTTATCCGCCTGACGGGTGAGCGGCGCGGGGCCCCGGGGGCGCGGGAGCGGGCCGGTCGCTCGCCGTGTCCTCCTCGGCGAAGAGGCGTTCCAGCTCCGCCCGTCCGGGCAGCCCGCCCGGCCGTACCGCCTCGCCGGTGCGCACGAAGACGAAGGTCGCCGCGATCTCCTCGGGGTCGATGCCGTGGCGTTCGGCCCAGGCGAGGCGGTAGACGGCGAGCTGGAGGGGGTCGGCGCGGGTCCGGTCGCGGCCCGTCTTCCAGTCGACGATCTCGTAGCGCCGCCGCCCGTCCTCGTCGCTCGCGTAGACGGCGTCGATCCGGCCGCGCACGACGCGGCCCGCCAGGCTGAGCTGGAAGGGGACCTCGACGCGGTGGGCGGGGCGGTGGGCGTAGGCGGTGCGCTCGAAGGCCTCCTTCAGTTCTTCGAGGTCGAGGTCGTCGCTGATCTCGGCGTCCTCGCGGGCCTCGGTGTCGCCCTCGTCGGCGAGCGGGAGGTGCGGCTGCTCGTGCCCGGCGGTGAGGCGGCGCTCCAGCCAGGCGTGGAAGCGGGCGCCCCGGCGCGCGGCCGGTTTCGGGGCCTGGGGCAGCGGGCGCGCGAGATCGCGGGCGAGGCCGTCGGGGTCCTCGGCGAGGCGGAGGACCTGCGTCGCGGTGAGCGAGGGCGGCAGCGGCACCTCGCGCACGGAGGCGGCGGCGCGGCGCAGCTCGCCTTCGAGCGCGTCGAGATCCCGGTCCCAGGAACCGAGGAGCCGGGACTCCTCGGGGGTGAGACCGTCGCCGGGAGGCGGGAGGGCGTCGCCGTGGACGGCCGGGGCGGGGACGCGGAGGGCGGCGTCACTCTCGTACGTGCCCGGGCTCTCCTCGTACGGGTCCGGGGCGGCCTCCTCGTACGGACCCGTGGCCCCTTCGTACGCATCAGGCACCCCGTCGCCCGGCTCCGGCTCCGCCCCGGCTTCGTCCTCCGGTTCCGGTGGCCACTCCGGGTCGTACGGGTCCTGCGGCGGCTCCTCGGGGGCGGTCGTCGCGGGGCGGGACTGGAGCAGGCCGAGGTGGTGTTCGACGCGGGCGGCGGCCGCGCGGCGGCGGGCGTGGGCCTCGGGGTCGAGCGGGAGGGGCCACGGGAGGGGGTCGGTCTGCCGCAGGGCGGGGTTGTCGTCCTCGGGGCCCGGCGGCTCGGCCCAGTGCTCGATCTCGCCGTGACCGCGTGCGCAGTGGTCGTGGAGGGCGGTGAGGAAGGCGGAGGGGCCGCGCGGGCGCTTCTGCTCGGGGCCCCACCAGTGGCCCGAACCGAGGAGGATCGAGCGGGGGCGCGTGAAGGTCACGTAGCCGAGGCGCAGTTCCTCCGTCGACTGGTGCGCGCGCATGCCGTCCTGAAACGCCTTCAGGCCCTTCGCGGTCCACTCGGGGACGTCGGGGAGGGTCGCGGCGTCGCCGCGCAGCGGGTGCGGCAGGACGCTCGCGCGGGCGGTGAACTTCTCGCGGCCCCGGTCGCTCGGGAACTGGGCCTTGACGAGTCCCGGCACGGCGACGACGTCCCACTCCAGGCCCTTGGCCTTGTGCGCGGTGAGGACCTTGACGGTGTTCTCGCCGCCGGGGAGGGCGTTGTCGAGGCCCTTCTCGTACTGCTCGGCGGTGCGCAGGTAGCCGAGGAAGGCGAGGAGGGAGGCGGCTGGCTCGGTCGCGGCGAAGGAGGCGGCGGTGTCGAGGAACTGGCCGAGCGTCTCGCGGCGGCGGGCGGCGAGGGCGTTCGGCGAGGCGGAGAGCTCGACGTCGAGCCCGGTGACGGCGAGGACGCGGTGCAGGACGTCCATGAGCGGGTCGGCGAGGGCGCGGCGCAGTTCGCGCAGCTCACGCCCGAGGCGGGCGAAGCGGGTGCGGGCCTCGGCGGAGAAGGGCAGTCCGTCCTCGGCGTCGGGGCCGCCTTCGACGAAGCCTTCCACGAAGGTGTCGACGGCGTCGGCGAGCGAGACGATCTCGGCGGGGTCGACGCCCTCGACGGCGGCGGCGAGCCTGCGCTCCGGGTCCTCCTCGCTCCTGCGGCCCCCGGCCAGGAGGCGGGCGCGGCGGCCGAGGAGGGCGAGGTCGCGGGCGCCGACGCGCCAGCGGGGGCCGGTGAGGAGCCGGATCAGCGAGGCGTTCGCGCCCGGGTCCTGGAGGACTTCGCACACCGCCCGCAGGTCGGCGATCTCCGGCAGGTGGAGGAGTCCGGAGAGGCCGACGACCTCGACGGGTATCTCGCGGGCGACCAGCGCGGACTGGATACGGGGGAAGTCACCGGCCGTGCGGCACAGGACGGCGATCTCGCCGGGGCTCGTGCCGGTGCGGACGTAGTGGGCGACGCTGTCCGCGAGCCAGTCGATCTCCTCGGCGTGCGTGGGCAGCAGGGCGCAGCGCACGGAGCCGTCGGCGGCCTTCTCGGCGGGGGCGTGCAGGGCCTCGACGCCGTCGTGCAGGGCGCGGAGCGGGGCGGCGAGGTCGTTGGCGAGGGCGAGGAGACGGCCCCCCGAGCGGCGGTTCTCGCTGAGGGACTGGCGGCGGGCGGGGGTGCCGTCGGGGAGCGGGAAGTGGCGGGGGAAGTCGTCCAGGTTGGCGACGGAGGCGCCGCGCCAGCCGTAGATGGCCTGGCAGGGGTCGCCCACGGCCGTCACCGGGTGGCCCGTGCCGCCGCCGAAGAGCGCGGAGAGCAGGACGCGCTGGGCGACGGAGGTGTCCTGGTACTCGTCGAGCAGCACGACGCGGTACTGCGCGCGCAGCGCCTCGCCGACCTCGGGGTGCTCGCGGGCGAGGCGGGCGGAGAGGGCGAGCTGATCACCGAAGTCGATGAGGTCGCGCGCGCGTTTCGCGGCGCGGTAGCGGCCGGTCAGCTCGGTGAGGGCGAGGCGCGCGGCGGCGGCCTCGGGGATCGCACGGAGCGTGTCGTTGGTGAGCTTCGCCTCCGCGAGGGTGCGGAGGAGGTTTTCGTCGTACGCGCTCAGGGCGGCCGGGTCCACGAGGTGTTCGGACAGCTCGCCGTCGAGGGCGAGGAGGTCGCTCACGAGGTCGGAGAAGCCGCGCGTGAGCGCCGGGTACGGGCCCGGGGCCTCGCGCAGGACGCGGGCGGCGAGCTGGAAGCGGGTCGCGTCCGCGAGGAGCCGCGAGCCGGGTTCCAGGCCGAGGCGGAGGCCGTGGTCGTCCAGGAGGCGGCCCGCGAAGGAGTGGTACGTGGAGATGAGCGGCTCACCGGGGGGTTCGGCGCCGGGAGCGGGCGGGGCGTCGGGGTCGCTGATCCCGGCCCGTACGAGGGAACGGCGCACGCGTTCAGCCAGCTCGGCGGCGGCCTTGTTGGTGAAGGTGAGGCCGAGGACCTGCTCGGGGGCGACCGCTCCCGTACCGACCAGCCACACGACGCGCGCGGCCATCACGGTCGTCTTGCCCGAGCCCGCGCCGGCCACGATGACGTGGGGGGCGGGGGGTGCGGTGACGCACGCGAGCTGCTCGGGGGTGAAGGGGATGCCGAGGAGCTGCGCGAGCTGGGCGGGGGCGGTGAGCACGGATTGAAGCGTACGGGGCGGGGCTGACAGGGGCGGAATGTTGCCGTTGCGGTGGGTTTCCGGGGCTCTGCCCCGGGCCCCGCTCCTCAAGCGCCGGAGAGGCTGGGATGTGGGCGGGCGTGGGTGGGTTGGTGATCGTGGCTGCTCACTCCACCACCTGGCCCCCCTCCGCCTTCGCGCCGCACGACGATCTGAACGCGCAGTGGTCGCAGTGGGAGCCCGGGGTGGGGCGGAAGCGTTCGTTCAGGACGCGGGCCGCCGCTTCGGTCAGGAGGTCGGGGAGCCAGTCGCCTTCCGGGGGGTTCTGGGGCTGGACCTTGGGTGAGACGGGGTCCTTCTTGGAGGCTTCCAGGCGCAGGTGGACCAGTTCCGCTCCGCCGGGGGTCAGGGGGCCCACCGCGCCCTCCGCCACCGCGCGCTGGTAGACCGCCAGCTGGGGGTGGTGGTCCACCTCGGCCGCCGTGGGGGCGTTCTTCCCTGTCTTGAAGTCGACCACGTAGGCGCGCCCCCGGGGGTCCGCGTCGACGCGGTCCATCGTGCCCCTGATGCGGATCTCGTGCTCCCCCGCCGGGAGCGTCACGTCGAAGGGGTGCTCGCTCGCGACCGGGGTGCGGCCGGTGCGGTCCAGGACGTGCCAGCGCAGGAAGCGTTCCAGGGCGGCGCGCGCGTTCTCCTTCTCCTGCGCCGATTTCCACGGCGCGTCGAAGGCGAGGCCGTCCCACACCGTGTCGAGGCGTTCCATCAGGACGTCCAGGTCGGCGGGGCTGCGGCCGGTGGCGACCTCGTCGGCGAGGACGTGGATGACGTTGCCGAAGCCCTGCGCCGTGCTCGCGGGCTCCTCGGCCCGTACCTCCCGGCCCAGGAACCACTGGAGCGCGCACACGTCCACGAGCTGTCCGAGCGCGCTCGCCGAGAGCGCGAGCGGCTGGGCCGGGTCGCGCACGGGGACCTCGTTCACCGTCTCCTCGGCCAGGCCCCACCACGACCCCGGGTGCGCGGTCGGCACGAGCGGCCTGCCGTCGCCGTCGGTGAGCGCGGCAAGGCGCGCGAGGCGGCGCGCGGCGGCCTCGCGCAGCGCGGGCGAGGCGTGCGGGTCGACGGTCGTGGCGCGCAGTTCGGCGACGAGCGCGGGCACGGCGAGCGGGCGGCGCGGGCGGACGGTGAGGTGGCGCGGCTCGACGCCGAGTTCGGTGAGGAAGCGCGAGGGCTGGTCGCCGTCCTCGGCCGGGGCCTTCACCGCCGTGACGACGAGGCGGTCGGCCGCGCGCGTCGCCGCCACGTAGAAGAGCCTGCGTTCCTCGGCGAGCAGCGCGCCGGGCGTGAGGGGTTCGGCGAGTCCGTCCCTGCCGATGCGGTCGGCCTCCAGGAGCGAGCCGCGCTGCCGCAGGTCGGGCCACACACCCTCCTGGACGCCCGCGACGACGACGAGCCGCCATTGCAGGCCCTTCGCGCGGTGCGCGGTCATGAGGCGTACGGCGTCGGGGCGGACGGTGCGGCCGGAGAGGGTGTCGGCGGCTATCTCCTGCGCCTCGGTCTCGGCGAGGAAGTTGAGCGCGCCGCGCCCACCCGTGCGTTCCTCGGCGCGCGCGGCCGTCGCGAAGAGCGCGCACACCGCGTCGAGGTCGCGGTCCGCGTTGCGCCCGGCCGCGCCGCCGCGCCGCGAGGCCCGTTCCAGGCGCGCGGGCCAGCGCGTCCCGTTCCACAACTCCCACAGCGCCTCCTCCGCCGTGCCGCCCTTCGCGAGCAGCTCGCGGGTCCGCGCGAGCAGGAGACCGAGGGCGCGCGCCGCCTTCGCGTACGCGGCGTCGTGCGCGATGAGCCGCTCCGGCTCGGCGAGCGCGCGCGCGAGCAGGACGTCCGAGGGCGGCGGCACGGCATTGCCCGCCGCCCGCTCCTCGGCACGCAGGGCCCGCCCGAGCCGCCGCAGATCGGCCGCGTCCATGCCGCACAGGGGGGAGGCGAGGAGGTCGAGGGCGGTCTCGGTCGCGATCCAGGAGGGCTGATCCGGGGACGGCTCCGGTACGGGTCCGGAGTCGCTCTCCGCCTCCCGTACGGGGTCGCCCTCCGCCACGGCCTCGGTCCCCGCCTCCCGTACGGGCTCGTCCTCCGGTTCCCGCAGCGGTGCCGTCTCGCCGTACGCCTCCGCCTCCGCCGTCACCCGCAGGGCGGTCAGGAGGGGTTGGACCGCCGGTTCGAGGCGGAGCGGGAGTTCGTCGCCCGCCGTGTCGATCGGGACCCCGGCGGCGGTGAGGGAGCGGCGCAGGGCCGGGAGGCGGTTGCCCGCGCGGAGCAGAACGGCCATGTCGCCCCAGGGCACGCCGTCCTCCAGGTGGGCGCGGCGCAGGAGGTCGGCGACGTGGTCGGTCTCGGCGCCGGGGCTCGGGCACGTGTAGACCTCGACGCCGCCGCCCTCGCGGGTGGGGAGTTGTTCGCGGTGGGCGCGGACGGCGGCCGAGGGAAGGCGGGTGAGGGGGATGCGCAGGGTCAGGGCGCGGGTCGCGTCGAGCACCCGGCGGGCCGCGCGGCGCGCGGTGGGGAGGACGGCGACGGGGGCGGGGGCACCCTCGCGCGTGCGGAAGGTGTCGGGGAAGTCGAGGATGCCGTTCACGTCGGCGCCCCGGAAGGCGTAGATCGACTGGTCGGGGTCGCCGAAGGCGAGGAGCGTGCGGCCCTGCCCGGCGAGCGCTTCGAGGAGGCGGACCTGGGCGGGGTCGGTGTCCTGGTACTCGTCGACGTAGACCGCGTCGTACGCGCGCGCGAGTTCCCTCGCGACGTCGGGGCGGCGGGCGAGGAGGTCGGCGCGGTGGACGAGTTCGGCGTAGTCGATGACGCCCTGGAGGTCGAGCACGTCGAGGTACTCGGCGAGGAAGGCGGCGGCGGCCTGCCAGTCGGGGCGTCCGGTGCGGCTCGCGAAGCGGTGCAGGGCGGCCGGGTCGAGGCCGAGTTCGCGGCTGCGGGCGAGGACGGCGCGTACCTCGTCGGCGAAACCGCGCGTCGTGAGGCAGGCGCGGAGCTGACCGGGCCAGCGGACGCGGCCCCGGCCCCGGGCGGCGAGGGCGGTCTCGCCCTCCAGGAGTTCGCGCACGGCGAGGTCCTGCTCGGGCCCGGAGAGCAGGCGGACCGGGGAGCCGTCGGGCCCGGCCTCCTGGTGGGCGCGGACGAGGGCGTAGCCGTAGGAGTGGAAGGTCGTGGCGCGCGGGGCGGACGCGGGGCCGATGCGCAGGGCCATGCGGTCGCGCAGCGAGACGGCGGCCTTGCGGCTGAAGGTGAGGACGAGGAGGCGCTCGGGGTCCGCGCCCGCCTCGACGCGGGCGGCGACGGACTCGACGAGCGTCTCGGTCTTGCCCGTGCCGGGGCCCGCGAGGACGAGGAGCGGTCCGGTGCGGTGCTCAACCACGGCCCGCTGGTACGCGTCCAGTGGGACGGGGCCCGGCGGGGTCCGCGGGGTGCGCACCAGCCGGTAGCCGCCCGCGCTCTGCCGCCCGGCCCAGGGGCGTGCGGCATGGGAGGAGGTGCGCGAGGAGGTGCTCACTGTGCTTGGCCGGTCCTGGAGGGGTCGTCGGGGCTTCGACGCTACGTCTCCCGCGGGGGCGGGGCGAAGTCGTGGGGCGGGGGTCGCGGTGTGTGCTTGCGCACGGGCGCGGTCCTCAGTCCTCCACGCCGTGCCACCGGGCCCCGCGCACGTCGACGCGTGGCAGGTGGTCCTCGCTCGCGGTGGGGCGGAGCGGGGTGCCTTCCTCCTGGTAGTGGGCGAGGGCGCGGAGTTCGTGGCCGGGCAGGAGGGTGCCGTCGGCGCGGACGACGCGCCACCAGGGGGCCTCGTCGCCGTGCAGGGACATGACGCGGCCGACCTGGCGCGGGCCGATGCGGCGCGGGGGCTCACCGGGGAGGGCGAGGTCCTCGTGCTCCCGGCGTTCCTCCTCCAGCCAGGCGGCGATGTCCCCGTAGGTCATGACCCGTCCGGCCGGGATGCGCGCGGCGACGTCGAGCACCCGGTCGACGTAAGGCGGGACCGGGGGCGCGGGGTCGTGCTGCTCGCTCATCCCGCCCATCCTGCCGCACACGTCCGACAGCCGCGTCCGGCCCCGTCCGGGCCCATGTCCCGCCCCACTTCCGGCCCCGCGTCCGGGCCCGACACGGCGACGATGGCGGTCCGTCCGGGAGCGGGCTGCGGGAGGGTGTCAGGGGGCGCGGACCCGGCTGCGTACGCTCCCGAATTGCACCCTGATGCCCCAGGGTGCTGTCAGGCCGTGCCACCATCGTGCGGGCGGTGACAGGTGATCCCGAACCGACGCGTACGAAACCGACAAGTGCAAGAGACTTCCGAGACCCCGAGGCGGCAGAGCGTGCGATCCGAAGAGCCGGACAGCTCTGCCGGCGTGTCTCCGCGCGAGGAACGGGCCGCGCGGGAACGGGCCGCGCGGGAACCGGCCCCCCAGGAACCGACCCCGCGGGAACTCGCCCCCCGGGAACCCGCCCCGCACGACGGCGCGGGCGAGGCCGAGGCGCGACAGGACAGCACAGGCGGCACCGGCGCGCGGCAGGACGGCGCGGGCGAGGCCGGCCCCGCACCCGTACGCCTCCACAAGACCCCCGCCAAGGAGCACGCGCCCCCCGCCACCGGCGCCCATCCCTCCCCCGCGCCCGAGCCCGAGGTCGTGCACGCGGACCAGGTGGAGGGGGACGAGCCGCTGCTGCCCGCGCGCGTGCACCGCCCGTACGACCTGCTGCGGCTGTGCGTCGGCGTGCTCGCCCTCGCGGTCGTGCTCGGGGTCGCCGCCTTCGCGCACGGGACGACGTCCGGGCTCGAACAGGACATCAACCGGGGGACGGGCGAGGCGCCCGATCTGCTGATCAAGTTCGCCGGGCTCGCCTCCAGCATCGCCGTGCTGCTCGTGCCCGTGGCCTTCGCGATCGAACGGCTCGTCAAGCGGGACGGGCTGCGCATCGCCGACGGCGTGCTCGCCGCCGTGCTCGCGCACGGCGTGACGCTCGCGACGGACCTGTGGGTCGCCGACTCGGCGCCGCAGTCGATCAAGGACGCGCTCACCCAGCCCTCCCCCGCCGACATCCACGTCCTCACCGACCCGGTGCACGGCTACCTCGCCCCCGTCATCGCGTACATGACAGCGGTGGGCATGGCGCGCAGACCGCGCTGGCGCGTCGTGCTGTGGGTGGTGCTGCTGCTCGACGCCTTCGCGATGCTCGTCGTGGGCTACACGACGCCGTTCTCGATCGTCCTGACCGTGCTCATCGGCTGGTCGGTCGCGTACGGGACGCTCTACGCGGTCGGCTCGCCGAACGTGCGCCCCACCGGGCGCACCCTGCTCGCCGGGCTGCGCCACGTCGGCTTCCGGCCCGTGTCCGCGGCGCGCGCCGCCGAGGGGAGCGAGGAACTGGAGCGCGGGCGACAGTACTTCGTCACGCTGGAGGACGGGCCGCCGCTCGACGTCACCGTCGTCGACCGCGAGCAGCAGGCGCACGGCTTCTACTACCGCGCCTGGCGCCGCCTGACCCTGCGTACCGTCACGACGGGCCGCAGCCTCCAGACGCTGCGCCAGGCGCTCGAACAGGAAGCCCTCCTCGCGTACGCGGCGATCGCCGCCGGGGCGAACGCGCCACGCCTCATCGCGACGTCCGAGCTGGGTCCCGACGCGGTCATGCTCGTCTACGAGCACACCGGCGGGCGCAGCCTCGACTCGCTCCCCGACACCGCGCTCACCGACGCGCTCATGCGCGACACGTGGCGGCAGGTCCAGTCGCTCCAGTCGCGGCGCATCGCGCACCGCAGGCTCACGGGCGAGGCGATCCTCGTGAACCAGGCGGGCACGGTCATCCTCACCGACCTGCGCGGCGGCGAGATCGCGGCGGGCGACCTCGTGCTGCGGATGGACGTCAGCCAGCTCCTGACGACCTTCGGGCTGCGGGTGGGCGCCGAGCGCGCGGTCGCCGCCGCCGTCGACGTGCTCGGCCCCGACAAGATCGCCGACGCGCTGCCGCTGCTCCAGCCCATCGCCCTCTCGCGCTCGACGCGGGCGACGCTGCGGCGGCTCAGCCGCGAGCGCGCGCAGCGCGAGCGGGACGCCGTGCTCGCCGCCGCCGAGGCGCGCAAGAAGGCGCGCGCGGACGCGGGCGAGGTGGAGGAGAGCGGGCGCAAGGCGGCGCGGGACGCGCGGCAGGCGGAGAAGCGCGCGATCGACGCGGCCATGGACGAGGCCCGCGAGGAGGACCTGCTCGCGCAGATCCGCCACGAAGTGCTCCGCGTCCGCCCGCAGGCCCCCGTGGAGCCGGCCCGACTGGAGCGCATCAGACCGCGCACCCTCGTCACCTTCATCGCGGGCGCGATCGCCGCGTACTTCCTGCTCGCGCAGCTCAGCAAGATCGACTTCCAGCAGATCATCCACAACGCGCAGTGGGGCTGGATCGCCGCCGCCGCCGCGTTCTCCGCGCTCAGTTACGTCGCCGCCGCGATGAGCCTGCTCGGCTTCGTGCCCGAGCGGGTGCCGTGGCCGCGCGCGATCGCGGCGCAGGTGGCCGGGTCCTTCGTGAAGGTCGTCGCACCCCCCGCGGTCGGCGGCCTCGCGCTCAACACGCGCTTCCTCCAGCGCGCGGGCGTGCGCCCCGGGCTCGCGGTCGCGAGCGTCGGCGCCTCGCAGCTCTTCGGGCTCGCCTCGCACATCCTGCTGCTCCTGCTCTTCGGCTATCTGACGGGTACGGAGAAGACGCCCTCGCTCTCGCCGTCCCGCACCGTCATCGCGGGCCTGCTCACGGCCGCCGTGCTCGTCCTGGTCGTCACCGCCGTACCGTTCCTGCGCCGCTTCGTCGTGACGCGGGTCCGCTCGCTCTTCGCCGGGGTCGTGCCGCGCATGCTCGACGTGCTCCAGCGCCCCTCGAAGCTGCTCACCGGGATCGGCGGGATGCTCGCGCTCACCGGGTGCTTCGTCCTGTGCCTGGACGCCTCCGTCCGGGCGCTCGGCGGCTCCTCGACCCACGTGAGCCTCGCGAGCGTGGCCGTCGTCTTCCTCGCCGGGAACGCGGTCGGCTCCGCGGCACCGACGCCCGGCGGGGTCGGCGCGATCGAGACCGCGCTCTCGCTCGCGCTCGCGGGGCTCGGCGTACCACTGTCGATCGGCCTGCCCTCCGTCATCCTCTTCCGCCTCTTCACCTTCTGGCTGCCGGTCCTGCCCGGCTGGATCTGCTTCAACCAGCTCACCAAGAAGGGCGCCCTGTAACCCGGGGTAGGGGGGCACGGGCGGCCCGCGGCGGGGTACGCGGCCCCGTACGGCTCACCCGCCCGGCCCCCGCCCCGAGCGCCACCCCCGCACCACCCCCAGGATGGGTTCCATGCCTCACTCGCTCCCGCCCCGCCGCTCCTTTCGCCGCACCCGGCTGCGCGCCGGGGCCGCCGCCCTCGTAGGGCTGAGCCTCGCCGTGTCCCTGACCGCCTGCTCCGACGACAGCGGGGGCGGCGGCGACGGCCCGACGAACGGCGCGAGCGGCAGCGATCCGCGCGGCCAGTCGCTGAGCTGGAAGGACTGCCCGGCCCCCGACCAGGCCCAGGGCACGGGCGACAAGCCCTCCCCGCTGCCGGGCGGCACGCGGTGGAGTTGCGCGACGATGCGGGCGCCGCTGGACTGGAAGCACCCCAAGGGCGCCTCGATCGATCTCGCGCTCATCCGCGCCAAGGCGAAGGACCAGGGCAAGCGCATCGGTTCCCTCGTCTTCAACTTCGGCGGCCCCGGCGGCTCGGGCGTCGCGACGCTCCCCGCCTTCGGCGACACCTACGAGTCCCTGCGTACCCGCTACGACCTCGTGAGCTTCGACCCGCGCGGGGTGGGCCGCAGCGCGCCCGTGCAGTGCGAGAACCCCAAGCAGCTCGACCAGTACTTCGCGCAGGACAACACCCCCGACGACGAGGCCGAGCGCAACGAGTTCGTCACCGGCACGAAGAACTTCAACGCCGCGTGCGAGAAGAACTCCCGCGCGGTCCTGCCGCACGTCTCGACGACCGACGCGGCCCGCGACATGGACCTCCTGCGGCAGGTGCTCGGCGACAAGAAGCTGAACTACTTCGGCATCTCGTACGGCACCGAACTCGGCGGCGTCTACGCGCACCTCTTCCCGAAGAAGGTCGGCCGCGCCGTCTTCGACGCCGTCGTCGACCCCACCGAGGACAGCGAGGAGGGCTCCCTCGGCCAGGCGAAGGGCTTCCAGCTCGCGCTCGACAACTTCGCCGACGACTGCGTCAAGCAGGGCGAGGACTGCACGATCGGGAAGAGCCGCGACGCGATCGAGAAGCGCGTCGCGAAGCTCCTGAAGGACCTCGACAGCAAGCCGCTGCCCGGTCTCGGCGCGCGGAAGCTGACCCAGTCCGGGGGAACGGGCGGCATCGCGCAGGCCCTCTACTCCAAGGACTACTGGCCCTACCTGCGCGAAGGGCTCCAGCAGGCGTACGACGGCGACGGGCGCGTCCTGATGGCGCTCTCGGACGCGATGAACGGCCGCAACGAGGACGGCAGCTACTCCAACATCACCGCCGCGAACGTCGCGATCAACTGCGCCGACGACAAGGAGCGGTACTCGATGGCGGACGTCGAGAAGAAGCTCCCGGAGTTCCGCGAGGCGTCCCCGCTCTTCGGCGACTTCCTCGCCTGGTCCCTCGTCAGCTGCACCGACTGGGCCGTGCGCGGCGCCGCCTCGCACCCCGACGTCTCGGCCCCGGGCGCCCCGCCGATCCTCGTGGTCGGCAACACGGGCGACCCGGCGACGCCTTACGAGGGCGCGGCGCGCATGGCGAAGCAGCTCGGCAAGGGCGTCGGCGTCGAGATCACGTACAAGGGCCAGGGACACGGCTCGTACGACAGCGGTGACACGTGCGTGCGCAAGGCGGTGGACGGCTACCTGCTGGACGGGACGGTGCCGAAGTCGGGGACGGTGTGCGGGTGACCTCCGGAGCGTGACGCTCCCTTGACTGTCAGTGGCGACTCGTACGATGACGGACACCACGTCAGGGCGGCGTGGTGCCCGCGGGTTTCCCTCGCGGGAACGGGGACGGGAGCGGGACGTGCGGGGTACGGGGGCTGTGCGGCGGTACGGGGACGGGGCGGCGCTTGGGCGCGGGGCGGCGCTTGGGCGCGGGGCGGCGCGTCGGCGCGGGGCGGCGCTGAGGCGGGGAGCGCGCGGGCGGCGGGGCGTCGTGGCGCTCCTCGCGCTCGCGGTGCTCGTGGTGCTGGGCGGGTGCACGAGCGGCTCGAAGGGCGACCCCCCGGGGAACGCGGGGCCGGGCTCCCCCTCCGCCTCGCCCGCGCCGTCCGTCTCCCCCTCCTCGGGGCTGCCCCGCGCGCTCACCGGGCAGAAGCTCGCGTGGAAGAAGTGCGGGGCGACCGAGGGGTACGCGGCGCCGGGACGGGAGTGGCGGTGCGCGAAGCTGACCGTGCCCGTGGACTGGGCGAAGCCGGCGGGCGAGACCTTGCGGATGGCGGTCATCCGCGGCGCGGCCACGGGTGAGCGGCGCGGCTCGCTCGTCTTCAACTTCGGCGGCCCGGGCGGCTCGGGCGTGAGCCTGCTGCCGCTCTTCGCGCCGGGGTACGGGACCTTGCACCGCGCGTACGACCTCGTGAGCTTCGACCCGCGCGGCGTCGGCGGGAGCGCGCGGGTGGACTGCCGCGACGACGCGGCCGTGGCCCGCGCCGAACGCACCGTCGACCTGACCCCGGACACACCGGCCGAGGAGCGCGCCTTCCTCGCGGACGCGAGCGCCTTCGGGAAGAGCTGCGCCAGGACGACGGGCGCGCTGCTGCCGGAGCTGACGACGGCGAACACCGCGCGGGACCTCGATCTGCTCCGCAGGGTCCTCGGCGAGGCGAAGCTCGACTACTTCGGCGTCTCGTACGGGACGGAGCTGGGCGGCACGTACGCGCACCTCTTCCCGCGGCACGTGGGCCGCATGGTGCTGGACGCGGTCGTGGACCCGGCGGCGGGCACGGTGGAACACGCGAAGGGGCAGGCGCGGGGGTTCCAGCGGGCGCTGAACGCCTACTTCCGCTCGCTCGACGAGGACCCGAAGGCGGGCACGGCGAAGGTCGCCGCGCTCCTGAAGGACCTCGACGCGCACCCGCTCCCCGCCGGCAAGGGCCGCGAGCTGACGGAGTCGCTGGCCGTGACGGGTCTCGTCTCGCCGCTCTACAGCGAGGGGTCGTGGCCCCAGCTCACGCGGGCGCTCGACGCCGCCGGGGCGGGCGACGGCGGACCGCTCCTGGCCCTGGCCGACTCCTACAACGACCGCGCCCCGGACGGCCACTACGGCAAACAGGCCCAGGCCCAGCGCGCCATCTCCTGCGCCGACGACAGCACCCGCCCCACCGCGGCGCAGGCCCGCGCCCACCTCGCCGAGTTCCGCGCGATCTCCCCGGTCTTCGGCCCGTTCCTCGGCTGGGACACGGCCGGCTGGTGCCACGACTGGCCCGCCCGGGGCGACCGCACCACCCCCGAGGTCTCCGCCCCGGGCGCCCCACCGATCCTGGTCGTCGGCAACACGGGCGACCCGGCCACCCCCTTCGAGGGAGCGGCCCGGATGGCGGAGGAACTCGGCAAGGGGGTGGGGGTGGAGCTGATCTGGCACGGAGAGGGGCACGGGGCGTACGGAAGCGGCAGCGAGTGCGTGGACGGCACGGTGGACGCGTATCTGCTCCGGGGAAGCGTGCCCCGCCCCGGCAAGGAGTGCCGCTGAGGAGCCGGAGGGGCTTGATCTAACGGCCCGCCAACAAATGCAGCCCCTCTGGGGGTCCCCCCGGCCGAAGGCTGGGGGAGTTTGAGGAGCGGGGTCTGGGGCGGAGCCCCAGAAGGAGGGCGACCCCGCGCGAACAGGGCCGCCCGCCCCCGCCTAATACACCGGCTTCTCCGGCTCGATCGCGTTCACCCAGCCGATCACGCCCCCACCCACGTGCACCGCGTCGGCGAAGCCCGCGGACTTGAGGACGGCGAGGACCTCGGCGCTGCGGACGCCGGTCTTGCAGTGCAGGACGATCTTCTTGTCCTGCGGGAGGTCCTGGAGGGCGTTGCCCATCAGGAACTCGTTCTTCGGGATCAGGCGCGCGCCCGGGATCGAGACGATCTCGTACTCGTTCGGCTCGCGGACATCGATGATGTCGATGTTCTCGCCGTCGTCGATCCACTCCTTGAGCTGCTTCGGAGTGATCGTCGATCCCGCCGCCGCCTCCTGCGCCTCCTCGGAGACGACGCCGCAGAAGGCCTCGTAGTCGATGAGCTCGGTGACCGTGGCGTTCGGGCCGCAGACCGCGCAGTCGGGGTCCTTGCGGACCTTGACCTCGCGGTACTTCATCTCCAGGGCGTCGTAGATCATCAGGCGCCCGACGAGCGGCTCGCCGATGCCCGCGAGGAGCTTGATGGCCTCGTTGACCTGGATCGAGCCGATCGAGGCGCACAGCACGCCGAGGACGCCGCCCTCGGCGCAGGAGGGCACCATGCCGGGGGGCGGGGGCTCCGGGTAGAGGCAGCGGTAGCAGGGGCCGTGCTCGGACCAGAAGACGGACGCCTGGCCGTCGAAGCGGTAGATCGAGCCCCAGATGTACGGCTTGTTCAGCAGCACGCAGGCGTCGTTGACGAGGTACCGGGTCGCGAAGTTGTCGGTACCGTCGACGATCAGGTCGTACTGGCTGAAGATGTCCATCACGTTGTCGGCTTCGAGCCGTTCCTCGTGCAGGACCACGTTCACGTACGGGTTGATGCCCTTGACCGTGTCGCGCGCCGACTCGGCCTTCGGGCGGCCGATGTCGGCCTGGCTGTGGATGATCTGGCGCTGGAGGTTGGACTCGTCGACCTCGTCGAACTCGACGATGCCGAGCGTGCCCACCCCGGCCGCCGCCAGGTACATCAGGGCCGGCGAGCCGAGGCCGCCCGCGCCGACGGCGAGGACCTTGGCGTTCTTGAGCCGTTTCTGTCCGTCCATCCCGACATCCGGGATGATCAGGTGGCGCGAGTACCTGCGGACCTCATCGACGGTGAGCTCAGCGGCTGGCTCGACCAGGGGTGGCAGCGACACGGCAACTCCGTTGGTCGGTTTTTCGGAAGACTGCTTCTGCCCGTAACAGTGCCATGACGCTTTTCATTCCGAGACACCCCGTCCGGTCCGCGAGACGATTTCGTCCCAGTAACCGGGCAGCGCCGCGAATACCCCCATTTCCCCCGCCTCTTGCGGCGCGCGGGGGCGCCGGTCGGTGACCAGTACGGTGCCCGCGCCCTGCCAGCGGGCGAGCCGCAGCGCCTCGTCGAGGCGGGTCGCCGGAAGCGAGTGGACGAGGTGGCAGAAGCGGTCGGCGGGCAGGTCCACGGTCCACTCGGGCGGTCGCGACCAGCGGTAACGGCTCCAGGGACCGGTGAAGGTCACGAGTTGGCCGGCGAGGTCCGCGTAGCCGGGGTGCGGGTGGACGCCGTGGCCGAGGACGGCGTGGGCGGGACCGAGGGCCCGTACGCGGGCGAGCAGGCGCGTCACGGCGGGGAGCCACCGCTCCTCGGCCGGGCAGCGGTGCAGGTAGTAGCCGTCGACGTGGTACCAGTCGCGCCAGGCGCGGGCCTGGGCGAGGACGAGGTGCGGATTGGTCGCCCCGTACGCGAGATCGAGCCGTCCGAGGACGAGCGCCGCCCCGGGCCCGCGCCGCCTGCGCGCGTTGCTGATCCGCCCGGCGGCGAGCAGGCAGTCGGGGTCGGGGCGCTGCCCGGGCCCGTTGTCCACGTCGAGGACCACCCAGTGGACACCCGCGTCCTCGCGCAGCGGCTCGGCCCACTCCCCCGGCGCGAGCAGTGGGTGCGGGAGCGCGGGCAGGGCGAGGCGGGGGGGCGGGACGTCGGGAGCGGGCGCGCCGGAGCGCGGGGCCACGGCGGGGAGCGCGGGGGCGGGGGGCGGAACGGGAGCAGGGGGTACGGGCCCGGGGGGTGCGGGCGCGGGGGCGGGACCGGGGGATGCGGGCGCCTTCGCAGATACGTTTCGGCGCCCGCGCCGGCCCAGCATGTCGGGTCGCTCGTTCTTCACGCGCCCACCCCCTCCCCCCGGGCGGTGTTGCGCCCGGGGGAAACGGTCCGGCCCGTGCGGAGATCCGGGCCGGTCACATCCGGCATGCCGCCTCCATCCAGATGTCCGCGAGGGATTCCTCCAGGTTGATACGGGGGCGCCAGCCGAGCCGGTCGCGCGCGGTGCGCACGTCGGCCTGCTGCCAGGGACCGCAACCGTCGGGGTAGGGGTGCGGAGCGGCGGGCGCGGAGAGGGTGTGGTCGGAGTCGCCGCGCGGGTGACCGATCGCGGGGCGGAGCGGTCCGTGGCCGCCGTGGTGCTCGCGGACCGGGAGCCCCGGGCCGAAGCCGGGGGGCGAATCGAGTTCGTGGAGCGTGCCGTTGAACCCGGCGACGCGGGCGAGGATGCTCGCCGCCTCGCGCAGCCGTACGGCCCGCCCCGAGCCGATGTTGACGACGCCCTGCGCGGCCGAGAGCGAGGCCGCGTGCACGGCGCGCGCGACGTCCCGTACGTCGACGAAGTCGCGCTGCACGCCGAGCCCGCCGAGTTTCAGCTCGGTGTCCCCCGACTGCATGGCGCGCCGCATCGCCTCCGCGAGCCGCCCGAGCGGGGAACCGGCCGGGGTGCCGGGGCCCACGGGCGAGAAGACGCGCAGGACGACGGCGTCGAGCCCGGAGCCGAGGACGAGTTCGGTCGCGGCGAGTTTGCTGACGCCGTACGGGCCGCCGGGGCGGGGCACGGCGTCCTCGGCGGTGGACGAGCCGGGCTGGCTCGGCCCGTACTCGGCCCCGCAGCCGAGCTGGACGAGGCGCGCGCCGCAGCCGCTGCGGCGCAGCGCCTCGCAGATCGTGGCGACGGCGACGGTGTTGTGCCGGGTCAGGTCGCGCGCGCCGCCCCGTACCGTCCCCGCGCAGTTGACGACGACCCCGGGATGGACGGCGTCGAAGAAGCGGGTGAGCGCTCCGGGGCTGCCGGTGGCGAGGTCGAAGCGGACGTCGGCGTCGTCGCCCCGGCCGAGGACGGTGAGCTGGACGGCCGGGTCGGCGAGGAGGCGGTCGGCGACGAAGCGGCCGAGGTAGCCGCCGGCTCCGATCAGCAGAACCCTCATCGGGCACCTCCGGTGGTGGTGAGGGTGGGGGTCATGGCGCGTTCTCCTTCGGGCGTGGTGCCGTGGGTCGGTTCGGCCCGCGGTGTCGGCTCCGCGGGAGGGGGGAAGGGCTGAGGGGTCACCGCGCCTCGTCCGGCGTGTCCGCGGCGGCCTTCGCGTGCGCGGAGGCGCGGGAGAGGGCGGGGACCGAGTGGACGAGGAGCGTGAGGACCGCGAGGGAGCAGGCCAGCGCGGGGACGGCTCCCGTGCCGCCGAGGGCGGTGAGGCGTTCCACGGGCGTGGCGAGCGCGGCGGCGCCCGGCAGCCGCGCGGCGAAGAGCGAGGCGAGGGCGAGGAACTGCCCGCCGCAGGCGATGAGGAGCGCGGCGCGCGCGGCCTCGGCCCGGCCGTGCTGGACCATGAGGCGGGCGAGCAGCAGGAGCGCGCCGAGGCTTCCGGCCGAGAGGAGCCCGGTGGCCTGGTGCAGGGTCGCGGCGCTGACGCCGAGCAGGCCCCACAGGGTGCACAGGTAGAGGGCGAAGAGCGCGAGCAGGAGCGGCCACACGGCGGCGGCGAAGTCGTCGAGGCTGCGGCTGCTGCCGAGCCGCCGTCCGGCGCCGCGCCGGAAGGCGCGCACGCACGCGGCGGCGGGTACGAGCGAGGCGAGCAGGGCGAGCAGCGGGGCGGTGCGCGGGGCCCAGGAACCGTCGGGGCCGCCGCTGATCGCCTGCGAGATGAGCCCCTCGCCGTAGAGCGCCGCGGCGAGGAGGAGCAGGACGTACGCGGCGGTGCCGGGCGCGGCGGGGAAGCGGCTGCCGAGCGGGCCCCGGCGCAGGCAGGCGCGGAGCGCGAGGAGGACGGCGATACCGGTCGCGGCGGCGAGCGCGAGGCGGGGCCTGCCCGCCGTGTGCGGCCAGGCGGCGAGCCCGGCCGACGCGAGCAGCGCGGGGAGCGGGAGGAGGAACAGGCGCGCGAGGACGCGGGGGCCGCGGGCGCGGGGGGTGGCCGGGGCGGCGTGGAGTTCGTCGGCGGCGTGGTCCCCGGTGTGCGGGACGCGCGCGTACATCTCCTCGGCGAGGGCGAAGACGTCGCGGTGGCGGTAGGCGCGCGCGGTCCGGTCGGTGACGCCGCGCGCTTCGAGTCCGGCGGCGATCTCCAGCGGGTCGACGGCGTCGGCGCACAGGTCGTGGTGGATGAGCATGAGGCTCTTGACGGGGTCCGCGGCAAAGGACGAGGCGGCGGGCGGCGGGCCCGGTTGTGCGGACGGCGCCGGGGCCGCGGGGTCCGGGCCGGTCGGTCCCGGCGGCCGGCCTTCGGCCGTGCCCGTGCGGGTCGGGCTGCTCATCGGGGGGCCTCCAGGGCGCGTCATCGGGTGGCCTCCATGGCGCGCCCGGTCGTGGTCAGGTCGCGGGCGGCCCAGGACGAGGTGCGGGCGCCGGGGACGGGGACGAGGGTCTCGGTGGGGGGCGCGGGGTGTGCTTCGGTGAGACGGCGGTAGATCGCGCGGAAGGCGGCGATGTTCTGCTCGACCGTGAAGAGTTCGAGGGCGCGGGCGCGGGCCGCCGCGCCGAGCAGGGCGCGGTGCTCGGGGTCGCGGAGCAGTCCGAGGCAGGCGGCGGCGAGGGCCGCGGGTTCGCGCGGCGGGACGACGACCCCGGTGCCGCCGACGACTTCGAGCACGGCGCCGACGTCGGTGGAGACGGTGGCGCGCGCGCAGAACATCGCCTCGACGAGGCTGATGGGGAAGCCTTCGGCCGTGCTGGACAGGACGACGGCGTCGGCACCCGCGTACACCTCGGCGAGGTCGAGACCGGGCGCGGAACCGGGCTCGGACTCGGGCGTGGGCTCGGGCGCGGACGCGGAACCGGGCGCGGGCTCGGGCGCGGAACCGGCACCGGACCCCGCCCCGTGCTCCTCCTCCCCCGCTTCCAGGTCGAAGCGGACCGGGCAGGGGCGCCCTGCGGGGTCGGCGGGGAAGAGTTCGGCGGTGAGGGCGCGGCAGGATTCGAGGTAGGCGCGGGCCGCGTCGTCCTCGGCGGTGCCGACGAGCCGCAGCGTGGCGCGCGGCTCCGCCTCGTGCACCGTCGTGAAGGCGCGCAGGAGCGTGTGCAGGTCCTTGGCGGGCTCGATCCGCCCGACCCACACGAGGTCCCAGCCGCTGCGGGGCGCGCTCTCGTCAAAGGCGGGTACGGGACGGGGGGACGCGGCCTGCGGCGGGGCGTCGGCGCGCGCGAAGGCCCGCCCGAGCACGGGTGCGCGCCGCTCCCCCGCACCTCGGTACGGCCGCGCCTGCCCGCCGAGCGGTTCGACCTCGCCCGGCACGTAGGCGATCCGCACCTCGACGGCCTCGGCGGAGCCCGCGTCGGCGGCGGTCTTCTCGCCCGAGGGCCCGCCGCCCGGCACCCGTACGGACGCGGGGCCACCGGTACGGTGCGGCGCCCCGCCCCCCGCCCGGGCGGACTCCCCGCCCCCCGCCCGGGCGGACTCCCCGCCCCGCGCACCGCTCGGCGAGGCCCCCGCGACCCTCGCGAAGCGCTCCGCGTCCATCCCCGGGTACACCGTGCGGAGCTTCGCCGGGTCGGCGCCGCAGCGTTCCTGCCAGCGGCGGGCGTGGGCGTTGCCGGGGGTGATGAGGGAGGCGGCGCGGTAGACGTCGGCGGCGAGGGCGCGGTGGAAGCCGCCGAGCACGGCGCGGACGGGGGCGCCGAGGGTGCGCGCGGTGGTCGCCTCGTCCTCGTCGAGGTGGCGGGCGCCGTCGAGGTAGAGGGTGCGCAGCCGGACGCCGTACTCGGTGACGAGGAGCGGTACGCCGTGGAGGTGGTGGGTGAGGAGCCCGGGGAGCGCGGCGATGCCGCCGGTCGTGGCGTGGCACAGGGCGACGCCGCCCAGTCCGTCCTCGTCGTACCAGTCGAGCGCGAGCGGGCGCAGCGCGCGTTCGAGGAGGTCGGCGAGGAGGAGGAGGTCGGGGACGCGGGCGCGGCGCGCGGCGGGGACGGCGCCCGGGGCGCGGCAGGCGTGCTCCAGGACGCGCACGGCGGCCTCGGAGCGCAGAAGCCCGGAGAGCGGGCCGTGGTCCTGGGCGAGTGCGGTGAGGCCGAGGAGGGCCTCGGTGAAGGGGCTCACCGCGGGCGGTACGGGGGCGTCGGACGGGGTGGCCGCCGGGGAGGCGGTGGGGGTGATCCCGGCGAGCGCGGTGAGGCCGAGGAGGGGGCCGGGGGCCTTCGCGGGAAGCGGCGCGGGCGGCGCGGGAGGCGGGGGGGGCGGGGTCGTCGCCGCGCACGCGGTCGTCGCGAGCGCCGCGAAGTGCTCCAGCGTCTCGCGGCGCACGCGGCGGCCGGGACGCGGCCACTCCTCCGGGGCGTCCCACAGCGCGGCGGTACGGACCCGGTGGACGTGGGCGGGCAGGCGGACCCAGCCGAGGTCCTCCTGACGGCTGCCGCGGCTGAAGGCGTGGATGTCGAACGCGTACGTGTCGAGACCGCGCACGAGGCGGTCGCACCAGAGTCTCGCCTCGCCGTTGACGTACGGATAGCCGCCGTCGGTCAGCAGTCCTATGCGCACGGGCGCGCACCCCCGATCTCCCGGTCACGGGGCCGCCCTTCGGTCGGCGACCCACAGCGGGACGAAGGTATGCGCAGGTATGGGTGGTCCGGCGGACGGTTGTCCGTCGGACCACCGGAAGGGGTGAAGAGTCGTAACCAATCCCGGGCGGGGGCGTTTTAGGGGCGCGAAAGCGGGCTTACGTGCGCGCGAGGCCGCGCGGGCGCTCCTTCTCGGGGCGCCCGCGGTTGCTCCGTCCGGCGGCGTACGGACCGCGTACGGACCGCGTACCGGCACGCGGCTCGGCGGCGTACGCCCGCCATGGCGCCGCGTGCGCCGTCACCGTCCGGCGGTGGCCGCCCGCCCCGGGGCCGCCCCCGCGCCGTAGGCGACCGTGCCCGCGCTCGGTTCGAGGAGCCCGACGAGGGGGAAAACGGGACATGCGGGATTCCTTGAACGGGCGGCACGCACGACGGGCCGGAGGGGGGCGCTCCGGGGGTGCGGGCAGGCGCGCGTCCTGGAATGGGGGCGAGGAGACAGGGGTGCGACCCGGAGCGTTGCGAGAGAGGCCGACGCGGGGCCGGGGAAGAAGGCGGCGGGCGTCGGGGGAACGCGGGGTCAGAGACAGACGATGTCGGCCACGCACAGCGCGGTGACGCCGATGAGCACAAGCTCGAAGGCGTACTGCGGCGCGATGCGGGCGTTCGACATGCGCAAAAAAATGATCGATACACGGACAGCTGTCAAAGCGAGACCGGTCACATTCGGACCCCGACCGGTCTCGCGGGCTGCCTGCCGGGCCGTCAGTTCGCGGGGAACGGCCAGGGGTTGGGCAGGCAGGTGATGCCGTCGTGATCGAGGAATTTCGTCTGCTGCTGCATGACGGGCGCGAGCTGTCCGTCCTGCGTGCAGCTCTCGTGGTTGTGCCCGAGCCGGTGGCCGACCTCGTGGTTGATGAGCATCTGCCGGTACGGGTGGATCGCGTCGCCGTACGTCGTCGAACCCTGCGCCCAGCGGTAGGCGTTGATCATGACGCGGGGGGTCGCGGCGGAGTCGCAGGAGACGTTGTCGACGCTCGTGTCGAGCCCCGACTTGGCGCACCACACGTGGGTCGTGCCGGGGCTCGCGAGGGTCACCACGAAATCGGGCTGCCCCGTGGAGATCCGCTGGAAGGCGCGCTGCCCCTGGTGGGCCCAGCTGCGGTCGTCGTTCAGGGTCTTCTGCACGGCGTCGGCGAAGAGCTGCCCGTCGAGCCCGAGTCCGTCCTCGACGTCGACGCGGTAGCTGAGCAGTCGCGCGCCCTGGCGCGGGGCCCGCGCGCTGCCGGGGACGGCCGTGAAGGTCCCGGGTCCCTGGGCGTCGGCGGCGAGCGGGTACGTACGGCCCATGAGTTCGTCGTACGTGGGCGGGGCCGAGGGCGAGGGGCGCTCGCTCGGCACGGAGCGCTTGGCGTCCACGGAGGGCGGCGCGGCCTGCGCCTTCGCGTCGAGCGAACCCGCCCCGTCGTGGTGCTGCCCGGAGACGGCGACGGCGAGGCCGAGCGTGAGCGCGGCGGCACAGGCCCCCGCGATGAGCCGCCCCTTGTGCCCGCCGCTCCCGGCCCGGGGCGCCGGAGCGGGGGGCTCGCCCTCGCCGCCTTCGCCGTCCGCGGGGGGCGCGGCAGGGGACGGCGGGGTCTTGGCGCGGGGGGTGAAGAGGTCGACGTCGCCCTCCTGGCCCTCGTCGTCCGCGCGGGGCTGCGCGGCCTCGACGCGGGCGGGGGCGGGGGCGGCGGGCGGCGCAGCAGCCCCGAAGGGCCGTTCGAAGGCGTCGAGGTACTCGCGCCGTGGACCCTCGCCGTACTCGCGCCGTGGACCCTCGCCCGCCACGTCCGCGCGCTCCCCGGCACCGAGCAGCCCCTCGTCCACGCCGGGCCGCGCGGGCTCGGCGGCCTCGGGGTGCGGGCCGCGCACGTGGGGTGCCGGGGGCCGGGCGGGGGGAAGAGGCTTGCGGAACTCCGGCCCCTCGGCCGCCGCTCGCGGCACGGCACCCGGGGCGCCCTGGGTCCGCGGCACCGCGCCGGGGGCGCCCTGGGCGGGGACCTCGCGCGAGCGCGCGCGGGTGGCGTCGGGGGACGGCGGCGGGGCGGGGGCCGCGCCCGGCGTACGGTCCTGCGGGTTCGGCGGACGGCGGTGTCGTCCCACGCGGTCCCTCGGCTTCCTGTCTCGCGCTGTCGTCTCGCTGTGTTCCAAGCCCAGGTTCCGGGCCCGGCACCGATGCCCGGTTCCGAGCCCGGCACCACTCCCGGTCCAAGCCCGGCACGGATGCCCGGCGTTGCGCACTCCGCCCGGCGGCCCGTCACCGGAGCACGCTCCTGCCCCGCAACCTACGCGCTCGCCCCGGCGCCATCGGCGCCGCACGAGGCAGTGTGCACGCGGCACGGGGGCAGGGTCCGCGCCGCTCAGGGCAACGTAGCCGCCGTACGGGGCCAAGTCGCCGCATTCACGGAAAGCGCCCCCTACCGGGCAGGGAGCACGCTACCCGGCGTTCTCAGCCGGCCCGCCCGCTCCGGGCCACGTGCTCGCGGATCGCCTCCGCGACGGCCTCGGGGTATTCCATCATCGCGACATGGCCCGCCTCGGGCAGGGTCAGCAGCCGGGAATCGCGGAAGGACCTGGCCGCCTTGCGGGCCATGCGGTACGAGACGAGCTGGTCACGGGCGCCGTAGACGAGGAGCGTGGGCGCGAGGACGCGTTCGGCCTGGCGCCACAGATTGTGCTGTCCGCCGAGCGTGTACGCGTTGACGATCGCGCGCGCCGAGCGGGTCATCGCGTCCCAGAAGTATGGGAGCGCCAGGCGCCGCTCCATCTCGGCGACCGCCTGCCGGAACCCGTCCTCGTCGACGCGCCCGGCATCCCCGTAGCAGAGCGCGAGCACGCCCCGCACCCGGTCCTCGGCGGTCCAGTCGCGCGAGAGGCGGTTGAAGAGCGCGGTGACGCCGGGAAGGGCGAGCAGCCCGGTGGGCACGGCGCTGCGCTGCACCCGTATCTCCGGCAGGGCGGGCGAGATGAGCGTGAGGGTGCGGACGAGGTCGGGGCGCGCGGCGGCCACGCGGGTGACGATGGCTCCGCCCATCGAGTTGCCGACGAGGTGCACGGGGCCGCCCCCGCGCGCCTCCAGGAGCGCGACGACGGAGCGCGCCTGCGCCGAGATCCCGTAGTTGCCGTCGTCGGGCGGCGGGGAGTCCCCGAAGCCCGGCAGGTCGAGCGCCTCGCCCTCGACGTCCTCGCGCAGCAGCCGCAGGAGCGCGGACCAGTTGAGCGAGGAGCCGCCGAGGCCGTGCACGTACAGGGCCGGTGGCAGTCCCTCGCGCGGGGGCGGCACGGAGCGCACGGCGAGCGTGCGGCCCGGCAGGTGGCGGGTGCGCAGCTCCTCGTCCTGGGCGAGGGGGACGGGGCTCACCCGGGGTTCGGCGGCGGCGGGCAGGGAAGACGGTTCCGGGGACACGCGGCCATGTTACGAGAGGGTCACGCCCGGGGAGCCTGTGCGGGCGGTCACACCAGGGGACACAAGGGACGTACCCTGACAATCTGAACGAGGAGCCGCGGTCCGTGCTCCGTCCGCTCCGTGTCACCCGGGCCCTGAAAGGCGAGTGCCATGACGATCGATCCCCAGGAACCGCGAGCCGAGGAGCCTCCGGCGGACCCGGAGGAGCCCGAGACCTTCGAGGACGAGGAGGAGGAACACTCCCCGCTGGAGCGCAAGGACACCGAGGCGGTGGACGACGCGGACCGCGCGGAGCAGGAACTCGTCGTGGAGGAGGACGAGGAGGAGTACCGCTGACGCCAGGGCGGGCCGCGTACCGCCGTAGGGCCGCCAAACCCGTCGCTATCGTCCCGACACGGCCGTGACCAGCACAAAGCCCGTGTCCGCCTGGTGAAAAGCTGCCGCAGGGCGCGCACAGGGCGGTTACCGAAAAGTACGATGGCGGGCGCGGGCACCGTTCCGTGAAGGCAACGATCCTGGGAGGCGGCGTGAGCGCCATCGAGCAGACAGAGGCAGCGCGCCCGAGGGGCACCCGGCTGCCGCGCCGCGCGCGCCGGAACCAGCTCCTCGGCGCGGCGCAGGAGGTCTTCGTCGCGCAGGGCTACCACGCGGCGGCGATGGACGACATCGCCGAGCGCGCCGGGGTGAGCAAGCCGGTCCTCTACCAGCACTTTCCCGGAAAGCTCGACCTGTATCTCGCGCTGCTCGACCAGCACTGCGAGGCGCTGCTCCAGGCGGTGCGCGCGGCGCTCGCGTCGACGACCGACAACAAGCAGCGCGTGCTGGCGACGATGGACGCGTACTTCGGCTACGTCGAGGACGACGGCGGAGCCTTCCGGCTCGTCTTCGAGTCGGACCTGACCAACGAGCCCGCGGTGCGCGAGCGCGTGGACCGGGTGACGGCGCAGTGCGCGGAGGCGATCTGCGACGTCATCGCGGAGGACACGGGCCTCTCGCGCGACGAGTCGATGCTGCTCGCCTCCGGGCTCGGCGGCCTCGCGCAGGTCGTGGCCCGCTCCTGGCTGCACAGCGACCGCAGCGTGCCGCGCGACACGGCGGTGCAACTGCTCGCCTCGCTCGCCTGGCGCGGCATCGCGGGCTTCCCGCTGTACGGGAGCGAGCAGACGCAGGGCGACTGAGGCGGGCGTACGGCGACGCGGCGGCACGGGGCCGGGGGCGCGGGGCCGGGCCCTGTCGTACGGCCCCGCCTCGCGTCTGTTCGCTCAGGGCGTGCCGGGCTCCGCTCAGCGGGGTCCCCTCGCCGGGCTAATGTGGGGCGCGTACGGCGCGCTGTGTCGCGCACATCGGTGACCGTCGGAGGGACATAGCCGTGGAGGTCAAGATCGGGGTGCAGCACGCGCCGCGCGAGATCGTTGTGGAGAGCGGGCAGAGCGCCGACGAGGTCGAGAAGGCCGTGGCCGACGCGCTCGGGGGCACGTCCCCGCTGCTGAGCCTGGAGGACGACAAGGGCCGCAAGATCCTCGTCCCCGCCGCGAAGCTCGCGTACGTGGAGATCGGCGAGTCCGCTCCCCGCAAGGTCGGCTTCGGCGTGGCCTGAGCCCACACCGGCCGGGCGCCCAGCCCGGCAGACCGGGCGTTCCGGAGGCGGTCCCCCACGGGGGGCCGCCTCTGCTCGTGCGCGCGGGCCGGTGCCGGGTTCCGCCCGCCGGGCGACCTCCCGAACCCGCGTTCACCGGCGACCGGCGGGGTTGTGGGGCTGGTGCGGGGGTAGGACGGCTTCAACCCAATTGCCCCTCGGTGCCGGGAGGATCGCATGATCGTGGAAGCGCTGGGCGCCGCCGTGCTCGGTCTCGTGCTCGCCACCATGGCGCTGCGCCGCCTGCCCGGGCGGCTGCCGCCTCAGGCGCTCGTGTACGCGACGGGCGGCGTGGGCGGCCTCTTCGGCGCCTTCGTGGCGCACAGCTCTCTGGGCCCGGGCCACCTGCCGCTGAGCCTCCTCGCCGCGACAGCCGTCACGGCGGCGCTGCTCTCGCTGCTGCTGCGACCCGAGGCCGCCCCCGATCGACCACGCGAGCGCGCCACCGCCTGAGCGGCCCCCGCCGCGCGGCTGCCACCTCGCCGGCACCGCGTGGGGCCCGCCCCGTACCGCCGGAGAATGGCCGGAAACCGTCAGTCGGTGGGCCCTCGGGCGCCGCGGCCGAACAGGCGGACACCCCCGGCCCGCCGCCGCGCGGACCGGGCCGTTCGGGCCGGGCCGCGCGGGCGGCCGGGTTCAGGAGGCCAGGCCCAGAGCCGCCATCCGCTTCGTGTGCGCCTCGGTGATCCGCGAGAACATCCGGCCCACCTCCGCGAGGTCGAAGCCGTCCGCGAGGCCGCCGACGAGCATGGTGGAGAGTGCGTCGCGTTCCGCCACGACCCGCTGGGCCTGCGAGAGCGCCTCGCCCATCAGGCGGCGCGCCCACAGCGCGAGGCGGCCCCCGACGCGCGGGTCCGCCTCGATCGCGGCGCGCACCTTCTCCACCGCGAAGTCCGCGTGCCCCGTGTCCGCGAGGACCGTCAGGACGAGGTCCTTGGTGTCCGTGTCGAGGCGCACGGCCACCTCGCGGTAGAAGTCGCTCGCGATCGAGTCGCCCACGTACGCCTTCACCAGGCCCTCCAGCCAGTCCGAGGGCGCGGTCTGCTGGTGGAAGGCGTCGAGCGCGGTCGCGAAGGGCTGCATCGCCTCGGCGGGCTCGGCGTCGATCTCGGTGAGCCGGTCGCGCAGCTTCTCGAAGTGGTGGAACTCGGCGGAGGCCATCTTGGCCAGCTCCGCCTTGTCCTTCAGGCCCGGGGCGAGCTTGGCGTCCTCGGCGAGGCGCTCGAAGGCGGCCAGCTCGCCGTAGGCGAGGGCGCCGAGGAGGTCGACGACCGCGTCCCTGTAGTGCGGCTCGACGGAGCTCGCGGCCCAGTCACGTGCGGTGGTCGCGGGGGCGGTGTCTGGCGTCTCCATGACCGCACAATAGCCCGCGCGCACAGCCGCGCACCCGGGCGGCCGACAGGTGTGATGACCGCTACGTGTGGCCTCGAACCGACACGCCTGCGGGCTTTGGGGGTATGGTGGTAAAGGAGCCCGCCGAATATGTCCATGTGTTCAGCGGGTGTACCGAGGATGCCCGGTCGGTGGCCCGATCGGCTCCGACCCGACAGCCCTGCGGGCCGCTCGCGCCTTTCGCGCGTACGGCTTGCGAGGGACCCTCAGCGGTATGAGCGCTGTGAGCGTGGGCAGAGGTCCCGCGACGCGACCCGGCCCGTCCCCGTTACAGCGGCCGGCGGTCCGCGGCACGGTCAAGACCCCTCATGTTCCCTCGTACCGCCTTAACGAAGAGGCAACATCCTGACTACGCAGACTTTCCGGGACCTGGGGATTCTCCCCGAGACGGCCGAGGCGCTGGAAGCCGTCGGCATCGTCTCCCCCTTTCCCATCCAGTCATTGACCCTGCCCGTCGCCCTGTCCGGCTCCGACGTGATCGGCCAGGCCAAGACCGGGACCGGCAAGACGCTCGGCTTCGGCCTCCCGCTCCTGGAGCGGGTGACCGTCGCCGCCGACGTCGAGGCCGGGCGCGCGACCCCGGACAAGCTCAGCGAGGCGCCGCAGGCCCTCGTCGTCGTGCCCACCCGCGAGCTGTGCACGCAGGTGACCAACGACCTCCAGACCGCCGGCAAGGTGCGCGACGTCCGCGTCCTCGCCATATACGGGGGCCGCGCCTACGAGCCGCAGGTCGAGGCGCTCAAGAAGGGCGTCGACGTCGTCGTCGGCACCCCGGGCCGTCTCCTCGACCTCGCCGGTCAGCGCAAGCTCGACCTCAGCAAGGTGCGGGCCCTCGTGCTCGACGAGGCCGACGAGATGCTCGACCTCGGCTTCCTGCCCGACGTCGAGAAGATCGTCGCGATGCTGCCCGTGAAGCGGCAGACGATGCTCTTCTCGGCGACGATGCCGGGCGCCGTCGTCTCCCTCGCGCGCCGCTACATGTCGCAGCCCACGCACATCAACGCGACCTCGCCCGACGACGAGGGCGCCACCGTCGCCAACACCGAGCAGCACGTCTTTCGCGCGCACTCGATGGACAAGCCCGAGATGGTCGCGCGCATCCTCCAGGCGGAGAGCCGCGGCCTCGTGATGATCTTCTGCCGTACGAAGCGGACGGCCGCCGACATCTCCGAGCAGCTCCAGCGCCGCGGTTTCGCCGCCGGCGCGGTGCACGGCGACCTCGGCCAGGGCGCCCGCGAGCAGGCCCTGCGGGCCTTCCGCAACGGCAAGGTCGACGTGCTCGTGTGCACCGACGTCGCCGCGCGCGGCATCGACGTCGAGGGCGTCACGCACGTCATCAACTACCAGACGCCCGAGGACGAGAAGACCTACCTGCACCGCATCGGCCGTACGGGCCGCGCGGGCCGCTCCGGTACGGCCGTCACGCTCGTCGACTGGGACGACATCCCGCGCTGGCAGCTCATCAACAAGGCGCTCGGTCTCGGTTTCCCCGACCCCGCCGAGACGTACTCGACCTCGCCGCACCTCTTCGAGGAACTGAAGATCCCGGCGGGCACCAAGGGTGTGCTGCCGCGCAGCGAGCGCACCCGCGCGGGCCTGGACGCCGAGCAGGTCGAGGACCTGGGCGAGACGGGCGGTCGCGGCAAACGCGGCGGCTCCGCCCCGGCCGGTGCTCGCGGCGGCGCCCGTACGGAGGACCGCAAGGACTCCCGTACGGAGGAGAAGGCGACCGAGGAGCGCGAGCCCCGCGCCCCGCGCCGCCGCCGTCGCACCCGTAACGGCGAGCCCGTCGCGGCGACCGCGGGCGAGCAGGGCGCCGAGGCACCCGCGACCGGCGACGGCGCCGAGGACGCGCCGCGCAAGCCGCGCCGCCGCCGCACCCGCTCCGCCGCCACCGCCGTCGCCCGCTCGGGCGCCGAGGTGCCGGAGCAGAAGCGGACGGCCGAGCCCGTCGCGGCCGCGACCGCCGGCACGGAGTCCGGCGAGGGTACCGGCGCCGCGCGCAAGCCCCGCCGCCGCACGCGGACGCGCCGCCCCGCGGCCGAGACCGCCGAGGACTGAGTCCGGGAGCCGGGCATCGCGCCCGGCCGCGCACGCACCGACGACCCCGGGACCCGCGACAGGGTCCCGGGGTCGCCTGCTGTCCCCACCCCTGGCGCGAGGGTCCCGCGACAAGCCCCGCGCCGCCCGCTAGCCTCCGTCCCATGAGCAGGCCGCCCACCTTCGTTCCCCCGCCCGGCACGGACCGGCTCACCGTCCCGACCGCGCGCGGGGAGTTCGCCGCGCTCGCGACCGGCGCCGCGCGGGCGCCCGTGGCGCTCCTGCTGCCCGGTTTCACCGGGAGCAAGGAGGACTTCCTGCCGCTCCTGCCCGCGCTCGGCGCCGGGGGCTACCGGGTCGTCTCCGTCGACGGCAGGGGGCAGTACGAGACCGAGGGCCCCGAGTCGCCCGAGGCGTACGCGCCCGAGGAGCTGGCCGCCGACGTGTGCGCGCTCGCGCGGGCGCTGGGCGGGCGGGCGCACCTGCTCGGGCACTCGCTCGGCGGGCTCATCGCGCGCGCCGCCGTCATCGCCGAGCCCGCCCTCTTCGCGAGCCTGACGATCATGTCCGCCGGGCCCGCGGCGACCTCCCAGGGGCAGATCGAGAAGCTCGCGCTGCTCTCGCAGGCGCTCGGTGCGATGGAGAAGGGGGCGGTGTGGGAGGCGATGGCGGCGCTGGAGTCCCCCGAGGCCGCCGAGGCCGCCGCCCGCCCGGCCACCGAGCGGGATCTGCGGCTGCGGGAGCGGTGGCTGCGTACCCGTACCGTTCAACTGATCACCACGGGGAAGCAGTTGGCGACCGAGCCGGACCGGGTGGCCGAGCTGGCCGCGAGCGGGGTCCCGGTGCACGTCGTCTCCGGCGAGAGCGACGACACCTGGCCGGTGGAGTGGCTGGACGCGATGGCGCTGCGGCTCGGGGCGCCCCGGACCCGTGTCGCGGGGGCGGGGCACTCCCCCAACACGGACCGCCCGAAGGAGACGGCCGAGGCGCTGCTCGCCTTCTGGGACGCGCACCCGGCGAGGTGAGGCCCTGCCCCGGAAGGCGAGGCCTGCCCGGTGGCTCAGCCCCGCGCGCTCGTCTCCGGCCCGCTGTCCGGCGTGGGGTAGAGGGTCCGCACGTGCTCCCAGAAGCCGTCGCGCAGGGCGCGGCGCAGGTCGGGCTGGGCGCGCAGGGAGTACTGGAGGAGCGCTTCGGCCTCGATGAGGAGGTCCTGGTCGACCGGGCCCGGCAGGTAGGGGCCGGGGAGCAGCGCGGCGAGGGACTCGGGGCCCTTGGTGCTGTACCAGGTGGCGGCGACGCGTTTGCCGACGAAGTGGACGTCGTCCCAGGTGGGGCGGGGGACGACGGCGTCGTCGAAGGTGACGACGGTGCGGCGGGTCACGTACGGCTTGAGGAAGGCGAGGTCGAGGGTGCGCTGCGTGTCGACCTCCCACAGCAGCGGGTCGGCCTGGTTGCGCAGGCCCTGGGGGGCCTCGATGCCCCACAGGTGGACGCGCGCGCCGAAGTCCTGCGCGGCCTCGACGGCGGGGACGAGGTCCTCGTCGCCGCCGAGGAGGACGGCGTCGCCGATGGCGCGGTGGCGGGCGAGGGATTCGAGATCGCCGCGGATGAGGGAGTCCACGCCCTTCTGCTGGTTGTTCGCGTTGAGGTTGCCGAGCCGGACCTTGACGTCGGGAAGCTCGGCGATGGACTGTTGTTCGGCGGTGTGGATGCGGCGCCTGGCGCCGTCGTACCAGTAGACGCGCAGGAGCCTGCTGTGCGGGAAGACGTGGCTCGCGCAGTCGACGAGCGCGTCGATCAGGCCCTGGGCGTCGAGTTCGAAGCCCTTGCGGTCCTCCGTACCGGTGACCAGCCGTCCCGCCGCCGCGTAGAGATAACCGGCGTCGACGAAGATCGCGTGCGTCGCGGCTCCCGCGAGTTCCCCCGCGATCTGGGCGAGGAGCCGGTCGATGCGGTCGAGTCGGGTGCCGGTGTCCACGGGTTCCTGGTTCATAGGGGGCTCATTGTCCCGATCGGCGCGGGGCGCGCACAACCGCGCGGGGTGGTGCGCAGGTGTGCGGCGGGAGCGAGAGGGGCGGTCGGCCCCGCGTGTCAAGTACTTAGGCCGTCGAAAGTTTTCCTTAGCCAAGGGAATGTTTGCTCAGGGCAACTCGTTGTACCTATCAGGAGCGGGGGTATCCGAGTCTCGCAATCCACTCGTAACGGACGGGCAACGCCCCGTGCCGTGTACGGGGGCGAGACTGGGTCCAGACCCTCGCATCACAGTTCTCCTTTGGAGGATCACCCGGACGAAGGGAGAAGCCCCATGCGCTTCGAGATCATGCGCCTCGACGACGTGACCGGTTCCGCAGTGGACAGCACGATCGTGGACGCGGCCTCCGTCAAGCGGATCGTTCAGCAGGCGGCCGAGATCGGTCAGCGGCTCTACATCCGCCCGGCAGAGGCTCCGGCTTCGTAACGCCGTATCCCGCGACGGCCCGCAGGGCCGCCGCACCTTTGATGACGACTCAGGGCCCCCGCCCGGCACCCGCCGGACGGGGGCCCTCGTGCGTACCGGGCGCGCGGGTCCCGTCCGCCGAGGCTCGTACGGGACGGCTCACGTGCCCTTGATGACCTGCGTGATCCCGTTGATGATCTGCTGGACCGCGATCGCGGAGAGCATCATGCCCGCGAGGCGGGTCACGAGGACGACGCCGCCGTCCTTGATGACGCGGATGATGACGAGCGAGTACCGCATCGTCGCCCACAGCACGAGGTGCATGGCGAGGATCGCGCTCCATACCGAGATCTGCGTGCTCACCGAGTCGGCGTGCTGCACGGCGAGGATGACCGAGACGATCGCGCCCGGGCCCGCGAGGAGCGGCATCCCGAGCGGGACGAGGGCGACGTTGACGTCCTTGGTCTGCTGCGGCTCGTCGGTCTTGCCGGTGAGCAGGTCGAGCGCGATGAGGAGCAGGAGGAGCCCGCCCGCGATCATCAGCGCGGGCACCGAGACGTGCAGGTAGTCCAGGATCTGCTGCCCGAGGATGCCGAAGACGACGATGACGCCGAAGGCGACGCACACCGCCTGGAAAGCCATGTGCCGCTGCATCTTGGCGGGGCGCCCCGCCGTGAGGGCGAGGAAGATCGGCGTGATCCCGGGCGGGTCCATGATCACGAAGAGGGTCAGGAAGAGCGAGCCGAAGACGGCGAAGTCGAACACGTGGGGCCTTGCTGAGGTTCCCCGGCGCACTGCGGGCACGGCGGGGGCGGGTGTACGGGGGGAGCGGCGTGCGAGGGGCGCGTACCGGCACCCTGAACCATGACGAAGCGCACGCCCCGCGACGCGCCGCCGCGCCCTGCCCCGGTACGGGGTGGCGTGGCGGCGCGCGCGGAAGCCGGCCGGGTCCCGGGCGGGACCGGCCGGAAGAGGTGGGTGGTTCAGGCGGTGCGGGCGGCTCCGCCGGCGCCGGGGACGGGGAAGGCCCCCGTGGAGCGGCGGATGATCTCGGCGTAGACCTCGGGGTCGGTCGTGCGGGCGCCGAGCGCGATCGTCTTGCGGGTGCCGTGGTAGTCGCTGGAGCCGGTCGCGAGGAGGCCGAGGTCGGCTGCGAGCGCGTGGGCGCGCGCGGCGGTCGCCGGGTCGTGGTCGGGGTGGTCGGCCTCCAGGCCGTCGAGCCCGGCCGCCGCGAGCGCCGCGATGGCCTCCTCGCTCAGCGTGCGCCCGCGCGAGGCGGCGAGCGGGTGGGCGAGGACGCTGACGCCGCCCGCGGCCTTGACGAGGCGGATGGCCTCGGCGGGGTCGAGTTCGGCCTTGGGCGCGTAGGCGCGCCCGCCGTCGCCGAGCCACTGCGGGGTGAAGGCCTCCGAGACGGTGCCCACGACGCCGAGTTCGACGAGCGCGGACGCGAGGTGCGGGCGGCCGACGGAGCCGCCGCCGGCGATGCGCGCGACCTGCTCCCACGTGATCGGCACGCCGAGCGCGCGCAGGCTCTCGACCATGGCCTTGGCCCGGGGCACGCGGTCGTCGCGGATCAGCTCGCGGGCCTGGAGCAGCGCGGGTTCCCCGGGGTCGAAGAGGTAGGCGAGGAGGTGGACGCCGATGCCGCCGAGACGGCAGGAGAGTTCGGCGCCGGGCACGAGGGTCAGGGGCCGGTCGAGCGTCGCGAGCGCCGCGGCGGCCTCGGCGTGGCCGCGGGTCGTGTCGTGGTCGGTGAGCGCGAGGACGTCGAGTCCGGCCGCCGCGGCGGCGGCGACGAGCCCGGCGGGGGTGTCCGTGCCGTCGGAGGCGGTGGAGTGGGTGTGCAGGTCGACACGCACGGCACGGGCTCCTTCGGGGCGGTGTTCGGTACGGAGGCGGGTGGGCCGGTACCTGGAGGCGGGTGGGGCCCGGGATCGCCGGGCGGCTTCCAGGATAAAGCCCGCGTGAGGGTACGAATTCCGGGCGGGGCGGCCGCTCAGGGGCGCGGCCCCTGAAGGAGAGTCCCGGTCAGCGCCCCGAACGGCAGGAACTCCAGTTCGGACGCGGCTTCGCGGAGGTCGGCGAGGACGAGTTCCTCCGGGTCGATCGCCGCGGTGGCCTCGGGTCGGGTGATGAGCCACAGGCGGACGCCGCCCGCGTCGCCGAGGAGGACCGTGCGGTCGGGCGGGGCCTCGGCGAGGCGCCACAGCGTGACCGGGAGCCCGGCGGCGAGGGCGGTGCCCGCCGCCGGTTTGCCCTCGTCGATCGCCGTGCCGGTCACCCCGGCGAGGTGGGCGCCGAGGCCGAGGCCGGGGTGCTCGGCGACGAGGAGGAGTTCACTCGTCCCCTGCGGCCCCGGGCCCGCGCAGGCGAGGACGGTGGCAAGCGCTCCGGTGCGGGCGTCGCCCGCCGAGGTCGCGCCCGTGTAGAGCCAGCCGACGGGGAGCGGCCACGGCATCCACACCGGGACCTTCGCGCGCCGCACCACGGCGGCGAGTTCCTCGGGCCCGGGCGGCAGCGCGGGCTGCAAGGGGGGTACGGCGCCGTGCGCGGGGCAGCACCAGTCATCGGCGAAGAGGCCGGGCGCGCTCACCCGGCCACCGCACCGCGGACAACGGACGTCCCCCCTCATGCGGCCCACGTTCCCCGCCGCACGTGCCTCCGTCAAGGTCCGAGGTCGTGACCCGGCCACCGGGGAGCGGGACAGGGGCGCGGCCGGAGCCGGGGCGCCACTCAGTCCAGCGGGACGGCGCCCCGCAGCGGGTCGCGCGGGTCCGTGCCGTGCGCGAGCCACTTCTCCTGGAGGGCCTGCGCGCCGTGGACGCGTTTCCAGGCGGCCTCGGTGGGGGTCATCGGGAGGAGGGGGAGGAAGGCGACCGGGTCGAGCGGGGGGTCGAGGTCGAGGGTCTCGACGAGGCCGCCGGGCTCGGCGACGAGCACCGAGGTGAAGGGGGCGCCGGGCCACAGCGGTTCGCCCACGTCGAGCGAGGCACCCGGCGCGATCACGACGCCCTCGACCTGCGGCGAGGCGGCGAGGACGGCGAGGGGGCGGAGGACCTTGTCCGTGTCGGCGCGCCCGGCCCGTACCGAGAGCACGAGTTCGGCGCGCGGGCCCTCGACCGGGTCGGCGAGGAAGGCGGAGGGGTCGGTCATCGGCGCGGCGGACATCCCGAGCGTGGCGTACCGCACGAGCGGCGCGGAGTCCTCGCGCGTGTCGAGGAAGCGCAGGACCTCGATGCGCTCCGCGCCGAGGAAGGTGACGCCCGCGCGCGCGTCGCTCTCGCCGAGCGCGCTGCTCAGTCGGGCCTCCACCAGGGCGAGTACGTCGGCTGCCATGCCGCGACTGTACGCGGCGGGGCCGCGCGGAGCGCGGGCGGCCGGGCAGCACGGAACGCGAGCGGCCAGGCAGCACGAAGCGACCCGTCGCGTAAAGGCCGCGTAGGCAAGGCGTATCGCGCGGGCAAAACGGGGATTGACAGGACAGCCGACTGCTAGGCTTGGCCGCTGGTCAGGGCAGCGCGCAGAAGCACGCTCTCAGCCCGGCCGCTGTACTCCCGGATTTTCGGGTCACCCGTCCCTCACGAGGGACCGGCTGGAGGAGGTGGGGCTCCATGGATCGAAGTCGACCGTGCAGTACCACCCGCTCTTCCGCTTGACGGTGCCGTGCCCCTCCTCGGGGGCCCGGACCGGAACTTGAGGCCGTACATACCCGGGTCCCACGGGGGTAAACGCCTCTTTCCCTTCCGTTCTCGCCGCTGATCGCGGGGCACACGGAAGAGCACTTCGTCACCGCCTGATCCCCCCTCCCGCCCGCCCGGGAGACCCCATCAGCAGCGCAGACCGCGCACCGCTCCTCGCGGTGCTCCCCGATGTGCGGACGTGCCCGGTGTGGCGCACGTCCCCGTTTCGGGAGGTTCCGCCCGGCACGCCCGGTCGCGCACGAAGGAGCAGCACCATGTCGATGATTCCCAGCCTGCGTGCCGTGGTCCGCCCCTCCGCCCGAAAGGTGCCCGCTCCCCACGAGACGGACCGTCACCCCCAGGTGCCCTCCGCCGTCGTGGACTGCGCCGTCTACCGCGAGGGTCGCCGCGTGCCCACCTCGCACACCCTGACCCCGCACGCGGCCGTCGAACTCGTCCGGCTCGGCGGCGGCTTCGCCTGGATCGGCCTGCACGAGCCGAGCGAGGCCGAGTTCGCGGGCATCGCCGCCGAGTTCGGCCTCCACCCGCTCGCCGTCGAGGACGCCGTCCACGCCCACCAGCGCCCCAAGCTGGAGCGCTACGACGACACGCTCTTCACCGTCTTCAAGACCGTCCACTACGTCGAGCACGAGGAGCTGACCGCGACGAGCGAGATCGTCGAGACCGGTGAGGTCATGTGCTTCACCGGGCGGAACTTCGTGATCACCGTCCGGCACGGCGGCCAGGGCTCGCTGCGCGGCCTGCGCCACCGCCTCCAGGACGACCCGGACCTCCTCGCGCACGGCCCCTCCGCCGTACTCCACTCGCTCGCCGACCACTGCGTGGACGGCTATCTCCTCGTCGCCGACGCGCTCCAGGACGACATCGACGAGGTCGAGACCGAGGTCTTCACGGCGCCCGGCAAAGGAGCCTCGCGCGGTGTCGACGCGAGCCGGATCTACCAGCTCAAGCGCGAGATCCTGGAGTTCAAGCGGGCCGTCGCGCCGCTCCTGCGCCCCCTGCACCTGCTCAGCGAGCGCCCCATGCGGCTCATCGACCCCGCCATCCAGAAGTACTTCCGCGACGTCCACGACCACCTCGCGCGCGTCCACGAGCAGGTCGTCGGCTTCGACGAACTCCTCAACTCCATCCTCCAGGCCAACCTCGCGCAGGCGACCGTCGCGCAGAACGAGGACATGCGCAAGATCACCTCGTGGGCGGCGATCATCGCGGTGCCGACGATGATCTGCGGCGTGTACGGGATGAACTTCAAGCACATGCCGGAGCTGCGCTGGACGTACGGCTACCCGATGGTCCTCGGCGCGATCCTCGTCATCTGCTTCGGCATCCACCGCACGCTGAAGCGCAACGGCTGGCTCTGAAGGACGCGGGAGCGGGGCCGGGCCCGCGCGCGGCGGTGGCTACGCTGCTCGTATGACTGCCGCCGCAACCCCGCTCGACCGCGCCCTCGTCGAGGAAGCCGCGAAGAAGTCGTCCCTCGTGTGGGTGAGGGGCGAGGGCACGGACCCCGCCCGCGCGCTGTGGCACGTGTGGCACGAGGGTGCGGTGCTGCTCGTCGGGGACGGGCCCGGGGAGCAGCCGCTGCCCGGGCTCGCGGCGGGCGGCGGCGCCGAGGTGACGGTGCGGAGCAAGGACAAGGGCGTACGGCTCGTCACCTTCCGGGCCGCCGTCGTGGAACTCGCGGCGGGCTCGCCCGCGTGGGACGAGGCGGTCGCCGAGCTGAAGGGCAAGCGGCTCAACGCGCCCGACGCGGAGACGATGCCGGAGCGCTGGGCCCGCGAGTGCCGGGTGCTGCGCCTCCTCCCGTCGTACGAGTCCGGGACGCTGCCCGCGCCCGATTCCTCGCTCGCCGCTCCCCCGCCCCCGAGCCCCGCGTCGACGCGGGTCACCCGCCCGGCGCCGCTGCCGAAGCTGCTCCTCGGGCGCGGGCGGAAGAGGAAGTGAGCGGGTGCGCGGTCCTCACGTCGGCGGCAGCAGCCCGTCCCCGTAGTCGACCGTCTCGTCGAGTCCCGGCTCCTTGAGGTCGAGCGCCGCGTTCCAGGAGCTGAGCGCGACCGTGCCCGCGTCCCCCGCCCTGCGCAGCTTCAGCGGGTACGGCTCGCCTTCGAGCGAGACGTCGATGCGCGCGCCCGCGCCCTTGTCGCCCGCGACGCGGACCGTGCGGACGCCGTCGCTCTCGCTCCGCCCGGCCGCGACGACCTCGCCGTCGAGCCCGAGGAGCCCGTCGAGCAGCGTCTCCTTGTCGGTGAAGAGGCTCAGTCGCTTGTAGGAGGGGTCCTCGGGCGGCACCTTGACGTACTTCTTGTCGAGCTTGCCCGCCGCCGTCCTCGCGCTCCCGCCGCCCTCCGCCCCGCCCGCCTCGTGCTCCCAGAAGGCGGCGCCCGCGCGGAGGTAGAGGTGTTTCCCGACGCGCAGCAGGGAGAAGTCGGCGCCCTTGGTGCGGACCGTGCCCGTGCCGCCCTCGGCGGTCAGGCGCATGTCGAGCGTGTAGGTGTGGCCGCCGCTGATGAGGTTGCCCTTGAGCCGTACGGAGCGCGCGCCGCCCGCCGCGGCCGTGGTCCTGCGGTGGATCTGCTCGGCGGAGAGCTTGCCGACGCCGTTGGTTCCCTCGTCCGGGTCCTTGCCGCAGGCGCCGAGCCCGCCGAGGAGAGCGGCGCACACGGCGCCCGCGAGAACGGTCCTGGTCGGTCGGGGCAGGGCGCGGGGGGTCACCGGGGACGGGCCTCTCATCCGGGAGCGGGGGACACGGATCTTGGGCCCGCAGCGTACCGGGGCGCCCTGGGGCTCCCGTACCGCCGTCCCCGCGTCCGTCCGGCCCAGCGACCCCGGCGCCCCGGCCCGTCAGCGGTTAGCCTGATTCCGCCCCGTAAGTGATTGCTTGTCCGGATGTACGGAGGAGGTGGCCGGTGGCCGGTGGCGCTCCGCGGATCTTCGTCTCGCACCTCGCCGGGATGGCCGTCTTCGACCCGAACGGCGATCAGGTGGGGCGGGTGCGGGACCTCGTGGCCACGCTGCGGGTCGGGCGGCGCCCGCCGCGCATCCTCGGGCTCGTCGTCGAGCTGCCGACGCGGCGGCGGATCTTCCTCCAGATGACACGGGTCTCGGGGATCGAGTCGGGGCAGGTCATCTCGACGGGCGTGCTCAACGTGCGGCGCTTCGAGCAGCGGGCCGCCGAGCGTCTCGTGCTCGGCGAACTCCTCGACCGGCGGCTGCGGCTCGTCGAGACGGGCGAGGAGGTGACCGTGCTCGACGTCTCGGTGACGCAGCTCCCGGCCCGGCGCGAGTGGGAGATCGACCGCGTCTTCGTACGGAAGATGCCGGCCGCGCGCGGCCGCCTGCCGTGGAAGGGCACGGGGCGGCGCGGCGGCGAGACGCTGACCGTCGAGTGGACCGCGCTCGCCGGTTTCTCGCTGGAGGAGGAGGGGCAGGGCGCGGAGAACCTGCTCGCGACCTTCGAGCAGTTGCGCCCCGCCGACCTCGCGAACGTCCTGCACCACCTGTCGGCGAAGCGGCGCGCCGAGGTCGCGGACGCGCTCGACGACGACCGCCTCGCGGACGTCCTCGAAGAGCTGCCCGAGGACGACCAGATCGAGATCCTCGGCAAGCTCCAGGACGAGCGCGCCGCCGACGTGCTGGAGGCGATGGACCCGGACGACGCCGCCGACCTGCTCGGCGAGCTGCCCGAGGCCGAGACGGAGCGCCTGCTCACCCTCATGCAGCCCTCGGACGCCGCCGACGTGCGGCGGCTCATGGCCTACGAGGAGCGCACGGCGGGCGGGCTCATGACGACGGAGCCGATCGTGCTGCGCCCGGACGCGACCGTGGCCGAGGCCCTCGCCCGGGTCCGCAACCCCGACCTCTCCCCCGCGCTCGCCGCGCAGGTGTACGTGTGCCGCCCGCCCGACGAGACCCCGACCGGCAAGTACCTCGGCACGGTGCACTTCCAGCGGCTGCTGCGCGATCCCCCGTACACGCTGGTCAGCGGGATGCTGGACGACGATCTGCTGCCGCTCGCGCCGCAGGCCCAGCTGCCCGAGGTGGCGGGGTTCTTCGCCACGTACGACATGGTCGCCGCGCCCGTCGTGGACGACTCCGGGGCGCTGCTCGGCGTCGTCACGGTGGACGACGTGCTCGACCACATGCTTCCGGACGACTGGCGCGAGACCGAGTACCAGCTCTCGGGCGAGGTCCCGGAGGACCGCGCGGTGCGCACGGGCGAGGCCCCTGCGGCCCGGGCGGCGCGCGGCGACGAAGGGGACACCGGGGCCGGGGAGGCGGGGCGGCATGGCTGAACAGGGCGGCGACCGGGAGCGGGAGCAGCAGGTCGAGGCGGTACGGGACCGGCTCCACGAGTTGCGCGAGCGGCGCGGGCAGGCACGGCGGCGGCACGGCGAGGCGGAGGGGCAGCGGGAGCGGGAGCGGCGCGAGGGGGCGAGCAAGGACCGGGCCGCGGGGCGCTCGCGGCCACGGCTCGACGTGCCGCGCGCCCCCCGGCGGCGGCTCGTGCCCGACTACGACCCGGAGTCCTTCGGGCGGGCCTCGGAGCGCATCGCGCGTTTCCTCGGGACGGGCCGGTTCATCGTCTGGATGACGGTCATCATCATCGTCTGGGTGGTGTGGAACATCGCCGCGCCCGACGCGCTGCGCTTCGACAGCTACCCCTTCATCTTCCTGACGCTCATGCTCTCGCTCCAGGCCTCGTACGCGGCGCCGCTCATCCTCCTCGCGCAGAACCGCCAGGACGACCGCGACCGGGTCAACCTGGAGCAGGACCGCAAGCAGAACGAGCGGTCGATCGCGGACACCGAGTACCTCAGCCGCGAGATGGCGAGCCTGCGCATGGGACTCGGGGAGGTGGCGACCCGCGACTGGATCAGGTCGGAACTCCAGGACCTGATGAGGGACTTGGAGCAGCGCGGCGCGATCGAGGAGCGGGCCGCGGAAGAGGCGGAGCGCGAGCGGCGCTGAGCGGGGGCGGTACGGGGCGCGGGCGGCGCGGCGCGGGGGCGGTACGGAGCGCGGGCGGCGAGGCGCAGGGGCGGTACGGGGCGCGGGCGGCGAGGCGCGGGGGCGGTACGGGGGCGCGGGCGGTGCGGCGCTAGGTGACGAAGGCGACGCGAGGCCCGGTCGGGCGGGAGGCGGCGGCGCCGTACCATCGGGTACATGGCTTCCGACACGCCCACACTGCCGAGCGAGGACGCGATCCAGGCGGCGCTCGCGACGGTGAACGACCCCGAGATCCACCGGCCCCTGACCGAGCTGGGCATGGTCAAATCCGTGGAGATCGCGCAGGACGGCGCCGTCGCGGTCACGGTCTACCTGACCGTCTCCGGCTGCCCGATGCGCGACACCATCAACGAGCGGGTCACGGCGGCGGTCGGCGCCGTTCCCGGCGTCACCTCGGTGACGGTCGGCCTCGACGTCATGAGCGACGAGCAGCGCAAGGAGCTGGCGACCGCGCTGCGCGGCGGCCAGGCCGAGCGCGAGGTGCCCTTCGCGAAGCCCGGTTCGCTCACCCGCGTCTACGCGGTCGCCTCCGGCAAGGGTGGCGTCGGCAAGTCCTCCGTGACGGTGAACCTGGCCGCCGCGATGGCGGCCGACGGCTTGAAGGTCGGCGTCGTGGACGCGGACATCTACGGCCACAGCGTGCCGCGGATGCTCGGCGCGGACGGGCGGCCCACCCAGGTCGAGAACATGATCATGCCCCCGTCCTCGCACGGCGTGAAGGTCATCTCGATCGGGATGTTCACGCCGGGCAACGCGCCCGTCGTGTGGCGCGGTCCGATGCTGCACCGCGCGCTCCAGCAGTTCCTGGCCGACGTGTACTGGGGCGACCTCGACGTCCTCCTCCTCGACCTCCCGCCGGGCACGGGCGACATCGCGATCTCCGTCGCGCAGCTCGTGCCGAACGCGGAGATCCTCGTCGTGACGACCCCGCAGCAGGCGGCGGCCGAGGTCGCCGAGCGGGCCGGGTCGATCGCGGTCCAGACGCACCAGAAGATCGTCGGCGTCGTCGAGAACATGTCCGGCATGCCGTGCCCGCACTGCGGCGAGATGGTCGACATCTTCGGCACGGGCGGCGGCCAGCTCGTCGCGGACGGTCTCACCCGTACGACGGGCGCGCAGGTCCCCGTCCTCGGCGCCATCCCGATCGACGTACGCCTGCGCGAGGGCGGCGACGAGGGCACCCCGGTCGTCCTCTCGGACCCCGAGTCCCCCGCGGGCAGCGCGCTGCGCACGATCGCGGGCAAGCTCGGCGGCCGCCAGCGCGGCCTGTCGGGGCTCTCGCTCGGCATCACGCCGCGCAACAAGTTCTGAGTCCGGTACGCGAAGGGGGCGCCGTTCACAGGAACGGCGCCCCCTTCGCGTACGCGCCCGTCAGAGGTAGGCGCTCAGGTCCTCGACCCGGCTGAAGGCGAGTCCGTACGCGCTCATCCCCCGGCCGTACGCCCCGAGGTGGACCTCGCCCGCGGTGCCCGCGAGGACCCAGCCGTACTCGGACTCGCGGTAGTGGAAGGGGGTGGGGTGGCCGTCGACGGGGAGGGTCAGGCGCGACCAGACCTCGCCTTCGAGGTCGTCGGCCAGCTCCCAGGCCGCCTCCGTCTGCTGGTCCAGCCAGTCGTCGCGCAGCGTGTGGTCGATCTGGCCCGGCCACGTGACGGTGAGCAGCCCGGCGCCCGCGAGCCACGCGGCCGAGGAGATTGTCGTGGCCTCCAGCATCCCGGTGCCGTCGGCGGTGCGCCGCCCCTCGTGCGCGGCGACGGTGACGACCGCGGCGAAGCGTTCCTTGTCGGCGCCGCCCTCGGTCCGCACCGAGGGCTCCTCGCCGTGCCCGAGCGAGCCGTGCTCGACGGCCCCGTCCCCGGCGACGGCCGCCTGCATCAGCCAGCGCGGCCCGGTGTACGCGGCGTCGAGGCCGTACCAGGGGAAGCCCGCCCTGCGGTAGAGCGCGTCGTCACGCCGGGATGCCGGACGCGACGGGCGTGCGCCCTCCGTGCCCTGGGGCTGTCCGTCCACCTGACTCGTGGTCTCCATCGTCGTGGCCGCCTCCTCGCTGTTCCCGGGGTCGACGACCCCGACACGGCAGGATAGCCACCCCTCGCCGCGCACACGTCACACGGCGGAGCGGAACCACGCGGGCGGCGGATGCGGGGAGGGGGCGACGGCGCGCGGCGTCGGCGGTCCACGGGCGTCCGGCGGGCGTACGACTCAGGCGCGGTTACGGCTCCGGCGGGCGTACGGCTCAGGTGGCGTCGACGTCGTACGGGGGCGGGGTCGCCACGGCGGGCTCGGGGCGCTTCGAGAGGTCGGCCTTGGCGGGGCGCTTGCCGAGGTCGGTCTTGTTGTCGGGCTCGGCCTTCTTGCTCAGGTCGGTGAGGGAGCGCTCGTCCTTCGCGACCTCCTCGTCGTCCTCGGCGTCCCTGCCGTGGACCGTGTCCGCCAGCTCGTTCATCTCCTTGCGGAAGTCGAGGCTGGAGCGGATCTCGGAGAGGCCGTACTCGTCCTCGCCCTTCGCGAGCTGCTTGCGCACGAAGTTCTTCGGGTGCAGGTCCTCGAACTCGAAGTCCTTGAACTCGGGGCCCAGCTCGGTGCGGATGTCGTTCTTGGCGCTGTCCGTGAACTCCCGGATCTTGCGCAGGACACGCATGCCGTCCTGGATCATCTTCGGCAGCTTGTCGGGGCCGAAGACGATCACGCCGAGCACGACAATGGTCAGTACCTCGAAAAACCCAACGTCAGTGAACACCTGAGAACTCCTCGCGCCGTTCCCGGCGAGCGGCGCGTCCGCCGCACGTCCCCGGGCCTGCTCCACGGTACCCGGCACCTCCCGAGGACGGTACGGTGCCGCCGGTCCCGTTTGCGGCCGTGGCCCCAGGGGCCCCAGGGGTTCGCCGAAGCTTGGCCGGGTCTTTGCCCCTGCCCCCTTGTCCCGCGCGAGGGTTCACGCCCGGTCGTTCAGTCCGCCGCCGCCAGCGTCAGCGTGGCGTGGTGCTCCCTGCCCTCGCGGACGTAGGTGAGGCGCAGGCGGTCGCCCGGGCGGTGGGCGCGGACGCGGACGATCAGGTCCTCGGTGGACGTGACCGGCCTGTCGTCGGCGGCGGTCACCAGGTCGCCGGGGGCGAGGCCCGCGCGGTCGGCGGGGCCGCCGGGGGTCACGGCGTCCTTGTCGTCGCCGATGAGGGCGCCGTTCCCGTCCTCGCGGGATTCGAGCGCGACCCCTATGACGGGGTGGGCCACGCGGCCGTGGGCGAGGAGTTCCCCGGCGACCCAGCGGGCCTGGTTGACGGGGATCGCGAAGCCGAGCCCCACACTGCCGGCCTGCCCCTCGCCCGTACCGCCCGCGGACCTTATGGCGCTGTTGACGCCGATGACGTGCCCGGTGGCGTCGAGGAGGGGGCCGCCGGAGTTGCCGGGGTTGAGCGGGGCGTCGGTCTGGAGCGCGTCGACGTAGGAGACGTCGCCCTGTTCGTCCTCGCCCGCGGCGGTCACGGGGCGTTCCTTGGCGCTGATGATCCCGGAGGTGACGGTGTTGGGCAGGTCGAAGGGCGAGCCGAGGGCCACGACGGGGTCGCCGACCCGGACGTCGTCGGAGTCGCCGAGGGCGAGCGGGGTGAGGTTCTTCACGCCGCGCACGCGGACGACGGCGAGGTCGTAGCCCGCGTCCCTGCCGAGGACTTCGGCACGGAGGGTCTGGCCGCCGGAGAAGGTCACGGTGAGCGCGCCGCCGCCGGCGGCCGGGGCGACGACGTGGTTGTTGGTGAGGATGTGGCCCCTGCCGTCGAGGACGAAGCCGGTCCCCGTGCCGGCCTCGCCCGAGCCCGAGGCGCGCAGGGTCACGACGCCCGGCAGCGAGCGCGCGGCGAGATCGGCGACGCTCCCGGCGGGGCGCTCGGGCCCCGGCGCGGGGGCGGGCAGGACCAGCGTGCGGGCGCCGCCGTCACGTTCGTACCGCGCCCCGAGGTAGCCGCCGAGCGTCCCCGTGACGAGCGCGGCGAGCACGACGGCGAGGAGCACGCCACGGCGCCGGGCCCGCGGTCCGGGCTCGGCGGCGAAGTCGTGCGAGGGTCCGGGGGCCCACTCGTGCGAGGGGTCGGCGAGCGGGGCGCCGGTCGGCGTCGCCGGGGCGCTGCCCCACGGGTCGTACCTGGCCCAGGGCTCCACCGGGCCGCCGTCCGCACCGGCGCGGCCACGCTCACCGAGATCCATGCTCTCCCGCATCTCCACCCACCGGCCGCCCCCTCCACCGGGACCGGCGCACAGGGAAATTGAACCAGGTCGGAGGGGAAGCGGGCGGGCTCGGCAAGGAGGGGCGGGCCGCCGGTCGGGCGGGTGCCCTTCGCCCCGTAGCGGCACCGTCGGTCCCGGACCTCCGGGAGCCGGGGTCGCGTCCCCGGGCGGGCCGGTCAGTCGTCGGCTGCCGGGCGCTGCGGGGACGGCCGGGGGGTCGGGTTCGTCTGCGCCGTCCTGGCCAGGAGGGGGCTCGGGAGCGCCGCGCCCGCCGGGGGGAGGGCGAAGGCGGAGTAGGGAGCCGCGACCGGGAGTACGGGGGTGCCGGGGAAGAGGGGCGCCGACAGGAGGAGGGGGCGGGCGGCGCCCGTACGCGTACCGCCGCCGCCCGTGCGGCTGCCGAGGAGGCCGGGGGCGCGGCGGCGCGTGGCCTCGGCGGGCTGGCCCGCCGCGCTCGGCGCGCGCTGCGGGGTGACACTGCTGCCGCGGGCCTCGGGGGCGTCCCCGGTGGGGGCGCCGGAGGAGACGCCGCCGAGGGCGAGCGCGGCGAGCGAGACGGCGCCGGCCGCCGCGTAGGCGAAGCGGCGTCCGCGTGAGGACGTACGGGTGCTCTCGACGTGCGCCGGGGAGTGCACGGGGAAGGGGGCGAGGGGGCGCAGCGCGGGGGCGAGCGCGGGCCGGGTCAGGGCGGCGACGGCGGCTCGTCCGGCGGGGGCGCCGAACCGTCCGGCCGCTCCGCCGGTTCCGGCGGGGTCCGCGGGGACGGCGAAGCCGGTTCCCCGGTCGCTCGCGAAGGGCGAGAGCGGGTGTCCGCGGTCAGGGCCTCCGGGAAGCCCTTGAAGACGCTCCAGAAGAGCGGGCGGCAGCGCGGGGGCCGCGGCCTGGGCGAAGGCGTTCTTCAGCCGCCGCTGTTCATCGGCTTCGGCCTTGCAGCGGGGGCAGGTGGCGAGGTGGGAGAGGACGCGCTCACGGGCGTCGTGATCCAGCTCACCGTCCACGAAGGCGGCGAGGCGGTCACCGAGGTGCTGCTCGGAGAGACAGCGCCGGGCGGCTGGGGGACGTGATCCGCTCACGCGCTCGCGCTCCTCCCTCCCAGCGCGGGCACCGGGCTCCTCAGCAGCCCGCGCCGCTCGGCGCGCGCTTCGGGGGAACGGTGCTTGAGGGCCTTGCGGAGCTGGGAGCGGCCCCGGTGGATACGGCTGCGCACGGTGCCGAGCTTGACGTCGAGGGTCGCGGCGATCTCCTCGTAGCTGAGCCCCTCGATGTCGCACAGGACGACGGCGGCGCGGAACTCGGGCGCGAGGGTGTCGAGCGCCTGCTGCACGTCGGCGTCGAAGTGGGTGTCGTGCAGGACCTGCTGCGGCGAGGGCTCGCGGCTCGGGAGCCGCTCGGCGGCGTCGTCGCCGAGGGCGTCGAAGCGGATGCGCTGCTTGCGACGGACCATGTCGAGGAACAGGTTCGTCGTGATGCGGTGCAGCCAGCCCTCGAAGGTGCCGGGGGTGTACGTGGACAGCGAGCGGAAGACGCGGACGAAGACCTCCTGCGTGAGGTCCTCGGCGTCGTGCTGATTGCCCGTGAGGCGGTAGGCGAGGCGGTAGACGCGGGCGCTGTGGGTGCTGACGATCTCCTCCCAGGTGGGTGGCGTCCACGCCTTCGATTCCGCGTCGGCGGCGAAGGTCGCGGTGCGTACGGAATCGTCGGTGGGGCCGCCCTCGCGGGCCGCGCGGGCCTGCGGAAGGGCTCGGTCAGCGGTGTCGGTCACGGATTTCGGCTTGGCGGGCGGTCCGGGACGCCAGGGTGGCGCCGGGTCACCAGCCGCAGCCGCACCTCCCCTGTCAGCTCTGGTGGTGTCCAGTGGAGCACCCACCATAGCCATACGGACCGTTAGCTCCGGATAAGCGATTTTGCCGGGATTGACCTCAGCATCGCCGCTGGTCATCCCGTACGTCCGCGCGGGCTCGCACCCGTACGCCGACCCGGGCCCACGCCCGCGCCCGCGCGCCCTCTCACGCACCGCGCTCGCGGCCATCCTTCACCTCCCGTACCTGCCCGGGGCCTGACTTCCCGTGCGGCCGGGCGGCGGGGGCACTGCCCGCGACCGGCGCACACCCTCTTAACGTCCGGTCCCATCTGCGGGTTCCCTTGGCCAACGGATACAGTCACGGCCAGGCAACTACGGGGCAAGGAGAGGCTCATTACCGGCAACCGGGAGACGGGCTGGGCGTTCGCCGACGCCTTCGTCGCCGAGGACGAGACGCTGCTGTGGGCCCGGGAGCGGGCCCGCGAGGCGGGCCTGCGTCCGGTGTCCCCCGCCACCGGCGCGGCGCTCGCGCTGCTCGCCGCCTCCGTGGACGCCAAGGCGGTGGCCGAGATCGGCACGGGCACGGGCGTCTCGGGGCTGTACCTGCTGCGCGGGATGCGCCCGGACGGGGTGCTGACGACGGTGGACCCGGAGCCGGAGCGGCAGCAGTTCGCGCGGCAGGCGTTCCGCGCGGCGGGCTTCGCGGGCAACCGGGCCAGGTTCATCCCCGGCCGCGCCCTGGACGTCCTGCCCCGCCTCGCGGACAACGGTTACGACCTCGTCTTCTGCGACGGCGACCGGATGGAGTGCCTGGAGTGCCTGGAGGAGGCGCTGCGGCTCCTGCGCCCGGGCGGCGCGGTCTGCTTCGAGGGCATCTTCGCCGACGGCCGTACGTACGCGGCGGGGCCCCAGCCCGTCGAGGTGGTCCGGCTGCGGGAACTCGTCCGCGCGATACGGGAGCACCCGACCCTCGTACCGTCGCTGCTGCCGGTGGGGGACGGGCTGCTGAGCGCGGTGGCGCGGTGATCGGGGCCCGCGCATGACCGTGCCCCCCAGCTCGCCGGGCGAGCTGGGGGGCACGGTCAACAAGTGGTGACGTGCTCGGCGGTCACGTGAGGACGAGTGTGACAGGCCGTGCGGGAGATTTCGTCAGCCGACTACCTTCTTGAGGGCGTCACCCAGGGCGTCCGCCTCGTCGGGGGTCAGCTCGACGACGAGTCGACCGCCGCCTTCGAGCGGAACGCGCATGACGATGCCCCGCCCCTCCTTGGTCACCTCGAGCGGGCCGTCGCCCGTTCGCGGCTTCATGGCCGCCATGCTCGTTCCCCTTCCTGAAACCAGCTCATCGCAGCCGGCGGCCCCGTCACAGGCGCTGCCTCACCGGCATCGAACACATTGCTTCCTCCGTCCATTATCCCGCATGCGGGGGCTTGGTGACCAACATCGGGCGGACTCATCTGCGCAACGCGCTCGTTCAAAACCACTCATACCGGCGATGTGACTGGAATACTGCCCCACTTCACCCCAGGCCCCGACCCCCGTTTTGTTGACGCAGATCACAGGGACGGGAGGAATGCGCGGGCCTCGTCGGGCCCGTCGTGATCTCGGTCATGCCGGTATCGGGCCCTCGCGAGGATGATGGGACGGTTGCCCGTCCGCCCGGCAGCGGAGCCGGCGGAGGGCTGGATCAGAGGGGATCTCCTTCATGGCCGACTCCGTCCTGTACGACGTGACCGACGCGCTCGCCACGATCACGCTCAACCGCCCCGAGGCCATGAACGCCCTCGACACCGCGACGAAGGAGGCGCTGCGCGACGCCCTCCAGAACGCGGCGGCCGACCCCGGGGTGCGGGCCGTGCTGCTCACCGCGACGGGGCGGGCCTTCTGCGTCGGGCAGGACCTCAAGGAGCACGTGACGAACCTGCTCAAGGACAAGGAGTCGGGCGACGGCGGCACGATGAGCACGGTGCGCGAGCACTACAACCCGATCGTGCGGGCGATCACGGCGATGCCGAAGCCCGTCGTCGCGGGCGTGAACGGGGTCGCGGCGGGGGCCGGTTTCGGTTTCGCGCTGGCGGCGGACTACCGCGTGGTCGCGGACACGGCCACGTTCAACACGTCCTTCGCCGGGGTCGCGCTCACCGCCGACTCGGGCCTCTCCTTCACCCTCCAGCGCGCCGTGGGGCACAGCCGGGCGAGCGACTGGCTGCTCTTCCCGCGCAACATCGCCGCGCGGGAGGCGTACGAGCTGGGCCTCGTGAACCGTCTCGTCCCGGCCGCCGAACTGGCGGACACGGCGCTGGAGGTCGCGCGGAAGCTCGCGGAGGGCCCGACGGTGGCGTACGCCTCGCTCAAGGGCTCGCTCGCGTTCGCGGCCTCGCACACGCTCGACGAGGCGCTCGACAAGGAGGACGAGCTCCAGACGGTCGCGGGGACCTCCGAGGACCACGTGATCGCGGTGGAGGCGTTCCTGAAGAAGGAGAAGCCGAAGTACCTGGGGCGCTGACGCCGGGCGGCCCCCTCAGCCTTCGCCCCGCTCCCCCGGCTCCCGCGCGGGCCGGTCCGCGCGGCCCTTGCCGCGTGCCGTGCAGGCCACGAGGTGGTCGTCCACGAGTCCGCAGGCCTGCATGAGCGCGTACGCCGTCGTGGGGCCGACGAAGCGGACGCCCTGTTTCTTGAGGCCCTTCGCGAGCGCGGTGGACTCCTCGGTGACGGCGGGGATGTCGGCGGTCGTGCGGGGGGCGGGGCGGTGGTCGGGGGCGGGGGCGAAGGACCAGAGGTAGGTGGTCAGTTCGCCCGGCGCCCAGGTGGCGAGGAGGCGCGCGTTGGCGAGGACGGCGTCGATCTTGCGGGCGTTGCGGATGATCCCGGCGTCGGCGAGGAGGCGGGCGCGCTCGGCGGGCCCGTAGGCGGCGACGGCGGTGAGCTTGAAGTCGTCGAAGGCGGTGCGGAAGGCGGGCCTGCGGCGCAGGATCGTGAGCCAGGAGAGCCCGGACTGGAAGGCTTCGAGGCTCAGCCGCTCGAAGAGCGCGTCGTCGCCGAGCACCGGCCTGCCCCACTCCTCGTCGTGGTAGCCGAGGTAGTCGGGGGCGCTCAGGCCCCAGGGGCAGCGGAGTCTGCCGTCGGGTCCCGGGAGCGCGCCGGTCGGGGTCACCGCCGCTCGCCCTCCTCGGGGAGCCCGGTCATCTGCTGGGGGCGGCTCGCGAGCGCGGATTCGAGGTCGGCGATGCGGGCCTCGCGTTCCGCGAGTTCGGCGGCGAGGCGGGCGAGGGCCTCGTCGACGTCGCCCATGCGGTAGCCGCGCAGGGTCTGCGGGAAGCGGAGCGCCTCGATGTCGGCGCGGCGTACGGGCCGGTCGGCGGGGAGCGGGTCGGTGAGCCGCTCGGGCGGGGCCTCGGGCAGGGCGGCGCCCTCTCCGTGGCCGAGCACGGCGAGCGTGACGGCGCCGACCACCACGACCAGCGCGATGACCAGGAACCAGAACATCAGCATGCGTCTTCCCCAAGTCCCCGGGCGCGGTCCCCGCCCGGTGCTCTCTCCTCGAACGGCCCGCCCGCCCCGAGGGGGCGCGGTGCCGCGTGGCCACGATCGTGCCATGTCCTGGCGCGGGCTAGGGTCGCAGGCGGCCCGGGCGCGGTGATCGCGGGTGGCCGCGGCCCGGGTGGCGTGAGCGCGGGTGACTGGTGGGGCCTTCGCGGCCCGGAAGGGAAGCGCTGGGATGTTGCGTCTGGGCGGCAGGGAGTTCGGCGAGCACGAGCAGGTGATCATGGCGATCGTGAACCGGACCCCGGATTCCTTCTACGACCAGGGGGCGACCTTCGCCGACGAGCCGGCGCTCGACCGGGTCGAGCGGGCGGTCGCGGAGGGCGCGGCGATCATCGACATCGGCGGGGTGAAGGCGGGGCCCGGCGAGGAGGTGAGCGCCGAGGAGGAGGTACGGCGCACGGCGGGCTTCGTCGCGGAGGTGCGGCGGCGCTTCCCGGAGGTCGTGATCAGCGTGGACACGTGGCGGCACGAGGTGGGCGAGGCGGTGTGCGCGGCGGGCGCGGACCTGATCAACGACGCCTGGGGCGGCGTGGACCCGAGGCTCGCGGAGGTCGCCGGACGGTACGGCGTCGGCATCGTCTGCACGCACGCGGGCGGTGCCCGGCCCCGTACGAGGCCGCACCGCGTGGCGTACGAGGACGTCATGGCGGACATCCTGCGCGTGACGACCGCGCTCGCGGAGCGGGCCGTCTCGCTCGGCGTCCCGCGCGAGTCCGTCCTGATCGACCCGGGCCACGACTTCGGCAAGAACACCCGCCACTCCCTGGAGGCGACCCGCCGCCTCCCCGAGATGACGGCGACGGGCTGGCCGGTTCTGGTCTCCCTCTCCAACAAGGACTTCGTCGGCGAAACCCTCGACCGCCCCGTCAAGGACCGCCTCCTCGGCACCCTCGCGACGACAGCGGTATCGGCCTGGCTCGGCGCCCAGGTCTACCGCGTCCACGAGGTCGCGGAGACGCGGCAGGTCCTGGACATGGTCGCCTCGCTCGCGGGATGGCGCGAACCGGCGGTGGCGCGGCGGGGGTTGGCGTGAGGGGGCCCTCGGCCGGGTCGAGTGACGTCTCCCGCGTCTCCGCGTTAAGGAACGGGAGGACGCGTCCAGCCACCTCCGCGAACCCATCGGTCGACAAGGACGAGGAGGGCGCCGGGCCCATGGCGAAGCTTCGGTTGACCGTAGGGCGGGGACACGTCGAGGAGCTTGCCCGGCTACGTCATCCCGTGGGGGCTGTCGAGGAGTTGATCTGGAACTCGCTCGACGCGGATGCCGAGAACATCACGGTGCTGCTTGAGCGCAACGACATCGGTGGAGTCGACCGGGTCGCCGTGGTCGACGACGGCACCGGTATCCCGGCGGGCGAATGCGGCGACCACTTCGAGCAGATCGGCACGTCCTGGAAGAAGCGCGCGCAGGTCAGCGAGGTCAAGAAGCGTGTGTTGCACGGGAAGAACGGGCGGGGTCGGGTCCGGGCGTTCGCGCTCGGCAGCGAGGTGCGCTGGAGCAGTGTGAGCGAAGCTCCGGGAGGCCGTCTGCGCGTCGTCATCGAGTCGGATCGCGGTTCCATGGACGAGTTCGACGTCAGTGATCCCGAACCGACGGCGGATGCGACGGGCACGGTCTTCGAGGCGTTCGGCGGCGACGATCTCCAGAAGCTGACCGAGGACGCCGCCCGTACCGCGCTCACCGCCGCGTTCGCGCTCCATCTGGAGGCGTACCCGGACATCCGCGTCGTCTTCGACGGGAGGCAGCTGGACCCGGCCTCCGAGCAGGTTCGCGTCGATGCCTACGAGGTGACGCCGGGCTCCGAGAGTCCGCACCCCGCAGCCCAGCTGAAGATCATCGAATGGTCGCGTCCGTACTCCCGGGCGCTGATCCTGTGCGACGGCCGGGGCATGTCGCTGGCGCAGCTGAAGCCGGAGATCCAGGCGCCGGGCTTCCACTTCACGGCGTATCTGTCCTGGCCGGGGTTCGAGGACGACGCGGTCGGTGACCTCGCCTTCGCCGACTGGACGCCGGACGGGCCCGCCGCCGAGGTACTGGCCGAGGCACGGGACCGTATGCGCGCGCATTTCCAGTCCCGCGCCGACGAACGCCGCCGCGAACTCGTCGACTCGTGGCGCGCGGAGGGCTTCTACCCGTACGAGGGCGAGCCCGCGAACGACCAGGAGCGCGCGGAGCGGGAGACCTTCGACGCCGTGGCGACCGCCGTCATCCGCCACCTCCCGGCAAGCAAACGGGCCCAGAAGGTGTCCTTCGCGCTTCTGCGGTCCGTCCTGACCCATGAACCGGGCGAAGTGCTCAGAATCGCCGAGGAGTTGTTCGCGCTCTCCAAGCAGGAGCAGGCTGAGCTCAGCCGCCTGCTGGACCGTACACCCCTCTCCGCGCTCATCAAGGCGTCGACGGCGACGACCGGGCGGCTCGACTTCCTGTCGGCCCTGGAGCACCTCGTCTTCGACCCCGTGGCCAAGGGGCGGGTCAAGGAACGAACCGAGTTGCACCGCATCTTGGAGAACGAGTGCTGGGTCTTCGGTGAGGAGTACGGGCTGCACGTCAGCGACCGCAGCCTGAACGAGGTGCTGCGGCAGCACTGCCGTCTGCTCGACCGGGACGTGCCGACACCGGGGCCCGTGCTGAGAGAGGACGGGAGCCGGGGGATCGTCGACCTGATGCTCTCCCGTGCCGCCCGGCAGCGAAAAGGGGAGCGCCACCATCTCGTGGTGGAGCTCAAGAGGCCGAGCGTGACGCTCGGGATGAGCGAGTTCGCGCAGATCAGTGGTTACGCGCAGGCCGTCATGAGCGATGACCGGTTCCGGGAGCCGAAGGTCACCTGGGACTTCTGGCTGGTCGGCAACACCATGGACGACAGCCTGCGCCAACTCGCCCACCAGCCCGACCGGATGCCCGGGTGCGCCGTCACACATCCGGCCTACCGCGTCTGGGTGCGCACCTGGGGCGAGATCATCGAGGACGCCCAGGAGCGGCTTCGCTTCTACAGCGAGCAGCTTGAATACCAGTCGTCGACCGAGCACGCGATGGACTACCTGATCCGCGAACACGTCGAAACAGTCGCGGAATTGATGAGCGACGGCACGGTACCGGCGCCGAGAGGGAGCAGCGGTACGACCGTGACCCGCCGGTGATCTCGTGGGGCGTGGCGCGGAGCCGTACAGCCTGGGGAGCGGCTGGTTTTGCGACGGCCTGTCACGATGGGACATCGCACCTGAACGAGGAGGTCGCGTGAGGGGATGGGTGAAGTGCCACGTTCGCTACGACCCGGAGGCCGACGCGGCGGCGCTTTCCTTCACGGAGTCGGCTTTCTCGCGGGGCGGTTCCGGCGTGGGCTTCGACGACGAGGCCGGGACGGCGGGGGTCTTGCGTCTCGGTCCCGAGGGAGAGTTCGATCATCTGGAGGTCCTGGGGGCCGGGCATGCGATCCCGCAGCTCATCTCACGGGTGGTGGCGCCGCCGCCCGGAGTGCGGGACTTTTCGCGAGGCGTGGTGGAGGTCGCGGCGAGAGAGCGGCAGGGGGCGATTTCCTACGAACTCACCACCCGCCCTCCCGAAGGCTCCACGTACGAGGTCTCGGTACGAGGTAAACGCTCTCCCTCGCCTCTCGCCCTTTTGCGTTACGAACGGGGATCGGGGCTCCTGCGCTCGTTGACCCTCTTCCCCTCGGGAAGCCTGCTGCGTGGGCTGACCGAAGCCATGCGTGAGGGCCGTGAGGACTGACGTTGCCTCAGCTCATCGGCCGGTCTGCGGCGTCGCGCCAGTAGTCCGCGAGCATTTCGCCCGGCCAGGCCGGCTGGTGGGTCGCGCCTCGGGGTCCCATCTCGCGGAAGTACGGGGCCAGGTCGATGACCGGGGTTCCGTCCACGGCGTCGAGATCCGTCACGACCAGGTCACGGCCCTCGACGCACAGCAACCTCGGGGTAGCTGACAGCCAGTTGGTTCGGGCGGCGGTGGTTGCGGTGGACGAACGTACCGGTGGCGGGCCAGCGGACGTTGCCCCGGGGGCTGCGGGCGTGGAGCTGGACATCGGCGGGCTGGGCCAGGTGAAAGCGCCACGTGACCGTGAGGTGGGAGAACTCCTCGATGCCGCGCAGGGTTTCGAGCGGGTAACCCTCGTGGAGCCGGATCACCGACTCGACTTCACCCTGGTAGTCGTCCCGCACGCGGGTGTGGCCGCCGACGACCGTCGCGATGGACTCGATCTCGTAAGTGGTCACGGATACGGGCTCCTTCCTCGGGGCGACGCGCGAGGCAGCGTCGGAGTCACCTTACGGGCGGCGCGGGAGGCCGGCGGTGGTGGCCGCTGCCGGGAACCGCGGTGATCGCCGGCGGAGGCCAACGAGCGACGAGGCGGACCCGTCGTCCCGCACCGCCGGCGCTGACCTCACCCGGCGTTCAGGAGTCGGCGGGCAGGAGCTGAACCAGGCCGACGCAGTTCTCCCCGTCCACCTGCGCCTGTGCGGCGCGGACCCGCCAGCGGCCGGCGGGCAGTGAGACCGGTGCCCCGGTGAGCTTCCCGACGTCGGGGTACTCGATGCCCAACTCCGATCCCGCCCAGGCGGAGTCCATGAGTACCGCCGGACCGTCCGAGACCCAGGTGCCGCACTCGTCCCACACCGTGGCCGGATCCGCGAGGGCAGTGTCCGCCGCGGCGGTCAGTCCGGCCTCGGATTCGGCAGCGAACCACCGCAGAAACGCTCGGTGTTGGGGTCGATAGCAAGTGGTCGCCGGCTCATCGGCCAGCACCAGCGCTTGCGCACCGTTCGCGCCGACAGGGATCACACCGGCCACATCGTCCACCGCGCAGGCCCGGTCGTAGTCGTCCGGGGCGGTGGCGTCTCCCGTCAGGAGACTGCTCTCCGTGCCCCCGCCCCAGGAGGCGAGGGCGGAGACGGGGACGACGATCAGGGGACCTCCCAACGAATCGACCCAGCCCGGGGAAGGACCGGAGGCATCGTCTGCGGCGGATGAAGGGGTCACCATGCGCGCCAGTGTGCCCTCACCCGCTGACAACGTCCCCGCGCTCGTGGGAACCCCGGCGCGGGAGAGCGCGACGTCGTGAGCGGCGGATGCGGGACAGCCTTCGGGCGGAGATTCCACGGGCGTCGATCTCGGCGCCCCCGGGCGATGAGCGGGCCCGGTTCCGGAAAGGGGCGGTCAGCGCAGAAGCAGGTCGATCACGCCTGTCAGGTCCTCCTCGCCGCTCGCCTCGGCCAGGCGGCGTCGCATCAGCGCGAAGTAGGGCGTGAGCAGTTCGGGGCTGACGCCCTGCTGCTCGGCGGTGCTCAGGAAGGTCGGTGTGCCGGCCACCTGCATCGCGAGGGTGGAGACGACGCCCTTGGTGTAGTCGCCGGTGCGCAGTTGGCCGGCGGTCCGGTGGACGGCCGGGGCCATGGCGGCGAGCCAGTCGGCGAGCAGCGGGGCGAGCGTCGCGGGGTCGATGTCCTCCTTGCGGATCAGGGCGAAGGCGTGCGCGGCTCCGGCGAGCATCCCGTACATGGCGCTGAGCAGGGCCACGTCGAACAGCGCGGCGAAGCCCGCGTCCTCGCCGACGTAAGTGGTGCCCGCCGGGACGGCCAGGGCCCCCTGGCGCCGCTCGAACAGCTCCCGCGAGCCGCTGTAGAGGACGTACGCCCCGGCCTGCGGGACGCCGATCATCGGGGGGACGGACATGATCCCGCCGTCCAGGTAGCGGGCACCCCGCGCGCGGGCCCACTCGGCACGGGCGCGGGCCTGGGCCGGGGTGCTGGTCGTCAGGTTGACCAGGTCCTTGCCGGAGAGGTCGGCACCAGCCAGCACCTCGTCGACCGAGGTGTCGTCCAACAGGCAGGCGACGACAAGTGTGTTGGCCGCCACCGCCTCGGCGGCGCTCTCCGCCACCCCTGCCCCCTCGGCGGCGAGCGCCGAGGCGCGGGCCGTGGTGCGGTTCCAGACCGTGAGCGGGTGGCCTGCGGCGAGCCAGGTACGGGCCAGGGCGGTGCCCATCGCGCCCAGGCCCAGCAGCGTGACGGGCGTCTTCTCCACAGTGTTCTGTGCCATGCGGAATAGGCTGGTGACAGGCCCGGAGGTAAACAAGTACCCACTTGGCAGTGGGTGGTTACCCCGAAGTGAGCGAGCACGTCAGAGGAGTGCGGCATGACGACGCTGAACCGCCCGGGTACGCCAGACGGACACGTCTGCGGGATCGACGCCGCGATGGAGGTGATCGGCGGCAAGTGGAAGGTACTGATCCTCTGGGCGCTCCACGAGCACCCCTGCCGCCGCTTCGGCGAGCTGCGCCGCCTGCTTCCCGGCGTCACCGAGAAGGTCCTCGCCTCCCACTTGCGCGAGCTGGAGGCGGACGGCGTCGTGCGCCGCGTCTCCTACGACGAGGTACCGCCCCGCGTCGAGTACTCCCTGACCGACCACGGCGTACGCCTCAACGCCGCGCTCCAGCCACTGGCCGCCTGGGGCCGCGAGCGGCCGCCCGCCCAGAGCGACCCAGGACCCGCGCTGAACGAGAGGGCGGAAACCACTCGTTGAACGGGCGGCGCCGCCGGACGGTTGCCTTTCACGGGGCCAACGCTGATGCGGTGGCGGGCGAGGAGGAGGAGAGCTTGGGCGTGGGTTTTGCCTCGGGCTCGGCAGCGGTCGTAGTAGGTCCGTGAGGCGGGATCGTGCAGGGCTGCGAACGCGGAGAGGAACATCGCCCGTTTCAGTTGGTTCCCGCCTCTGGGGGCGTGTTCGCCGTGGCTCGACGTGCCGGACTGCTCGTGGCAGGGGCGAGGCCCCCGTAGGAGGTCAGGTGGGCGGCGCTCGGGAACGAGCTGGCGTCGCCGACGGTGGTCAGGAGGACTGCGGCGGTCCTGACGCCGATGCCGGGCATCGAGGTCAGGACCAGGGAAAGAGGGCCTCCAGCAGTGCCTCGATCCGGGCCTTCAGCGCCCGGTGTTGTTCGTGGACGGCGACCGGCGACTTGGCCGGCGACGGGACGATCACGTCGAGGATGCCGGGGACGACGACGGTCTGCTCGTCGAGCGCGGTGAGGATGTCGTCGACCAGCCGCTCAGCCGTGCGCGGCACCCCCGGGCGGATGACCTCGACCAGCCTGCGGCGGCCGGCGTTGCGCAGAGCGGCCGGCGCCTCGAAGCGCTCCGGTATCAGCTCCTCGTCCGACGGGCGAATGCGGTGGGGGCCCGAGGGCAGGGGGCTTCGCCGGTCGAGCCGGTGAACTTCGGCGGGGAACTGCCCTCAGCGGGTACCGCGGGCCCACCCGCGGCCCCGGGCGAGGGTCGTGTGGGGCCGCTCTCCGGGGCCGCCCCGGCTCATGCCTCGGGGATCTCGAAGTCCCGCGCCGAGGGGTCCGGTCCGTCCGGGTCAGGGCCGCCGCGGTGTCCGGTGTCGAGCGCGTCGAGGCTCGCCAGGTCGGCGTCGTCGAGCTCGAAATCGAAGATGTCGAAGTTCTCCGCGATGCGGCCCGGGTTGGTCGACTTCGGGATGGCCGACCGGCCTTGTTGCAGGTGCCAGCGCAGCATGACCTGCGCCGCGGTCTTGCCCAGCCGGGCCGCGATGCCCTGGACGGTGCTGTCGTCGAGGACGCTGACGCGATCGTCGCCGTAGCCCGGGTAGAAGGTGATGCCGCCGATCGGCGACCACGCCTGGGTGAGGATGTCCCGCGCGGCGTCCGCGGACTGGACGGCCGGCTGGGTGAAGTACGGGTGGAGTTCCACCTGGTTGACCGCCGGGGGCACCGTCGCGCGCTCCATGAGGGCGTCGAGGTGGTGCGGCATGAAGTTGCTGACGCCGATGGCCCGGACCCGCCCGTCGGCGAGCAGTCGCTCCAGCGCGCGGTACGCCCCGCGCGTCCGCTCGAAGTGCTGCGGCATGGGCTGGTGCAGGATCAGCAGGTCGATCACGTCGACGCCGAGTTTGGCGGCGCTCTTCTCGTACGCGTGGAGCGTTTCGTCGTAGCCGTAGTCCGAGACCCAGACCTTGGTTTCGAGGAAGACGTCCTCGCGGTCCAGGCCCGTGCGGCGCACGCCTTCGCCGACCCCGCGTTCGTTGTTGTAGGCGGCGGCGGTGTCGATGTGCCGGTAGCCGGTCCTGAGAGCGGTCTCGACCGCGGTCGCGGTCTCTTCGGGCGGTGTCTGGAACACTCCGTAGCCCAGCGGGGGCATCGTGACGCCGTTGTTGAGGGTGAGGTGGGGGATCTCGCTCATGACCGTGCTCCTTGTGCCGCGTCGTATTCGCTGTCACTGACGTGGTCGAGCCACGTGACGACCTCTCCGTCGCCGTCCGCTTCCTGCATCGCGAGGTGGGCCATGAAGCGGTCGGCGGTGGCGCCGTGCCAGTGCTCCTCGCCCGGCTCGATGTAGACGACGTCGCCGGGGCGGATCTCCCGGACCCCTCCGGCGCGCGTCGCCACGAGCCCGATGCCGTCGGTGACGTACAGCGTCTGGCCCTTGGGGTGGTGGTGCCAGGCGGTACGGGCACCTGGGGCGAACCTGACGTGCGCGCAGCCGACCGCGCTCTGCTCGTCGGGTTCGCGGACGCCGTCGATCAGGACCTCGCCGGTGAAGCTGGACCGGGGCCCGGTCGCGGTCCGCGCACCGCTTCTCGTGTATTTCATGCTCGTCCCTCCTCGTTCGTGTGGCCGTGGCCGGGTCAGGGCGTCAGGAGCACCTTGATCGCGCGGCGCTCGTCCATCGCCCGGTAGGCCTCGGCCGCTTGCTCCAGCGGGAGCGTGAGATCGAAGACCCGGCCGGGGTCGATCTCGCGGTCCCAGATGAGCCGGATCAGCTCGGGCAGGTACCGGCGGACCGGCGCGGGACCCCCGTGGAGGTGGATTCCGGTGCTGAACAGCAGCTCCCCCGGGATGCTGACGTCGTGGGAGACGCCGACGAAGCCGACGTGGCCGCCCGGACGCGAGGCATGGATGGCCTGCATCATGGCCTCCTGCGTGCCGACCGCCTCGACGACGCCGTGCGCGCCGAGGCCGCCGGTCATCGCCTTGATCTTCTCCGCACCCTCGTCGCCGCGCTCCTCGACGATGTCGGTGGCCCCGAATTCCCGGGCCAGTCGCTGCCGGTCCGCGTGGCGGCTGAAGGCGATGATCCGCTCCGCGCCCATGTGCTTCGCCGCCAGTACGGCGAGCAGGCCGACCGCGCCGTCCCCGACGACGGCGACGGTCTTGCCCGGACCGGCCTGCGCGGCGTCCGCGGCGAACCAGCCCGTGCCGAGGACGTCGGAGGCGGCGAGCAGGGAGGGGACGAGGTCTGCGTCGGGCACGCCCGGCGTGGCCACCAGCGTGCCGTCGGCCAGCGGGACGCGCGCCCGCTCCGACTGGGTGCCGATCGACCCCATCACCGTGCGGTGCACGCAGTGGGACTGGTAACCCGCCCGGCAGATCTCGCAGGTGTTGTCCGAGGCCCAGAACGAGCCGACGACGAAGTCACCTGCCTTGATCGTCTCGACCTCCGGTCCCACGGTCTCGACGACACCGACGTACTCGTGCCCCATGACCTGGTGGTGGACCTCCCGCACACCGCGGTACGGCCACAAGTCGCTCCCGCAGACGCACGTGGCGGTCAGCCGGATGACGGCGTCCGTCGGCTCCTCGATCTTCGGGTCGGGGCGCTTCTCGACGACGATCTCACCAGGCTTGGTCATCACTACTTGGCGCATGAAAAAATCTCTCCTGTCGCTTTCTCCGGACTCCGCGGACCCCACCGGCACCACGGTGGTGCGGCCCGGGCAGGCAGGCCCGCCCGGGGACGACCGCCCTACTTGACCAGTCTGAGCCGCTTGACCAGCGAGCGCGCGTCCTCGGCGAGCCGCTCGGCCTCTGTCTCGTCACCGGCGGCCACGGCGCGCCAGTACGCGATCTTGAGGTCGACGTACTTCCGCCGGACCCTGACGAGCCGGGCCTCCTCGGCCAGGCGCTCGGCGCGCTCGTCGAGCAGCGCGATCTGCCGCTCCGCGGCGGCCGGGCCGCGCTGGCCGTTCTCGACGTAGCTCCGCATGTCGTTGACGGACATGCCCGTCGCCGCCAGGCACGCGATCCCGATCAGCAGGTTCATGTCCGCGTCCGTGTAGACCCGGTGCCTGCTGCTCTCGCCCCGGGCGACCGGCGCGATCACACCGACCGACTCGTAGTAACGCAACGTGCTGGCGGGCAGGCCGGTCAGCGCTGCCACTTCCTTGATCGTATGGGTGCCCTCACCGGTTTCCGTTGTCACCACATCGACAGTAGAAACTTCGAGCACTTGAAGTCAACGACCATGCTGACCTGCACGTTCTTCGAGGCAGGTGTCATTTTCGGCCTCCGGCCCCGCGCGGTTCCCGCGTGAGCGGGCGACCGGCGCCCCGTGGCCGCGCGCGCTGACGGACCGCGTGGCCGCCCGCGCCCCTCAGTGGTGGCTCAGCACGTTGACCACGCGGCCGCTGGGGTCACGGACGGAGAAGCGCCGTACGTCCCACTCCACGTCCCGCGAAGGATGGACGATCTCCGCGCCGCTCGCCCGCACGGCGGCATACGTCGCGTTCACTTCCGATACCCGGTCCGGTGGGGGCTTGCGCCGGTACCGCACGGCAGGCCCGCCGGTTCCTCGCGGGGCGGGACGGGCGACGCTCCGTCACACCGCCCAGGGTTCCAGCTCGGCCCCGCCGCGGAACCGGAATCCCAAGGCGTGGACGAGCGCGAAGACCAGGTCCTCCGCGAGCGGATCGCACTCGGCCACCAGGACCGCCTTGAGCGCCACCGGGTCCGGCCGAAGGCCGGCCTCGCGAGCCCACGCCACAGCCCGCTCACCCGCTTCGGCCGCGTCACCGATCCACTCCTCAGGCACGCCGTAATCCCGCGCCATCCCGGGCGACAGGGCACAGCGCCACGACGCCCCCTCCGGGCTCGCCGCCTGAACCCCCGCGAAGTCGCTGTCCACCACGTGACAGACCAGCACCGGAGCGCCCGTCTCGCTCACGATCGTCCCCTCGGGATCAGTCGTCGGGCACACGTGCAGGATCTGCCACTCGCCATCACGCGCCCACCACTGCGGCTCACCGCCCGAGCCCCGCATCGCCCCCAGCCCCGTCAGCGGCCGGTCGGCGCGCGCCACGATGAAAGATCCCGAGAGTCCCATGACCGCGCACCGTAGTCGCGAGCACTGACACCGCCGACTACAGGCCCGGGCTGCGCCACGAGCCACCGGGGCGTCACTCGAAAGTGGTTCGTAGAACGGCCCGGCCCCTGCGGGCCTGCCTCGCGTCGCGGGTGGAGGAGCTACGTGCCGAGCAGATCAGGGCCGTGCAGGAGTGCATCCCGTGCGCGCTGGAGGCTGAAGGCGCGGCGCATGCGCGGCCGCCTCAACGGAGGGCAGTGATGACTGGTCCGTGACGGCCAGCCCGACGATGGACGGTGTCGGCGCACGCTCGATGGGGCCGGATGCGGGGGTCGGCCGGGCGCCGTTCGGGTGGGGGGACTAGGCCAAGGATTTACCGGCCTTCACGGCCGCCACGAAGGCGGCGAACGCCGGGGCGGGCAGGGTAAGGACGGCGGTGGTGGCCGGGCGCTTGCTGTCCCGGATGGGAACCGTGCCGGTCGACGGGGCCAGGTTGGTGGCGGCCTCCACGCAGGCGCCGCCGTTCTCGCTGTGGGAGGACTTGCGCCACTCGGGGGCGGTGGGTCCTTTCGCCAGGGGGGACTTGGCCTCAGTATGCAGCGGGTCCGTGGTGTGCGCAGCCACGCGTCTGGACACGACGAAGCCCGCCGGGCCCCTTGCGGGACGGGGCGGGCTTTCGTATGGGGTTTCTGACAACTAGGCGGAAAGCTCGCCGGACTTCACGCCCGCCACGAAGCCCGCGAAGGCCGAGGACGCCACCGTCAGGACCGGTCCGGCTGCGCACTTCGAGTCGCGCACGGGGACGACGCCGTGGGAGACGACGAGGTCGGCGGCAACCTCCACGCACGCACCACCGTTGCTCTCGCTGTAGGAGGACTTGAACCAGTGGAGGGGGTGGGTCGTCACGATGTTCCCTTTCGTACGCGTTCGATCACGGCCGCTGACTCTGCCTGGGGCAGCGCTTCGACCTGTAGGTGATGGTAGTCCGTGAAAAGTGGCTCGACATAGCGCGATTCACGCTCCAGACGCCCTCTCTGAGCAGACTCTGTATACCCAACGTGCTGCCCGTTGCGCAGAGTCAACAAGTAGACCGGGAACCCCAACGGCCGGTACTCCCCGAGGGAGAACGGAGCTACTTGCAGCACTGCGTTGGGGAGGGCTGCGAAGTCGAGCAAACGCTGATACTGCTCGGACATGGTGTCTGCGCCGCCTACCCAACGGCGCAGCGCACCCTCATCAATAACGGTGAAGATCTTCGGCGGAGACTCGCGCTCAAGGACGCCTTGCCGTGCGAGCAGTCGAGCAATTCGCTCCTCCGCTTGCTGCGCAGTGACAGCACCGCGCGCCATCGCTCCAGCCTGAATCGCTTTGGCATAGCGGAGAGTTTGGACAAGTCCAGGCATGATGCCCAGCTCAAATACCCGGATCTCGACGGCCTGTCGCTCCAACGCCACGTAGTCATCGAAGCCGTCCAGTATCGCCGGGTTGCGGAGCGCGTCCCCCTGGCGGGTCAGCGCCTCTCCGGTACCGAACACCTTGTCAGCACGTGCAGTGAACTTGGCAGTTGCATTTCGCGAACCAATTTCAACGCCTGAAATATGCGACGCGGCATATCCCATCCGCTCGCCCAACTCCGGCTGCGTCCACCCCCGCTGCTCCCTCAGCATGCGCAAACGCGCACCGAAGGCCGCGCGCGGCCCCGCTTCCGGGTTGAGCTTCCTGCGATTGACCATGACGCCCCCCTCTATCTGCCACCCAGCTGAAACTTGATAGCTCGCTCAGGCTAGTTCAGCCTGAGGACTCCCGGTAGCTGCTTCGCTACAAAGAGGAGTGATCCGTATGCCCGTTCCCTTCCCTCCCCCCGCCGACAACTGCCCCGTCTGCCACCGTCTCCGCGAGGTCGAGCGGGCCGCCGAGGCCGTGGGGGATCACTCCAAGGCCGCCGACTGCCGCGTTCTCCGCGCCCGGCACCCCCACAACAGGCCGGTCGCGGACGCCTCGTGAGCTCCGCCACCACGGCCCGCCTCGCGCTCCTCGTCGCCTCGCGCGGCGGGGACGGGTCCGGTGGGTGGGTGCTCGCGCGGGCTCGGATCACCGACGTGGGCGAGGCGGCGGAGTGGTTGCGCGCGGAAGCGCTGCGGCTCGCCGTGCGGCTCGACCCCGGGCCCCGTACCCGCTGGGCGGCGGCTGGCACTCTTCACCCCACGTACGACCCCGGGCCCGACGCCCCCTCCGCCCTGCGCGCGTGGGCGGAGGACCGTGAACGGCAGGCGCGCGTACGGCACTTGCTCGCGCACGGGCGAGCGCTCTCGTTCCATTTCCCCGACCTGGGCGGCGCCTGGTACGCGCTCACCGCCGCGCCTCTCCCCCCGTCCCCGCCAGAAAGCCGGTGATCCCCCATGCCCGACTCCACCCCCACCACCCCGCCCCGCTGCGAGGCCACCGGGAACGTCACGCCGCCCGTCGCCGAGATGGCCCTCCGGGTGACCCGCTCGCCCGGCGCCCCGCCCCATACCACCGTGCGCTGCGCGCTCGCCCCGCACCTCACGTACGAACACGAGGGCGTGGTCCGGGAGTTGGCCGACCCGTCCGGGCACGTGTGGGGCACCTTCGGGGCCGGGGTGCCCGTGTGGCGCGTACGGGTCGCGCGGCCGTGCCCCGAGCCGGCCGGGCACCTGCCGTGCGGCCTCTACGAGGGCCACCGGGGGCCGTGCGTTCCCGCCCGGTCGCGCGAGGCCGACGCCGGTTAGGGCTGCGCACACACGCTGCGGATGTCCGTAGGCTCGGCGGCATGGACAACGGGATCGACCGTGTGGACGGCGGCTGGGACGTCCGCTCGATGCGCGGGAGCGGCATCACGGAGATGATCATCGGCAGCGTCCTGCGGCTTCACGCCGGGCCGGACGGGATCGAGGTGCACTGTCCGGCCGAACTGACGACGAGCGAGGGGGCCTTGGCCGTGCACGCGGCCACCCGGACCCACCTCGACCGGCTGCCGCTGTTGCTCGGTCAGGTGATCGCCGAGGTCCACGCGGGGGACGCGGGCGGCCTGCGCGTGCGCTTCGCCAACGAATGGCGCCTGGACGTGCCGGTCTCGACCGGCGGCCCCGGTTGGCTCATCCATCTGCGGGGCCGCCACTTCATCAGCTCACTGCCCGGTGGCGGGCTGAAGTTGCCCGGCTGACCACCGGACTCGACCCCCCGTAACGGGGACGGGGCATACCCGCCCCCGTACGCCGGGCAGGGTCGCTCAGACCCCCGCCTCCTTCGTCACCAGCGCGACCGCCTCGTCCACGTCGTCCGTCAGGTGGAAGAGGTCCAGGTCGTCCGGGTTCGCCTTGCCCTCGGCGATCAGCGTGTCGCGGAGCCAGTTCACGAGACCGCCCCAGTACGCCGTGCCGAAGAGGACAATCGGGAAGCGCGTGACCTTCTGGGTCTGCACCAGGGTCAGGGCCTCGAAGAGTTCGTCCAGCGTGCCGAAGCCGCCGGGGAGGACGACGAATCCCCGGGCATACTTCACGAACATGATCTTCCGGACGAAGAAGTAGCGGAAGTTGACCGCGATATCGACGTACTTGTTGAGGCCCTGCTCGAAGGGAAGCTCGATACCGAGCCCCACCGACGTGCCCTGCGCCTCCCACGCGCCCCGGTTCGCCGCCTCCATCGCGCCGGGGCCGCCGCCGGTGATCACCGCGTAGCCGGCCTCCGTGAGGGCGCGGCCGAGGCGCACCCCGAGCGCGTACTCCGGTGAATCGGGGCTCGTCCGGGCGGAGCCGAAGACGCTGATGGCCGGGGGGAGTTCGGCGAGCGCGCCGAAACCGTCGACGAGTTCCGACTGCATCCGCATGACCCGCCAGGGGTCCGTGTGCAGCCAGTCCGTGTCACCGCGCGAGTCGAGCAGCCGCTGGTCCGTCGTACCGGGCTGCACCTGGTCGCGCCTGCGTACCACCGGTCCCAGGCGCTGTTCCTCCACCGGGCCGTTCGATTCGAGACTGGCCATCGCGCTCCCCTCTCATTCGTGCGTCCGGACAGCGTAGGACCTCCGGCATGGCCAGGGACGCAAGCGGAGATGAGCGGGAGGTGGTGGCGGCGCGAAGGGGGGATGTGTTCAGGCCATCAGCCAGCTCCGCAGGCGTTCCTCCGCCGCCAGGACGTGGCGGATCTCGACGTTCTCCTCGCGCTTGTGGGCGAGCAGCGGGTTTCCCGGGCCGTAGTTGACGGCGGGGACGCCGAGGGCGCTGAAGCGGGCCACGTCCGTCCAGCCGAACTTGGGACGCGGCGTGCCGCCCACCGCCTCGACGAACGCGGCGGCCGCCGGATGGGTCAGCCCCGGGCGGGCGGCGGGGCTGTGGTCGTCCACGACGAAGTCCGTGATGCCGCAGTCCGCGAAGACCTCCTCGACGTGCGCGAGCGCCTCGTCCCCCGAAAGGTCGGGCGCGTAGCGGTAGTTGACGGTGACGACGCAGGCGTCCGGGATGACGTTCCCCGCGACGCCGCCCTCGATCCGTACCGCGTTGAGGCCCTCGCGGTACTCCAGTCCGTCCACGAGCGGGCGGCGCGGCTCGTACGCGGCGAGGCGGGCCAGGATCGGCGCGGCGGCGTGGATGGCGTTGGCGCCCATCCACGAGCGGGCCGAGTGGGCGCGTTCGCCGCGCGTGTGGAGGTGGACGCGCAGCGTGCCCTGGCAGCCGCCCTCGACCTCGCCGTCCGAGGGTTCGAGGAGGACGGCGAAATCGCCCGCGAGCCAGTCGGGGTGCGCGCTCGCGAGGTGGCCGAGTCCGTTGCGGTCGGCGGCGACCTCCTCGTTGTCGTAGAAGACGAAGGTCAGATCCCGGTTCGGGGCCGGGACGGTCGCCGCGAGGCGGAGCTGTACGGCGACGCCCGCCTTCATGTCGCTGGTGCCGCAGCCCCACAGGAGGCCGTCCGCGTCGAGCCGCGAGGGCACGTTGTCCGCGATCGGGACCGTGTCGATGTGCCCCGCGAGGACGACGCGCTCGGGGCGGCCGAGGTGCGTGCGGGCCACGATGTTGTTGCCGAAGCGGTCGACGGTGAGGTGCGGCAGCGGGCGCAGGGCCGCCTCGATCACGTCCGCGAGCGCCCCCTCCTCGCCGCTCGGGGAGGGCACGTCGACCAGGGCGGCCGTGAGGGCCCCCGCGTCGAGCCCGAGATCGAGCGCGGGCGCCGCGAGCACGGGGGCGACGGGGCTGGGGCCGGTGGTGTCACGCATGCGGCGAGCCTAACGCGGGGGTGCGCGGGGATACGGGGCGACTCCGCCACCCGTACGCGGCCGACCCCGCCACCCGTACGCGGCCGACCCCGCCACCGGTACCGGCCGACCCCGCTACCTGTACCGGGCCGACCCCGCCACCCGTACGGCCGCCCGCCCGGCGGCTCCTCCCCGCCCGCCTTGCCCCCGCGCCCCGGCGGCCCGTGCCCGTACGGGCCGCGCACAGGCCGCGCACAGGCCCCGACCGCACCCCGAGGGCTTCCCCCGCGGGCCCGCTCCCACAGCCCGCGCACAGCGTTCCCGCCGTCTTCCGCGAGGGGGCTGGTACCGCGCCGCGAACCCGTTACCTTATGGGCGTGCCCGAGCCTTCGCCCTCCCGCCCCTTGCGCCGTCGCAGGCTGCTCCGCTACGGAGCCGCGCTGACCGTCTCGTGCGCGCTCGCCGGTTATCTCGTGGTGCGCTTCGGGTCCGACGCGCGGCAGGCGCGGACCGGCTGCGAGGTCGTCTCGGCGGACGGGGAGCGGGACCCGTACTTCTTCGACGCCGAGCAGGCGGTGAACGCGGCTACGATCGCCGCCGTCGGTACCTCGCGCGGCATGCCCGAACGGGCCGTGACGATCGCCCTCGCGACCGCGCTCCAGGAGTCCGGGCTGCGCAACCTCGACCACGGCGACCGCGATTCGGTGGGCCTCTTCCAGCAGCGGCCCTCGCAGGGCTGGGGCACGGTCGCGCAGATCATGGACCCCGTCTACAGCGCGGGAAAGTTCTACCAGCGGCTCGACAAGGTCGATGGCTACGCGAGCCTGCCGCTCACGGTCGCCGCGCAGAAGGTGCAGCGCTCCGGCTTCCCCGACGCCTACGCACAGCACGAGCCGGACGCGAGCCTCCTCGCCGCCGCGCTCACCGGCCGGGCGAAGGCCGCGCTCACGTGCGAGTCGACCGTGCCGGACGGCGCGGGCGATCCCTCGGCGGTACGGGCCGCGCTTATCCGGGACTTCGGGAAGGGCGTGCTGCCCGGCGCCCCCGAGGCGCGGAAGAAGGCCGCGCCCGCCGCTGCCACCACCACGCCCTCGCCGGTGGCGGCCACGCTCGCGGGGGCGCCCGCACGGGCCCGTACCGTCGTCGTACCGGTCACCGCACTCCGTGGCGCCGAGGAGGCGGAGGCGGGGCGGCGCGGCTGGGAACTCGCGCAGTGGGCCGTCGCCCATGCCTCCGTGCTGCACCTCTCCGAGGTCACCTACGCGGGCCGCGAGTGGCGCGCGTCGGGCACGGGGCACACGTGGCGCGAGGTGACGACGGGCGAGGGCGCGGCGGGCGGCGCGAAGGGCGCGGCCGGACCGGCGGACGTACGCATCGTGACCGCGCCCTGAGCGACCCCGCACGCCCCGCACGCCCCGCACGCCGCAGCGGGCTCAGCCGTACGACACCTCGCCCGCGCGAGGGACGGCGAGGGCTCCTCGGAAGAGGTACCCGGAGTGGAGAACCGCAGGTCGGAGGCGGTGCGAGCGCCCTCGCCCCGGAGGCGCGGCGAGAGGCCGACAATACGACGCATTGCGAACTCTTTGCCCAGGCGTCCCGCAACCTTCGCCCGGCTCACGCGGTAGTCACGGCGTCCGGGGCCCCGGTGGGTCCCGTACACCCTCACTGTTTCCCCGCGAAGGAGCACCATGTCCAAGCCCCTCACCCGCCGCCTCGCCGGTGCCGCGCTGCTGCTCGCCGCCGGTGCCGCGCCCGTGATCGGCGCGGCCGGCGCCGCGAACGCCGCCGAACTGCCCTCGACGCAGGGCCTCGGGGTCTCCTCGCTCGACGGCGACGCCGTGGGCTCGACCGTCGACGGTGCCGCCAAGGGCGCCGCGCAGACGCTCGGCGAGACCGGCGGCAAGGCGGTCGGCAAGGCGGCGCCCGAGGCCGGGAAGCTCGTCGGCCACGCCGGGCACACCGTCGCCCCCGTCACGGAGCGCGCGGGCAACGGCGACCTGCTCGGCGGCGCGGGCAAGACCGTCAGCGGCACCGGCAAGGGCGGCGGCCTCACCGGCGGCCTCGGCGGCCTCCTCCCCACCAAGGGCCTCCCGCTCGGCTGAGCCGGAAGCGACGCAGGAGGGCCGGGGCCCGGGGAGCGCGAACTCCCCGGGCCCCGGCCCGTTCCGTACCCGTACGTCCTCCCGCGCCCGCGCTGAGGCGGCCTCAGGCGGAGAGCCGGGCCACCGCCGACGCGATCCGCTCGTCGCTCGCCGTCAGGCCGACGCGTACGAAGTGCTCGCCCGCTTCCCCGTAGAAGTCGCCGGGTGCCACCAGGATGCCGAGCGAGGCGAGGTGCGCGACCGTGTCCCAGCAGGACTCGCCGCGCGTCGCCCACAGGTAGAGGCTCGCCTCGCTGTGCTCGATGCGGAAGCCGTGGTCCAGCAGGGCCGTGCGCAGCGCGGTGCGGCGGGCCGCGTAGCGCTCGCGCTGCTCCTCGACGTGCTTGTCGTCGCCGAGGGCGGCGGCCGTGGCGGCCTGGACGGGCGCGGCCGTCATCATGCCGCCGTGCTTGCGGACCTGGAGCAGCGGGCCGAGCACGTCCGGGTCACCGACGACGAACGCGGCGCGGTACCCGGCGAGGTTGGAGCGCTTGGAGAGCGAGTGGACGGCGACGATGCCCTCGTACGAGCCGCCGCACACGTCCGGGTGCAGCACCGAGACCGGGTCGGCCTCCCAGCCGAGTTCGAGGTAGCACTCGTCGCTCAGGACCAGGACACCGTGCTCGCGCGCCCACGCGACGATCCGGGTCAGCTCGTCCTTGCCGAGGACGCGGCCGGTGGGGTTGGAGGGCGAGTTGAGCCACAGGACGCGCAGGCCCTCGGGGTCGAGGGTCGTCGGGTCGTCGTAGGCCTCGTGCTCCGCGCGGGCGAGGCGAGCGCCGACCTCGTACGTGGGGTAGGCCAGGCGCGGGTAGGCGACGCGGTCGCCGGGGCCGAGACCGAGCTGGAGCGGGGCCCAGGCGACAAACTCCTTGGAGCCGACGACGGGCAGCACGTGGCGGTGGCTCAGGCCGCGGGCGCCCAGGCGCCGCCCGGCCCACTCCACGATCGCGTCGCGCAGCGCGGGCGTGCCCCACACGGTCGGGTAGCCGGGCGAGTCGGCGGCGGCGCTCAGGGCGTCCTGGACGAAGCCGGGCACGGGGTCGACGGGGGTGCCGACCGAGAGGTCGACGATCCCCTCGGGGTGTGCGGCCGCGGTCTTCTTGTACGGCTCCAGCTTGTCCCAGGGGAAGTCGGGGAGCAGGTCGTTCAGTGGCCGGGGGGAGGCGGGCACGGGGGCTCTTTTCGGGGGGGCGGGGCGGGTACGGGGCGTTTCCCGGCGGGGTGGCGGTGTGTCACCCGTACCGGAAAAGCGCAGGTCCCGCCGGTGCGGGTGCACGGGCGGGACCGGAAGTGCGCGGGCGCACCGGGAAAGCGGAGGCGGGCCGCAAGGCCCGCGGCTCACCCGTTCTGCGGCGGAAGGGCGGCGACGAAGGGGTGGTCGCGCTCGATCAGGCCGAGCTTGCTGGCCCCGCCGGGCGAGCCCAGCTCGTCGAAGAACTCGACGTTCGCCTTGTAGTAGTCCTTCCACTCCTCCGGAGTGTCGTCCTCGTAGAAGATCGCCTCGACCGGGCAGACCGGCTCGCAGGCCCCACAGTCGACGCACTCATCCGGGTGGATGTAGAGGGAACGCTTCCCCTCGTAGATGCAGTCGACCGGGCACTCCTCGATGCAAGCCTTGTCCTTGACGTCGACACAAGGCTGCGCGATGACGTAGGTCACGCTGTCGTTCCTCCTCGATAGGGCGCTGGCGGGCCCGTCCTGGGGTCCCGCCGCCTGGCGCGCGCGGGAGCGGCGTCGTCGATGCCCGGCACCTAGTATCTCCGCTCGGGGTCATGATCCGAACAGGAGGGGCGGTCCACACCATGGAATTCGCGGCGGGAGCACGCCTTGAAGTCCGTATCGGCGCGTCTGACGTGGGCAAACGAGTCACCGTGCGGAGTCTCACCGAAGCCGCCGCGCCGGGTGCCGCTTTCACGGACACGGTGGGCATTCTCACATCCTGGGACGAGGGCGTGCTGCTCGTGACGCGGCGGGACGGGACGCGGGTGCGACTCGCGGAGGAAACGGTGGTCGCGGCGAAGGTCGTCCCGGCGGCGCCCGCGCGCAGGCGCGGTCCGGCGGCGGACTTCGCGGAGCTGGCGGGGGTTCAGGAGCGTGGCTGGCAGGCCGTGGAGCGGGAGGCGCTCGGCGGCTGGCTGCTGCGGGCCTCGCGGGTGGACGGGGCGGTGGGCGGCGCGGGCGCGTCCACCGGATTCACGCGGCGCGCCAACTCCGTACTGCCGCTCGGGGACCCGGGGATGCCGCTCCCCGAGGCGCTCGACCAGGTGCGTCGGTGGTACGGGGCGCGGGGGCTGCCCGCGTACGCGCAGCTCGCGACCGGTGCGGGGGACACGCAGGAGGTGCTGGCCGCCGAGCTGGAGGAGCACGGGTGGCGGCGCGAGGTGTCGGCCCTTGTGATGGTCGGCGCGCTGGCGCCGCTCGCCGAGCTGGGGCCCGCGTCCATGGGATCGCTCGCGGTCGTGGCCCCGATCGCCGAGGGCCCGGAGACGGCCGATCCGGGGGTGCGGCTCGGCAGGACGCCGGACGAGGCGTGGCTGCGGCGGTACAACCGGGCGGCGGGTACGGGGCCCGGCGGGGTGCCGCCGGGGGTGCTGGCCGTGCTGGCGAGCGGGCCCTCACCGTGGTTCGCGCGCGTCGACGCGGCGGGCGCGGGGGGCGGCGACACCGCCTCCGGTCGTAGGGATTTCGTACATACGGGCAAGGGGGTGTCCCAGGCCGCCGGGGTGCCGGACGCGATCGGGCGGTGCGTCGTGGACGGGCGGTGGGCCGGGTTCTCGGCGGTCGAGGTGGCCCCGGAGCGGCGGCGGACGGGGCTCGCGCGGCGGGTCATGGGGGCGCTCGCGCGGACCGCCCTCGCGGAGGGCGCCTCGGCGGCGTGGCTCCAGGTCGAGCGGGACAACGAGGCGGCGGTCGCGCTGTACACGCGGCTCGGCTTCACCGTCCACCACCACTACCACCACTACCGGGCCCCGGAGTCGGCGTGAACGGGACGGAGGGCGGGGCGGCGGACCGCGCCCGTGCCAGGGCGGAGCGCAGGGCGCTCTTCGCGGCCGAGGCGCGCGAGGAGCGGCCCTCGCTCTCACGTCTGTGCCTGCTGCTCGCGGCCGAGGGCGACGAGAAGCTGACCCCGGCGGGCATCGACGCGGCGGAGGCCGAACTCGACCGGCTGGCGGGCACGCTGCCCTTCCGCCCCGGCGGCCCGGCGGACTGGGCGCGGGCGCTGCGCGAGGTGCTGGGGGCGCGCGAGGGCTTCCACGGGGAGCCCGGGGACTACGAGCGGCTGGAGTCCTCGCTCCTGCACGAGGTGCTGCGGCGCAGGCGGGGGCTGCCGATCCTGCTCTCGGTGGTGTGGATCGAGGTGGCGCGGCGCGCGGGCGCGCCGGTGCACGGGGTCGCGCTGCCGGGGCACTTCGTGGTCGGGCTCGGCGAGCCGGGGGAGGTGCTCGTGGACCCCTTCGGCGCGGGCCGGCCGCTGGACCGTACGGAGGCGGCCGACCTCGTGGCGCGGACGACGGGCGGGCCGCTGAGCCCGGACCGCCTCTCCCCCGCGGGCCCGCTGGAGATCGTCCGGCGCGTCCTCGGCAACATCACCGCGTGGGCCGAGTCCCGCCCCGAGCGCACGGACGTCGCGCTGTGGGCGGCCGAGCTGGGCCTGCTCCTGCCCGCCCACCCGGCCGAACTGCGCCGCGACCGGGCCCGCCTCCTGGTGCGCCGCGGCGACTACCTGGAGGCGGCCGCGGAGTTCGAGCGGTACGCGGAGGTCGTCGAGGCGGTGTCGGGCGAACTCGCCGCCTCCGTCCGGACGGAGGCGAGGAGCGCACGAGCGCACCTGAACTGAGCGCGGCCACCCCCCCCCCCAGGCCCTCCGGCGCTGAGCCCGAGCCCCGTGACGGCAGCCGGACGAGCCCGGCCGACCCGCCCCGCACGCCTCACAGCCACCCCTTCTCCCGCGCGATGCGCACCGCGTCGGCGCGGTTGCGGGCGGCGAGTTTCTGGATCACCGTCGAGAGGTAGTTGCGGACCGTGCCCTGGGAGAGGTGGAGGGCGGTGGCGAGTTCGGCGTTGCCCCCGCCTCCGGCCGCGGCGCGCAGCACCTCCGCCTCGCGCGGGGTGAGGGGGTTGGCGCCCTCGGCGAGCGCGGCGGCGGCGAGGGCGGGGTCGATGACCCGTTCTCCGGCGAGCACCTGGCGTACGGCGGCGGCGAGTTCGGCGGCCGGGGCGTCCTTGACCAGGAAGGCGCTCGCGCCCGCCTCCATCGCGCGCCGCAGGTAGCCGGGGCGGCCGAAGGTCGTGAGGATGACGACGCGGACGCCGGGGAGCGCCTCGCGCAGCGCGGCGGCGGCGTCGAGCCCCGTCATGCCGGGCATCTCGATGTCGAGCAGCGCGACGTCCACGGCGTGCGCCCGGGCGGCGGCGAGCACCTCGTCCCCGCGCGCGACCTGCGCGACCACGGTCATGTCACCCTCCAGGCCGAGCAGCGCGGCGAGCGCCTCGCGCACCATCGCCTGGTCCTCGGCGAGCAGGAGGCGTACGGGACGCTGCGTCGTCATGCGGGCAGCTTAGGCGGGTCCCCCGGCACCCGGGTCCCGGGACGACGAGCCGCCCGACGCCGGACCCCCGGGCGCCGTCTCGTCGAGCGGTACGTGGGCGCTCAGCGCGAACCCCCCGCGGCGGCCCGCGCGCGCCGGGCCCGTCGTCAAGGTGCCGCCGACGTCCGCGAGGCGTTCCCGCAGGCCCGTCAGCCCGTGGCCGGGCGGCGCGCCCGCCGCGCCCTCCCCGTCGTCCTCCACGCGCAGGTCCAGGTAGGGGCCCTGGAGGCTCTGGCGGGTCGTGAGACTCACGCGGCAGGTGCGGGCGTCGCTGTGGCGTACGACGTTGGTGACGGCCTCGCGCAGGACCCAGGCGAGCGCGGCGGCGGGCTCCGGGGGCAGCGCGGGCGCCTCCTCGGGGAGGTGCGCGGCGATGCCGGCCGTGGTGAGGGCGATGCGGGCGCCCGCGAGTTCGCCGTCGAGCGTCGGCCGCCGGTAGCCGCCGACGGCGGCGCGGACGTCGGTGAGGGCCTGGCGGCTGACCTGTTCGATCTCGCTGACCTGACGGGCGGCCTCGGCGGGGTGCGCGGGCAGCATGCGGCCCGCGAGTTCGCTCTTGAGCGTGATGAGCGAGAGCGAGTGGCCGAGCAGGTCGTGCAGGTCGCGGGCGAGGCGCAGGCGCTCCTCGTTCGCCGCGAGCTGCGCCACGGTCGCGCGGGCGCGGCGCAGCTCGATGGTCGTGCGCACCAGTTCCCGTACCCCCGTCATCGCGAAACCGCCGAGCAGGACGGGGATCACCGTGCCCCACTCGGGGCCGTGGCCGCGCAGCGGCGGCAGGACCAGGAGCAGCGCGGCCGAGGCGACGACCGCGTACCGCGCGTACGGCAGCGGCAGCGCGGTCGCGCACGAGACCGCGAAGTAGACGAGCAGCACGTACCAGGAGTCGCCGAGCCCCAGCGGCAGCGCGACGGCGAGGGCGAGCATGAGGCCGAGCAGGACGAGGGAGCGGGCCCTCGCACGCGCGCGCGTGACGTCCCGCATGACGAGCGTCAGGTAGCAGGCGACGAACACGAGCAGCCCCGCCCACCCCGCCGCGCGGGCGGGCGCCGTGTGCGCGCCGCCGAGGAGGTCGTCCAGCGGGTCGATCAGGAAGACGAGCCAGACCCCGATCCACAGCGCCTTCCCGCGCGCTTCGCGCCGGTTGCCCGGCGGGTGGCCGATGAACGCGGGACGGGCGAAAGACGCGAGGGCGCGCAGGAGGCGGGAGCGGGCCGGGGGTGAACTGGTCGTCATCGGTGCCGTCACGCCTTCAGAGTGTCCCTGCGGTACAGCCGGGCGGCGACCGCCGTGAAGACGAGAAGGTAGCCGATGACGACGAGCACGTCCCTCGCGTGCGGCGCGCCCCCCGCCTCGACGGCCTGGCCGAGCGCCGCGTAGGCGTGGGTCGGGGTCCAGGAGGCGATGTCCTGGAGCCAGTGCGGGAAGTTCGTACTGGGCAGCCACAGCCCGCCGAGCATCGACAGGCCGAAGTAGATGAGCATCGTGAGCGGCCGGACCGCGTCGCCGGTGGCGAGGTAGCCGAGCGCCACGCCGAGCGCGGCGAAGACGAGGCTGCCCGCCCAGATGAGGCCGAGGAGCGCGAGCCACTGCCAGGCGTCGAGCCGTACGCCCTTGACCGTCGCGCCGACGACGAAGACGACGACGATCGAGGGCAGGCTCACGACGGCCGCCGAGCCGATCTTGCTGAGGACGTAGCCGTGCCCCGGCAGCGGCGTGAGCCGCAACTGCCGCACCCAGCCCTTCTCGCGCTCCCTCGCGATGCGCTCGCTGTTGCCGACGAGCACGGCGGTGAGCGCGCCGAAGGACGCCATCGAGACCATGAAGTACGCGGAGAGGGTCAGGTCGCCGACCTTGGAGTCCCCGTCCTGGCCCGCCGTGATGAGGAGGAAGAGACCGGCCGGGTAGAGCACCGAGAAGAAGAGGAACTTCCCGTTGCGCGTGGTCCTCGCGATCTCCAGGCGCAGGAGGGCGAGGGTGCGGGTGAGCGAGGAGCGGGGGACGGTGGTGGGGCGGGCGGCGGGCGCCTGCGGCACCGCCGTCGATGCGTTGCTCATGCGGTCGTGGCCTCCTCGGCCGTCGTGAGGGCGATGAATGCCTGTTCGAGCCCGAGGCCCGTGACTTCGAGGTTGCGCGGGTAGAGGTCGCCGAGGCCGTAGAGGGCGTGCACGGTCGCGTCGGCGTCGCGCGAGGCGAGGCGGACGGAGTGGCCCGAGACGTCGAGTGCGGTGAGCCCGGGGAGCGGGCGCAGACGCTCGGCGAGCCCGGCCGCCTCGTCGGGCCCGAGGTCGAAGGAGATCCGGCGGACGCCCGCGCGCGCCTTGACCTCGGCGGCCGTGCCGTCGGCGAGGAGACGGCCCTTGTTGAGGACGAGGACGCGGTCGGCGATCGCGTCGGCCTCCTCCAGGTAGTGCGTCGCGAAGAGGACGGTACGGCCCGAGGCGGCCTGTTCGCGCATGGTCGCCCAGAAGGCGTGGCGCGCGGTGACGTCCATGCCGGTGGTCGGCTCGTCGAGCACGATGAGGTCGCAGTCCCCGATGGTGGCGAGCGCGAACCGTACGCGCTGCTCCTGCCCGCCGGAGAGCTTGTTGACCTTCTGCTCGGCGACGCCCGTGAGCCCGGCGACGGCGAGCGTGTCGTCCACGGGGTACGGGCGCGGGTGGAGCCGCGCCGCGAACGTGACGAGTTCCCGTACCGTCACGTCCTCCATGAGCCCGCCGCTCTGGAGCATCGCCCCGACGCGCCCGGCGGCGATCGCGCGCTCGGGAGAGTCCCCGAAGAGCCGCACGGTCCCCGCGTCGGGACGGCGCAACCCGAGCAGCAGATCGAGCGTGGACGACTTCCCCGCCCCGTTGGGCCCGAGCAACGCGACGGTCTCGCCGGGCCGCAGCACAAGCGAGAGCCCGCCCACGGCCCGCACCTCGCCATAACTCTTCGTCACGTCGTCAAAGGCGACGACGGGAGGCTCCCCCGCCACATCACGTGTATCCGTCATAGAGATGAGGATGACGGAGGAGAGGGCGGACACGGCAGTGCCGGGCGTCCTGGGTCGGGGATGACAGATGTCATGGGGCGAGCAGATCAACGGGGCCACCATGCAGCCCCTCCGGCGTTTGAGGAGCGGGGGCGCGGGGGCGGAGCCCCCGAAGGGGCCCACCCGGCAGGACGGCCAAACCCACGACGGGGGCGAACCCGTATCCGGCCCCCGCCCCCGCGAGGCATCAGTTGGGATTCGTCTTGATCTCCACCGTCCGCTCCGCCGCCGTCTTCCCCCGCAGCGCCTCCCGCAGCGCCCCGACGACGTCCTGCGGCGTCACGGCCGTCTTCTCGCCCGTCCCGCGGGTGATGAGGACGCCGTCGAAGGTCGAGCCGTACAGCCCCTCGAGGGCCTTGAGGTCGTAGGTGTCGACGAGCTTCCCGTCGACCGCCTTCACGCCGAGGATCTGCGGCAGCGACCGGTCCGGGCCGAACTGGATCGACGCGGCACCGGCCTTGACCGTCACGAGTCCGGACATGGCCGGTTCGGCGAAGTCCTTCATCATGCGGTCGACCTCCGCGTCGGAGATCGCCGGCTGGTGCTCGGTGAGCGGCAGCGAGACCGGCTTGGTCGTCCCCGCCTCGACCTGGTCGCGGTAGGCCTGCGCCACGACGTCCATCGACTTGTTCACGTCGAGCGTGCGGCCCGCCTTGCCGTGCACGGCCGTCGCCTTGCCCGGGGAGAACTTGATCGTGCCCTCCTGGAGGCTGCCCGACGTGCCCGCGACGCGGCTCAGGGCATCGGCGAGCTTCTCCTTGTCGACGGGCATGACCGGGTCGACGACGCGTTCCTTGCCGACGAGCGAGCCGAAGACGGAGACCGGGTTGTAGTCGCTCGTCGCCGCGCCGCGCACGGTCGCCTGGCTGTCGAGCGTGAGCCCCGACTTGTCGGGCTTGAGGCTCGCCGCCTTGCCGTCGACGGTGAGCGGGACCGCGGCCAGGGAGCGCTTGGCGAGGGCCGAGTCCAGCTTGTTGACGGCCTCGTCGCGCGTACCGCCGCCGATGTCCACCCCGAGCACGGTGGTGCCCTTGGGCACGTCGGAACGGTTCATCAGGAGGCCCGCGCCGTAACCGCCGGCGGCGATGACGACGACCACGCCGACGAGGAGGCCGAGCTTGCTGCGGCCCTTCTTCTTCGGCTTGGCCGCCTTCGCGGCCTTCGCGGCCGGCTGCTCGGGCCCGGCGGGCGGCGGCGTGACCGGCTCGGGGAAGCGCGCGGCGGCTCCGGGCACGGGGAAGGACGGCGAACCGGCGCCGGGGCCCAGCGGGTCCTGGCGCATCGTCACGCGGTCGGCGCCCTGCTCGTTCTCCCACGGCCGCGGGACGACGGGCAGGCCGCCCGTGAGCGTGTCACCGGAGACCTGGCCCCGGGGAGCACCGCCGTTGCCGGGGCCGTTCCCCGGCCCGTTGGCGGGGCCCTTGCCGGGGCCGCCCGAGGGGCCGCGCGGGGCGCGGGGCTGCTGCGGGGTGAGGATCGCGGTGTCGTCGACGGCGGGCCACGGCGAGCGCGGCGCGTTGGGCGCCGGGTGCTGCGCGGTGGTCTCGGCCTCGGAGCCACCGGTGGCGGGGCCGGGATGGGCCTGGGGCCCACCGGGACCGGGAGCACCGGCCCGCGGACCGCCCTGCGGGCCACCGGCCCGCGGAGCGCCACCCTGCGGGCCACCCGCGCGCGGTGTCTCCCGCGCCGGTGCGTCGGCGAACGCCTGCGTGACGTCGTAGGCACCGGTGCTCCGGCCACCCTGCGCGGGCTGCTGCTGCCCACCGGCGTTCTGGCCGAGGGGCGTACCGGCGGCGGGCGTCGGCGCGCCGTACCCACCGGCGGCGGGCGCGCCCCCACCGGAAGCACCGGAAGCCCCGGAAGCCCCGGAAGCACCCGGAGCACCCGGAGCACCCGGAGCACCGTTAGCCCCGGGCGCGTGGGCAGCACCAGGAGCGTGGGCGGCACCGGAAGCACCCGCGGCCCCGCCCCCCGGCAGCCCCGCGCCCTCGGTCCCTCCGCCCTGCGCCGGTGCCACCGGGCTCGGCGTGTTGCCGCCCCGGGTCCCGTTCTTGCGCGGCGCGAACCAGTCGCTCGGCGGCTTCTCCTCGCGCGGCCCCGCACCACCCGCGGTCTGCCCGGACTGCTCGGCCTGTCCGGGCTGCCCGGACGGCGTCGCGGGCGCGGACGGCCCGGAGGGGCCCGGTCGCTCGCCGGACCGCGGCCCCTGACCGCCGTCCCGCTCGCGCGGCGCCGGGGGCACGGGCGCGGACCGCGTGCGCTCGCGGCCCTGCGGCGCGCCCGCCGGGCCCCCCGCTTCCTCGCCCCGCGCGGCGCGCTCCTCCTTCTCCCTCTCGCTCATCGGCGTGCGCAGCACGACGGGCGGGATGGGACGCGACCCGGGAATGTTGATCTTGATCCGGGTCGTCATGGTCGTCTCGGTCCTGCGCTCCTCGGAGCGACCCGCGCCGGAGGCCGCGGCGTCCTGGGGGGCGGCTGTGCCGTCCTCGCCCTGCGCCGGGGTGCCGTACGGGGGCGTGCCCGAGGGGTAGGCGGCACCGCCGCCGTTCCCCCGGGGGCCGGAGGACGAACTCTCAGTATCACGACTCAAGGCAGGCTCTCCTGTTTGGCTCCACCGCCCGTCACGACCTCCCGCGAGGGGGCTCCCCGGCCGAAGGTGGGGGGTGGCTCGGCGGCGCGCACCACCATACTGGCCGCCGGACGCCCTCCGTCCGGCCCGCTGGCCGAAGTCGGGGCTTCCGGGGCTTTCGCGTGAATGGTCACGTGCGCGGTCACGACATTGCCGGGTTCGGTGCCGGTACGGGCCCGGGTACCCCGTCAGGCGCTCGTACGCACCGCTCCGGGTCCGGCCCAGCCGCCCGGCCGCCCGCCCGTGGCACAGATCACAGCCACGGCCATGCCGCCGAGCAGGAAGCCGTACGAACCGAGCCCGGCGCCGAAGACGTAGTCGCCCTCGGGGCGTGTCGTGGTGAGCAGTACGACGGCGACGAGCCAGCCGACGGCCGGGATCAGGCCGCCCGCGAGGGTGCGGGCGAGGTGGGCGCCCCCGTAGCAGAGCCCGGCGAGCGCGGCGAGCGCGAGGGCGAGGCCGCCGGGCGGCAGCGCGGCCTGGACGAGCGCCCCGGCGAGCCCCGTCACGAGACCGAGCAGGGCGCCGCCCACGTACCCGGCGACGCGCGCGGGCTTGGGCGGCGTGGTGAGGAAGTGGCCCTCGGGAGCGGTGCGCTGGGCGGGGACCTTGGGCTTGTTGCTCACGACTGCGGCTCCCTGGAGGCGGAGGAGGATTGCGGCACGAGCCCGGCGAAGAGCCCCGCTTCGAGGCCGTCCGCGCCCGGTGGCCCCGCCTCGCCCCGTACCAACTCGTAGTACTCGATGCCGAAGACGGGCTGGGCGAGGTCGTTGGAGAGGACGAAGAGGGGCTCGGCGACGGTGATCTGCGTGGCGTGGGCGCGCATCGCGGCGAGCTTGGCGGGGAGGTGGGCGCGGGCGTCGACGGCGGTCGTGACGCGCGCGGCCTCGACGACTCCCGGGACGTCGTCGACGGCGGCGAGCCGGGCGAAGGGGCTGTCCGTCAGCGCGCGGCGGGCCTCCGCGAAGGCGGCCTCGGCGACGGGGCGCGGGAGCCGGTTCCAGTAGGTCTTGGCGATGGTGTGCGCGGGCCCGGCGGCGGGCAGCAGGTCCGGTTCGGCGGCGAGTTCGGCGGCGCGCATCGCGACGCGGTGGGCCTGGATGTGGTCCGGGTGGCCGTAGCCCCCGTCCGGGTCGTACGTGACGAGGACGTCGGGCCGTACCTCGCGGATGATCGCGACGAGGTGCCCGGCCGCCTCGTCGAGCGGCGTGGACCAGAAGGAGCCGGGCCGGTCGTTCTGGGGGGCGCCCATCATCCCGGAGTCGCGGTAGCGGCCCGGGCCGCCGAGGAAGCGGTGGTCGCGGACGCCGAGGGCCGCCATGGCGGTGGCCAGTTCGCCGACGCGGTACGTGCCGAGCCGGTCGGCGCGGTCCGCAGCGAGGGGGGCGAGCGCGGGCGGGATGATCTCGCCCTCCTCACCGAGGGTGCAGGTCACGAGGGTGACCTCGGCGCCGCTCGCGACAGCGGCGGCCATCGTGGCACCGTTGTTGATCGACTCGTCGTCCGGGTGCGCGTGGACGAGGAGCAGTCGCGGGCGGGCGTTCTCGGTCATGGGCCAAGCCTACGAGCCCCCGCCGGACGGGCGCCGCGCCACCCGCCGCGAGCGGGCGGCGGGACCCACCCGTACCCGCCCCGTCGCACCCCGCGCGCCGGCCCCCGTACCGGCGACGGGGTCTCAGAACTTGATGTCGCCCAGCATCCCCGCCACGTTGTTCGTCAGTTCCCTGATCGTCGGTGCGATCGAGGAGCCGGCCAGGAAGAAGCCGAGCAGCACGCAGACGACCGCGTGCCCCGCTTTCAGCCCCGACTTCCTGACGAGCAGGACGACGATGATCAACATCAGGACCACCGCCGAAATCGAGAGCGCCACGGCGGCTCACCTCCCATGCTCGCGAACTGCGGAGAAGTCCCCCGGCGACCGGCGCCGGGAGTGCGGCCGCCCGGGAACAGCGCTGTCCCCACGCACCCGCTTCGCACGGCGGACCTGCACCCACCTTGCGCTACGGATCATAACTATGAGTGGCTGCGCATGAGTCGTCGCACCGGAGCATGAGGGGCGCACCGTCCGCCAACCGGGCTTCTAGGCTGGGGCCATGACAACGGAGTCCCGGAGTTTCCCCCGCCAGCACGCGCGCAGTCAGCGCTTCACCCTCGGAGCACCCCGCTCCCTCACCGTCGCCCCGGACGGCTCGCGGATCGTTTTCCTTCGTTCCAGGTCAGGGACTGATCGCTCGCAGATGCTCTGGGTTCTCGACGTGACCGAGGACGGCAAGAGCGCCGAGCGGCTGCTCGCCGATCCGGCCGCCCTGCTCGGCGCGGGCGGCGAGCGGCTCTCGGCGCGGGAGCGCGCCCGGCGTGAGCGGGCCAGGGAGAGCGCGGCGGGCATCGTCGGGTACGCGGGGGACGCGGCCCTCACGACGGCGGTGTACGCCCTGTCGGGGCGCCTGTGGACGACCGATCTGCGCTCCGGGGCGAGCCGTGCGCTCGCCGTGCCCGGCCCCGTCATCGACCCGCGCCCCTCCCCCGACGGGACGAGGATCGCCTACGTGTCCGAGGGCGCCCTGCGGCTCGTGGCCGCGGACGGGAGCGGGGACCGGGCGCTCGCGGCACCCGAGGAGGCCCAGGTCACCTACGGGCTCGCGGAGTTCGTCGCCGCCGAGGAGATGGACCGGACGCGCGGCTTCTGGTGGTCGCCCGACAGCGCGCGGCTCCTCGTCGCGCGTGTCGACGAGTCCCCCGTGCGGCGCTGGTGGATCGCCGACCCCGCGCACCCGGACCGCGAGCCGGCCTCGGTCGCCTACCCGAGGGCCGGGACCGCCAACGCGGACGTGCGGCTCTTCCTGTACGACCTCGAAGGCGGCCGCACCGAGGTCGAGTGGGACCGCGCCCGCTACCCCTACCTCGCGCGCGTGCACTGGACGGCCGCCGGGGCGCCGCTGCTGCTCGTGCAGTCCCGGGACCAGCGCGCGGTGCTCTACCTCGGCGTGGACGAGGAGAGCGGCGCGACGCGGATGGTGCACGCGGACGAGGACCCGGACTGGGTGGAGCTGCGCGGCGGTTCCCCGGCATGGACCCCGGACGGCAAGCTCGTGCGGATCACGGACGAGGGCGGGGCGCGGGTCCTCGCGGTCGGCGACCGGCTGCTGACCGGGGGGACGCTCCAGGTCCGCTCGGTGCTCGACGTGGGCGCCGACGACGTGCTGATCTCGGCGTCGGCGGGCGCGGAGGCGGCGGATCGCGAGATCGGCGAGATCCACGTGCACCGCGTGAGCCCGCTCGGGGTCGAGCGGGTCAGCGAGGGTCCGGGGGTCCACTCGGCCGTGCGCGGCGGCCCGTTGACGGTGCTCTCGACCGCGACCACGGACGCCTACGGGACGACGTACCGCGTGCTGCGGGACGGCGAGGAGATCGCCCGCCTCGCCTCGTACGCCGAGACCCCGGCCCTCACGCCGCGCCCGGTGCTCACGACGGGGGGCGCACGGGAGATTCCGTGCGCGGTGCTGCTGCCGTCCTGGTACCGCGAGGAGGAGGGTCCGCTTCCCGTCCTCATGGACCCGTACGGAGGCCCGCACGGCCAGCGCGTCGTGGCCGCCCGCAACCCGCACCTGACCTCGCAGTGGTTCGCCGAGCAGGGCTTCGCCGTCGTCGTCGCCGACGGGCGCGGCACGCCGGGGCCCTCGCCCGCGTGGGAGAAGGCGGTCAACCGCCGCCTGACGCTGAGCCTGGACGACCAGGTGGACGCGCTCCACGGCCTCGCGGACCGTTTCCCGCTCGACCTGACGCGCGTCGCGATCCGCGGCTGGTCCTTCGGCGGCTACCTCGCCGCGATGGCCGTCCTGCGCCGCCCCGACGTCTTCCACGCGGCCGTCTCGGGCGCCCCCGTGACGGACCTGCGCCTCTACGACACGCACTACCAGGAGCGCTACCTCGGCGACCCGGCCACCGAGCCCGAGGTGTACGCGCACAACTCGCTCGTCACCGACGAGGGCCTCTCCGAGGCCCGCGAGCCGCACCGCCCGCTGATGCTCATCCACGGCCTCGTGGACGACAACGTCGTCGTCGCGCACGGCCTGCGCCTGTCCTCGGCGCTCCTCGCCGCGGGCCGCCCGCACGAGTTCCTGCCGCTGAGCGGCGTGACACACATGACGCCGCAGGAGGAGGTCGCGGAGAACCTGCTGCTCTTCCAGGTCGACTTCCTGCGCCGCTCGCTGGGGCTCAGCGCGCGCGAGGACTGAGCGGGGCGGGGCTCGCCGCGGGCGCGCGCACCGGGGTACGGAGCAGCGCGAGCACGGCGAGCCCCGCGAGGACGTACGCGAGGGTGCTGGCGAGCGAGAGCTGAAGGCGCGGCGTGCCGCTCAGCGCCCCGTCGAAGCGCTCCTGGCGCAGGGCCACGGAGAGCCTGACGAGTCCCCAGGCGAGCAGCATCGCCCCGGCGGCGGTACCGAGCGCGCGCCCGGCCCGCGCGCGGGCGGCGCAGGCGATGCCCGCGGCGAGGGCGAGCAGCACGAGCGCGGCGGCCCACCAGGGCTGCGGGGTCGCGAGGAGCGTGAGGGTCGTACTGCGGTTCCCGAGCAGGGCACCCCGGTAGGCGGCGGCCCCGTAGTCCCCGACGCGCACGGCCTCCCAGACGGCGAGCAGCCCGGCGGACAGGAGCAGGACAGCGGCGGCGGTACGGGCCGGAGCCACGGCCGCCTCCGCCGCGGGAGGACGCCGCGTGGCGAGGGCGCAGCCGAGCAGCACCACGCCGAGCGCCAGCCCCACGAGGACGGTGAGCCGCGCGAGCGCCCGCAGCCCCTCCCCGGCCCACGGCCCGGTCCACGGCTGCGCGAGCAACCAGGCGGACGGCAACCGCACGACGAGCGCGCACGCCCCCACGACGGCGAGCGCGGAAGCGGCGGCACGGGGCGCCCTGACCACCCGTACGGCCCCCCACACCCCGAGCACGAGGAGCAACCCGTCCGCAAGCCCGGTCACCTGCACGGTCCCGCCCCACGCGGACGGCGCCCCGGCCCACAGCCACCAGACCCGGGTGGGGTGACCGTGGGCGACGGAGAGATCCCGTACGGCCCAGACGAGACCGAGGAGAGCGAGCACCGCGCAGGCGAGGGCGCCGGTCCACCTCGCACGCGAAACATTCCCCATGCGGTCAAAGGTGCCACACAGGAGGGACGACGTCCGGCCGGCGCCGGCGGCGCGGCCAAGCTCAACTCGCGGCGGGCAGGCGATGACGGGCGCGCTCGGCGGAGGCCGCGACACGCTTGTCCCGCTGCCGGAGAGCCAGCAGGGTGGTGAGCTCCCGGACATACCCGTGAGCGCGAGCGGAACGGACCCGGGACAGGAGCGGCACGGAGCGGTCCGCCGACGAGCCCCTGCTCCGGATCGGCGTCCAGCGCTCAGCCGGACGCGGCGTTCAGCACCACGTCCACCAGCCTGTTCGCCGCGTCCGGGCGTCCCTGCGCCCGTGCCGCCGCCGCCATGGCCTCCCTGCGCGAGGGGTCGTCAAGAAGGGGGCCGACGGCCTCGCGAAGGCGTTCCCCGGTCACCTCGCCCTCAAGGGCGACGGCCGCACCGGACTCCTCCAGGTGCCGGGCGTTGTGCGCCTGCTCGTTCCCGGCCGAGGACGCCAGGGGGATGAACACGGCCGGCTTGCCCAGCGCCGTCAGCTCGGCGAGCGTTCCCGCGCCACTGCGCGAGATCACCAAGGCGGCCAGGGCCAGTACATCGGGCAGCTCCGAGCCCACGAACGGGGTCAGGTGATACCGGGCCGCGACGTGCGGGGGAAGCCCGCTCGCGCGCGCGGCCAGCGCCTCGTAAGGGGCGGGCCCGCACTGATGCACCACGTTCGCGCGCTCCAGCAACCACAGCAGTTCCCCGCCGATCAGATCGTTGATCTGCTGCGAGCCCTGCGCCCCGCCGGTGACGTACACCGTGGGCAACGCTCGATCGAAGCCGCTGCCCAGGGCGGAGACGGCCTTCTCCGGGTGCCCGGTCAGGACCTCGGGACGTACGGGGTTCCCGGTGACCACGGCGAGGGGCCGCACGCTCTCGTCGAGGAACGGCAAGGTCGACTCCGAAGAGACCGCGATCCGCGACGCGCTGCCGGCGAGCTTCCGGTTGGCGAGCCCGAGCCGGACGGTCTGCTCGTGCAGCACCAGGGGGACCTTGCACACGCGGGCCGCGAGTCCGGTCGGTACCGCTACGTACCCGCCTGTCGCGAGCACCACGTGAGGGCGGAAGCTCGCGACCGCCTTGCGGGCCTGAGCGACACCGAGGGGCACGCGCGCCATGTCCCGCACGTTCGCGGGCGACACCATCTTCAACGGGTTCGACGCACGCCGCACCTTGCCGGTGGCCACCGCGGTGAACGCGATCCCCTCTGCTTCGGCGACACCCGCCTCCAGGCTGTCGGTGCTGCCGATCCACAGCACATCGAGCGAGCGCCCCCACGCCGTCAGCCGCTCCCGCAACGTACGGACCGCGGTGAGAGCGGGATAGGTGTGCCCGCCGGTACCTCCACCCGTCACGATCAGACGGAACGCGGCGGGGAGTTGAGAGGTGGTATCCACATGGGCACTCTAACGGCCACGGGCGGGGAAGCTGAGGAGCTAAGTCCGGGAGACGCCCCCCAACGACGACCGGCCGGGGCGGCTTTCGTCGCCCCGGCCGGTCTCACGGCACCCGCACGGCCGTACAAGAAGGAGCCTGCCCCGTCCGTATATCGGAGCGGCGTCCGCCGGGTTGCCGCCGTGTTAAGCCCTTTCAAGCCCGCTCAGTCGGTGGGCACGATCCGCTTCTCCTCCGCGAAGTGGCACGCCGAAGGGTGTTCCGCCGGGATGCCGCGTCCCTTGAACCACTCGGGGATCGCGAGCACCGGGTCCTCCACCGCGCACTTCTCCTGCGCCTTGAAGCACCGCGTCCTGAAGTGGCAGCCGCTCGGCGGGTTGGCGGGTGAGGGCACGTCCCCGGTGAGGATGATCCGCTCGCGGTGCTCGCGCTGGGAGGGGTCGGGGACCGGCACTGCGGAGAGGAGCGCCTGCGTGTAGGGGTGCGTGGGGTGCTCGTAGATCTGTTCGTCCGTGCCCGTCTCGACGACGCGGCCGAGGTACATGACGGCGACGCGGTCGGAGATGTGGCGGACGATCGAGAGGTCGTGCGCGATGAAGACGTAGGAGAGGTCGAACTCCTGCTGGAGCCGCTCCATGAGGTTGATGACCTGCGCCTGCACCGAGACGTCGAGGGCCGATACGGGTTCGTCGGCGACGATGATCTCGGGGCGCAGCGCGAGGCCACGGGCGATGCCGATGCGCTGGCGCTGGCCGCCGGAGAACTGGTGCGGATAGCGGTTGATGTACTCGGGGTTGAGGCCGACGACGTCGAGGAGGTCCTGCACGCGCTTGCGCCGGTCCCCCTTCGGCGCGACCTCCGGGTGGATGTCGTAGGGCTCCCCGATGATGTCGCCGACGGTCATGCGCGGGTTGAGCGAGGTGTACGGGTCCTGGAAGACCATCTGGATGTTGCGGCGCACCGCTTTGAGGGCGCGGCCCGAGAGCTTGCTGATGTCCTCGCCCTTGTAGCGGATCGTGCCGCCCGTGGGCTGCTCCAGGTGGACGAGCATCTTGGCGACGGTCGACTTGCCGCAGCCGGACTCGCCCACGATGCCGAGGGTCTCGCCGCCGCGCAGGTCGAAGTCGACGCCGTCGACGGCCTTGACGGCGCCGACCTGGCGCTTGAGGACGACGCCCTGGGTGAGCGGGAAGTGCTTGGCGAGGCCGCGCACTTCGAGGATCGGCTGGCCGGCCGCGTAGGCGTTCTTCTGGTGCGCCTTGGACATGAGCAGTTCGGCCTCGCGCCCCTCGCGCCTGGCCTCCTTGCGGCTGCCGTGCTCATCGCGATGCATCGAGGGTCTCCTTCCAGTAGTGGCAGGCGCTGGCCCTGGTCGGTGAGACCTCGTAGAGCGGCGGATCGTCGTGCAGGCAGCGCTCGCGGGCGCGCGGGCAGCGGGGGTTGAACGAGCAGCCGTCCGGGATGTGCAGCAGGTTGGGCGGCAGGCCGCTGATCGCGTAGAGCTCGCGGCCCTTCTGGTCCAGGCGCGGGATCGACTGGAGGAGACCCTCGGTGTACGGGTGCGCGGGGGCCTTGTAGATCTCGTGCACGGGCGCGGTCTCGACGATGCGGCCCGCGTACATGACGGCGATCTTGTCGGCGACGTCGGCGACGACGCCCAGGTCGTGGGTGATGAGGATGAGGCCCATGTGGTACTCGCGCTGGAGCTCCGCGAGCAGGTCCATGACCTGCGCCTGCACCGTCACGTCGAGGGCCGTGGTGGGCTCGTCGGCGATGATCAGCTTGGGTTCGAGGGCGAGCGCCATCGCGATCATGATGCGCTGGCGCATACCGCCGGAGAACTGGTGCGGGTACTGGCGCACGCGTTCCTTGGCGGCGGGGATGCGGACCCGCTCCATGAGCTCGACGGCCTTGGCGCGGGCGTCCTTCTGGGACATGCCCTGGTGGACGGTGAACATCTCGCCGAGTTGCTGGCCGACGGTGAGGACGGGGTTGAGCGAGGAGAGCGCGTCCTGGAAGATCATCGCGATCTGCGCGCCGCGCACCTTGCGCCGCCTGTCCTCCTTCATCTTGAGCAGGTCCTGGCCCTCGAAGAGGATCTCCCCGGCGGGGATGCGGCCCGGGGGCATGTCGAGGATGCCCATGATCGCCTGGGCGGTGACGGACTTCCCCGAGCCCGATTCGCCGAGCACGGCGAGGGTCTCGCCCGCGTCGACGTCGTAGCTGACCCCGTTGACGGCCTTGACGACGCCGTCCCTGGTCGCGAACTCGACGTGCAGGTCTCGCACTTCCAGCAGCATGGCGGGCTCCTCAGCGCAGCTTGGGGTCGAGGGCGTCGCGCACCGCGTCGCCGAGCATGATGAAGGCGAGCACGGTGATCGCCAGGGCCCCGGAGGGCCACAGGAGCATGTGCGGGGCGTTGCGCACGTTCCCCGAGGCGTCCGAGATGTCGATGCCCCAGGAGACGGTGGGGGGCCGGAGCCCGACGCCGAGGAAGGAGAGGGTGGCTTCGAGCGCCACGTACGTGCCGAGCGCGATGGTCGCGACGACGATGACGGGCGCGACGGCGTTCGGCGTGATGTGGCGGAGCAGCATCCGGGTGTTCGAGGCGCCGAGGGCGCGCGCGGCCTCCACGTAGTCGTTCTGCTTCGTCGTGATGACGGAGCCGCGGGCGATGCGGGCGATCTGCGGCCAGCCGAGGAGCACGATGAAGCCGACGACGGGCCAGACCGTGTTCGAGGTGACGACGGAGAGCAGGACGAGGCCGCCGAGGACGACGGGGATCGCGAAGAAGATGTCGGTGAGGCGGGAGAGGATCGAGTCCCAGAAGCCGCCGAAGAACCCGGCGAGCCCGCCGAGGATCGAGCCGAGGATCGCGACGCCGAGGGTCGCGCAGACGCCGACGGTCACCGAGGCGCGGGCGCCGTAGACGGTGCGTGTGTAGACGTCGCAGCCCTGGTTGGTGAAGCCGAAGGGGTGCCCGGAGCGGGAGCCCCGCTGCGCGTCGGAGAGGTCGCACTTGAGCGGGTTGCCCGAGGCGATCAGGGACGGCCAGATCGAGATCACGATCAGGAACAGGATGATCAGCGCGGAGATGATGAAGACCGGGTTGCGGCGCAGGTCGCGCCAGGCGTCGGACCACAGGCTGCGGGGTTTCTCGCGCGGGTCGCCGCCCTCGGGCTCCTCACCGACCAGGCTGCCGCCCTCGCCGGTCGCGAGGGCCTCGACGCCGCCCTGACCGCGGGCGCCTACCGCCTCGTCGGCGGGCGGGAGGTGGTTCTCCGGCTCCGGCTCGGACTCCGGAGTGGGCTCGGGCTCACGCATAGCGAATCCTCGGGTCGAGAACGGCGTAGAGGAGGTCGACGAGGAGGTTGGCGATCAGGAAGACGAGGACGAGTACGGTCACGAAGCCGACCACCGTCTGCGTGTTCTGCCGCAGGATGCCCTGGTAGAGCTGGTAGCCGACGCCGTGGATGTTGAAGATGCGTTCGGTGACGATCGCGCCGCCCATGAGGGCGCCGATGTCGGTGCCGATGAAGGTGACGACGGGGATGAGCGAGTTGCGCAGCAGGTGCCGCACGATGACGCGGTGGCGCGGAAGCCCCTTGGCGATGGCGGTGCGGACGTAGTCGGCGCGGCGGTTCTCGGCGATCGAGGTCCGCGTCAGCCGGGTGACGTAGGCGAGGGAGACCGAGGCGAGGACGAGTCCGGGCAGGATCAGTTCGTCGAAGGGGGCCTCGGCGGACACGGCCGGTTTGATCCAGCCCCATTTCACGCCGAGGAGCAGTTGCAGCAGCAGGCCGGTGACGAAGGTCGGCACCGAGATCACGACGAGCGTGAGGATGAGGACGCCCGTGTCGTCGGGCTTGCCGCGGCGCAGTCCGGTGAGGACGCCGAGGCTGATGCCGATGACGATCTCGAAGATGATCGCGATGATGGTGAGCCGGATCGTGACCGGGAAGGCGTCGCCCATCAGGTCGAGGACGGACTCGCCGTTGAAGGCGGTGCCGAAGTCCCCGGTGAAGAGGTTGCCCATGTAGGTGAGGTATTGCTGCCACACGGGCTTGTCGAGGCCGAGGTCGTGACGGAGCTGGCTGGCGGTGGCCGGGTCGCACTGGCGGTCACCGCACAGGCCCGCGATGGGGTCGCCCATCACGTTCACCATCAGGAAGATCAGCAGCGTGGCGCCGATGAACACGGGGATCATCTGGAGCAGACGCCGGATCACATAACGTCCCATGGACAGCTCCGGGGTTGGGGGCGCGGGCCCTGGCGGGTGGGGCGGGGGGACGGGGAAACGCCGATGCCCGGCGCACGGAGCGTGCGCCGGGCCCATCGGCCGGGGCGGTCCGCCGTCAGCTGACCTTGATCTCGTTGTAGACCGGGACGCTGAAGGGGTTCAGGGCCACGTTCGAGAGGCGGTCGGAGTAGCCGGCGTTGCCGTTCTGGTACCAGAGCGGGATGGCGCCCATGTCGTCGCGCAGGACCTTCTCGGCGTCCTGGAAGGTCGTCACGGCCTTCTTGGTGTCCGTCTCGGCGTTCGCCTTGTCGACGAGGCCGTCGAACTTCTTCGAGCTGTACTTGCCGTCGTTGGACGAGGCGTCGGTGTAGTACAGCGGCTGGAGGAAGTTCTGGATGAGCGGGTAGTCCATCTGCCAGCCGGCGCGGAAGGGGCCGGGCATCTTGTGCTGGCCGATCTTGTTGCGGAAGTCCGCGAAGGTGCCGGTCGGGTCGCCGACGCACGCCTTGTCGTTGTCCAGGGCGTTGTTGATGTTGTTGCAGATCGCGTCGACCCACTCCTTGTGGGAGCCGGTGTCGGCGTTGTAGCCGATCTTGAGCTGGCCGTTCGGGATGCCGCCCGCGCCCTCGATGAGCTTCTTCGCCTCGTCCGGCTTGTAGTCGCACGCCTCGCCGCACAGCCCCGGCTTGTACCCGCCGTCCTCGCCGAGCACCGGCGAGGTCCAGTCGGTGGCGGGGGTGCGGGTCTTCTGGAAGATCGTCTCGGTGATCTGCTTGCGGTTGATCGCCATCGACAGGCCCTTGCGCAGGTCCGCGCTCTTGGGACCGTTCCACTCCTTGTCGTAGAAGGGGAAGGCGAGGGTCTGGATGATGCCGGCCGGCTGGTTGATGTACCGGTCACCGAGGTCGTTCTTGACGTTCCGGAGCTGGTTGGCCGGGATGTCGTCGGCGAGGTCGAGGTTCCCGGCGGTCAGGTCGGTATAAGCGGTGTTGACGTCGGTGTAGACCTTGAGGTCCACGCCGTTGTTCCGCGCCTTGTCGTCGCCGGGGTAGCCGTCCCACTTGCGCAGCTGCATCTGCGAGCCGCGCTTGTAGGAATCGATGGTGTAGGGGCCGTTGCCGATGGGCTTCTTGAGCCACTGCGCGTGATTGTCGAAGAAGGAGCGGGGCAGCGGGGCGAAGGCGGCGTAGCCGAGGGTCTCGGGCCAGGTCGAGAACTTCTGGTTGAGCTTGACGGTGAAGGTGCGGTCCCCGGTGACCTTGAGCCCGGAGAGCGTCTGGGCGGTGGCCTGCCCCTCCGAGGGGTGCACCTTGTCGTAGCCGTCGATCTGGCCGAAGAAGTAGGCGTTCTTCTGGTTGTTCTTCAGATTCGCGCCGTAGTTCCAGGCGTCCACGAAGGATTTGGCGGTGACCTTCTCGCCGTCCGAGAACTTCCAGCCGCTCTTGATGGTGATGTCGAAGGTCTGGGAATCCTTGGTGTCGATCTTCTCGGCCAGCATGTCCTCGGCCTTGCCGGTCTTCGGGTTGTACCGCTTGAGACCCCGGAAGACCAGGTCGAGGACCTTGCCGCCCTGCACCTCGTTGGTGTTCGCCGGCTCCAGGGGGTTCTGCGGATCGCCCCAGGAGGCGCGCACGACGCCGCCACCGTTGCCGCCACCGCCACCGCCGCCACCGCTGTCGTCGCCGCCGCCGCAGCCCGTCGCGGCCAGCGCGACGACGGCCGCCCCCGCGACCCATTTCGCGTGCGTGGCTCCTCGCATCGGTGCCTCCTCGTGAGCGTCATATCGCACTTAGTGCCTCATACCATCGCATAAGGTACAAGCGCGCACGGCGAGCTGAGCCGGGCGAGTCACCCGGGGAGGGCACGGGCAGGCGGTGCGGGTACGGCGAAGGCCCCGCCACCTCGCGGTGACGGGGCCTTCGGGCCGGACGGAACGCCTCAGGCGGCGTTCACGATGTCCTTCTCCTCGGCGAAGTGGCACGCCGATTCGTGCGCGGCCGGGATGTCCTTCGTACGGAAGATCTCCGGCACCGCGAGGAGGGGGGTCTCCTGCGCGCACTTGTCCTGGGCCTTCCAGCAGCGGGTGCGGAAGGAGCAGCCCGAGGGCGGGTTGGCCGGCGAGGGCACGTCGCCCGACAGGATGATCCGCTCGCGGTGGTCACGGGCCTCGGGGTCGGGGACCGGGACGGCGGAGAGGAGCGCCTGCGTGTACGGGTGCGTGGGGTGCTCGTAGATCTGCTCGTCGGTGCCGATCTCGGCCATCTTGCCGAGATACATGACCCCGACCCGGTCCGAGATGTGGCGGACGATCGACAGGTCGTGCGCGATGAAGATGTAGGACAGGTTGAACTCGTCCTGGAGCCGCTCCATCAGGTTGATGACCTGGGCCTGCACCGAGACGTCGAGCGCGGAGACCGGCTCGTCGCAGATGATGACCTCCGGGTTGAGCGCGAGGCCGCGGGCGATGCCGATGCGCTGGCGCTGACCGCCGGAGAACTGGTGCGGGTACCGGCTGATGTACTCCGGGTTGAGCCCGACGACGTCGAGGAGGTCCTGCACGCGCTTGCGCCGGTCCCCCTTCGGCGCGACCTCCGGGTGGATGTCGAAGGGCTCGCCGATGATGTCGCCGACCGTCATGCGCGGGTTGAGCGAGGTGTACGGGTCCTGGAACACCATCTGGATGTTGCGGCGCACGGCCTTCAGTGCGCGCCCGGACAGCTTGGTGATGTCCTGGCCCTTGTAGAAGACCTCGCCCGCGGTCGCCGTCTCCAGCGTCATGAGCAGCTTCGCGACGGTGGACTTGCCGCAGCCGGACTCGCCCACGATGCCGAGGGTCTCGCCCTGGTAGAGGTCGAAGGAGACCCCGTCCACGGCCTTGACCGCGCCGACCTGGCGCTTGAAGACGATCCCCTGGGTGAGCGGGAAGTGCTTCTTGAGGCCCCGCACCTGGAGGATCGGCTCCCCGCGGTCGACGCTCGCGTCGATCGCCGCGACGGCCTCGTCCTCGGTGGCGGCCTTCACCGTCTCCACGGCGGAGACGTTGGGGGCGGCGTCAGCCTTCTTCTGCTCCGGCTTCTCAGCCATTGACCGTCTCCTTCCAGAAGTGGCAGGCGCTGCGGCGGCCCGCGAGCGGTTCGCCGTCGGGGCCGAGCACGTCCACCAGCGGCGGACGGTCGGTGCGGCAGATGTCCTGCGCCATGGTGCAGCGCGGGTTGAAGGCGCAACCCTGCGGGATGTGCAGCAGGTTGGGCGGCAGGCCCTTGATCGCGAAGAGCTCCTGCCCCTTCATGTCCAGGCGGGGGATCGACTGGAGCAGCCCCTTGGTGTAGGGGTGGGCCGGGTTCTTGTAGATCTCGTGCACGGGGGCGGTCTCGACGATGCGGCCCGCGTACATGACGGCGATCTTGTCCGCGACGTCGGCGACCACGCCGAGGTCGTGGGTGATGAGGATCAGCCCCATGTGGTACTCGCGCTGGAGCTCCGCGAGCAGGTCCATGACCTGCGCCTGCACCGTCACGTCGAGCGCCGTGGTGGGCTCGTCCGCGATGACCAGGTCGGGCTCCAGGCACAGCGCCATCGCGATCATGATGCGCTGGCGCATACCGCCGGAGAACTGGTGCGGGTAGTCGTTGACCCGCTCCTTGGCCGCCGGGATCTTGACCTTGTCCATCATCTCGATGGCCTTGGCCTTGGCGTCCTTGCGGGACAGCCCCTGGTGGACCCGGAACATCTCACCGAGCTGATAGCCGACGGTGAGGACGGGGTTGAGCGAGGAGAGCGCGTCCTGGAAGATCATCGCGATCTTCTGGCCGCGTATCTGCCGGGCCTCCTCGCGGGACATCTTCAGCATGTCCTTGCCGCGGTAGAGGATCTCGCCCTGCGGGATCTTCGCGGGGGGCATGTCGAGGATGCCCATGATCGCCTGGGCGGTGACGGACTTGCCGGAGCCGGACTCGCCGAGCACGGCGAGGGTCTCGCCCGGGGCGACCGTGTAGTTGACACCGTTGACCGCCCTGACCACGCCCTCGCGGGTGCGGAACTCGACGTGCAGGTCGCGCACGTCCAGGAGCGGGCCGTCCTCGGCGCCGGATTCGCGCGGCGAGGGAACGGTGTCCGGAGTGGAATCGATGATGGTCACGAGCGTCTCCCTCAGCGGAGCTTCGGGTCGAGGGCGTTGCGGACGGCTTCGCCGAGCATGATGAAGGCGAAAACGGTGAGCGTCAGCATGATCGAGGGGTACAGCAGCACGTGCTGGGCCACCCGGATCTGGGCGAGGCCGTCGGAGATGTCCGCGCCCCAGGAGACGGCCGGGGCGGAGAGCCCGAGGCCGAGGTAGGAGAGCGTGGCCTCCGCGCCGATGTACGTGCCGAGCGCGATGGTCGCGACGACGATCACCGGGGCCATGGCGTTCGGCAGGATGTGCCGGAGCATGATCCGCGAGGTGCTCGCGCCGAGGGCCTTCGCGGCCTGGACGTAGTCGGACTGCTTGACGGTGAGTACCGAGCCGCGCATGACGCGGGTGATCTGCGTCCAGCCGAGGATGCCGAGCGCGGCGGCGACGAGCCACCACTTGCGGTCGGTGAAGGCGTTCATGACCAGCATGGCGCCGAGCAGGAACGGGATGCCGAAGAAGATGTCGGTCACCCGGGACAGGATCGCGTCGAGCCAGCCGCCGAAGTAACCGGCGATCATGCCGACGAAGCTGCCGAGCAGCGTCACGATGACCGTCGCGCCGAAGCCCACGAGGACCGAGTTGCGGGTGCCGTGGACGAGACGGGCGTAGACGGAGCGGCCCTGCTGGTCGTAACCAAGCCAGTCGGCCTGGAAGACGTGCCCGAGCTTCGGCTTGCTCAGGTAGTGGTTCTGGAGGTCCGTCGCCGTCGGGTCGGTGCCGGTGAAGAGACCGGGCCAGGCCGACATGACGATGAGCAGCAGGATGATCAGCGCCGAGACGATGAACATCGGCCGGCGGCGCAGGTCCACCCAGGCGTCGCCCCACAGGCTGCGGGTCTTGTCCTTGGCGGCCTTCTCCACGACGGCGGTGTCGGCCGTGGGGACCGCTTCGCCGAGCGTGTGCTTCGCGGCTTCGTCGGCCGCTTCCTTGGTGAGGTCAGGCATAGCGAATCCTCGGGTCCAGGACCGCGTAGAGCAGGTCGACGAGCAGGCTGCACAGCAGGTAGACGAGGACGAGGATCGTCACGAGTCCGACCAGCGTGGTGCCCTCACGGCGCACGATGGATTCGTAGATCGTCCCGCCGACGCCCTTGATGTTGAAGGCGCCCTCCGTCACGATCGCGCCGCCCATGAGGGCGCCGAGGTCGGTACCGAGGAAGGTGACGACGGGGATCAGCGAGTTGCGCATGAGGTGCACACCGATGACGCGGCGCCGGGGCAGGCCCTTGGCGACGGCGGTGCGCATGTAGTCGGCGCGGCGGTTCTCCACGAGGGTGCCGCGGGTCAGACGGGCGACGTAGGCCAGCGAGGCTGTCGCCAGCACCGCCGCCGGTGCCAGCATCTGCCCGATGTTGGTGTCGTCGTTGACGTTCGGTGGCAGGTTCGCGGGGAACAGGATCGCGGCCTTGATGAGGAACGCGAGCACGAACACCGGGATGGAGATGAAGAGCAGCGTCAGGATCAGGATCGCCTGGTCCAGGAACTTGCCGGCGAACATCCCGGAGATGATGCCGAGCGTGATACCGAAGACGATCTCCAGGACGAGAGCGAAGACAGCGAGCCTGATGGTCACCGGGAAGGCGTCACCGAGGATGTCGGTCACCGGACGTCCGCTCGCGATCTGCGTGCCGAAGTCGAAGTGGGCAACCATGTCCCACATGTAGTTGCCGTACTGCACGAATATGTTCCGGTCGAGGCCGTATTCGTGGCGAAGAGAGGCGAGCTGGGCCGGTGAGGCCCCCTTGTCGCCGAAGAGACCTCGCACGGGGTCCCCCGGTAGGAGGTAAACCGCGAGAAAGATCAGCAGAGTGGTCCCGATGAACACCGGGATCATCTGGAGCAGGCGTCGTATGACGTAGCGCCCCATCGTGCCTCCATGTAGTCACAGCTGACAGCCAACGGGCCCTCCCCCGACGTCCGGTGCGTCCGTCGGTGAAGGGCCCCCAGCTGCGGCTATGCGCCCGGCCGGCGGTGTTCACACCGGCCGGGTCGCAACGAGCCTGGATTCTTTTGTTACTTCTTGACCTGGATCTGCGTCAGGATCGGGTCACCGGTCTGCGAGTAGTCCACGTTCTGGACCTTCGGCGAGTAGCCGGCGTTGACCTTGTAGTACCAGAGCGGGATGCCGGGCATGAACTCGACGAGCTTCTTCTCGACCTCCTGGTACTCCTTGACGGAGTCCTCAAGGGTCTTGGCCGAGTCGGCCTTGGCGATCAGGTCGTCGACCTCCTTGTTGGAGAAGCCGCTCTGGTTGCCGTCCGACTTCGTGCCGTAGAGGTCACGGATGAAGTTGGCGTTCATCGGGTAGTCCAGCACCCAGCCACTGCGGTAGAAGGACTTGACCTGCTTGGCGTCACGGGCGTTCAGGTCGGCCTGGAAGTCGGCCTTCGAGTCGCCCACGCACTTGATGCCGGTCGCCTTGGTGATGGAACCGCAGACGGCCTCCACCCACTCCTTGTGGCCACCGTCGGCGTTGTACTGGATCGAGATCTTGTTGCCCGGGACGCCGCCGCCGTCCTTGATGAGCTTCTTCGCCTTGGCCGGGTCGTACTTGGTGACGTCACCGGCGACGTTCGGCTGGTAGCCGTTGACGCCCTTGGCGACGAAGCCGGTGGCGGGCTCGCGGGTGCCCTGCAGCACGGTCTTGGTGATCGTGTCGCGGTCGATCGCCATGGACAGACCCTGGATGACCTTGGGGTCGACGTCCTTGAACTGCTTGCCGTAGAAGGCCGGGACGATCGTCTGGATCGCGGAGTAGGCCTTGTCCACGGCGCGGTCACCGAGGTCCGTCTTGTAGACCGGGAGGTCCTTCGGGCCGATCTGGCGCAGCACGTCGACGTTGCCGGACTTGAGGTCCTCGTAGGCGGTGTCGAGGCTGGAGTAGTTCTTGAAGATCACCCCGCCGTTCTGCGCCTTGTCCGGGCCCTGGTAGCCGTCGAACTTGGTGACCTTGATCTGCTTCTTGTGGTCCCAGCTCGCGAACTTGTAGGGGCCGTTGCCGATCGGCTTCTCACCGGCGGCCTTCGGGTCCTTGTAGAAGGACTCGGGGAGGGGGGAGAAGACCTCGTAGCCGAGCTTGTACTCGAAGTACGGCAGGGACTTGCTCAGCTCGATCGTGAAGGTGTTGTCGTCGACGACCTTCAGGCCGGACATCTCCTCGGCCTTGGGCTTGCCCTTGGCCGGGGCGACGTCGTCGTACCCCTTGATGTCGGAGAACCAGGCGCTGTTGGTCTGCTTGTTCGCCGGCTGGGCGGCCCAGTTCCACGCCTTGACGTAGGACTCGGCGGTGACGGTGGTGCCGTCGTGGAACTTCCAGCCCGGCTTGAGCTTGACCGTGTAGGTCTTGCTGTCCTTGGTCTCCACCGACTGGGCGTTGACCATCTTGATCTGGCCCTTGGCGTCGTAGTCGACGAGCTGCGAGAACAGCGACTTGACGACGATGCTGCCGTTGGACTCCATCGTGTTCGCCGGCTGCAGGGGGTTCTGCGGCTCGCCGACCTCGACGGAGAAGATCCCCTTGGTGTTCACCGCGCCCGCGGCGGGCTTCTTGCTGCTGTTGTCGTTGCTGTCGCCGTCGTCGCTGCCACAGGCGGTAGCCGCCAGGGCGATGATCGCCGCGCCCGCAACCCACTTGGCGCTTGTCGCACCACGCATGGGGTTCCTCCTCATGAGTCCACTTGTCCACTGCAAAGAGAGGGGCGCACGACACATGCCGACGACGGTGCCTTCATGGGAGTGCTGCGCCTCAGTGTGCTCGTGAGTCGGCGCGACAGCGCGTGACCCATTGACCCGAGCTCTACGCCGAACACTATTCGTCATTTGAACGACGACTGACCACACCCTTTTGGTCTCGGTTCGGTCACACCTGTTCCAGTCGGCTCTTAAAATCCGGACAAATAGAGGCGAAGCAGATGGGTGCGAAACGGACTCGTTACACAGTTATCGGTCAGGGCATTCCGCTATTCGGACACCCAGCGAAGAAAAAGGGTTGCGGAGAGTGGCCCTACAGGTCACCCCGCGTGGCGGTGACCCTCCGTGGTCGACGCGCGTCAACTCCGGCCAACGGGACGCGGCCCCGGGGGTGTTGAAGCGCCGCCGCGCACCAGGGTGCCACGCGGGCGCGGCGGAGGGGAGGGCACCTCGGGAAAATGGGCCCGAGCACCGCACAAGCCACCGCGAAGTCACCACACACGAGGGGCAGTTGGGGAACAGGGCGCCCCCGAGGCGCTTTCGGGAACGGGACCCGCGCGAGGGGTCGACGCGCGGCGGCGGGCCGTCCCTTCGGGGCGAGCCGTGTCCGGGCACGCGGAGGGCCCGGCACCCCCCGCGGGAGTGCCGGGCCCCGGTGTGGCGCGGGGTCAGTTGTGCTTGGCGCGGGAGGCCGAGCGGGCGCGCTCACGGCCGTCGAGGACGACCTTGCGGATACGGACCGTCTCCGGGGTCACCTCGACGCACTCGTCGTTGCGGCAGAACTCCAGGGACTGCTCCAGCGAGAGCTTGCGCGCGGGCACCACGTTCTCGGTGGTGTCGGCGGAAGCGGCACGCATGTTGGTGAGCTTCTTCTCCTTGGTGATGTTCACGTCCATGTCGTCGGCGCGCGAGTTCTCGCCGACGATCATGCCCTCGTAGACCTCCGTCGTGGCCTCGGTGAAGATGACGCCGCGCTCCTGGAGGTTGACCATCGCGAAGGGGGTCACGACGCCCGCGCGGTCCGCGACCAGCGAGCCGTTGTGGCGGGTGCGCAGCTCACCGAACCAGGGCTCGTGGCCCTCGAAGATGGAGTGCGCGATACCGGTGCCGCGGGTCTGGGTCAGGAACTCGGTACGGAAGCCGATCAGGCCGCGGGAGGGCACGATCCACTCCATGCGCACCCAGCCGGAGCCGTGGTTCGTCATGGTCTCCATCCGGCCCTTGCGGGTCGCCATGAGCTGGGTGATCGCGCCGAGGTGCTCCTCGGGGGAGTCGATCGTCATGCGCTCGATCGGCTCGTGGACCTTGCCGTTGATCTCCTTGGTGACGACCTCGGGCTTGCCGACGGTCAGCTCGAAGCCCTCGCGGCGCATCTGCTCGACCAGGATGGCGAGCGCGAGCTCGCCGCGGCCCTGGACCTCCCAGGCGTCGGGGCGCTCGGTGTCGAGCACGCGCAGCGAGACGTTGCCGATCAGCTCGCGGTCGAGGCGGTCCTTGACCTGGCGGGCGGTGACCTTGTGGCCCTTGCCGCCCTTGCCGACCAGCGGCGAGGTGTTGGTCCCGATCGTCATGGAGATCGCCGGCTCGTCCACCGTGATGAGCGGCAGCGCGACGGGGTTCTCGGTGTCGGCGAGGGTCTCACCGATCATGATGTCGGGGATGCCCGCGATCGCGCAGATGTCACCGGGGCCCGCCTTCTCGGCCGGCTTGCGGGTGAGCGCCTCGGTCATGAGCAGCTCGGTGATGCGGACGTTCTGGATCGAGCCGTCCCGCTTGATCCACGCGACCGTCTGGCCCTTGCGCAGCTCGCCCTGCTCGACGCGGCACAGCGCGATGCGGCCGAGGAAGTTGTCGGCGTCGAGGTTGGTGACGTGCGCCTGGAGGGGCGCGGCCTCGTCGTACTCGGGGGCCGGGACGGTGTCCAGGATCGTCGAGAAGAACGGCTCCAGGTTGGTGGAGTCGGCGGGGACGGTGCCGTCCTCGGGCTTGGTGAGCGAGGCCACCCCGTCGCGCGCGCAGGCGTAGACGATCGGGAACTCGATCTGCTCCTCGTCCGCGTCGAGGTCGAGGAAGAGGTCGTACGTCTCGTCGATGACCTCGGAGATCCGCGAGTCGGGGCGGTCCGTCTTGTTGATGCAGAGGATGACGGGCAGCCGCGCGGAGAGTGCCTTGCGCAGCACGAAGCGGGTCTGCGGGAGGGGGCCCTCGGAGGCGTCGACCAGGAGCACCACCGCGTCCACCATCGACAGGCCGCGCTCGACCTCACCGCCGAAGTCGGCGTGGCCGGGGGTGTCGATGATGTTGATGGTGATGGGCTCGCCCCCGTCCTTGGGGTGGTACTTCACGGCCGTGTTCTTGGCCAGGATCGTGATGCCCTTCTCACGTTCCAGGTCGTTGGAGTCCATCATGCGGTCGTCCAGGTGCTCCGCCGCGTGCGCGGCGAAGGCCCCGGCCTGCTTCAGCATGGCGTCGACCAGCGTCGTCTTCCCGTGGTCGACGTGGGCGACGATGGCGACGTTACGGATGTCATGGCGCGTGGGCACTTGCGGCGATTCTCCCGAGTCGTGGATGGCTGCGCGTCCGGTGTCGTACGCGCGCCCTGCCGGGCGGAACATGCCACGGCCTCACCCCATCGTACGGGGCCCGTACCGGGTGGCGCGGTACGGGCCCCGCGGGTGGGCTCGGGAGGAGACGGGGGTCACTCCCCGCCGGGGGCCCTCGTGTTCATCACGGGCTTGCCGGCCGGCGCCTTCGTGCCCTTCGGGCCGCTGTCGCCCTTCTTCGCGAAGCCGATGTTCTCCCAGTCCGGGGTGGCGAAGCCGAAGGCCCCGGCGTTGCGGAGGTCGGAGCGCGCGGCGACGAGTTCGGGGCGCTGGTAGAGCGGGATGGAACCGGCGGCGGCCCAGATGCGGGCGTCCGCCTTCTTCACGAGCTGCCCGGCCTCCTTGGCGTCGAGGGTCCCGGCCGCCTGGTCGAGGAGCTGGTCGATGCGGTCGGTGCCGACGCGCGTGTAGTTCTGGTCGACGTTGAGCGAGCCGTCCGCCGCCGGGACGGGCTTGCCGTAGACGGGGCGCGCGTCGGTGGCGGGGAAGGCGGTGCCCGGCCAGGACCACAGCGCCATGTCGTAGTCGCCGGTCGCGATGTGGTCCTTGAAGTAGGAGGCGTCGGGCACCTTCTGCACCTGGGCGCGGATGCCGATCTTCTCGACCATGCCGGCGATCTTCTCGCCGACCTCGCGCAGCTGCGCGGAACCGGCGCCCGAGGGGACGACGAAGCGGAGCGTGAGGGGCTTGCCGTCCTTGCCGAGCATGGCGGGGGCCCCGGCGGGGCCCGCCTTGGGCGCCGCCTCGTCCTTCTCCTCCGGCTGCCGCGGCGCGGGGGTCCCCTTGGGGGCATAGGCGCCGGGGGCCCCGGCGGCCTTCGCGGCCGGGGCCGCCATCGCGTACGCCTGGTGGAGGAGGACGGACTGCGGGGGTACGGGGGCGGGGGCGAGCGGGGCCCCGGCGCTCTCGGCCTTCTCCTTGGCCTCGGCCTTGGCCTTGGCCTTGGCCTTGGCCTTCTTCTCCGCCTCGGCCTTCTTCCCGGCCGCCCGGGCCTTCCCGGCCTCGGCGCCGGTCTTCTCGCCACGGGCCTCGTCCTCGGGCGCCTTGCCGTCGGTACGGGGCGCCTTGTCGTCCGCGTCGCGCTGCGTACCCGCCGCGGTGCCCGCCTTGCCGTCGGCGCCCGCGCCGGCCTTGCCCTGCGCGGCCTCGTCCTTCTTCGCGGCCTCCCCGGAGACGGGGGCCTGCTTGTAGCCCGCGTCGGAGAGGAGGGCCTGCGCCTCGACGGCGTCCTGCTTGCCGAGGGCGCCGCTGCTGTCGGCGTAGGCGTCCTGGCCCGCGAGGGCGAGGTGGCTGCCGACCGGGTCGGCGGGCAGGCCGAGGGGCTTGAGGACGAGCTGGGCGAGGGCCTTGCGGTCGAGGGCGCGGGCCACCGCGCGGCGTACGCGCTCGTCGGAGAGGGGGCCCGACTCGCCGTTGAGCGCGAGCTGCGTGTAGGCGGGTTCGAGGCTCTTGCGCAGGCGGTAGCGGCCGAGGCTGCGCTGCTGGGCCTCCTCGACGGCGCGGGCCTCGGCGAGGTCGGCGCGGTTCTGCCGGTCGAGGCGGTTGACCTGCTCGGGGGAGCCCTTGGCGAAGGCGCGGGAGTAGACGTCGGCGGCGACGGCGCCCGCGGCGTTCGGGCCGTTCTGCGGGGCGAGCGGGCCGCCGTCGCCCTTGCCCGCGCGGGCGACGCGCGCGGCCTCGTCCTGTTCGACGGGGGCGAGGTCGACGCGTCCGTCGAGCATGGCCTTGACCCGCTTGCCGGCGGGGAGCGCGCGCAGGACGAGGGCGTCGAGCTTGGCGCGGTCGCCCCACCAGCGGGTGTCGCGCTCCAGCGTGAGGTCGCCGCTCTCGCGGTCCTCCTTGCCGACCCGGAAGGGGCCCGCGCTCACGGCGAGCCCGGAGCGCGCGCCGTCGTTGAAGGTCTGGGGGCTGCCCATGACCTCCTTGGGGTACAGCGGCGAGAAGAGGGCGCGCCAGTCCGCGTAGGGCTTGGCGAAGGTGACCCGTACCTCCTGCGCGTTCGCGCCGCGCTCGACCTTCGCGATGCGGTCGTAACCGGCGTTGCGCGCGGTCCAGTACTTGCTGTCGGAGCCGCGCAGCGCCTGCCACTGGGCGGCGAAGTCCTCGGCGCCGAGGTCGCGGCCGTTGTTCCAGGCGGCCTTGGGGTCGAGGTGGTAGACGACGACCTGGCGGGGCTCGGTGGTCTCGACCTTCGCGTCGCGCAGGTACGCGGCGGAGCGGGCGGGGCGGCCCTGCCGGTCGAGGTGGAACATCGAGGGCAGCGTGGCGGAGGCGACGCGCGCGGTGGTGGTGTCGGCGTCGGCCTGGAAGGTGTTGAGGGTGCTGGGGAGCTGGTCGACCGCCCAGTGCAGGGTGCCGCCCTCCGCGACGCGGTCCCGTGCGGCCTGGTGGACGTCGGGCGCGACGACGCGCCCCGCGTGCGAGCCGCCGCCGTCGCCGGAGCAGGAGGCGAGGGCGGGCACGGCGAGCACGCCTGCCACCAGGAACACGGCGGAACGCAGTCTCGGGCCGCTGTACGACGACATCGTGCTGGTACCTCCGTGGCGTGACGCCTTTGTCCGACTTTCTGCTTACGGTCCGATCACATCTATTGCCCTCCACGCGGGATATGCCGGTCAGCGCACCCGGTTGGCCCACGGAAGTCCCCCGGGGGAAGCAGCGCGGCGAGTGGCGGGCGCGGTACGGGTACCTCTCCCCCATGACCCGCATCGTCGCCGACATCTCGGCCTCCCTCGACGGCTTCGTCACCGGCCCCCGCCCCGGGCCCCGCAACGGGCTCGGTGACGGCGGGGAGGCGCTGCACACCTGGGCCTTCTCGGACGACCCCGAGGACCGGCGGGTGCTCGGCGAGGGGACGGCGCGCTCCGGGGCCGTCGTCCTGGGGCGTCGGCTCTTCGACGTCGTGGACGGGCCCGAGGGGTGGGACGACGAGGTCGGGTACGGGGCCGGGGAGGTGGGCCGGCCCGCCTTCTTCGTCGTGACGCGCGCGAGGCCCGGCTCGGTACGGCTCGCCGCGCTCGACTGGACCTTCGTCACGAGCGGCCTGCCCGACGCCGTCGCCGCCGCGCGCGCCCGCGCCGAGGCCGCCTCCGCCGCCGCGGGGCGGGAACTCGACGCCGTCCTCATGGGCGGCGCCGCGCTGATCCGCTCGGCCTTCGCGGCGGGGCTCGTCGACGTCCTCTCGCTGCACCTCTCCCCCGTGCTGCTCGGCGCGGGCACCCCGCTCTTCACCGGTGGCACGGCGCGCGGGCTCGTGCAGCGGGACGTGCGCGTGACCTCGACGGCGACGCACCTCACGTACGACGTGGTGTGAGGACGTACGCGGAAGGGGCGGCCACCGCGCCGGTGGCCGCCCCTTCCGCGTCGAGTGCCCGGCCTCAGCCGAGGAGCTTGGTGATCTCCTCGGTCGTGCCGGTCTCGCCGAGGCGCGGGAAGACGCGCTCGACGCTGTTGGTGTGGGCGTCGGCGTTCATGTCGGTGACGGCGTCGGTCACGACGGTGACGTTGTAGCCGTACTCCTGCGCGAAGCGGGCGGTGGACTCGACGCCGATGCTCGTGGCGATGCCGGTCAGGACGACCTGGGTGACGCCCCGGCGGCGGAGCTGCGAGTCGAGGTCGGTGCCGTAGAAGGCGCCCCACGTCTGCTTCGTGACGCGGATGTCGGAGTCCTGCGCGTCCAGGTCCGCGACGAGGTCCGCCCAGTCGGCCGGGGGCTGCTCGCCGCGCTGCGGGGCCTCGTTGCGGCCGGGGGCGCCGCCGGTCACGTTGACGAGGACGACGGGCAGGCCCTTGGCGCGGAAGGCGGCGGCGAGAGCGGCGGAACGCGCGATGACGTCCTTCGAGGGAATGGGCGCGCCCGGCATGGCGGCGATGCCCTTCTGGAGGTCGACGACGATCAGCGCGGTGCGGGGGTCGAGGGTCGTGGCGGTCATGGGTGGTGCTCCTTCGTAACGGGTCGTACCGGTGAGGGGCCGCTCAGGCGCGGGGGCGCAGGGAGCGGTCCAGGAGGGTGAGGACGAGGACGGCCGCGCCGAGCACGGCCGAGACGAGCGCCATGAGGTGCATACCGCTGTCGGAGGCGCGCCGCCCGTAGGCGAGCGCGATGAGGCTCGAAGCGGTGATGGCGCCGATGTACTGCGCGGTGCGCTGGAGCCCGGCCGCCGAGCCGATGGAGTCGGCGGGGGCGTGCTGCTGGATGGCGGCCTGGTTGCTCGTGCCGAGGAGGCCCTGCGGGATGCCGAAGCAGGCGGCGATGAGGAGCAGCACGGCGAGCGGTGTGCGGCCGGTGATGCCCGCGAGGACCCCGGCGCCGAGCGTGAGGAGGGCGGCGCCGAGGGAGAGCGGGGCGCGGATGCCCTTCGTACGGGCGGCCGTGAGCGAGCAGACGAGGGCGCACAGGGACATCGGCAGCATGACGAGCCCGCTCTGCGTGGAGGAGTAGCCGTGCGCCTCCTCCAGCCACTGGGTGAATCCGTACATGACGCAGTAGATCTGGAGGTAGCTCAGCCCGTGGCGCAGGTAGGTGCGGGCGAGGGGGCCGTTGCGGGCGATCATCCGCAGGTCGAGGAAGGGGCGGGGGGTGCGCAGTTGCCAGCGTGTCAGGAGCGCCGCGCAGAGCGCGAAGGGGGCGAGGAGCCACCAGTCGGGGTGCGCGAGGTCGAGGAGGAAGACGCACAGGAGGGTGAGCGCGGCGGCGAAGAGGCCGATGCCGAGGGGGTCGATGCCGAGCGCGCGGGGCTTCTCCCCGGCTTCGGTACGGGCCGTAGGGGGCCGGTCGGCCGGGACCCACACGAGCGCGAGCGCGAAGGCCGCGAGCGCCATCGGCACGTTGACGAGGAAGATCGCCCGCCAGCCGAAGGCCCCGACGAGCACGCCGCCGAGCGTCGGCCCCACGGCGGTGGAGCCGAGCCCTGCGAAGGAGAGCCGGGCGAGTACGGGGCGCGGGGTCGGCCTGCCGACGCGGCGCGACTCGTCGCGCAGCACGGCCATCGCGGCGGGGTACGCGGCCGAGGTGCCGATGCCGAGCAGGAGCCGCGAGAGGAGGAGCCAGCCGAAGCCGGGGCCGAAGGTCCCGACGAGCCCGGAGGCCACGACGACGAGCAGCCCGCCGAGGAAGACCCGGCGCGGCCCGATCGCGTCGGCGAGCTTGCCGAGCACAGGCTGGGCGACGGCGCTCGCGAGGTAGAGCACCGAGATGAGCCAGGCGGTGTCGGCGGCCCCGATGCCGAGATCGTGCCCGATCGCGACCAGGGCGGTCGAGATCATCGTGGTGTTGAGCGGGTTGAGCACCGAGCCGAGGAGCAGGGGCGCGGTGAGCCGCGCGGCGAAGCCGGAGCCGCCGGGCGTGGCGCGGGCGGCTTCCGGGCGGTCGGGGCCGCCGGGTATCGGGACGGGCGCGTCGGCCGGGGCGGTACGGGGGTGGGGGGCGCCCGGGGTGCGGGAGCGGGAGGCCCCGCCCGCGGGAGGGGCCGGAGCGGTGTCCGCACGCGAGGCGGGGGCGGTGTCCGTATGCCTGTCGCCGGGGCCGGTCACCCTTCCACCACCTTGCCGAGGAGGGTCACGGCCTCGGCGACGAGGGCGCGTTCCCCGGGGGACAGCTGGGTGTCGAGGGCGTGGGTGAGCCAGGTGCGTTTGGCGGCGCGGACCTCGGCGAGGACGGTCCGGCCGCGCTCGGCGACCGAGACGACGGACTGGCGGCCGTCCCCGGGGTCGGGGGCGCGGGCGACGAGTCCCTGTTCGTGCAGGTAGCCGACCGTGGCGCGCATGGACTGGGGGCGGACGTGCTCGGCGCGGGCGAGTGCCGCCGTGGTCATCGGGCCCTCGCGGTCGAGGCGGGAGAGCGCGGAGCGCTGGGTGGGGCTGAGGAGGCTGCGCGCGGAGTGCGTCCGCAGGCGCCGCATGAGCAGCCCGGCCACCGAGGACAGCTCGTCGGCGAGCCGCGCGCTGTCCGGGTGCGGGCCGCCGGGGGCAGACCGCGCGGGCGGTGCGGTGGGCTCGGTCATGTCGGCCACCGTACGAGTTCGACAGGGAAACTTGCAAACTTACTTGTCGATCCGAACGGCCCGGCCGACGCTTCGGCACGCCTCCCCGCTCCGCCTCCTCACCCCTGCGTCGCGCGACGCCCCCGCGCGAACCGTCCCGGTGTCGTGCCCAGGAAGCGGCGGAAGTGGCGGGTCAGGTGGGGCTGGTCGTAGAAGCCGGACTCCGCGGCGGCGCGGGCGGCGGGGACGCCTTCGAGGAGGAGGCGGCGGGCGCGGTCGAGGCGGCGGGAGGTCACGTACTGGTGGGGTGCGATGCCGAAGGCGCGGGTGAAGGCGCGGACGAGGTGGGTCTCGTCCGCGTGCAGGAGGCGGGCGGCCTCGGCGAGGCTCAGGGACCCGGGGAGGCGGGCGTCGAGCAGGTCGCGCAGGTCGTGCGGCAACGAGCCGGCGGGGAAGGGCTGTTCCGCCGTCGCGCGCAGGTGGCGGCGCAGCCGGTCCACGACCAGGACGAGCCTGCTCTCCGCCTCCAACTCCTCGCCCGGGTGCCTCAGTACGGAGTGCAGGCGCCCGACGCGGTCCCGGAGCAGGGGGTCGGCGAGGTCCGGGGTGTCGGCGGCGGGGCCGGTCAAGTCCGTTCCCAGGCGGGTGAGATCGAGGTACAGGACGCGCTTGCGGAAGCCGCCGGGGCTCGCCGCGGAGCCGTTGTGGGGGACGTACGGGGGCAGCAGCGAGACCGTGCCGCGCGGGGTGCCGTGGGGGTGCCTGCCCAGGTCGTAGCGGACCGCGCCGTCGTCCACGATGAGCAGCGTCCACGCCTCGTGCACGTGCATCGGGTACGCGTGGTCCGTGAAGCGCGCGTGCAGCACCTCCGTCACCCCGGGGACAGCGGGCCGCCACGCCGAGATCTCGTGCCGGGTGGCCATCCCCCGAACGTACGCCAGGAACGTACAAGAACGCGCCGCGCCCCCACCGCGAGGCTGGCTCCATGACCAGCACCGACACGTCCGTCGCTCCCGTCGCCCCCGTCCGCTTCGACACCAAGATCGCCGTGCTGCTCCGGGACGACCTCGCCCCCTGGCAGCGGCTCAACGTGACCGCCTTCCTCGTCAGCGGCCTCGGCACCGAGGTCCCCGAGGTGATCGGCGAGCCGTACGCGGACGCCGACAGCACCCCGTACCTGCCGATGTTCCGCCAGCCCGTCCTCGTCTTCGAGGGCCCCGCCGCCCTGCTCACGACGGCCCACTCCCGCGCCCTCGCACGCGCCCTGCCCCGCGCGGTCTTCACCGCGGACCTCTTCGCGACGGGCCACGACGCGGCCAACCGCGCCGCCGTCCGCGCCGTCCCCGGCGCAGCGCTCGACCTCGTGGGGCTCGCGGTCTACGGGCCGAGGAACGCGGTGGACAAGACGCTGAAGGGCGCGACGATGCACCCGTGAGCGGGCCCCGGGGGAAAAGGGGTTGCTCGCCACGTGGCCTCCTGCCACAGTGAGCCGCCCCTGTCCCGCAGTTCGCGTCCCCGAGGGAATGAAGTCCATGAGCACGGCGTCCGTCAGCGACCGCCGCGCGCACTGAGGAAGGCTCCGCGCCTTCCGGCGGTGGTCCCACGTCACGGCCCCTCGCGGCCGTTCTCCGTCCTGCCCGCACGCGCGTCCCGCGTGTCCGGGCGACCGTGTGACTCCCCTCAAGGACTTCGCAGATGACTTTCGCGGACCCCTCCGCATCCCCCGCCGCCCCCTCCCCCGGCCTGCTCGTGCAGTCCGCGACCGCCGAGCAACTACGGCGCAGGCCAAGGGTGGTGGAGACGCGGGGCTTCGTCGCCGGACTCCAGGCCGACGACCCGAACCCGTACCTCAACTACGCGACCCCGCTGCCCGGCGCCGAGCCCACGGCGGCGGATGTCTCGGCGCTCGTCGAAGCCTTCCGCGCGCGGGAGTTGACGCCCCGGCTCGAATTCGTCCCCGCCGCCGCGCCGGCCGTCGCGCCCGCGCTGCTCGCCGCCGGGTTCACCGTGGAGGCCGAGCACGACTTCCTGGTGTGCGCGCCGGACACGTACACACCGACCGAGAGCGGGCCGCGCACCGAAGTACCGCTTGGGGACGTGGAGTTCGCTGCCCTCGATGCCGCGCTGAGCGAGTCCTTCGGCGGCCCGGGGGTCGCGAGCCCCGAGGGGATCGCGCGCTTGCGGCGGACCTGCGAGGCCGGGGGCGCGGTCCGGTACGTACGGGCGGCCGACGGGAGTTGCGCGGGCGGGGCGAGTTGCGTGGCGCCCGCGTTCGGTACCGCCGAGCTGAGCGGGGTCGGCACGCGGCCCGCGCACCGCCGCCGGGGCGTCGCCGCCGCCGTCGTCTCCGCGCTCACGGCGGACATGTTCGCGCGCGGCGCCGCCTCCGTTTGGCTGGAGTTCTCCGGGGACGCGTCGCGCCGCGTCTACGAACGGCTCGGGTACCGCCCGCTCGGCACCCGCCTCTACCTCCGCCTCGCCCCCGGGGACGGACCGGCCCGCGCGGCCGGCGGCGAGGACTGAGAACGTACGGTGACACCCATGGACTACCTGAAAGCCCTGAGCCGCGAACTGGAGGCCTTCGACTCCGCGTTGGACGGCGATCTGTCGGCTCCCGTCGCGCACTGCGGCGACTGGAGCGTGGCGGACCTGGCGGTCCACATGGGGGCGGGGAACCTGTGGGTCGTCACCGCCGTGCGCGAGCGCCACGGGCGCGGCTACGACGAGGGCGCGGCGCCGCGCGAGCGGGTCGCCCTGCGGGAGTGGCACGCCCGTTCGGCGCGGGAGCTCGTGGCGGCCCTCTCGGTCGATCCCGCGACCGAGGCGTGGACGTTCGCGCTGCCGCGCTCCGTGGCGTTCTGGCTGCGGCGCCGCGCCCTGGAGACGCTGGTGCACCGCTGGGACGCGGAGCACGCGCGCGGCGCCACGTCCCCGATGGACCCGGCGCTCGCCGCGGACGGGGTCGCCGAGGTCTTCGGCACGATGGCGCCCCGCATGGTCTCCCGGGGCGTCGCCCTCCCGCCCGCGCGGGCGGTGCGGCTCACCGCCACCGACACGGGCGAGCAGTGGGCGCACGGGCCGGGCGAGCCGGTCGCCGAGGTCGCGGGCACGGCGCAGGACCTGCTGCTCATGCTGTGGGGCCGCGCGTCCCACGACGCCGCCTCGCTCACCTGGACCGGGGACCGGGCGGCGGGAGCGGAGGCACTGAGCGGGCCGCTCGTCCCCTGAACTGCGCGGCTACCCCGGCATGTGGGCGGCGAAGAAGTCCGTGCGGGCCTGCGCGAGCGCCGTGCGGTCGGTCGCTTCCTCCGCGTACGGGTGGTGTCCGGCGCGCAGCAGGAAGGGGTCACCCGCCGCCGGAAGCGCGTTGTGCACGGCGAACTGGCCGGGCGGGGGTACGGCGGGGTCGTGGAGCGCGGCGGCGACGAGGACCGGGACACGGATCAGCGTCGCCGCCGTCGCCGCGTCGAAGTACGTGAGGACGTCGGTGACCTCGGGGTGCCCGGCGTGGTACTGCCGTACCGCCTCGCCGCTGCCCACGCTGGGCAGCGTGAGCCGCAGCGGGTGGTTGCCGAAGGCCGGCACGGTGAGCTGCGCCGCGACGAAGCGCTCGTCCCAGGGCAGCGCGAGCGCGCCGAGGCCGCCGCCGAGGCTCTCGCCGAGGTAGCCGAGGCGGGGTCCGGCGAGCGCGGGCACGAGTTCGACGAGCGCGCTCGCCGCGCACCACAGGTCGGCGACGCACGCGCCGAGCACGGAGGTCTCGCGGCTCGCGATGCCGTGCAGCACGTGGGCTTCCGCGTCGGCGGGGACCCCGTCGACGAGCCCGCGCGCGGGCAGCCCGCGCACGCAGGGCAGGATCGCGGCGGACTGCCCGAGCGGCAGCGGCAGATCCGGCCCGGGGCGGTCCCGGCCGCCGTAGCCGTGCCCGATCACGAAGCCGTGCCGTACGGGCCCCTCGGTGGGCATCGCGACCCAGCCGCCGAGCCGGACCCCGCCGAGCGAGGTGTACGTGACGGAGCGGATCACGAGCCCGTCGCGCTCGTCCTCGACGGGGCCCAGCTCGGGCTCCGTGGCGACCGCGCGCGCCCGCCCCCGCAGCCGCCCCCAGAACTCCCCGAAGTCGTCGGGGGCCGGGGGCGCGGGCACGGCGAGCAGGGCGGGAAGCTCGTAGCCGTACGTGGGATCGAAGCCGTACGGGCTCTCGCCCGGGCCCCGCGAGGGCGCTCCCGGTCCCTGCGACGGTGTGGCGTCATCGTGCTCCATGATTCCCGACCCTACGGCGTCTCACCAGCGCCAACGACTCGATGGCGGCCCCACGGGTCACGCGCCCGCCCTCTCCCGCCCCCTCCAGCCGATGCGGGACCGGTGAGCGACTCGGCCTTCTCGGCGCCGCTCGCGCCGCGCGGCGTGAAGTCGGCGCTCGCCCGACCGACGCGCTTGCCCGACCGACGCGCTCGCCCCGACCGACGCGCTCGCCCACCGCACGCCAGGCACCCTCCCCTGCTGATCGGCCCTCCGAGGCCCGCCCGTCCGATCACCTACGGAAAACGGAAGCGGATTCCCCCAGTCGATCAGGAACTCTCGTATAGTGACCGGAACTTGCGCACCGATGTCTGCATGCGTTCGTTCGGTGAGCAATCCCCGGACCAGGTTCGGCGATCACTCGGACCGCCCTCAGGGCCGCACAGACGCGCGTCTGCACGCCCGAGGATTGACCGAGGACCCGACGAGGACCTGATTGATGACCTCCTCCCCCCTGCCCCCCGGCGATCGCCCCACCCTCCGCAGCGTGTTGCCCGTCCCCGTGTGCACGGTGGTGCTGGCCGCGCTCGCGGTCACCGCCGCCGCGCTCCTCGGGCCGGAGTCCGCACGCGGCGCGCTCGCCGCGGCGGGGGCGCTCGCCGCACTGGCGCTCTGCGTGGCCGTGACGGTCGCCACCTACGCCGTACTCTCCGCGCGAACGGCCCGGGACCGGCTGGGAGCCGCCACCCAGGAAGCCGGCCGGCTCCTCCAGGAGCGGGCCCGGCTCACGGACGCGCACGCCGTCGAGCGGAAGCGTCTCGTGGACGCGCACGGCGCCGAGCGGAAGCGTCTGGCCGACGCGCACGCGGCCGAGGTGCGGCGACTCGCCACCGAGCACGCGGCCGAGCTGAGCCGACGGGACGACGAACACAGCGCCTTCGTGGACAAGTTGACGGCCGAGCACGCCGAGGAGCGCGACGGGCTCGCCGCCCAGCGTGACCGGCTGATCGCGGAGACCGCCCGGCTCACGGCCCGGACGCGGGAGGCGAACAGCTCCCGCGCCGCCGCGCTGTCCGCGACGGCGAACGCCGCCGGGCGGATGCAGGCCCTGTCCACCGGCATGCTCGCCGACCTTCGGGCCATGGAGGAGAAGCACCAGGACGAGGAGGTCCTCGCCGACCTGTTCCACCTCGACCACCGCACCGCGCAGGCCGGCCGTCTCGCGGATTCCGTGGCGGTCCTCACCGGTGCCCGTTCGGGCCGCCGCTGGGCCCGTCCCATCACCATGGAGTCGGTCCTGCGCGGCGCCATGGGCCGGATCAGCGGCTACCGGCGCGTCCGGATCCACTCCGCGGGCGACACCGCCGTCGCCGGGCACGCGGCCGAGGGCGTCATGCACGCGCTCGCCGAACTCCTCGACAACGCCGCCACCTTCTCGCCGCCCACGGCCGAGGTGCACGTCTACGTCGAGGAGGTCCCGGCCGGAGTCATCGTGTCCATCGAGGACAGCGGCCTCGTCATGGGCGAGGCCCAACTGCGCCGCGCCGAGCGGGCGGTGACGGGCGAAGCCGTGGAGCTGGGCGGTCTCACCGGCACCCGGCTCGGTCTCGCCGTGGTCGGCAGGCTCGCCCGCCGCTACGGCCTCCGGGTCTCCTACCGGCCCTCGGCGCGCGGCGGCACCGGCGTGCTGGTGCTCGTCCCGCAGGAGATCCTCGTATCCCCCGGGGGCCCCGCCCTCACGGCCCCGCACACGGGTACGGGTACGGGTACGGAGACGGCCGCGAGCACGACACCCCCCGCCGCCCGGGCGACCGACACCGGCCCCTCCCCCCGATCCGCCGCCCCCTCCCTCCCCCGCCGCGGGGACACCGGCACGGCCACCAGGAGCCGTACCGCGGGCTCCCCGGATTCCGCAGGCACCCCGGATTCCGTGGGCTCCCCGCGTTCCGCGGGCTCCCCCGACGCGGACTCCGCGCAGGCCCCGCTCGTGCTTCCGCGCCGGCGCCGCGGGGAGACCCTCGCCGAGGCCGAGCGCGCCCACTCCGGTGGTGTCACGCCGTCCCGCCCCGCCCCCACCGCCGCCGAGACCCGGGCCCGCACGGCCCGCTTCCACACCTTCCGCCAAGCGGTACGGGCGGTCAACGACGGCCAGTCCTCCGAATCCACGCTGAACACTCCCCTGCCCCGACAGGCCGACGGCGGAGCCGGGACGACCCCGCTCGCCGCCACCCCAGGACCCACGCCCGGGTCCGCCCCAGAAACCCCCGCCGAGGCGCCCGCCGCCGACGCGGCGGCACTCCCGACCTCCCCGAGCCCGGAAGGCGACACCACACCATGACCGGCACGACCGCCGACGAGAAGCTCACCTGGCTGATAGAGGGCCTGCTGGAGCGCACGCCGGGCGCACGGCACGCGCTCGTGCTGTCCCGTGACGGCCTCAAGCTGTGCCGTACCCCGGAACTCTCCGGCGACCAGGCGGACCAGCTCGCCGCGATCGCCGCGGGCATCCAGTCCCTGTCGCACGGCGCCTCCGTGGAGTTCGGCGACGGCAGCGGCGGCGTCCGCTCGGCGATGGCCGAGTTCTACGGCGGTGTGCTGTTCATCGTCGAGGCCGGCGAGGGCGCCCACCTCGCCGTCGTCACCACGGAGGACGCCGACGCCGGTCTCGTCGGGCACAACATGAGCGAACTCGTCGAACAGCTCGGCGAGCACCTCACCGCCCTCCCCAGGAACTCGTGAGCAGGCCCGGCAGGGACGACGCGCCCGACCGGCTGTACACCCTCACCCAGGGGCGCAGCCGGCCCGGCCCGGACGCCCCCTTCGACCTGGTGACCCTGGTCGTCGCCGAGTGCGATCCGGTCCCCGGCATGCAGTCCGAACACGCGGCGATCCTGCGCCTCACCGAACGTCCCACGGCGGCCGTGGAGATCGCGGCCGAGCTGAGGCTCCCGGTGAGCGTCACCCGGATTCTGCTCGCCGACCTCCACGCGGCGGGCAAGGTCAGCGCCCGCCATCCCCGCACGGCCGCCGTACCCGACCCCGACATCCTGGAGCAGGTGCTCGTTGGACTCCGCAACCTCTGAGACGCGCACGCCGCTCGGCGCGAGCGCCGACAACGGCCTCAAGATCGTGGTCGTGGGCGGCTTCGGCGCCGGCAAGACGACGATGGTCCGTTCGGTGAGCGAGATACGTCCCCTCAACACCGAGGAGACGATGACCCAGGCCGGCGAGGCCGTCGACGACAACAGCGCGGTGAGCGGCAAGACGGCGACCACCGTCGCCTTCGACTTCGGCCGCATCACGCTGGACGCCCGCAACGTGCTGTACCTGTTCGGGGCGCCGGGGCAGGAGCGCTTCTGGTTCCTGTGGGACCGGCTGTTCTCCGGCACGCTGGGCGCGGTCGTCCTCGTCGACACGCGCCGTATCGACGACTCCTGGTACGCCATCGACCGGCTGGAGAAGCACGGCACGCCGTTCGTCGTGGCGTGCAACGACTTCGGCGGTCCCCCCTTCACCCCGGAACAGATCCGCGAGGCACTCGACCTCGACCCGCACGTGCCGCTGGTCACCTGTGACGCCCGCTCCAGGGAGTCCAGCAAGCTGGTGCTGATCACGCTGGTGGAGTACGTCCAGGCGGTGTACGCCGGCGCCCGCCCCGTGCCGCCCACGGGCACCGACCGCGCGGCCCGGACCCCCCGTCAGGAGCTGGTGTGAGCACCGTCCCCACCCCCCGGCCCGTCCGGCTCAGCGGCCCGCTGCTCCAGGACGACCCGGCCCGCGTGTACCGGGAGATGCGCCGCGACCACGGCGCGGTCGTACCGGTGCTGCTCGACGGCGACGTACCGGCCTGGCTGGTGCTCGGCTACCGCGAGTTGCACCAGATCACCGGCGACCCGGTGCTGTTCAGCCGGGACTCCGAGCTGTGGAGCCAGTGGGTGAACATCCCCGAGGACTGGCCGCTGTTGCCGATGATCGGCCGCAAGCAGCCGTCGATCCTCTACACGGTCGGCGCGCGCCACCGGGAACGGGCGGGCATGCTGACCGCCGCTCTTGAGGCGGTCGACCCGTCCGAACTGCGGGCACACGCGGAGAAGTTCGCCGACGAGCTGATCGACGCGATCTGCGCGAAGGGCGCCGCCGACATCATCGCCGAGTTCGCGATGCTGCTGCCGGTACGCGTACTGGCCCGGCTGTACGGCGTCGCCGACGAGGACGGACCGGCCATGGTGACCGCCCTCAACGACATGATCGACGGCCGGGAACGCGCGCTGGCGGGCCAGGCACACCTGTTCACGTCGATGACACGGCTGGTGGCGAGCCGGCGCGAGGAGCCCGCGGACGACGTCGTCTCCCGGATGCTCGCCGACACCTCGGGGTTCAGCGACGAGGAGATCGTCCAGGACCTGATGGTGATGATGGCCGCCGGGCACCAGCCGACCGCCGACTGGATCGGCAACTCGCTGCGCCTGATGCTGACCGACAGCCGGTTCGCCGCCTCGCTGTTCGGGGGGCGCAACAGCATCGCCGAGGCGATGAACGAGGTGCTGTGGGAGGACACGCCGACCCAGAACGTGGCCGGCCGCTGGGCCTCCCGCGACGTCCGGCTCGGCGGTCACGCGATCCGGGCCGGAGACATGCTGCTCCTCGGCCTCCAGGGCGCCAACTCGGACCCGCAGGTGCGCACCGACCAGTCGGCGCTGACCGGCGGCAACGGCGCCCACTTCTCCTTCGGGCACGGTGAGCACCGCTGTCCGTTCCCGGCGCAGGAGATCGCCGAGGTGATCGCGCGGACCGGTATCGAGGTCGTCCTCGACCGGCTGCCCGACATCGATCTCGCGGTGTCGGCCGAGTCCCTGGCACGCCGCCCGTCACCGTGGCTGCGCGGCCTGACCGAGCTCCCGGTCACCTTCACACCCACTCCGGCTCTTGGAGGACCGTTCACATGACGGCAGTTACGGAAGCGCTCTCGGCGGAACCCGAGCGGCACCGCATCCACCTGGACCCGTTCGTCTCCGACCTGGAGGGGGAGAGCGCCGCCCTGCGGGCGGCGGGCCCGCTGGCCGCCGTGATGCTGCCCGGCGACGTGCCGGTGTGGGCGGTCACGCACCACGCGGAGGCGAAGAAGCTGCTCACCGACCCGCGCATCGTCAAGGACATCAACGTCTGGGGCGCCTGGCAGCGCGGCGAGATCGCCCCCGACTGGCCGCTGATCGGGCTGGCCAACCCGGGGCGTTCGATGCTGACCGTGGACGGCGCCGACCACCGCAGGCTGCGCGGGCTGGTCGCACAGGCGCTCACGCCGCGCCGGGTGGAGCGGATGCGCGAGCGGATCGCCGAGCTGACGGACGGCCTCCTCGACCGGGTGGCCGAGCAGGCCGCCGAGGACGGCACGGTCGACCTGAAGGCGGTCTTCGCCTACCCGCTGCCGATGTACGTCATCGCGGACCTGATGGGCCTGGACGAGGCGATCCTGCCCCGCCTGAAGGTGCTGTTCGAGAAGTTCTTCTCCACGCAGACCCCGCCGGAGGAGGTCCTCGCGACCCTCACCGAGCTGGGCGGCATCATGGCCGACGCGGTGGCCCGCAAGCGGGAGAACCCGGGCGACGACCTGACCTCGGGGCTGATCCAGGCGTCCGAGGACGGCGACCGGCTCACCGATCAGGAGATCGTCTCCACGCTCCAGCTGATGGTGGCGGCGGGGCACGAGACGACGATCTCCCTGATCGTCAACGCGGTCCGCAATCTCTCCGCCCACCCCGAGCAGCGCGAGCTGGTCCTGTCGGGCGAGGCCGACTGGTCGGCGGCGGTCGAGGAGACGCTGCGCTGGTCGACGCCCACCTCGCACGTGCTGATCCGGTTCGCCACGGAGGACGTGCCCGTCGGCGACAAGGTGCTGCCCGCCGGGGACGCCCTGATCGTGTCGTTCGCCGCGATCGGCCGCGACGAGCAGGCCCACGGCCCCTCGGCGAACGAGTTCGACCTCACCCGCGAGACGGCGGCCCGGCACATCTCGTTCGGGCACGGACCGCACGTGTGCCCCGGCGCGGCGCTGTCCCGGCTGGAGGCGGGGGTCGCCCTCCCGGCGCTGTACACCCGTTTCCCCGGCCTGGACCTCGCGGTCGCGCCGGGCGAGTTGCGCAACAAGCCGGTGGTCACCCAGAACGACCTGTACGAGCTGCCGGTCCGCCTCCACAGCTGAGGCACGGCCCCGGGGACGCGAGGAACCTCCTCCTCGCGTCCCCGGGGCCTCGCCGCCTCAGCCCAGCCGGTTGACCGGCGCGCCCCAGCTGTCGCGGTACGCCTTCCAGTCGGCCTCCGTCGCGGCGAAGTCCACGTAGAGCGCGAGGCCGAAGCGGACGCGTTCGCGGTCGGTGCGCGCGAGGCCGAGGCGGGCGCCGCGCACGGCGGCCGCCACCGTTTCGGCGGCGGCCCGGTGGCCGAACTTGTTCTCGTGGTAGAAGGGCATGCCCATGAGCAAGTCGGTCTCGGGCGGGGTGGCTTCGAGGGCGAGTTCGGTCTGCTGGGCCACATAGCCCCCGTAGAGGCTCTCCAGCGGCATCGCCGTGTCGTACGACATGACGGCGATCTGGTCGACGCGGTGCGCGACCTGCCCGAAGTAGGACTGGCTCCAGTACTTCTCGTGCCCGCTGACCGCGCCGAAGACGGTGTGCAGGCTCGGGAGCGGGTCGATCTGGTGCGCGGCGACGGAGAGCGGTGCGTGCCGGGCGGCCGTGAGGGTGTGGAGGCGGGAGAGGAGGCCGAGGAAGTCCCGGTCGCCGGAGTGGAGGGGCTCGAAGTCGAAGTGCAGGCCCTGGAATCCGGCGTCGAGTATCTGCCGCGAGGAGGTGAGGATCGCGCCGCGCGTCTTCGGGTCCGTCATGCTGAGCCCTTCGGGGGACTCGGTGTCGAGCACGTCGCCGAGCCAGGCCGACACGCGGAGCCGGGGAAGGCGCTCGTGGAGTCCTCCGACGAGCCAAGCCGCCTTCGGGTAGAGCTTTTCGGGGAGCGTGCCGTCGTGCTCCAGCGGGCCCGCGTGCACGTACAGATCGCGGATTCCGGTGTACCGGAGCTGTGCCACGAGCCGGTCGAGGTCCCCGGCGTCCTTGCGCCCGTCGACCCACGCGTGCCCGAGCCACAGCGCGTCACGACCGCGCGTCCGCGTCCCGTCCCCCGGCTCCCCCGCGTACGAGAACCGCAGCCAGGTCCCCGCCGCGAGCAGCGGAACCAGCACGATCAGCACCACGCCGAGGGCTGTCCACCGCAGCACCCGCAGCCAACGGGGCCCGCGTTCACGGGCTTTCGGCGGTATGCCCGGCGCGTCCCCCTCCGCCCCGTCCGCGCCCCGCTCCACGGTCTCCGTCCGCATCCGCCCGCCTCCTGGCCCACCGAGCCCGGAGCCACCCCCCGGCGCGTCGCACAGAGTAACCGACACGCCGAGGGTCTTGAGACCGCGTCAGAACAGGCTCAGCAGCGCCTCCGCCGCGTCCACGCCACCGGACTCCCCGTCCGGCAGCCCCAGCTCGAACCACACCGTCTTCCCGTGCGGCGTCCTGCGCGAGCCCCAGGAGGCGGCGAGCAGCCCGACGAGTTGGAGCCCGCGCCCTCCTTCGTCCGTGTCCTTGGCGCGTCGCCGCCTCGGCTGCACGAGCCCCTCGTCCCACACCTCGCACACGAGCGTCCGGTCGAGGAGCAGCCGCAGCCTGATCTCCCCGTCCCCGTACCGCAGGGCGTTCGTCACCAGCTCGCTGACCAGCAGCTCCGTGGTGTCGGCGAGGGCTTCGAGCCCCCACCCCGCGAGCCGTTCCCGCGTGTACTCGCGGGCCCTGCCGACCGATTGCGGATCGCGCGGCAGCGTCCAGTCGCCGACGTTCTCCGCGGGCAGGCCCTGCACGCGCGCCATGAGGAGGGCGATGTCGTCCTCGCCGTGGTGCGTGTCGAGGCGCCGCAGGACCTGGTCGCAGATGTCCTCCAGCGAACGCCCGGGATCGGTGAGGGCGTTGCGGAAGGCGAGCAGGCCCTCGTCGAGCGGCTGGTGCCTGGACTCGACGAGCCCGTCCGTGTAGAGCGCGAGGAGCGCGCCCTCGGGGAGTTCGACGGTGACCTCCTCGAAGGGCTCGCCGCCGACGCCGAGCGGCATGCCCGGGGGCACGTCGAGGAGCAGCGCGGGCCGGTGGGCGCCGCTCGGCTCCAGGAGGACGGGCGGCAGGTGGCCCGCGTTGGCGAAGGTGCAGCGGCGGGTCACGGAGTCGTACACCGCGTACACGCACGTGGCGAGGTAGACCTCGGCGAGATCCGTGTCCTGATCCTGGCGGGCCGGGCGCGTCGTCTGCTGCGGCGAGCCGAGCCCCTGGGCGATCTCGTCCAGGTGCGAGAGCACTTCGGCGGGTTCGAGGTCGAGCAGCGCGAGGGTCCGTACGGCCGTGCGCAGTTCGCCCATCGCCGCCGCCGCGCGCAGCCCGCGCCCCATGACGTCCCCGACGACGAGTGCCGTGCGGTGGCCGGGGAGTTCGATGACGTCGAACCAGTCCCCGCCCACCTCGGTGGCCTCGTTGCCCGGGAGGTAGCGGCAGGCGATGTCGAGCCCGGCCGCCTCCGGCTCGCCGGGCGGCAGCAGGCTGCGCTGGAGGAGCAGGGCGCGTTCGTGCTCGCGCCGGTACAGGCGCGCGTTGTCGATGAACACGGCGGCCCGGCTGGCGAGTTCGACGGCGAGGGCACGGTCCCGCTCGCCGAAGGGCTCGCTGCCCTTGGTGCGGGCGAACTGCGCGAGCCCGACGACCTTGTCGTGCGCGACCATCGGCACGGCGAGCGTGGACTGCACGAGGTCGCCGTCCGTGCCCGGCAGCAGTTCGGGCCGCGCGGTGCCCAGCACGCGGGCACGGGGCGAGTCGGAGGGGTAGCGGTGCACGGCACCGACGTCGACGGAGCCCGCCCCGGCCCCGTGCCGCCGCGCCTCCTCGGGGCCCGGCCCGTACCCGTACCAGGGCCGGCCCCGCTCGCGCCGTCCCTCGCCGGGCGCGCTGGGCCGCCCGACCGTGAACGGCCCGGCGGGCGAGGCGCTCCACTCGCGCATCCGGTCCTCGGGGCTCGCCTCGGCGGGGGCCTCGGGGGACGGGGCGGGGTTAACGGCGGGTGCTCCGGGAGGTGCGCCGGTACGGGGCGGTGGCGGCGTGGACACCGGCGGCACGGGCCGCGCCGGACCGTCCGTGCTCGCCGTGGGTCCGCCCGTACTCGCGGAGGGTCCGCCCGTACTCGCCGTCGGTCCGCCCGTTCCCGTGCCGGGCACCGCGCCGCCGCTTTCACGCTGCCGCAGGAACGGCAGCACGTCGGCGACGGCGCTCGCGAAGGCGACCCGGCGCAGCTCCGCGCTGCCGTCCGCCATCCCGGGCGCCTGCTCGTCGCCGATCAGCAGTGCCTGGTAGAGGTCGACCGAGGCGAGGTCGCAGAAGCCGGGGACGGCGACGTCGAGGAGTTCGCGCGCGGTGGTCTCCAGGTCGAGCGAATTGCCGATGCGCGAGCCGGCCTCGTTGAGGAGAGCCAGGTTGCGCCGGGCGCTCGCGGCCTCGCGCGCGGCGGCCTGGCGCCGGGTCACGTCGGTGGCGAGCGCGGCGACGCCGAGCGGGCGGCCCGTACCGCTGTGCACGCGGTAGAGGTCGAGCGACCAGTGCCTGGGCTGGGTCTCGCCGGGGGCCGTGCCCGTGAGGCTGAGGTCGTTGAGCGCCCCGCCCTTCTCCAGGACGTGCCGCAACGCGGCCTCCAGGCGATCGCGCTCCGCCGGTACGAGGTAGTCCCCCGCGCCGCGCCCTTGGTGCGACGCGGCCGGGCGGCCGAAGACGGAGGCGAACCGCTCGTTCACCCTCCGTATCCGCAAGTCGGTTCCGAAGAGCACGAAACCGAAGGGAGATTGGCCGAAAATCGCCTGCGAGGCGGCGAGGTCCGTCTCGATGCCGCGCAGCGTGCGCACGTCCACGGCGATGCAGACAGCCGCCGGATCGCCGTGCTCGGTACGCGTGGGCATGACGTAGATCTCCGCGATGCCCTCCTGAGCGGGAAGGCGTCCCGAAGCGGAATCAGGGCTGCCGGAACCAGGTCCCGCGCCGCCGGCGGCCGGGCCCGCCGCGACGGGATCGGGCCCCTCACCCAGCGTGGTTCCGCGGGCCGCCGGGGCCCGTCCCGCGGGCAAGCGGAAGGGGACGATCCCCGTCCACTCGCGGCCGTCGAGGACCTCGGCGAGCTTGCGATGCCCCTGGCCGCGCAGCCTCGGCGGCACGAAGGCCTCCACCGGATCGCGGCCCACGACGTCCTCGGCGCCGATGCCGAAGAGCCGTTCGGCCCGCTCGCTCCACTGGTCGACGGTGCCGTCCGGCCCTATCGAGAAGGCGGCGACCTTGATGTAGTCGTAGATGGAGCCCGGTGGGTTGCTCTGCCACACGATCTCGTCCGGGGTACGACGGGGGCCCGCCGCCCTCGCAGGTATCTCGCTCACGCGTACCGTCCCCTCCAGCCGACCGCGACCGGGGGGCGCTCCGGGCGGCAACTTCCCGCAGTATCCAGCACCGCGGCGCGACACCCAACGACCTTCACGATCACCGGCCGATCCCGACGCTTTCCGGCCCCCGTCACGCACACGCCCGCGCACGCGAGGACAGCCGCGCACGCCCACGCGCGCGCGGCCTCGGCTTCCGCCCTGGGCCCTGACCTGGAGATCGACACTTCCTCTCTCCTAACCAGCCGCCCCCTCCTCTAATCCGCCTCGTGCGTCCGTGCTGCGCGCCCGCGTCGCACAGTCGTCCCGACGCGCGCGGAGGAGGGCGCGACGGCGGGCGCGAGGGCGGCGCGATTCGCGCGGGTCGCACAGGAGCGCGAACAGGCGCGCGCGGCGGCAAGCGGGGAGGCGTACGGGGGCACGGGGCGCACGCGGAGCCTGCGCCGCGCCGATTTCGCGCCGTACGGAAGCGACGAATGTGCGGAATTCGTACGGAGGTTCAGGCGACCGGGATGGGCAGCTCGCACCACACCGTCTTGCCGGTGCGCGCCGGGTCCACGCTCGTCCCCCAGTTCCGCGACTGTCTGCTGAGCAGCCGGATGCCGCGACCGCGTTCCTCGTCGTGGCGGGGTCTGCGTTCGCGGGGGCCCTGCGTGACGGGGTCGGAGACCTCGACGAAGAGGCTGTCCCTGCGGCGCGAGAGGCGCAGGCCGATGGGGCCGTGGGCGTATCTGAGGGAGTTGGTGACGAGTTCGCTGACGACGAGAATCGTCACGTCGGTCATCGCGGCGAGACCCCAGTCGGTGAGGCGCTCGCGGGTCAGGTCCCTGGCCCTGCGCGCCACCCCGGGCTCAGCCGGAAAGGTCCACTCGGCGCACACGCCCTCGGTGTCGATCAAGACGATCACTTCCCCAGAAAGACCGTAGAAGACCCTTGGCGGAGAATCCCTTGCGCCATCAATAGCCCCAAGCCACGCTTTTCAGACGGAATCGCGCGTACTTCCCGGCGGGTTGGCACGAATGGCGCAGCACGGGGAGCCCGCCCGGTGGACGGGGAGGAAGGTGGGGAGGAGGGACCGGCGCGCGGGAGCGGCGGGGGTGGCCGTCAGTCGAGCAGTCCCCGCCTGGCGAGTTCGTCGAAGAGGAGGCGGTCGACGGGCGGGACCTCGGCGCGGTCGGCGAGCGTGAACCAGGCGATCTCCTCGATCTCGCTGCTCGGTGCGATGCCCCCGCTGTGCTCGGCGGTCCAGCAGCTCATCCGCACCCACGTCCCGGGCGACTCCGGCACCTCGGCCTCGTACGTGCCGAGGTGGCGCGCGCTCGCGGCGTCGAGCCGTACGGTCAGCTCCTCCTCCGCCTCGCGCAGGAGGACGTCGATATCGCTCTCGCCGGGCTCGCGCTTGCCGCCCGGCACGTAGAAGACGTCCTTGCCGCGCGGCCGCGCGCACAGCACGCGCCCGCCCTCGACCCGCACCCAGGCCACCGTGTCGATCAGCACCGCTCGCACCATCCCTCGCCGGTCCGCGCCCCGGTCGGCGCCGTCCGTCCGGCGGACGACTCTAGATGCTCCGGGCCTCCGGCCTCGGCGCCGGGCGTGGGGCGCCGGGCGCCGGGCGTCGGGCGCCGGGCGCCGGGCGTCGGGCGCCGGGCGTCGTCGACCCTGCTCCGGCGATCCGGCGGAGCGGGTCCTCGACGTCCTAGCCGAGCGGGTCCGTGTCCAGTACGCCGATGACGCCTTCGGGGCGGGGCCGGTCGTCGGCGTGCTCGACGACGTAGAGCGCGCGGGGCGCGGGGACGCGGGCGTTGAGGCCGTCGGCGCGGCGCTCGGCCTCGGCGCGGGTGGCGTAGCTGGCGACGCGGTAGCTGTCCTCTTCGCCGTCGTCACGCCGTATCAACTGCCAGGGCAACGAGGCGACGGGATCGGCCGTGCCGGCCCTGCGGACCTGGCGTCCCACCCTGGCGACGCCCCCCGTGGAAACTCCGTTTCGCATATGCCCGACCCTACCCCTCGCCTTCACGCACCGCATGCGAGTTGGCACGATACGAGGAAGTGAACCGGCCGGCCCCCGTGGGGAACCCGGGGGTCGCACGGGGGCGCACACGCCCAACGCGCCCCCTGAAGCCAGGACTTGGCGCGGGGGCGGAGCCTAGCGGACCGGCAGATGGTAGGCGAGGCGGTAGCGGTCGGCGGGGACGACGAGGTCGGCGGTCTCCACGGCGCGCTGGGACGCGTAGTACGTACGGGAGATGACGATGACGACGTGTCCCGGCACCCCGCCGAGCAGGGCCAGTTCCTCGGCGAGTCCGGGACGCGCGCCGACCTCCTCGACCACGTTGTCGACGACGGTCTCGATCGCCGCCATGCGCTCGACGACGCCGCAGCCGCCGAGCGGCCCCTCCTCGGGCAGCATGACGGGCGTGCGGCCCGTGAGCGAGAGCGGCTCCCAGGAGGTGGAGAGCATCATCGGCCGCCCGGACTCGCGGAAGACGTAGCGGGTGCGCATGACGCGCTCGCCCGGCTCGGTCCCGAGCCGCTCCGCGATGTCCTCGGGCGCGGGCTCCTGCGCGCTGCTCGCGTCCCAGGACCCCTGCGCCCCCTCCGCGGCCTGCTCCTGCCGGAACGCGGTCGAGGCCCCGGCCGGGGCGCGGAAGCCCGAGCGCGCGATCCGCCGCGGTTCGAGGCGCTCGCGTACGTAGGTCCCCGAGCCGGATCGCCCCTCCACGAGCCCCTCGGCCATCAGCACCTTGCGCGCCTCCAGGGCCACGGTGTCCGAGACCCCGTACTCCTTGCGGATACGCGCCTGCGAGGGAAGCCGGGTGTGCGGCGGGAGCGAACCGTCGACGATCTTCTGCCGGAGATCCCCCGCGACCCGCAGATACGCCGGCTGCTCACCGAAAGTCACAAGCCACTCCGATCAGGTTGACAGACGGCCACAGCGTGACAACCGAAAGTTGTCGCCCGCAAGCGGAGGCCAAAGTTTCACCCGATGTGATGAAGAGGCTTTGCGCAGGGACTTCCTGTCCGCTAAAGGCCGCCGGAAAACCCGCGCGGGGAAGTTCCCCCTCACACAGCGTGCGGTCCCTCCGCTTCTAGGCTCACTCCCATGACCTCCGCCGCAGCACGCCTGGCCGACCTGCCCGACCGTCTCTGCCCCCGCGACGGCACCCGCGTCCCGCTCGCGGACCCGCGCTGGTGCTGCCCGGTCTGCGCGGGCCCCCTGGACCTCGATTTCCACCCCGTGCCCAAGTCCCCGGCCGGGCCGACGACTTCATTGTGGCGGTACGCGGGCGTCCTGCCGCCCGCGGCGCCCGGGATCTCGCTCGGGGAGGGCGGCAGCCCGCTCGTGCGGCTCACCGATCGGGTCTCGGCGAAGCTGGACTTCCTCATGCCGACGCTCTCGTTCAAGGACCGGGGCGCGGTCCTCCTCGTGGGCCTGGCCCAGCTCCTGGGCGCGCGCGAGGTCCTGGCGGACAGCAGCGGCAACGCCGGTACGTCGGTGGCGGCCTACTGCGCCCGCGCCGGACTGCGGTGCACGGTGTACGTGCCGGAGTCGACGTCCCCGAAGAAGACGGAGCAGATCGCCGCGCACGGCGCCCGCGTCGTCCGCGTCCCCGGCGACCGCGAGGCGACGGCGCGCGCGGCCCGTACCGCCGCTGACGAGCCCGGCGTCTTCTACGCGAGCCACGTCTTCCACCCGTACTTCACGCAGGGCACGAAGACGTACGTGCACGAGCTGTGGGAACAACTCGGCGGCCGGCTCCCCGAGGCCCTCGTGGTCCCGGTCGGCAACGGCACCCTGCTGCTCGGCGCGCACCTGGCGATCGAGGAGCTGCACGGAGCGGGCCTGATCCCGCGCCGCCCGGCCCTGCACGCCGTGCAGGCCGAAGCGGTCTCCCCGCTGGCGAGGGCATGGCGCGAGGGCCTGGACGACGTCACGGGCGACACCCCCGCCACCCCCACCCTGGCCGAGGGCATCGCGATCCCCCGCCCACCCCGGGCTGCCCAGATCCTCGCGGCGGTACGGGCAACGAACGGCGCCTTCCACACGGTCCCGGAATCCGCGATCGCCCCGGCCCAGGCGGATTTGGCCCGCCAGGGCCTGTACGTGGAAGCAACGGGAGTGGCGTGCTGGGCGGCGGTCCGGCAGGGGGCGGTGGGAGAGCGGGAGGCGGTGATCCCGTTGTGCGGGGCGGGGCTGAAGACGGGACTGGCCTGACCGGGCCACAAATTCAGCCCCTCCGGCGTTTGAGGAGCGGAGCCCCGCGAGGCGCACCGCGATCCGGGCCAGCCCTCCCCCCCCGGGCCGAAAAACGCAGCCCCTCCGGCGCTTGAGGAGCGGGGCCCGGGGCGGAGCCCCGCGAGGCCCACCGCGATCCGGGCCAGCCCTCCCCCCCGGGCCGAAAAACGCAGCCCCTCCGGCGCTTGAGGAGCGGGGCCCGGGGCGGAGCCCCGAATCGGGGCCCGGGGCGGAGCCCCGCGAGGCCGAGCCCGCGCCCCGGCCCCACTCAAACCGCTTGCCGGTACCCCGCCAGAAACCGCCCGATCCGCCCGATCGCCGATTCCAGATCATCCGCATACGGCAACGTCAGAATCCTGAAGTGATCAGGCCGCCCCCAGTTGAACCCCGTCCCCTGCACCACCTGGATCTTCTCCCGCAGCAGAAGATCGAGCACGAACCGCTCGTCGTCCACGATCGGATGCACCGCCGGATCGATCCGCGGAAACGCGTACAGCGCCCCCTTCGGCTTCACACAACTCACGCCGGGGATCTCGTTCAGCTTCTCCCAGGCCCGGTCCCGCTGCTCCCGCAACCTCCCGCCGGGCGAGGTGAGTTCGCGAATGGACTGCCGCCCCCCGAGCGCCGCCTGGATCGCGTACTGCGCGGGCGCGTTCGCGCAGAGCCGCATCGAGGCGAGCATCTGGAGCCCCTCCAGGTAGTCCCGCGCGTGCTGCCGCGGCCCGCTCACGACGAGCCACCCGGACCGGAACCCGGCGACGCGGTACGTCTTGGAGAGCCCGCTGAACGTGAGGACGACCACGTCCGGGCCCAACGCCGCCGCGCTGTGGTGCACTTCGTCGTCGTACAGGATCTGGTCGTAGATCTCGTCGGCGAGGATCATCAGCCCGTGGCGCCGTGCGAGATCGAGCACGCCCTCGACGATCTCCTTCGGATACACCGCCCCCGTCGGGTTGTTGGGGTTGATGAGGACGATCGCCTTCGTGCGGTCGGTGATCCGGGACTCCATGTCGGCGAGGTCAGGATTCCACTCGGCGGACTCGTCGCACACGTAGTGCACCGCCTTGCCGCCCGAGAGCGTGACGACGGCGGTCCACAGCGGGAAGTCCGGTGCGGGCACGAGGACTTCGTCGCCGTCCTCGACGAGCGCCTGCACGGCCATCGTGATGAGCTCGGAGACGCCGTTGCCGAGCCACACGTCGTCGACTGTCACCCCCTCGACGCCGAGCGCCTGGTACCGCTGGGCGACGGCACGGCGCGCGGAGAGGACACCGCGCGAGTCGGTGTAGCCGTGGGCCTGCGGGAGCATCCGGATCATGTCCTGGACGATCTCCTCCGGCGCCTCGAAGCCGAAGAGCGCGGGATTGCCCGTGTTGAGCCGCAGCACACTGTGGCCCGCCTCCTCCAGCGCGTTCGCCTGCTCGATCACCGGGCCCCGGATCTCGTAGCAGACCCCGTTCAGCTTGTTCGACTGCCGGAACTCCATCGATGCCTCCACGGAAACTGTGATGCTTGGTTTTACCAAGCGGGCACTTGGAAAGTCCAACCCTGTGTCTAGACTGCGACTCATGCCACGTCAGACGCAGACCCGACAGACGCAGACCCGGCAGTCGCAAGCCCGGCAGCCGCAGCCCCGCCGCCGCAGCTACGACCAGTACTGCGCTCTCTCGCGCGCCCTCGACTCGGTCGGCGACCGCTGGAGCCTGCTGGTGGTACGGGAACTGCTCGCGGGCCCGCGTCGCTACACCGATCTGCTCGCCGACCTCCCCGGCGTGAGCACCGACATGCTCGCGACCCGCCTGCGCGACATGGAGCGCGACGGCCTCGCGACCCGTCGCAAACTCCCCGCCCCCTCCTCCGCCTCGGTCTACGAGCTGACCGCCCGGGGCCGTGAGCTGCTGCCCGTGCTCACCGCGCTCGCGGCCTGGGGCGCCCCCGACCTCACGAGCCGCCGCCCCACCGACGCGGTCCGCGCCCACTGGCTCGCGCTCCCCCTCCTCACCCCGCTCGCCGGCACGCTCCCGGGCCCCGCCGTCGTCGAGATCGAACTCCCCGAGGGCCTCTTCCACCTCCGCCCGCACACCCCCGACACCCACCCGCCCTACGCCGAGGGCCCCGCCGAGGCCCCCGACGCGCGCCTGCACATGGATGCCGACACGTGCCGCGCCCTGGGCGAGGGCACGCTGACGCTGCCGGAGGCCGTCAAGGAGGGGCTCGTACGGGTCACGGGCGAGAGCGAGACAGCGCGCGGGCTCGCCGCCCCGGCCGCGTAGGACAGACCCGCACACCCCCGGCGGACCCGCACCGCGCCCGCCCGGGAATCCACTCGTACGACCCGCCCGGTTCCCCCGATCGGCCCTCTCCCCGCCCGCCCGCCGTGCCGCCCGCACGCGGCGGCGATATTCAGTGGGAACGCACGACCCGACCCTCTCCGCGCCCTCCTTCCGGTGCGCACCGCGAGCCGCACACCGCGAGCCGCGCACCGCGCGCACCGGGCCGGGAGGGGCACTCTCCGGAACAGGAGCGAACGTGACCACTGGAGCCTTCGGCGAGACAGGAACCGGACCGGCGAACGGGACCGAGACGACCGCGCTGCCGCCCGCCGACCTCGCGGCGCTCGACCGGCGCCTCACCCGCCTGGAGGCGGAGCGCCCCCGTCCCCCGGGCGCGCTCACGCTCGACGAGTTCCTCCAGCCGCTCCGCGAGGCGCGCGCGGCCTGGGACGTACGGCGCTCGGTCGGGCAGCCGGAGCAGAAGACCGTCAAGGTCGTACGGCCCTCGGGGATCACGCTCCCCGGGGACTCCCCGCTGCGCCGCGTGCCGCCCCGCAAGCCGGAGGACCAACAGCCGGACTACCTGGAGAAGTTCGACAGCCGCACCCTGTTCTACGACGCGTTCCGGCTGGGCGCGGACGTCTGGCTCTCGGGGCCACCGCTCAACAACCTCAAGGAGCCGCTGGAGAAGGCCGATTGGCGGGTGGACGGCAAGGACGTCGGCGCGGCCGTCTCGCTCTCCGACTGGGGCAGGACCCAGCGTTCCCGCATCAGGAACGCGGGTCCGGGGCAACGCCTGACCCTGGGCCTCGGCGACGAGCGGTTCAGCGCGGAGATCTCACCGGACGAGTCCGGGCTCTTCGCGGGGCAGCGGACGCTCATCACGAAGTCCAAGGACAACGACCTCGTCTGGATTCAGGACTTCCTCCAGTACTACCACCTGGTCCACGGCGTGACGGGGGTCGTGTTCTACGACAACGGCTCGACGCGCTACACGCCGCAGGACGTGGCCGACGCGATCGCGGCGGTGGAGGGCATCACGACGGCCGTCGTCGTGGACTGGCGCTACCCCTGGGGGCCCAACTGCGGCCCGAACGAGGTCTGGGACTCGGACTACTGTCAGTACGGGCTCCTGGAGCACGGCCGCTTCCGCTACCTCTCCCAGGCGGCCGGGGTCGTCAGCGTGGACATCGACGAACTGGTCCTGTGCGACGACGCGCGCTCGGTCTTCGACCACGCGCAGGAGTCGGAGGCGGGTGCCGTGATGTTCGACGGCCGCTGGATCGCCAAGGCGACAGCGGAGCCCATGGACCCCGCGCGCCAGCGCCGCTTCACCGACTACCGCCACCGCGCGAAGGGCACCACCACGGTCAAGTGGGCGGTCCTGCCCGGCGTCGTGGACTGGCGGTCCACGCAGTGGCGCGTGCACAGCGTCGCGGGCGCGAACGCGCGGAAGAACGACCTGATCCACCACCGCCACTACCAGGGCGTGAACAACGGCTGGAAGTACGACAGGGCCGAGCAGCTCGTCACCCCCGGCACCCACACCTACGACGTCCGCATGAGCCACGTCCTCGACATCGTCTTCGGCCCGTCGGAGGACTTCGAGCCGACGGAGACGCTCGCGCCGTCCACGGCGGTCGAGCCCTCCGGCGAGGAACGCGGCGCCCGGTAGACGCGGTACGGGCTGAGGGAAGACCCGCGCCGGGCCTCACGCCTTGCGCCGCGCCCGCAGCAGCACCCACGCCAGCGCGCTCAGCGCCGCCCCGCACCAGAAGGTGCCCCGGTAGCCGCTGTGGGCGGCGACGAGCCCGGTGAGGCCGCCGGAGAGGAGCTGGGCGACGGGGAAGGTCGCCGAGAAGAGCGCGGCGGCCGTCCCCGCCCCGCCCGGGATCTCGCGCTGCACGAGAACCATGGGCAGGCTCACGAGCACGGCGGTCCACAGCGCGTTGGGCACCTGGAGGAGGAGCAGGTACGGACCGGACGCGGCGAACGGCATGAGGACGAAGAACCCCGCCGCGAGCACGGCGGCACCCCGCACGAGCCGTTCCTCACCGAGCCGCCCGGCGAGCCTGCCCACGCCGATGAGCAGCGGTATCTCCAGCGCCGCGCACGTCCCCGCGAGCAGGCCCACGAGCGTGGCGCTCAGGCCGAGTTCGTGCGTGGCGTACGGGGCGAGCGCGATGAGGTACATACCGTCCGCGACGTTGACGGCCGTGGCGGCACCGAGCAACAGCCAGGTGCGTCGCGGCACTTGGTTGAGCGCGTCACGCAAACTGGTGGCGGGCGCATGCGCGCGGGGCACGCGCGGCAGCACCCAGCGGGCGAGGAGCGCGGCGAGCAGGAGAAGCGCGGCGAGGCCCGCGTACAGCGCCCCGAACCCCGTCCGCGTGAGCAGGAAGAGCCCGGCGGGCGGCCCGAGCACCCATCCGGCCGAGAACACGGCCCGCACGGAGGCGGTCCCGCGTGTGAGGGATCTGCCGGTGATTTCCGACAACTCCCGGGCGTACGCGAACACTTGCGACGCGTACGTTTGGGCGAGCCCGCCGAGCAGCGCGCCGATCGCGCACACGAGCGCGTACTGGCGTACGAGCGCGAAGCCACCGGCTCCCGCAGCCCCGGCGAGCGCGGCCATGACGAGCACGTTCCTGCGGTCGGTGAGCCGGTCCGACCACCGCCCGACGGTGAGCCCGAGCCCCACGGAGACGACGGCGCTCAGCACGAAGTACAACCCGACCCGCCCGGGCCCGGCGCCGGCCTCGTCGGCGAGGAAGAGACTGGTCGTCGTCCCGAACACGGACATGGCGAGCGCGTAACACGCGGTGGCGGCCCCGAGCACGCCGCTCGCGCGCGGAATGGTGGTGCGGACGGTCGTCACGACACTCTCCTGCCGGTCGGCGCAGGACCGGCACGGACGCACCGGCCCTAACGGCAGTCGGCTCCACGGAGAGAGCGGGCATGCCCTGGGTCGCGGGGAGAGTAACAAGGCGCGCGGCGGAGGCGGTAGGGGGTTTCGGCGCACCCGGGGCACGCGACGCACCCAGCTCCCCGCCCGCCCGAACCCGCCGGTTCAGCCCTTCCGGCCCGCCCGGGGTTCAGCCCGCCCGCTCCGCGTCCCCCCGCAGTACACACAGCTCATTTCCCTCCGGGTCGGCCAGGACGAGCCAGCCCGAACCGTCCGGTCGGCGGTGGTCGGCGACGAGGGTGGCTCCGAGGGCGAGCAGGCGGTCGGCCTCCGCGTCGCGGGTGGTCTCGGGGCGCAGGCACAAGTGGACGCGGTTCTTCGCGGTCTTGGGCTCGGGCACCTCGTTGAAGTACAGCATCGGGCCCTCAGCGAGAAGCACCGCCGTCTCGCGGTCGCCGGGGGCGCAGTCCGGGTCGAGGGGGCGGCCCGTCACCTCGCTCCAGAAGCACGCGAGGGCGTACGCGTCGGCGCAGTCGATCGCCACGTTCTGCACTACGGAGACCATGCGGGAGAGCTTAGGCGGAGGGCTCGGACGGAAGCGCTGGGACGGGGGGCGTTCGCGCCCGCCCCCTCACTGCTCCGGCGAGCGGTCCGTCAGGCAGTACTCGATGCCCGCCGTGTCGCGCATCACGTGCCACTCCGCGCCTTCGCGTACGTAGGTGGCGCCCGCGAGTTCGTGGCGGGCGCGGGCCGCCTCGCGGTCGGCTGTCGCGAAGTCGATGTGGGCGCCGGCGGGGCGGTCCTTCGCGAGGCGCTGGGCGAGGATGCGGAAGGGGAAGTCCCGTGCCGTACGCAGGTGTTGGTACTCGTCCTGGTTGGTCGGCTCGGCCTCCCAGCCGGTCATGCCGGTCCAGAAGGCCACCTCGTCCTCGTACGCCGAAGGGCCGATGTCCAGCGTCACCTGGTCGAGGCGCGCGCCGCCGAAGCTCGGCGGGGGGACGTTGAGCCCGTCGTCGTGGACGACGCAGAAGGGGAGACCGGCGGGGCTGCGGAGCACGACGAGGCCGGGCTCCTCGTGCTCCGTGAGGGCGCCGAGCCCAGCCGCGTTCCGCGCGAAGCCCTCGACGTCCGCGACCCCGAGGTCGAGGTGCGTACCGCCCCTGCCCTCGCGCAGCGACTGGTGCTTGAGGACGGCGTCGTAGGGCTCGGGCGGCAGGAACGTGACGAACTCGCCCTCCGCGCCGCGCGGCTCGGAGACCTCCGTGCCGGTCACGGCGGCCCAGAAGGCGCGGTCGCGGTCGGCACCGGCGCGGGGGCGGTCGACGAAGGCGTACCCCCAGTGGACGGGGCTGCTGCTGCTCATGCGGTCGGCTCCTCGATCGGGTGCTCGCTCGGGTTCTCGGCCTTCGGTGGCGTCGTGAGGTAGAGGGCCATCATGCGGGCCGCCTCGGTGAGGACCCAGTCATCGCCGCGCGGGTCCTCGCGAAAGGCCCGCTGGAGCAGGTCGTCGAGAGCGTCGACGGCCATCGCGACCCGCCGCTCGGCCTCGTCGGTGGCGGGGAGGCCGTAGTGCGTGGAGAGCGCGCGGTGCACGAGGGCGGCGACGCGCGCGTTGGCCCCGTCGCTCAGTTCCCGGGCCTCGGGGAGGCGCGGCGGGCCCGCGAGCCACAGGCTGCGGAAGCCGGGCTCGGTCCGGAAGCGTTCGGCGAAGGCCGCGACGAGGCGGCGGATCAGGCCCTCGACGGTCTCGCCGGGCGGGCGTTCGGCGGTGTGCCGGGCGACGAGCGTGACGTGGCTGTCCTGGAACTCGCGGGCGAGCGCGGCGGCGACGGCTTCCTTGTCCGGGAAGTAGCGGTAGAGGGCCCCGACGGAGATCCCGGCCTCGGCGGCGATGTGCTTCGTCGTGATCTCGCCGTACGGGCGGGTGTCCAGCAGACGCATGGTCGCGGCTTTGATCCGGGCGACCTTCTCCTTGCTGCGGCGCTGCTGGGGGCGCTCGCGCGCGGCGAGGGGCGGGGCGGGCGGCGGGGCGGAGGGCTCGGCGTGGGGCGCGGCGGCGGGAGTGGCGGGCGCGGGGGCCGGTGCCGGGGTGCGGTCGCTCGCGGCGGGGGGTGCGGTCTCGGCCATGGGGTCAGCGTGGCACAGGAGAGGGGTTGACGGGAGGAGCGGGCCAGTCAAACATGAACACGAGTCATGTTCATGTTCTAGGGGGGACACCATGGCCACGCTCGCTCCCGCCCGCTCCCGCGCCCTCGCCTTCCGGCTGCTGTGGGCCTCCGTCACCGTCTCCGCGCTCGGTGACGGCATCCGGTTCGTCGCGATGCCGCTGCTCGCCTCGCGCGTGACCGGCGATCCCCGGCTCATCGCCCTCGTCGCGGTCGCCGGGCACGTCTCCTGGCTGCTCAGTCCCCTCGCCGGGCTGCTCGCGGACCGGCTGCCCCGGCGTCCGGTACTCGTCGGGGTCGACGCGGGCCGCGCGCTGCTCGCGGGGCTCCTCGCCTGGGCGGTCGCCTCGGGGCAGTCCTCGGTGGGGCTGCTCGCCGTCGTCACGTTCCTGCTCGGTTGCGGGGAGGTCCTGTACGCGGCGGGGTGCGCGGGCGCGGTGCCCGCGCTCGTCGGCACGGACCGGCTGGCGGCGGCCAACTCCCGTCTCCAGTCGTCCGCGATCCTCAGCGACACGCTGCTCGGACCGCCGCTGGGGGCGATTCTGCTCGGCGCGGGCGCGGCCGTGCCGCTCGGCGCGGACGCGGTGAGCTTCGCGCTCGCGGCGGGGCTCGTGGCGTGCGCGACGCTGCCGGGCAGGCCGCCCGCGCCGCCGCTCGGGGGCCGGGTACGGGCGGAGGCGCTGGCGGGCCTCCGGCTCGTGGCGCGGGACCGGGCCATCCGCCGCTCGCTGCTCGGCAGCGCCACGTTCTCGCTGGTCACGGACGGTCTCGCGGCGATGCTCGTGGTGTGGACGGGGAGGGTGCTCGGGCTCGGCGACCTCGGGTACGCGCTCCTGGTCGCGGCCTTCGCCGTGGGCGGGCTCGCGGGCGCGCTGGTGGCGCCCCGGCTGCCGGTACGGGGCGTGCTGCGCGCGGCACCGTGGTGCGCGGCGCTGGCGTCCGCGCTGGCCGCGACGGCGCACGGCGCGCTCCTCGCGGGCGTCGCGCTCTTCACGTACGGCCTCGGCTTCGGCGCCTGGAACGTGCACGCGCAGACGGAACGGCAGCGGCGGACCCCGGTCGAGCTGATGGGGCGGGCGGGGGTCGCGGGGGCGGCGGTGTGCGGGCTCGCGAGCGCGACGGGAGCGGTGCTCGCGGGCGCGCTGACGACGGCGGCGGGACCGCGGGCGGCCTTCGCGGCGGGCGGGGTGGTGCTGGGCGGGCTGGCGGTGTGGTGGGGGCGGCGAGGGCGGTGAGGGGAGGGGGCGGCCCCGTACGCCGGTCGGCACCCCGCCCCCTCGCCTCCCCGCGCGTAGACTCGAACCATCCATGCCGGACGGGGGGTTGGGCACGTGAGTACGTGGTTGTGGGTGCTGTTCTTCGTGGTCGTCTTCGGGGGCGGCGGGATCGGTGAGCGCGCGCGCAGGGCGCTGCGGACGCGCCACAAGCGCAGGCTCGAACTCGCGGAGGCGAAGGCGCGCGGCGAACGGGCGCGGCTCGACGCCGCCCGGCCGCCCGAGCCGGTGTGCGGCTGCGGACACCACCTCGCGACGCACGACACGGAGGGCCACTGCCACGAGACGGTACGGACGGCCGTCGCCTGGGACGCGGACAACAAGCCGGAGCGGTACGAGGCGAGAGACTGCCCCTGCCAGCGGTACGTGGGCCCCGAACCGCTCAACCTCACCTTCGCCCAAGAGCTGACGGACCTGGACCACCGCTCGCGGGAGTGACGGGGAGGGGCGCGGTTGCGGCGGGTGGGGCGCGGACCGCCTCGGTCAGCTCGCCAGCACACCTCACCTCGCCCTTTCGCCGGGCGTCAGGAGCGGAGAGCGGCGCGGGCGGGCGAGGACGGACGGTCCACCGCCTCACGCAAAGGCGGCGCGGGCGCGCGCGATGAGCGCCAGGGCCGCGTCATCGTGCGCGGCCATCCCGTCCAGCTCCGCGAAGACGTCGGCGTACGCCTGTACGTCAGCGGGAGCGGTGAGTCTGAGGTAGCCGGAGACCAGTTCCACACTGGCCGCATCGGAGTCGTAGACCCAGAACCCTTCGGGGGCGACGCGCGCCCGCCCCAGCCCACCGGGCACGATCCCGAGCCGCACGTGCGGCAGTTCGGCCGTCGTCAGCAGGCGGTCGAGTTGCTCGATCTGCGTCCGCGCATCGCCGACGGCATTGCGCAACACGTGTTCCTCGATGACAAACGCGAACTCCTTTCCTCGGTCGAGAAGCACGCGCTGCCGTGCCATCCGCGAGGCGACGGCCTCCATGACGTCGTCCGGGACGTCGCGCCGCGTGCGGACGTTGCGCAAGACGTCCTCGGTGTAGGCGGCGGTCTGCAAGAGCCCGCACACGAGGGTGGGCGAGTACGTGCGAAAGCGCCGAGTCCGCTCGAAGACGGGCAGCCGTTCCTCTTGAAGGGGAAGAAGCCCGCCGCGTTCCAGATCGCGCCACGTTTCCCACACCACGCCGGAACCGGCATCGGCCGTCACTCCCCCAGTCCCCCGGACAGGAATGCTGCCCAGGCCACCGGACCGATCCGGAAGGCGGAGCGGTCGAGATCCTTGGAGTCGCGGACGTGAACGCGTGTGTCAGAGACGGCGACTTCGACGCAGTTGCCGCTGCCGCCGCTGCTGTACGAGGACTTGCGGAAGACGAGCGGCGGGCGCTGGCAGCGCGGGGAAACGGGCATTCCGGGGCTCCCTCACTTCGGGCTCCAAGAGAACTGCCCAGTGAGCGAGCCCCGAAATCCCCTCAGCTCAACGCGTTTCCGGCAGGAACGCCGCCCAGGCCGCCGCGCCCACCTGGAAGGCCGGGCGAGTGAGGTCCTTGGAGTCACGCACCCAGACAGCGGAGGGGGTACGGGCGACCTCAACGCAGTTGCCTGTGTCGCCGCTGCTGTACGAGGACTTGCGGAAGACGAGTGGCGGGCGCTGGCAGCGCTGGGAAACGGGCATTCCGGGGCTCCCTCACTTCAGGCTCCGAGGAAGCTGCCCAGCGAGCGAGCCCCGAAATCCCCTCCGCTCAACGCGCTTCCGGCAGGAACGCCTCCCAAGCCGCCGCAGCGATACGGAAAGCGGGGCGAGCCAAGTCCTTGGAGTCCCGGACCCACACAGCAGAGGCCGTGCGGGCGACCTCGACACAATTGCCGGTGTTGCCGCTGCTGTACGAGGACTTACGGAAGACGAGCGCGGCGTCGTGGCGCTTGGTGCTGGTCACGGTTTGTCGATCTCCTTGCTGAGTTGATGCAGGTACTCCGAAGTCTCCTCCGGCGCCAGCGCGTAGCTGGACATCTCAGCGAAGGCACGCTCGAAGCGCTGCACTTCGCTCTCCTTGTCGGATGTACTCACGGCCCCCCAGGGCGTGTCCACCTGGATATGGGGCCGGAGGGGCGGCTCCAAGGTGAGAATCGCGAAGTCGTGGTACTCGCGGTGCATCTGTCCTCCGCTCCACAGCGGAAGTACCTGAATCTGCACGTGCGGAAGCCGAGAGAGCATAGCGATCTCCTCCCACTGTTCCCGCATGGTCCCCACGCTGCCCACCAAAGTCCGCAACGCGGCCTCGCTGAGCACCGCCCGAATCCGCACCGGCCTTGGCTGCCGCTGGAAGACTCGGCGCTTCCGCTCCCGACGAAGTTCAACGTGCGTCTTGATGAAGCTCATCTGTACATCGTTCACCCGCTGCCCGTTCCCATACACGGCTCGCGTGTAGCGCTCCGTCTGGAGCAGGCCATGCACGGTGACCGGCTGGTACAGCTTGATCTCCTCCGCCTGCGCCTCCAGCCCCACGTACGTCGTCATACCCGCCGACATGACAGGCCGGTACGCCGTGATCCAGTCCTCCGTGCTCCGGTCCCGCGCCCACAGCTCGCACAGTTGCTCCCGCTGCGCGTCCCCGACCTCGTAGAGATCGAGCATCGCCTCCAGCACCGACTTCGTCCTGATGCGGGTGATCGCCCCCTCGATCCGCACCAGCCCGTATTCGCTTATCTTCTGGCGACGCAGCGCGGCGGCGGCCTGCTTGCGTGTCATCGGGGAGCCGTCGACGTAGGTGTTCTTGCGTGCGGCGAGCAGGTAAGCCGCGAGTTCGGCGCGCAGGGCGCCGCCACTTCGGCTCTGTCCTCTCCCAGCCATGGCCCGGCCTTTCTGGTTGCGTGACCATCACACGCGGCCTGCTCGCAGATTGTGACACCCCTCTGCACACGCGGGGCGCGTCCCGTACAGAGCCGCATATGCCAATCCGAGGTGAAGCGCACTTGCGGCCGCCGATTCGCTTGCTCGTGATCGGCGCCCGGCAGCACGGTAGTTGACAGAGACCTCGAACCGGTATCGAACCGGCGTTCCCGATGGTTCGTACATGTCGCTATGTTTCGTCATGCGCCGCAAAGCAGGAGCACACCCATGCCCGAAACCTCTCCTCGTCCCGAGCCTCCCGCCGCTCCCTCTCCGCCGCCCGCGTTTCCTCCCCCGCCGCCCGGCGGGCTCGTCTGGCCCGCGCTGACCGGCTCGCCGCTGTTGTGGAGCGAGGCGCACCGCGTACGGCTGGGGCTCGTGCGACAGACGTTCGGGGCCGCGCGGGCGGAGGGGTGGGCGCCGCGCGTCATCCCGTACGCGACCGGGAGGGAGGGGCGCCCGGACGGCGAATTGCTTCTGCTCGCCGAACACGCCTTCGCCCTGGGGTGGTTGTGCGGGGCGGCTCACTGGGACGAGGGCGGGCCGCTCGGGAGGCGGGCGGGGTGGGGCGAGGTCACGACGGCGCTGCGGCGCGGCGAGGCGCACGCCGTACTGACGTACGACGAAAGGGCGTTGAGTACGCAGGCGGTCGTGTACCGGGACTGGGTGCGGATGGCGACGGACCGGCTGTGGCTGCTCCTGCACGTACGGCCGCTCTTCACGCTGCGCCGCGCCGCGCCGGCGACGGGCTCGCCCGCCTGCGCCTTCGAGGGAGACCGGCCGTGAACGAAGTGCCCCGGCTGCCGGACGAGTTCACGGGGCTCCAAGTCCTCGTCGCTCCCTACGACTCGGAGCGCGCGCTGCTGCCCGCGCCACCGCGCCTCCTCGTCCGGGAGGGGCGTCTCGCCCTGCGCGGGGAGACGCGTGGCGACCGGGACGAACGCGGGGTCCTGTGGCTGCCGTACGCGCCCCGGGTCGACGGCGATACGCGTCAGCGGTACGCGGAGGTGCACGGGCGGCGGCAACGGCTGCTCATGGCGCGCCTGCGCTGCCAGGTGTGCGGGCGGCCCTCGCTGCACGTACCGGGGCGCGGCACGGCGTACCTGCTGCCGTACGCGCCGCCCGAGACGCTGCTACCCGTCCGCGAGGCGGGCGAGTGGCGGTACGCGCTGGAGGCCAACCCGCCCGTGTGCGCGGAGCACTTGAGGACCGGACCGCTGTGGTGCGACGGGCTGCGGCGGGTGCGGGGGTGGACCGTGGCATGGGTGCTGCGGGCGCCGGTCTCGGGCGTGCAGGGGTACGTGTACGACCTCGACGACCTGGAACGGCCGCCCGTGCTCGACTACGTGCCGCGCGGCGACCCGAGGCTCGGGGCCGTCGTCGCCGTACAGCTCGTACGGAGCCTGGAGCGGGTCAGCGTGGGGGAATCGCGCCCGCCGGGGTCGTGATGTGCCAGGCAGAGCAGGGCAGTTGAGGGTGGCCGGGGGACGCGCGCGCGGGGGCGTACGCACGGAGGCGCCCCGTACCGCGCCCCGCCCCCGCACCGGGCCCGCACCGATGTCACCTTCCGCGTTCCCCCTCTCACGTGGTGTCATGGCGAGGTGCGGTGCTGTCGGGGGTGAGGGGGGCGCGTGGGCTGGATCGAACGGTACGTGCGGCGGGACGGGACCGTCGTGCGCGGGCACTGGCGCTCGCCCGCCGGGGCCGGGCGGCAGACGCTGATCTTCCTGGGCGTGGTGGCCGTGGTGGCCCTCGGCGGCGCGGCGAACGGCGGAGGCCCGCGGCCCGGGGCGCCGGGCGCGCCCCGCGTGAGCGACCGGCCAAAGCCGCGCTGGACGGCCTCCTACCCCGTACGGCAGCCCTCGCCGCAGCCCCGGCCCGAGCCGACGTGGACGGTCTCGTACCCGGTGCGGTGGGAGCGGTGAGCCGCCGCAGTCCCGCGCGCCGCCGCACTCCCCCGGGCCGCCGTCCTCCCGCCCGACGACGGTCTCCCGCGCGCCGACGGCCACCGGTTCGCCGCTCCCCCGCACGCCGCTCCGGCCGTCGCTCCCCGCGCCGCGACGACGCACTCGGCTTCGCCGGCCTCGCCGTCCTGGGCCTCTTCCTGCTCCTCGCCCTCCTCCGCTGGCTCGCCGCCCACTGGTGGCTGCCGGCCGGGCTCGCGCTCGTCGGGGTGGCCGTGGGGGCGGTCGTACTGCGGCGGCGGGCCGAGCGGGTGCGGTGGGAGCGGGTGCGGCAGCGGGCGTTGCGGCTCGAACTGGGGACGCTCGACGCGCTGGGGCACCGGGAGTTCGAGTACGCGGTGCGGGACCTGCTGCTCCGCGACGGGTGCGCGGACGCCCGGCAGGTCGGCGGCGCGAACGACCGGGGCGCCGACGTCCTCGCCACGGACCCGTACGGGCGCAAGTGGCTCGTCCAGTGCAAGCACCGCAGGGACGGGGCCGCCGGGTCCGCCGTCGGTACGCCAGACCTCCAGCGCGTCAACGGCACGGCCCGTCAGCTCCACGGCGCCGACGTCGTCCTCGTCGTCACCAACGGCCGCTTCAGCGGTAAGTGCCCCGAACTGGCCAGGGACCTGCACATGCACTTGGTGGGCCGGGAGTTGCTCGGCACATGGGCGAGCGGGGCGCGCCCCCTGTGGGAGCTGCTGCCCCGCGTCCCCGCCCCGCGTCGGGCCTCCTGAGGCCCGTCAGAACGGCATGTGGCCGCGCGCCTTGCGGCCCGCCGAGCCGCTGTGGCCGACCGCCTTGGAGCTGCTGCTGAAGGGCTTGCTGAAGAGGCGGCCGAGGACGCCGGGGGCCTTGGACCCGGCGCGCGAGCCGAGGCCGAGCGTGCGCTGGGTGCCGCGCTGCGGCTTGTGGGAGAGCCGGGGGACGAGGAAGGCGAGGACGAGAAGAACGACGCAGACGCCGACAATGCCGAGGACGACCATGGGGGGCTCCTTGTGCCGTGGGCGCGAGCGGTCTCGGCCCTGGTGTGTTGCGGGCCGCGTGCCCGGTCACGGGGTCGTCATACCTGGTGACGTACATGCCCCGTACAGCCACAAGGGCGCCCGCGTGCCGCTCAACGGCCCCCGTCCCCCCAAGGGCTCAGCCCCTCCCGTCGTCGCTGTCCCATCCCCGGCGTCGGGTCGAGGTAGACCCGGGTCACGCGCGGGAAGCGGTCGCGGACGCGGCGTTCGGCCCGCTCGCAGGCCCACTCGATCTGCGCCGCCGTCGACGCGTCGCGGAAGTCGATCTTCGCGGCGATCAGGGCCTCGTCCGGGCCCTGGACGAGGGTCACGAGGTCGAGGACGGCCTCGACGTGCTCCGTCGCGAGGAGTTCGGCGCGGATCGCCTCGCGCTCTGCGGGCGGGAGGGGGCGCCCGGTGAGCAGTTCGGCGTTCGAGCGGCCGAGCACCCACGCGACCCAGACGAGGAGCACGCCGATGAGGAGCGAGGCGATGCCGTCCCAGGTGCCGTCGCCCGTCGCGTGCGCGAGCGCGATGCCGCCCGCGGCGAGGACGAGGCCGGCGAGCGCCGCCGAGTCCTCGAAGACGACGGCCTTGACGGTCGTGTCGCTCGTCCATCGCAGGTGGGAGAAGAAGGTCGTACGGGCGGCGCGGGCCTCCCCCGCCATCTGCCGGAGCCCCGTCCGCAGGGAGTAGCCCTCCAGGAGGAAGGCGATCGCCAGGACGATGTACGACACGAGGGGGTTGCCGAGGGTCTCGCCGTGCGTGAGCGTGTGGACGCCGTCGTAGACGGAGAAGACCGCGCCGCCGACGAACGTCGCGACGGAGGCGAGCAGCGCCCAGATGTAGCGCTCGTGGCCGTGACCGAGCGGGTGGTCCTCGTCGGCGGGTTTGGCGCTGCGGCGCAGCGCGAGCAGGAGCAGCAGCTCGGTGACCGTGTCCGCGAGCGAGTGCGCGGCCTCCGACAGCATCGCGGACGAGCCGCTGACGAGCCCGGCGACGAGCTTCGCCGCGGCGATCCCGAGGTTGGCGCCGGCGGCGACGAGGACGGTGAAGGTGCTCTCACCGCCACCGGAACCGGAGCCGCCACCGGGGTCGGGCGTGGCGGCGGGCGAGGGCTGCGCGGACCGTTCGGACGGCGGGGACTGCGGTACGGGATCGCTGCTGCTCATAGCGGCGCAGTATGGCCGTCCGCGCAGTTCCGGCCGCGAGGGACACGCCACCGCATGTCCCTCACCCCTCCGCCCTCACCCACCGTCACCGCGTGCGCCGCCCCCCGGCCGGCGCACGCCCAGAGACGGAGTGCGACGCTCCGCATGCGAATGACCACCGAAAGCGATGAGTTGTGCTAGTTTCGCACAATGGATATTGGCGCGCGTGTCGCTGAGGCGAGGTCCGAAAGGGGCCTCACTCAGGAACAGTTGGCCTCGGCTCTCGCGATGGAACGCTCAGCGCTTGCCAAGATCGAGACGGGAAACCGCCGGATCAGTGCCGTAGAGCTCGTGGCACTGGCCCGCGAACTGGGGCACCGGGTCGAGTGGTTCGTGGAGGAGCCGCCGCCCGCCCTCACCTCTTACCGCAACGCGCGACGCCAGGCCCCACGGGAGGTCATCGATACCGAGCTGACCGCTTTTGCCCGCCACACGGAGTTCGTGATCGCGCAGGGCAGCACCGCGCTGGTCGCCGGTCAGCCCGATCCGGTTCCCGCTCCCAAGACCATGGAAGAGGCAGAAGCCCTCGCCCACAAGGTGCGTCTCCTCCTGCGCCTGGAGAAGGCGCAGCCTCTGCATGACTTCGCCGCGCTCGCCGCTCGGCTGGGTTTACTGATCCTCTCCACCGACCTGGGCGAAGGCGCCGACGCCGGGACGGTTCTCCTCCGACGCGGCGGCGCCGCCGTCGTGAACGGCTACTGGAAGGTGGGGCGCCGTCGGCTGTCTGCCGCGCACGAGCTGGGCCACTACGTCATCGCGGACGAGTTCTCCCTGGATTGGCGGATCGCCGCCGAATCCCACGGCCTGGAGGCGCGCCTGGACCGCTTTGCCCGCGCCCTGCTCATGCCCGCCGAGGACGCGGCGAGACGCTGGACGCAATGGCTCGCCCGTACGGACGAGACATGGCGCGACGCCACGGTCCGGGCCGCGAGCCACTACGGCGTCGACATGGCGACCCTGGCCCGCCGTCTCCTCGAACTCGGCCTCGTACGAAACGGCCAGGCCCATGACATCCGGCAGGTCCGTACGAACGATGCGGACATCATCGAAAAGAACCTCGTGGTGCGCCCGGACCTCAAGCCGGTGTCGTTGCCACGTGTCTACGAGCAGGCGGTGCTCAAGCTCTACCGGGCCGAGTCGATCAGCGCCGAACGCGCCCTGGAACTGTTGTGGGGCACCATCGAGCGGGACTCCCTGCCCGAACTCGCCCCCGTTCCGGAGTCGGAGATCTGGGACGCGATCTCGTGACCCCACCACGCGACGTCTACGTCATCGACACGGGGCCGCTGAGCGCCTTCGCGGAAGCCCAGTACCTGGGCGTACTCAAGACTCTGCTCAGCGAGTACGAGGTGCTCATCCCGGACGTGGTCGCCGAGGAGATGCGCGAGGGCCTGGCCCAGCGCCCGCACCTGCACGCCGTACTGGACGCCGAGTGGATCAGCACGGTCGACCTGGTGACACCGGAACAGCTGAGGGCCTTCGCCTTCTACACGGGTCACCTTCTCGGGCCCGACGGAAAGAACAAGGGCGAGTGCGGAGTCCTGGCACTCGCCGAGACGTCGCCCTCGAACACGACAGCCCTCGTGGACGACAGGGTCGCCCTCAACCTCGCCCGGAGCCGCCGGATACCGGTACGTCGCACGCTTGGACTGCTCTGCGAGGCGATCCACGAAGGTCTGCTGACGATGCCGCTCGTGTCGGCGATGGCGGACGACCTGAACCGGAAGCACTACCGATTCCCCTTCGGCGTCGGGGGTTTCGCCGACTGGGCGAAGAGCGCTGGCGCTCTCTGACCACGCGAGGTGCGGGCCGGTGACGCCCTGCGGGCCCAGCGGAAACGCCCCGCCGGGCCCATCCCCATGCGACGCGCTCCGTCACCGCTCGCGCGGCACCCGCATCAGGCCCTCCTGGATGACCGATATGGCGAGCCGCCCGTCCTGCGTGTAGATGCGGGCCTGGCCCAGGCCCCGGCCGCCCGAGGACGAGGGGGACTCCTGGTCGTACAGGAGCCACTCGTCGGCGCGGAAGGGCCGGTGGAACCACATCGCGTGGTCGAGGCTCGCGCCGACGATGTCGCCCGTGACCCAGCCGCCGCGCCCGTGCGCGAGGAGGACGGAGTCGAGCAGCGTCATGTCCGAGACGTACGTCGCGAGGCAGACGTGCAGGAGCGGGTCGTCCCCCGCGAGTTTGCCGTTGGTGCGGAACCACACCTGCGAGCGGGGCTCGCGCGGCTGCCCGGCGGTCGCGTACGGGGGCGGGTCCACGTACCGCAGGTCGACCGCCTCGCGGGCTTCGAGCAGCTTGCGCACGACCTCGGGGCCGCCGACCGCCTCGGCGTACCGGGGCAGGGCCTCGGGCGCGCTGGGCAGCGACTCGGGGTCGGGCGCGGGCGGCATCGGCGCCTGGTGGTCGAGCCCCTCCTCGTACACCTGGAAGGAGCACGAGAGGTGGAAGATCGGCTGACCGTGCTGGATCGCGACGACGCGCCGGGTCGTGAAGGAGCGGCCGTCCCTGATGCGGTCCACGCGGTAGACGATGGGCGCGCCGGGGTCGCCCGCGACGAGGAAGTACGCGTGCAGCGAGTGCGCGTACCGGTCGGCGGGCACGGTGCGGCCCGCGGCGACGAGCGCCTGGGCCGCGACCTGCCCGCCGAAGACGCGCGGGACGAGGGTGGGCCGGGACTGGCCCCGGAAGATGTCCACCTCGATCCGCTCCAGGTCGAGCAGGTCGAGCAGGTCGTCGAGTGCTTCGCTCATACGGCGTACTCTCTCCTACTCGCGACGGAGTCCGCCGTGCGGGCGGCCGGCCTCGCCGTCCGCCGGGCGGACTCCCTCGTCGGTCGGGTCACCGGCTCACAGCCCCATGTTCTTCGCGATGATCATCTTCATGACCTCGCTCGTGCCACCGTAGATGCGGTTGACGCGGTTGTCCGCGTACAGGCGGGCGATCGGGTACTCGTTCATGTAGCCGTAACCGCCGTGCAGCTGGAGGCAGCGGTCGATGACACGCGAGGCGACCTCGGTGCAGAAGAGCTTCGCGGACGCGGCCTCGGCGGCGGTCAGCTCACCCTTGTCGTGCGCTTCGAGCGCGCGGTCGCACACGGCCTCGGCGGCGTCGACCTCGGCCTTGCAGGCCGCCAGCTCGAACTTCGTGTTCTGGAACGCGGCGACGGGCTTGCCGAAGACGGTGCGGTCCTGAACGTACTGCTGTGCGAAGCGGACGGCTGCGGCGGCCTGCGCGTAGGCGCCGACGGCGATGCCGAGGCGCTCCTGCGGGAGGTTCTGGCCGAGGTAGGAGAAGCCCTTGTTCTCCTCGCCGAGGAGGTCGGTGACGGGGACCTTGACGTCGGTGAAGGAGAGTTCGGCGGTGTCGGAGGTCTTGAGGCCGAGCTTGTCGAGCTTGCGGCCGACCGCGTAGCCCTCGGACTTCGTGTCGACGACGAGGAGCGAGATGCCGAAGCGGCGGTCGTCCTCCTTCGGCGGCGCGGTGCGGGCGCAGACGATGACGCGGTCGGCGTGGACGCCGCCCGTGATGAAGGTCTTGGCGCCGTTGAGGACGTAGTGCGTGCCGTCCGCCGAGAGCTTCGCGGTGGTCTTCATGCCCGCGAGGTCGGAGCCGGTGCCGGGCTCGGTCATCGCGATGGCGAACATGGTGCGGCCCGAGACGAAGTCGGGGAGCCAGCGCTTCTTCTGCTCCTCGGTGGCGTACGCCTTGAGGTAGGGCAGGCACAGCGCGACGTGCACGCCGCTGCCGCCGAGCGAGACGCCCGCGCGGGCGGTCTCCTCGGAGAGGATCGCCTGGAACTTGAAGGACTCCTCGCCCGCGCCGCCGAACTCCTCGGGCACCTCGATCCCGAAGATGCCCAGCTCACCGAGCTTGTAGTAGAAGTCGCGCGGCGCCTGCCCGGCGGCCAGCCACTCCTCGTGCTGGGGGACGACCTCGGCCTCGATGAAGGCGCGGATCGTCTCGCGGAACGCCTCGTGGTCCTCGTTGTAAACGGTACGGCGCACTGACGCCACCCTCCTTCGGCGGCCGGTGCCGGTCCGCCCCTCTGCCGCGACCGGTGCGGGGTCCGCCTCTCGGCGGCCGGTGCGGGCCGGTCGGCGCGGTACGTACGAAGGCGGGGCGCCGGACATACTAAGCGCCCGCTCACCCTTGAAGTTACCCGCACGTATGGCGGGTGTCCAGACGGGAGGGGGGCGGGAGCGGGGCACCCCGTACGACGGAACCGGCCCGGCTCACACCGCGCAGGAGCCGCCCCCGGGCCGCCCGCGCTGGGCACGCGTGGAGACGAGGAGCGCCGCCATCTCGTCCGGGTCGACGTCGTCCTCGCCCTCCACGGCGGGGTCCATCCCGACCGGCTCGGGCTCGGCCTCGGGGGGCGGCCCGGCCTTCAGCTGCCCGAGCGGGAAGAAAGCGGTCATGGTGCACCTCCGGGGAGTGTGTGGTCGTGCGGGACCGACTGTACGCGGGGCGTACGCGCGTACAGGGTGTCCCTCGTGGGGGGACTTCTGACGCCGGGGCTGGAACAATCTCCCTAAAGTGGGCGCACACCCGTCGGGGCCACGCGTGGATCCCCGACCGGACGAGGAGACGTACTGACATGAGTGTCGCCATGGATCACACGGGCCCGTGGACGGTCGCGGATGTTCTTGCCCTCCCGGAAGACAGGACCGTCCGCCACGAGTTGCTGGGGGAAAGCCTTCTCGTGTCTCCCGCTCCGGGCTCCTCTCACCAGCGCGCCTCCTTCCATCTGCACACGCTTCTCCGGACCGCCGCGATCACAGCGGGAGCACCGGTGGACATCCTGGAAGCGGTGAACGTTGTCATGCCCTCCGGCTTGGCGGTTCCCGATGTGATCGTCTGCGATTCCGCCGTGACGGAGTCCGACGGCGCACGTATGGATGCGGAGGCGGTACTGCTCGCGGTCGAGGTGGTCACGCCAGGCAGTCGGGCCATGGACCAGGTCAAGCCGTTCCTCTACGCGGAAGCCGGTATCCCACACTTCTGGCGGCTCGAACTGGCCCCGGCTCCGATGCTCGTCGTCCACGAGCTGGAGGACGGCAGCTATACGGAGCGGCTGACCGCCCTCGCGGGCACCACCACGCACCTCAAGGCCCCCTTCCCCCTGGACGTGGACCCGGCCGTTCTCACGCAGAAGTAGTACCGGCCTCGGCATAATCGCCCTCTGTGCACCCCTCCTTCGACGCCCTCCTCGCCCGCGCCCGCCGTCTCTCCGTCCCCGGCCGTCGTCGCCTCCTCGGGATCGCCGGGGCGCCCGGGGCCGGGAAGTCGACGCTGGCGGAGCGGATCGTGGCCGCCGTGCCCGGCTCCGTGCTCGTACCGATGGACGGATTCCATCTGGCGCAGGCGGAGTTGGAGCGGCTGGGGCGCGCGGGGCGGAAGGGGGCGCCCGACACGTTCGACGCGGCCGGGTACGTGGCGCTCCTGCGGCGGCTGCGGGAGCCGGTGGCGGACGAGGTCGTGTACGCGCCGCTGTTCCGGCGGGAGTGGGAGGAACCGGTCGCCGGGGCCGTGCCCGTGCGGCCCGGCGCCCCGCTCGTCGTCACCGAGGGCAATTACCTGCTGCTCGACGCGGGCCCGTGGGTGCCCGTACGGGAGTTGCTCGACGAGACGTGGTTCCTCGCCCCGGACCCGGCCACGCGCGTACGGCGGCTCGTGGAACGGCACGTGCGGTACGGGAGGTCGCACGCGGAGGCAGAGCGGTGGGTGGCGGATTCGGACGAGGTCAACGCGCGGGTGGTGGAGGGCAGTCGGGGGCGGGCGGACGTGCTCGTACGGGCGTGAGGGGCGCCCCGGGCTGCGTACCCGCGCGGGGCCCCTCCGTCAACTCCCCACCTCCCGCAGGAAGTCCGCCGCCACCTGCCCCCAGCCCTCGACCTCGGTCGCCGTTCGCGCCACCGACAGGCGGGCGCCCGGGATGTGTTCCGCGACGGTCTCGGCGGAGGAGACGGGGTGGCCCGGGTCGGTGTCCCAGGCGAGGACGAGGGTGGGGACCGTGACGCGGGCCAGGGTCTCGGGGGCCGGGAGGTCGGAGCCGGCGGCGCCCTCCAGGACGGCGGGCAGGAGAGAGGCGCGGATGTCGATGCCGCCCTGCTCGCGCCCGGCGAAGATCGCCGGGGCGGGGGCGGCGGCGCGCAGGGTGTCCAGACCGGCGGGGTCCTCGGCGGCGAGCGCCGCCATCCGCCGGTAGAGCCCGGCCTGCGCGGCGCGGGTCTCCCACGCGGTGGGGACGGCGGTGAGGACGAGCGCGAAGAAGCGCTCAGGGGCGCGCAGCGCGGCGTGCAGCGCCGTCGCCGTGCCCATGGAGGAGCCGATCGCGGCGACGGGCGCCTCCGGCGAGAAGTGGTCGGCGAGGGCGAGCATGTCGCCGGCCAGAGCGCTCCACTCGTACGCGGCCGGTTCGGGCCTGCCCCCGCTCTCGCCGTGTCCCCGCGCGTCGTAGGCGACGAGGCGGTGGTGCGCCGCGACGGGGGTGTAGTCGGGGAGCCCGTACCGGGCGTCGTGGGCGCGGCTACAGGTGATGCCGTGCGCGAGCAGCACGGCGGCCCCCGTCCCGCGCACGGTGCAGGCGAGGCGGGCGCCGGGGAGGGGAACGACGGGGAAGTCGGCGGCGGGCACGGCGGGTTGCTGCGTCATGAAGGGGGCTCCTCTGCGGGGCTGCGGGGCGGGGGCGGGGCTGGGGCCGAGGCTGAGGGCTGGGTCCGGGGGCTGAGTGGGGGATGGAGGCCGGGACCGGGGCGGGAGGTGGGACTGGGGGCCGGGGCTCGGCCGAAAGTACACCTGCGCGGCGGAGTGGCGCGGCGGCTTTGCCCCTTGTTGATCAAGGCGGATACGACAGTGCCGCACGCCCGGGGCGCGACGCCCCTCGTACGTCTGCGCGTACCGCCCCGAGGTGCGGCGTCCTTCTCCGGTGGGAAGCCATTGATCAGATCCACCGAGGGGGGTGCGGGACCCGGAGCCGCATGCCGACGGAACGCGGCGAACTTGTTCGTTACGAACGCGTTCGTTACGCTGGTGACGCGGCAGGCCCCGTTCCGCCGCCACTCCCCTGCCCGAGAACGAGAAAGGGGGACGTCATGGCCGACACCCCGCGCCAGGACCCCTCTCCTGCCGCCCCCGACACCGCCCCCGCGACCGCCCGCCGAAGCGTCCCCGTCCGCTGGGTCCTGCTCGGCGTCCTCCTCGCCCTGCTCCTGTCGATGCTGGACGGCCTGATCGTGGGCACCGCGATGCCGACCGTCGTGAAGGACCTCGGCGGGCTGGACCGCATGTCGTGGGTGGTCACCGGCTACACGCTCGCGACGGCGTGCTCGACTCCCGTCTGGGGCAAGCTCGGCGACCTCTTCGACCGCAAGCGCGTCTTCCTCCTCTCGGTCGCGCTCTTCCTCGCGACCTCGGTGGCGTGCGGGCTCGCGCCGTCGATGAACGCGCTCATCGCCTTCCGCGTCGCGCAGGGGCTCGGGGCGGGCGGCATGGGCGCGGGGGCGTTCGCGCTGATCGGCGCGCTCGTACCGCCACGCGAACGCGGCAGGTACCAGGGCCTGACGGCCGCCGTGATGGCGGTCGGGCAGCTCGGCGGGCCGCTCGTCGGCGGCTTCGTGACGGGGCACCTCGGCTGGCGCTGGGCGTTCTACGTGAACGTGCCCGTCGGCCTGGTGTGCCTCGCGTGGTGCGGGCTGCTGCTGCACCTGCCGGCGCGCGAGCGGCAGGGCGCGGTACGGATCGACTGGGCCGGGATCGTGCTGCTCAGCGGGGCCATCTCGGCCTTCGTGATGGCGGCGACGTGGGCGGGGAGCACGTACGCGTGGGCTTCGTGGCAGATCATCGGCCTCGGCGTGCTCGCTGTCGCGCTCCTCGTGGGCTTCATCGCGACCGAACGCCGCGTCGCGGACCCGCTCATGCCACCGCGCGTCTACACGGGCCACCGCAACTTCCCGCTCTCCGCCGTGCTGTTGACGTTCACGGGCATGGCCCTGTTCGGGGCGACGCTCTATCTCCCGCTCTACCAGCAGGTGGTGCAGGGCGCCTCGGCCTCGCACTCCGGCCTGTTGCTGCTCCCGATGATGATCGCGACGCTCGTCGCGACGACCGTCGCGGGCAAGGTCATGTCGGCGACGGGGCGTTACAAGCTCTTCCCGGTCGTGGGCGCGGCGAGCATGATCGCGGGCATGGGCCTGCTGTCGGCGGCCGGAACGGACACGCCCCACTCCTTCACGACGGTGTCCATGATCTTCCTGGGCATCGGCAGCGGTTTCGCGATGCAGATGTCGAACACGATCGCGCAGAACTCCGTCGAGACGCGCGACCTCGGCGCGGCCTCGGCCGCGACCAACCTCTTCCGCACGCTGGGCGGCTCCCTGGGCCTGGCGATCTTCGCCTCGCTCTTCACGTCGAGCGTCCGGGGCGGCCCCGCGAAGGGCCCGGTCTACGCCGAACACGTGGCCCACGCCACGCACTTGATCTTCCTGGTGGGAGCCTGCGTGGGCGTGGCCGCCTTCCTCGCGGCCCTGGCGATCGAGGAGGTCCCCCTGCGCGGCAAGGAACCGGCGAAGCCGGTGGCGGGGAGCGGCGAAGGGGTGACGGAGGCGGTGTGAGGGCGGGGTGCGAGGCGGCGACGGCGTCTGCTGGGATGGCCCCGTGCCCGACATCCACTCCGCCCACGAGTCCCCCCTTACCGCCGGCACCGGCACCCCGCGTCTCTCCGCTCTGCTCGACGCGGCGGCCCACGGCGACGGCCGGGCCTGGAGCGGGCTGTGGACCGAGCTGTTCCACAACGGCACGCTCGACCCGGCCCACCCTCTCGTGCTGCCCGCCCTCACCGCGATGGCCGAGGAGGGAACGGTGGAGGCGCTCTCCCTCGCGGGGGCGCTGCTCGTACGCGACGACGGTTGCCCCGAGCCTGGCCGGCTCAGGGAGGCGTACGCCCTCGAGGTCGCGCGTCTGCTCGCCGCCGCGCACCGCTCACGGCAGGCGGTCGTGGGAAGCGGCACGTACTGCGTGGTCCTGGAGGCGCTGCTGGGCGTGGAGGGAGGCGCTCCGTACGCCGAGGAGCTGATCGGCGGGCTCCTGAACGAGGAGTACGAGATCGAGTGCCCGGGCCCGGACGGGTGCGGCGAGGTGTGGGTGGTCCTCGGAGAGCGGGGGCACTTCACCACGGCCGAGGACTACGCGCTCGCCGAGGACGACGTGCGACGCGTGCCCCTGCGCCCGGCCGTCCCCGGCACCGGGCCCGGCGCCCGTCTGCACGGCTACGCGCTCGCCGACGGCCACCCGGACGTGGCCCGCGCGCTCACGTACGTCTGCGGCGAGGCGGAGTGCCCGACGTGCGGGCGGTCGTTCCGCGTGTCCGATGTCCTGGCGGCACCCCGGCCCCGGTGACCAGCGGCCGGCAGCGGGGCTGATCACCGCCGCGAACCGCACGTGTCCCTCACACCGCCGCGAACGCCCCTCACACCGCCCCGAACGCCCCCCGCGCCAGCCGTAGCAGCAGGTCCTCCAGCTCCGCCCGTCCGATGCCGTCCGTCACCTGGTGGGGGGTCGAGTTGAGGAGGCCGAAGACCGCGTGGACCGTCGCGCGGGCCGTGGGTTCGTCCGTCGCGGGGCGGGCCTTGCGGAGGGTGTCCACCCAGAGTTCGACGTACTCGCGCTGGAGGCGGCGCACCCGGCGGCGGTCCTCGGGGCGGAGGCGGTCGAGCTCGCGGTCGTGGAGGACGATCAGGGCGCGGTCGTCGAGGGCGAAGGCGATGTGTCCGGCGAGCAGCGAGTCGAGCACCGCTCCCGGAGGCCCCTCCGCCGCGGCGAGGCGCGCGCGGCCGCCGGTGAGCAGGCGCTCGCTGATGCCGACGAGCAGCTCGGCGAGCATCGCGTCCTTGCCCGCGAAATGGCGGTAGAGGCCGGGGCCGCTGATGCCCACGGCCGCGCCTATCTCGTCCACCCCGACCCCGTGGAAGCCGCGCGCGGCGAAGAGGCGGGCCGCCTCCCGGAGGATCTGGACGCGTCTCGTCGGCGCGTCTGCGCTGGCGGGGCTGGTGCTCATGGGAAGCCATTCTAGACAAGGTCGTTAGCGCTCGTTAACCTGAACGGCAGACGTTAACGCTCACTAACACGCTCACTCATACGTTCAGCGACCGCCGGGCGACGGAGCCCGGCCGGCGAGGGGATCGACCGCATGGCGGACCAGATGACGGCGACGGGCGGCGGCGGCAGCACGGGCGGCACGGCCCCGCACCACCAGCACACCCCCTCCCCCGGCCCCGAGGCCGCCCCCTCCGGCGTCCGCCCCGCGGCCGGGGCGCGGCTCGCCCCGGTCCTCGCCACCGCCGCCGATCCCGCCTCCGAGGCGTGGCGCGCCAACGAGGCGGCGCACGCGAAGCTCGCCGACGAGTTGCGCTCGCGCCTGGAGCGGGCCCGGCTCGGCGGCGGCGAGCGCGCCCGCGAGCGGCACGTCTCGCGCGGCAAGATGCTCCCGCGCGACCGGGTCGACGGACTCCTCGACCCCGGTTCGCCGTTCCTGGAGCTGGCGCCGCTCGCCGCCGAGGGGCTGTACGAGGGGGCCGCGCCCGCCGCGGGGGTGGTCGCCGGACTCGGCATGATCTCCGGCCGGTTGAGCGTCGTCGTCGCCAACGACGCGACGGTCAAGGGCGGTACGTACTACCCGATGACCGTCAAGAAGCACCTGCGCGCCCAGGAGGTCGCCCTGGAGAACCGCCTGCCGTGCGTGTATCTCGTGGACTCCGGTGGCGCTTTCCTGCCGATGCAGGACGAAGTCTTCCCCGACCGCGAGCACTTCGGGCGGATCTTCTACAACCAGGCGCGCATGTCGGCGGCCGGGATTCCGCAGATCGCCTCGGTGATGGGCTCGTGCACGGCCGGGGGCGCGTACGTCCCTGCGATGAGCGACGAGGCCGTCATCGTGCGCGAGCAGGGCACGATCTTCCTCGGCGGCCCGCCGCTCGTGAAGGCGGCGACGGGCGAGGTCGTGACGGCCGAGGAACTGGGCGGTGGCGAGGTCCACAGCCGCGTCTCCGGCGTCACGGACCACCTCGCCGAGGACGACGCGCACGCGCTGCGGATCGTGCGGAACATCGTCGCGACGCTGCCCGAGCGCAAGGAACTCCCCTGGGCGGTAAGGGAGTCCGAGGAACCCGCGGTCGATCCGGCGGGTCTGTACGGGGCGGTCCCCGCCGACTCGCGCACCCCGTACGACGTGCGCGAGGTCATCGCGCGGATCGTGGACGGCTCGCGCTTCCAGGAGTTCAAGGCCGAGTACGGGCAAACGCTCGTGACGGGCTTCGCGCACATCCACGGCCACCCGGTCGGCATCGTCGCCAACAACGGCATCCTCTTCTCCGAATCCGCCCAGAAGGGCGCGCACTTCATCGAGTTGTGCGACCAGCGCGGCATCCCGCTGCTCTTCCTCCAGAACATCTCCGGCTTCATGGTCGGCCGCGCCTACGAGGCGGGCGGCATCGCGAAGCACGGGGCGAAGATGGTCACGGCGGTCGCGACGACGCGCGTACCGAAGCTGACGGTCGTCGTCGGCGGCTCGTACGGAGCGGGCAACTACTCGATGTGCGGGCGCGCCTACGGGCCCCGCTTCCTGTGGATGTGGCCCAACGCGAAGATCTCCGTCATGGGCGGCGAACAGGCCGCCTCCGTCCTCGCGACCGTCAAACGCGACCAGTTGGAGGCACGCGGCGAGGAGTGGCCCGCCGACGACGAGGAGCGCTTCAAGGCGCCGGTCAGGCAGCAGTACGAGAAGCAGGGCGACGCCTACTACGCGACCGCCCGCCTGTGGGACGACGGCGTGATCGACCCGCTCGACACGCGCCGCGTCCTCGGCCTCGCGCTCACCGCCTGCGCCCACGCACCCCTACCCGAACCGCGTTTCGGCGTCTTCCGGATGTGATCCCGGTGTCGCGTCCCCCCGTGCAGAACTCAACTCCCCCGACGTCAAAGGCGACTTCGAAGGTGGCCATGCCAGGAACCGCTCTGTTCGACACCGTCCTCATCGCCAACCGCGGCGAGATCGCCGTCCGCGTCATCCGCACCCTGCGCGCCCTCGGCATCCGCTCCGTCGCGGTCTACAGCGACGCGGACGCCCGCGCCCGGCACGTACGGGAGGCCGACGAGGCCGTCCGCATCGGCCCCGCGCCGGCGACCGAGAGCTACCTCTCGGTGCCCGCACTCCTGGAGGCGGCCCGGCGCACGGGCGCCCAGGCGGTCCACCCCGGCTACGGCTTCCTGGCGGAGAACGCGGCCTTCGCGCGCGCCTGCGCGGACGCGGGCCTCGTCTTCATCGGCCCCCCGGCGGACGCCGTGGACCTCATGGGCGACAAGATCCGCGCCAAGGAGACGGTCGAAGGGGCGGGCGTCCCCGTCGTGCCCGGGTCCAGCGGCAGCGGCCTCGACGACGAGGAACTCGCGGACGCGGCACGGCAGATCGGGATGCCGGTGCTGCTCAAGCCCTCGGCGGGCGGCGGCGGCAAGGGGATGCGCCTGGTCCGGGACGAGGCGCTGCTCGCCGAGGAGATCGCGGCGGCGCGCCGCGAGGCCCGCTCCTCGTTCGGCGACGACACGCTCCTGGTCGAACGGTGGGTGCAGCGCCCCCGGCACATCGAGATCCAGGTCTTCGCCGACCGGCACGGCAACGTCATCCACCTCGGCGAGCGCGAGTGCTCGCTCCAGCGCCGCCACCAGAAGCTCATCGAGGAGGCGCCCTCGGTCCTGCTGGACGAGGCGACGCGCACGGCGATGGGCGAGGCGGCGGTCCGCGCGGCCAGGTCCTGCGGCTACGAGGGCGCGGGCACGGTCGAGTTCATCGTCCCGGGCCCCGACCCGGACGCTCCGGCGGGCACCGCGCCCGAGGCGTATTACTTCATGGAGATGAACACGCGTCTCCAAGTCGAGCACCCTGTCACCGAGTTGGTGACGGGACTCGACCTCGTCGAGTGGCAGATCAGGGTCGCGGCCGGGGAGCGCCTCCCGCTCACGCAGGAGGACGTACGGCTCGACGGGCACGCGGTCGAGGCGCGGATCTGCGCCGAGTCGGTGCAACTCATCGACGAAGCACCGGCGTTCCTGCCGAGCGGCGGCACGGTGCTGCGCCTTGAGGAACCGGAGGGGCCGGGTGTACGGGTCGATTCGGGGCTCAGCGAGGGCGTCGAGGTCGGCAGCGCGTACGACCCGATGCTCGCGAAGATCGTCGCGTACGGCCCGGACCGGGACACGGCCCTGCGCCGCCTGCGCGGCGCGCTCGCCCGTACGGTGACGCTCGGCGTGCCGACGAACGCGGGTTTCCTGCGCCGCCTGCTCGCTCATCCGCAGGTGGTGGCAGGCGAGTTGGACACGGGGCTCGTGGAACGCGAGGCGGCCGCCTTCGTGGAGCCCGAGGTGCCGCGCGAGGTGTACGCGGCGGCAGCGGCGGTGCGTCGCGCGGCCGTCACGGCGGGGGGCGAGGGGCCGGGGTGGCGCGATCCCTTCGCCGCCGGGGACGGCTGGCGGCTCGGCGGGACCCCGGCCCCCTTGCGCGTACCGCTGCGGGTCCCGGGCCATGAGCCGGTCGAGCGGACCGTCCCCGCGGACGCCGAGGTGAGCGAGGAGGCCGTGACGGTCACGGCGGTGGGGCGGCGGCTCCGCTTCGTACGGGCCGGGGACTGGCTCGGGCGCGACGGGGACGCGTGGGAGGTGCGCGACCACGACCCGGTCGCCGCCGCGCTGCGCGCGGCCGGAGGCGCGGGCGGCACGGGCTCGCTCACGGCGCCGATGCCCGGCACGGTCACGGTCGTCAAGGCCCAGGAGGGCGACACGGTACGGGCGGGTGACGGGGTGCTCGTCGTGGAGGCGATGAAGATGGAGCACGTCATCACCGCGCCGCACGACGGCACGGTGACCCGGATCGCGGTGCGGCAGGGCAGCACCGTGGCGATGGACGAAGTCCTCGCCGTCGTCGAGCCGTTGACCGAGGTGGCGCGATGAGCACGGGACTCCCGATGACGGTCGCGCTCGACGGGCTCCCCTCCCGCGTCCGTATCCACGAGGTCGGCGCGCGCGACGGGCTCCAGAACGAGAAGAGCACCGTACCCGTCGACGTGAAGGCCGAGTTCGCGCACCGGCTCGCTGCCGCGGGGCTCACGACGATCGAGGCCACGAGCTTCGTACACCCCAAGTGGGTGCCCCAACTCGCCGACGCCGAGGAGCTTTTCCCGCGTCTCGCGGACCTGCGGAAGCAGGGCGTGCGGCTGCCCGTCCTCGTACCGAACGCGCGCGGCCTGGAGCGCGCGCTCGCGCTCGGCGCGGACCGCGTGGCGATCTTCGCGAGCGTCACGGAGAGCTTCGCGAAGGCGAACCTGAACCGCACCGTGGACGAGTCCCTCGCGGTCTTCGCGCCGGTCGTCGCGGAGGCGAAGGCCGCCGGGGCGCACGTGCGCGGCTACCTCTCGATGTGCTTCGGCGACCCGTGGGAGGGCCCGGTGCCGGTCGAGCGGGTCGTCAGGGTCGCGAAGGCGCTCGAAGCGATGGGCTGCGACGAACTGAGCCTCGGCGACACGATCGGCGTCGCGACGGCCGGGCACGTACGGGCCCTGCTCAGCGGCCTCACGGAAGCGGGCGTGCCGCTCGCGACGCTCGGCGTGCACTTCCACGACACGTACGGGCAGGCTCTCGCGAACACCCTGGAGGCGCTGCGCGGGGGCGTGACCACGGTCGACGCCTCGGCCGGCGGGCTCGGCGGCTGCCCCTTCGCGCGCAGCGCGACGGGGAACCTCGCGACCGAGGACCTCGTGTGGATGCTGCGCGGCCTCGGTATCGAGACCGGCGTCGACCTGGACGCGCTCGTGGAGACGAGTACGTGGATGGCGGGACACCTGGGCCGCCCGTCCCCGTCCCGCACGGTCCGCGCACTGGCCGGTTCCTGACCCCGTACGTACGTCCCCGTCCCCGTTTCCGTCCTCGTCCCCGTCTCCGGCCCGTCGCCCGACCGGCGACGGCCTCCACCTCCCCCGCGTCCCGGCACCCCGGGGCGCGCCCCCGCTCACCCGTACCGAGGAGTGACCCCCATGCCCCTGGACCACAGGCTCACCGAGGAGCACGAGCAACTGCGCAGTACTGTCGAGGAGTTCGCTCACGACGTCGTCGCGCCGAAGATCGGCGACTACTACGAGCGGCACGAGTTCCCGTACGAGATCGTGCGCGAGATGGGCCGGATGGGGCTCTTCGGGCTGCCGTTCCCCGAGGAGTACGGCGGGATGGGCGGCGACTACCTCGCGCTCGGCCTCGCGCTCGAAGAACTCGCGCGCGTGGACTCCTCGGTGGCGATCACGCTGGAGGCAGGCGTCTCGCTCGGCGCCATGCCGATCCACCTCTTCGGCACCGAGGAGCAGAAGCGCGAGTGGCTGCCGCGCCTGTGTTCGGGCGAGCTCCTCGGTGCCTTCGGCCTCACCGAGCCGGGCGCGGGTTCGGACGCGGGCGGCACCCGTACGACGGCGGTGCTCGACGAGGCGACGAACGAGTGGGTCATCAACGGCTCGAAGTGCTTCATCACCAACTCCGGTACGGACATCACGGGTTTGGTGACGGTGACGGCCGTGACCGGGCGCAAGGACGACGGCCGCCCGCGCATCTCCTCGATCATCGTGCCCTCGGGGACCCCGGGCTTCACGGTGGCCGCCCCGTACTCGAAGGTCGGCTGGAACGCCTCGGACACGCGGGAGCTGTCCTTCCAGGACGTAAGGGTCCCGGCCGCCAATCTGCTCGGTGAACTCGGGCGCGGGTACGCGCAGTTCCTCCGCATCCTCGACGAGGGGCGGGTCGCTATCGCGGCGCTCGCGACGGGGCTCGCGCAGGGCTGCGTCGACGAGTCGGTCACGTACGCGAAGGAGCGGCACGCCTTCGGGAAGCCCATCGGGGCCAATCAGGCCCTCCAGTTCAAGATCGCCGACATGGAACTGCGGGCGCACACGGCGCGGTTGTCGTGGCGGGACGCGGCGAGCAGGCTCGTGCACGGCGAACCGTTCAAGAAGGAGGCGGCGCTCGCGAAGCTGTACTCGTCGACGATCGCCGTGGACAACGCGCGGGACGCGACGCAGGTGCACGGCGGCTACGGCTTCATGAACGAGTACCCGGTCGCGCGCATGTGGCGGGACGCGAAGATCCTGGAGATCGGCGAGGGAACCAGCGAGGTGCAACGCATGCTGATCGCCCGGGAGTTGGGGTTGCCTACAGCGGCGTGAGGGGGCGCGGGGGCCACGTTCGCACGCGGCGGGGCCCGCCGTGGGTCCGTCACCGCCCTTCGGGTAAAGTTCCAAGGTTCCGCTCCGTACGCCCGTGCGGGAACCGCCCGGGGGTGCGGAGCGGACTTACTGGAGAGGCGTCGCAGGGGGCGGCGTCCGTTACCCGGGGGGATCTCCATGCACACCGGACGCCGCACCACGGTCGCCGCCGCTTGTCTCGGCCTCGCGCTCAGCCTCTCGCTCACGGCGTGCGGCGGCGGAGGACAGAAGGCGGTGAAGGGGACTCTCGTGCAGACCACGAACACCCCCTCCTCGTTCTACTGCGTGCAGCTCGACAACGTCAACGGCAAGTCGAGCCAGGACGGCCGCTGGTACGAGGTGAAGCAGAAGGACTACAGCAAGGCGAGCTCCTCCGAGCCGGGCGCCCGGCTGAAGTTCACACCGAAGGACGACGACTGCAAGAGGTCGTCGAACGGCTCGTCCTCGTCGTACTCGGACGACGACCACAAGAGCTACAAGAACCACAAGAGCTACAAGAACGGCACGAGCAAGAGCCGGAGTCGCAGTGGGAGTGGCAGCCGCAGCCGCAGCCGCAGCGGCGGCGTGAGCAAGAGCCGCCACTGACGGGGGGGAGGGCCGGCGACGGCCGCGCCGGCCGGCAGTCGCTGAGCGACAGATGGCCGCGCTGGCCGACAGTCGACGCTGAGCGGCAGGTGGCCGCGCTGGTCGGCAGTCGCTGAGCGACGGCGGGCGGGCCGCAGCCTGTGGAAAAACTGGTGCGCGCGAGGAATCGGCTCACTCTCCGGAGTGAGCCGATTCGCGACTTCGGCGAAGTTATCCACAGATTTGGGCACGGGGGGCTGGGGTGGCGTTACGGAGGGTGGGGGTTTGACATCCTGGTATAGGGGTCGCCCCCCAGGGAGGGAGGGGGCTGTCCAGGGCACCCCCACGGAGGAAGCCGCCCAGCGGGCCACCCCCTGGAAAGGGAGAGGGGGCCGCCCAGTGCGCCACCACCGGAGAGGGAGGGCGCCGCCCAGGGGAGCCACCACCGGGGGGAGAGCGCCGCCCAGGGGAGCCACCACCGGGGGGGAGGGCGCCGCCCCGACGACCCCCACCCCCAGGGAGGGTCCACCCCGAGGACCACCCCCAGGGAGGGAGGGGGCTGCCCAGGAGGCCAAAACCGGGCAGGAAGGGGGCCACCCAAGAGAGCCGCCACCCCCCCTGCCCGATATCGGGCAGATTTCTTGCGAAACCCCCCTCCCCTCCCCCAATATCGACGGGTGCAAGAACGCCGGACCGATCCCGACCCCCTCGACGAGCTGCTCGACCACCTCACGCGAAGCACCCCGCTGAGCCGTGGCGAGGCCCACCGCGTGGTGATGGACGTCCTGGCGTTCTACGACGAGACCACCGAGGAATGGGTGCGCAGACGGCACCGGGAACTCCAGGCCAAGGGCCTGACCAACCCGGCGATCTTCGAGCGGATCTCCGAGGAGCTGCCGCACCGCGCGGTGGCCCCGCCCCAGCTGTCCCTGCGGCAGCTGCGGCGCATCGTCTACGGCTGAGAACGCGGCACCCGACAGCCGCGAACCCGGCAGCCGCGAGCCCGGCAGCCGGATACCCCACAGCCGAGAGCCCGGCAGCCGCGAACCCGGCGGCCGGAAACCCCGGCGGCCGGATACCCGGCAGCCGCGAACCCACCCACCCACCAGCCAGAACCAGCGACAACACAAGGGGCGGAAGCAAAATGTGCGGAATCGTGGGATACGTAGGCCGGCGCGACGTCGCCCCGCTCCTGCTCGAAGGGCTCCAGCGACTGGAGTACCGGGGGTACGACTCGGCCGGTGTCGTGATCACCAGCCCGAAGGCGAAGACCCCCGGCCTCAAGCTCGCCAAGGGCAAGGGCCGCGTCCGCGATCTGGAGGCGCGCATCCCCAAGCGCTTCGCCGGGACGACCGGCATCGCGCACACCCGCTGGGCCACCCACGGCGCCCCCAGCGACCACAACGCGCACCCCCACCTCGACCCGGCCGAGCAGGTCGCCGTCGTGCACAACGGCATCATCGACAACGCCGACGAACTGCGCGCCCGCCTCACCGCCGACGGCGTCGTCTTCGCCTCCGAGACCGACACCGAGGTCCTCACCCACCTCATCGCCCGCGCCCCGCACGAGACCCTGGAGGACAGGGTCCGCGCCGCGCTCGGCCAGATCGAGGGCACGTACGGCATCGCGGTGCTGCACGCCGACTTCCCCGAGCGCATCGTCGTCGCCCGCAACGGCTCCCCCGTCGTGCTCGGCATCGGCGACAAGGAGATGTTCGTCGCCTCCGACGTCGCCGCCCTCGTCGCCCACACGCGCCAGATCGTCACGCTCGACGACGGTGAGATGGCGACCCTCACCGCCGACGACTTCCGCACCTACACCACCGAGGGCTCGCGCACGAACCCCGAGACGACCACGGTGGAGTGGGAGGCCGAGTCGTACGACATGGGCGGCCACGACACGTACATGCACAAGGAGATGAGCGAGCAGGCCGAGGCCGTCGACCGCGTGCTGCGCGGCCGGATCGACGAGCGCTTCTCGACCGTGCGCCTCGACGGGCTCAACCTCGACGCGCGCGACGCCCGCACCGTGCGCCGCATCAAGATCCTCGGCTGCGGCACCTCGTACCACGCCGGGCAGATCGGCGCGCAGCTCATCGAGGAGATCGCCCGCATCCCCGCCGACGCCGAGCCCGCGAGCGAGTTCCGCTACCGCAATCCCGTCGTCGACCCGGAGACGCTCTACATCGCCGTCTCGCAGTCCGGCGAGACCTACGACGTGCTCGCGGCCGTGCAGGAGCTGAAGCGCAAGGGCGCGAAGGTGCTCGGTTTCGTCAACGTCGTGGGCTCCGCGATCGCCCGCGAGACGGACGGCGGGATCTACGTGCACGCCGGCCCCGAGGTCTGCGTCGTCTCGACGAAGTGCTTCACCAACACGACCGTCGCCTTCGCGCTGCTCGCCCTGCACCTGGGCCGCATCCGCGACCTCTCCGTGGCGGACGGCAAGCGGCTCCTGGAAGGACTGCGGCGGCTGCCCGGGCAGATCGTCGAGATCCTGGAGCGCGAGGACGAGGTCAAGGAGCTGGCAAAGGCGTACGCGGGCGCCCGCTCGATGATGTTCATCGGGCGCGTGCGCGGCTACCCGGTGGCGCGCGAGGCGAGCCTCAAGCTCAAGGAGGTCAGTTACGTGCACGCCGAGGCGTACCCCGCCTCGGAGCTGAAGCACGGCCCGCTCGCCCTCATCGAGCCCGCCCTGCCGACCGTCGCGATCGTCCCCGACGACGATCTCCTGGAGAAGAACCGGGCCGCGATCGAGGAGATCAAGGCCCGCGCGGGCCGCGTCCTCGCCGTCGCCCACCAGAAGCAGGAGAAGGCCGACGACACCTACGTCGTGCCGAAGAACGAGGACGAGCTCGACCCGATCCTCATGGGCATCCCGCTCCAGCTCTTCGCCTACCACACGGCCCTCGCGATGGGCCGCGACATCGACAAGCCGCGCAACCTCGCGAAGTCGGTGACGGTGGAGTAGTCGGCGGCGCTCGCTCCAGCGCGGGCGCGGCTACGAGGTTCGCTCGTACGAGGAGCACGAGTCGTACGAGCTACGAGGAGCACGAGTCGTACGAGCGAGGGGCGCCCCAGGCCGTGGGGCGCCCCTGCCGTAGTCCCGAGTCGCGTCCCGCTCAGGGGATGACGATCACCGGACGCTGGGCGCGGCGGGCGAGGCGGCCCGAGACGGAGCCGAAGATCCGGCCCACGACGCCGTGGGTCGTACCGACGACGATGGCGTCCGCCTCGTACTCCTTGCCCACCTCCTCCAGTTCGTGGCAGATGTCGCCACCCCGCTCCACCAGGACCCAGGGCACCTCGGAGAGGAAGTCGGCGCAGGCCAGCTCCAGGCCGAGGACCTCGGTGCGGTGGTCGGGGACGTCGACGAAGACGGGTGGCTCGCAGCCCGCCCACACGGTGGTGGGCAGCCGGTTGGCCACGTGGACGATGATCAGCGCGGAGGCGGCGCGCAGCGCGAGCCCCACGGCGTAGGAGAGGGCCCGTTCACTGGAGGTGGAACCGTCGAAGCCGACCACGACGCCGTGCCGGAAGGCCGGATCGCAGGACGGGCGGTTTTCCTCCAGCGCGAGGGGATCGGCCGCCGTTTCGGCGGTGGGCCGCTTGCGGTCCGCTGGTTCGGGGAATTCGTGACCGGCCATCGGTGTCTCGGCGAGTGAGTCCTCGTGACAAGGAAGACGGAAGAAGGAATCAGGGAAGACGAATCAGGGGGAAATGCGGGGAAAGCGGCGCACGGGGAGGAACAGGGAGCGGCACGACCACCGGACCGTGCGACTGTCCGGGAATCGCCTTCCCCAGCGCATACCCCCAAGGGTACGGCCTCACTCCTCCCCGAAGGGCCCGCCCGAAGCGGTCCGCCGACGCGTTCCAGGGAGCATGCCCGAGTCCTGCCCCCTCTGGCAATGGCCGGTGGCGCGTGCCACGTTCGCGAACCGGGGCGGCGCGTGGACCGGCGGCGGGGATGCGGGGCGGGCGCGGGCAGGGAGGGGACGTGGGGGCGGGCGCGGAAGGGTCGCGGGGGCGTGAAGGTGGGCGCGGTGGCGCGTGGGCGAGGCGGGCGCGCGCCCCGGCGTACGGGAGGGGTGCTCCGTGTCGGGCAGCCGTAGCGCGAGGGGGCGCCGTCGCGCACCGGCCGGCGTTCGGCGGCGTCCTGTTTCCGGTGGTCCCGCTCACCCGCGGGTCACGCGCGGGCGACAGAGCCGGAGTGGTGCTCGGACGTGCGGCTCCGCGTCTCACCGTCAGTTGATGCTCCGTCAGGTTGAGCGGCGAGCCGCTCATCTGACGAGGTACGAGGCCCGTACGCACGAGTACGCCCCGGCGCCCGGCGCGCTGCGGGGAGCGCGACGGGAGCCGCGCGCCCCGGGGGCGCACGCCCTGAGGGGGTGAGGTGTGCCCGTACACGCCCCCGTAGCTTTTCAGCCAACTTATCGGTCAACCGGCCGAGTGCCCCTTACCCCCGCCAACGCCCCGTCCGAGCAGGGTGGGAAGCCTCGCGCGGGTGCCACGCACCCTATGGGGATTGGCCACCGGCGAGAGGCGTACTTCCCAGCCGGGCCGCCAAGTGCAACGCTTCGTGATCGAATGCTTTACGCCACGTTGCCATGTCGACATAGTGGCCGGTGGCGAACAGGTCACGCGAGCACCGCGGGACACAGTAGATTCGATCATGACTGTCGTACGGCGGGGGACTCGTGCCGGACCGAGGGGACAAGGTGCAGGAGCGGAACGCCCGACGAGAACGAGGAGTCTCTTCCCCGCGCCCGCGGGGATGGTCCGGACGGGGCGCGTCGAACACCGAGGGGGGCTTAGCGCCATGAGCCAGGATGTCACTGTCGCACCGGAGGCGCCGGGCCGCAGGCTCTCGGGCCGCAGACGACGCGAGATCGTCGCGGTGCTGCTCTTCAGCGGCGGTCCCATCTTCGAGAGTTCGATCCCGCTCTCGGTCTTCGGCATCGACCGGCAGGACGCCGGGGTGCCGCGCTACCGCCTGCTCGTGTGCGCCGGCGAGGACGGTCCGCTGCGCACCACCGGCGGCTTGGAACTGACGGCTCCCCACGGTCTGGAGGCCGTGTCGCGGGCGGGCACCGTCGTGGTCCCCGCCTGGCGGTCCATCACGGCCCCGCCCCCCGCCGAGGCGCTCGACGCGCTGCGCCGGGCGCACGAGGAGGGCGCGCGGATCGTCGGCCTGTGCACGGGTGCCTTCGTGCTGGCCGCCGCCGGTCTCCTCGACGGGCGCCCCGCCACGACGCACTGGATGTACGCCCCGACGCTCGCCAAGCGCTACCCCTCGGTCCACGTGGACCCGCGCGAACTCTTCGTCGACGACGGTGACGTCCTCACCTCGGCCGGTACGGCGGCCGGGATCGACCTGTGCCTGCACATCGTGCGCTCCGACCACGGCAGCGAGGCGGCCGGGGCGCTCGCCCGCCGTCTCGTCGTGCCCCCGCGCCGCACGGGCGGTCAGGAGCGCTACCTCGACAGGTCTTTACCTGAGGAGATCGGTGCCGACCCGCTCGCCGAGGTCGTCGCCTGGGCGCTGGAGCATCTCCACGAGCAGTTCGACGTGGAGACGCTCGCCGCGCGCGCGTACATGAGCCGCCGCACCTTCGACCGCAGGTTCCGCTCGCTGACGGGCTCGGCCCCGCTCCAGTGGCTGATCACCCAGCGGGTGCTCCAGGCGCAGCGGCTCCTGGAGACCTCGGACTACTCGGTGGACGAGGTCGCCGGGCGCTGCGGTTTCCGCTCCCCCGTCGCGCTGCGCGGGCACTTCCGCCGCCAGCTCGGCTCCTCCCCCGCCGCGTACCGGGCCGCCTACCGTGCCCGGCGTCCGCAGCAGGAGCGCGCCGAGCAGCCGGCGGCGGCGCTCGCGGTGGAGCGGGTGCCCGCGCCGAGCGCGGTCCCCGCCCAGGTGCGGCGCCAGGGCGAGGAACGTGCCGAGGCCTTCGCGGGGCTGCCCGCCCGCGGCGTACTGCCCAGCCAGCGGGAGCGTCCCGCGTAGGCTGGGACATATGAACGATCGCATGGTGTGGATCGACTGCGAGATGACCGGTCTCTCGCTGGCGAACGACGCGCTCATCGAGGTGGCCGCACTGGTCACCGATTCCGAGCTGAACATCCTCGGGGAGGGGGTGGACATCGTGATCCGCCCGCCCGAGCGGGCGCTCACGACGATGCCGGAGGTGGTGCGCGACATGCACACCTCCTCGGGGCTCCTCGCCGAGCTGGACGGCGGCACGACGCTCGCGGACGCGGAGGAGCGCGTGCTCTCCTACGTACGGGAGCACGTGAAGGAGCCCCGCAAGGCGCCGCTGTGCGGGAACACGGTCGGCACCGACCGCAACTTCCTCGCGCGCGACATGGCGGAGCTGGAGGGCTTCCTCCACTACCGCATCGTCGACGTCTCCTCGATCAAGGAGCTGGCCCGCCGCTGGTACCCGCGGGCCTACTTCAACGCTCCGGAGAAGAAGGGCAACCACCGCGCCCTCGCCGACATCCGCGAGTCGATCGCGGAGCTGCGCTACTACCGCGAGGCCGTCTTCGTCACGCAGCCGGGCCCCGACTCCGACACCGCGCGGGCCGTGGCGGCCAAGTACCAGCTCTCCTGATCCCCTCTCTCCGGCGCTCCCGGGCCGCCCGGGAAAAGGTGTGCGCGAGCACCCCCGAGAACCCTGTACACTTTTTCTCGGCCGGTCAGAAAAGCGCCGGTCATGGTGGGTGTAGCTCAGTTGGTAGAGCACCTGGTTGTGGTCCAGGTGGCCGCGGGTTCAAGTCCCGTCACTCACCCTCTCGGAAGAGGCCCCTCAACTGCGGAAACGCGGATGGGGGGCCTCTTCGTCGTACGGGCGGGGTACGAGGCGCCCCCCGCCCGTACGGGCCGGCCCCGGCTCACCGCGTGAGCCGCGAGCCCGTCCTCACCACGTGAACCCCGGCTGCACCGCCATGCACGCCCCCTTGTCCTCCCCGTTGAGCACCGCGGCCGACTCCGGGGCCTTCTTCGGCTGCTTCTCGGCGGGGTAGGCGGTGTCCTCGCGCCAGTCGGTGCCGACGAGGATCGTGATGCGCGGCACGTCGGTGGACTTGCGGAGCAGGTCGTCGGGTATGCCGAGGGCGTGTCCTGCGGCCTGGGCGTCGGCCTTGGGGACGGAGGCGGGGAAGAGGACCGCGGTCTCCTGGCCCGGGGTGAGCTGTGTGTTGATCTCGGCGCCGGTGTAGCCCTTCGCCTTGAGCCGCTCCACGACCTGGCCCGCGCGTCCCTGGACGGGGGCCTCGGCGCCCGCCCCGGTGGCGTTGAGGACCTGGATGTCGAGCGAGTCGGCCGGGTGGGTGGGCGCGGGCTTCTCCTTGGGCTTGGGCGCGGTGCCGCTGCCGTCGAGTGCCTGGTCCTTGCGGACGAGGGAGAGCAGCGCCTCGGCGTCGCCCGGCTTGGGGACGAGGCGGTTGTGGTCCTCGGACCACTGCGCGGTCGGCAGGGTCGTCATGGTGATGTGCTTGCTCGGGACCTTGCGGAGCTCGTTCGAGAGGTCGTAGAGCTTCTTCACCGTGTCGAGCCGGTCGTCGACCGTGAGGGCCTTCGTCGCGGTCTCGGCGAGCGAGCGCATCTTTCCGGGGTTGGTGAGCGTCGCGTTCTCGCGGAGTTCGCGGACCATCGAGGTCATGTACATGTGCTGGGCGTGGGTGCGGCCGAGGTCGGTGCCGTCCTCGAAGCCGTAGCGGGTGCGGAGCCACTGGAGGGCCTGCTCGCCCTTGACCGAGGTCGTGCCCGCCTTGAGCCTGAGCCCGGAGCCGTGGCCGTCGGGGGTGTGCGAGTACACGTTCTGCTTGACGCAGACGGGGACGCCGCCGATCGCGTCGGCCATCGAGACGACCCCGCTGAAGTCGACCATCATGAAGTGGTCGATGTGCGTACGGGTCAGCGCCTCCCACGTCGCCACGGAGCAGCCCGGACCGCCGTGCGACAGCGAGGCGTTGGCCATCTCCATCTCCGCGGCCGGGTAGGTCCGCTTCGTCTTCGGGTCGGTGCACTCCGGGATCGGGATCATGGTGTCCCTGGGAAGGCTCACGACGGACATGTTCTTCCGGTCCGCCGATACGTGCAGGAGCATCTGCACGTCGGCGAGCGCGGCCCGCCCGACCTCGTTCTTCGCTCCGCCGAGCTTGAGGTTCCCGGCGCTGTTGCGGTCGTCGGAGCCGAGCAGCAGGATGTTCAGCGGCGTCTGGCCGTCCGCGTTGGGCGCGGCCTTCGCGACGCCGTGCTTGCCGAGGTTGAGCTCGTCCTTCTTGATGTTGCCGTTGAGGTGCTCGTAGTACGCGTATCCGGCGGCCCCGGTGCCGAGCACGAGCACGGTCGCCGTGACCGCCGTCCAGCGCAGTGCGCGTCTGCCTTTCCCCGGTCCGGCCGCTCCCCGTCGCGCTCGCTGCCTGTGCCCGCCCGTCACCCGGTCTCCCCCTCGCACCGCACTGTCAACTCCCGCCCGCACCCGAGGAGTCGGGCGCGGGACACCTGAGGGTACAGAACCCTCGTTCGAGTCCCCGCACGCACGGTGGTACCGGAACGTTCCGGTCCTGTTCGGAGACGGACCGTTAATGATCGAGTATTGATCGGGCATACCTATCGACACGAACCGACTGATCGATTTCCCTGCTAGATCGGCTGTGTGGCACGCTGTGCCTTGTCCAACCCCGCACCATCGGAGGCTTTTGTGCTCACTGTCGGTGACCAGTTCCCCGCGTACGACCTCACTGCTTGTGTCTCGCTCGAAAAGGGCAAGGAGTTCGAGCAGATCAACCACAAGTCCTATGAGGGCAAGTGGCGCGTCGTCTTCGCGTGGCCGAAGGACTTCACCTTCGTGTGCCCGACCGAGATCGCCGCCTTCGGCAAGCTGAACGGCGAGTTCGCTGACCGCGACGCCCAGGTCCTCGGCTTCTCCGGCGACTCGGAGTTCGTGCACCACGCCTGGCGCAAGGACCACCCGGACCTGACCGACCTCCCCTTCCCGATGATGGCCGACTCGAAGCACGAGCTCATGCGCGACCTCGGCATCGAGGGCGAGGACGGCTTCGCGCAGCGCGCCGTCTTCGTGGTCGACCCCAACAACGAGATCCAGTTCGTCATGGTGACCGCCGGTTCCGTGGGCCGTAACCCCAAGGAGGTCCTGCGGGTCCTCGACGCGCTCCAGACCGACGAGCTGTGCCCCTGCAACTGGAGCCAGGGCGACGAGACCCTCGACCCGGTCGCGCTCCTGGCCGGTGAGTGAGCCATGGCCCTCGACGAACTGAAGTCCGCGATACCGGACTACGCCAAGGACCTCCGCCTCAACCTGGGCTCGGTCATCGGCAATTCGCCGCTGCCCGCGCAGCAGCTCTGGGGCACCGTGCTGGCCTGCGCGATCGCCTCGCGCTCGCCGAAGGTGCTCGCCGAGCTGGAGCCCGAGGCGAAGGCGAACCTCTCCGCCGAGGCGTACACGGCCGCCAAGTCGGCCGCCGCGATCATGGCGATGAACAACGTCTTCTACCGCACCCGCCACCTCCTGTCGGACCCCGAGTACGGGAACCTGCGGGCCGGTCTGCGGATGAACGTCATCGGCAACCCGGGCGTGGAGAAGACCGACTTCGAGCTGTGGTGCCTCGCGGTCTCCGCCATCAACGGCTGCGGCCAGTGCCTCGACTCGCACGAGCAGGTGCTCCGCAAGGCCGGCGTCGAGCGCGAGACGATCCAGGAGGCCGTCAAGGTCGCCTCGGTCCTCCAGGCCGTCGGTGTCACCATCGACGCCGAGGAGCGCATCTCCGCCTGAGGGCGCGCGGTACGTACGTGAGAGGGCCCCGTGGATGTCCACGGGGCCCTCTCACGCGTACCGGCCGGTGCGGGCGAGACTCAGTTGGCCGGGCGCGGCGCGGGCTCCGGCTCGGGGACCGCCCCCGGCCCCGGCCCGGGGTCCTTGACCTTCTCGATCTCCGGCGCCCCGCCCTGCAACGGCGGGTCCACGCGCGCCGAGTAGCGCCGCAGGTAGCCCACGACGGTGTTGAGCACTGCCACGAGCGGCACGGCGACGACCGCGCCCCCGATCCCGGCGACCATCCCGCCGGCCGCGACGCTCAGGACGACGGCGAGCGGGTGGACCCGTACCGCCCGCCCGAGGATGAAGGGCTGGAGGACGTGCCCCTCGATCTGCTGCACGAGCAGGACGACGCCGAGCACGATGATCGCCGTCCACACCCCCTGCGTCACGAGCGCCACGAGCACGGCGAGCGCCCCCGAGACGACGGCCCCGACGAGCGGCACGAACGCGGCCAGGAAGATGATCACGGCGAGCGGGACCGCCATGGGCACGTCGAGGAAGTAGATGCCGATGCCGATGAAGACCGCGTCGATGAGCGCGACGACCACCGTCCCGCGCACGTACGAGGTCAGGGTGTTCCAGGCCCGCGGGCCCGCGCCCGCGACGCCCTCGCGCGCCGCGGCGGGGACGAGCTTGAGGAACCAGCCCCAGATCCTCTCGCCGTCGTAGAGCAGGAAGATCGTGGAGAAGAAGGCGAGGAGCAGCCCCGTGAACATCTCGACGATGACGGTGACGCCCTCGATGCCCGCCGAGGTGAGCTGATCGGTATTGGTGCCGATCGCCTCGCGCAGGTTCTTCGCGATGTCGTTGATCTGCTTCTCGGTCACGTGGAAGGGGCTGTCGAGCAGCCAGCGGCGCAGGTCCTCGATGCCGTCCTGCACCTGGCTGGAGAGCTGGTCGACGTTCTCCATGATCTGCCAGACCACGAACCAGCCCATGAGCCCCATGATGATGAAGCCGAAGAGGGTGGTGAGCGCGGTCGCGAGGCCGCGCGGGACGCCGTGGCGGGTGAGCCGGGCCACGAGCGGCTGGAGGAGCGCGCTGATCAGCAGGGCGACCACGAAGGCGAGCACCACGAGGCGGACGGCGCTGATGACCTTCATCAGCACCCACACGGTCGCGGCGAGCACGAGGAGCCGCCAGCCCGCCTCGGCGGCGACGCGTACGCCCCAGGGGACGGCGGAGGCCGGCTCGGGGCGCGGTCGCGGCAGCGGGCGGTAGGTGGGGGGCGGGGGCTCGCTCGCGGGCACGCTCACGGCTTCGGGCGGGCGCGGCTCGTCCCGTTCGTCCGCCGCGGCGCGCCGCTCGTCGAGTCTCTGCCCCAGGTGCGTGATCCGCGCGCTCGCGCGCCCGAACCACTCCGGCTTCTTCGGCATGTACGTCCCTGTTCCCCGTCAGTCCTGGACCACCCCCGAGGTCCTGGGAAAAGACCGTACACGGCGGAACCCCCCGCCGGGATGGGCGAGGGGTTCCGGGGTACGTGCGAGTACCGGCGGGCCTGTCGGCGTACCGGCGCGCCTCTCGGCGTACCGGCGGGCCGGTCTAGTACCAGCTGTTGGCCTGCCAGAAGGACCAGGCACCGCACGGGCTGCCGTAACGGCCGTCCATGTAGTTGAGGCCCCACTTGATCTGGGTCGCCGGGTTGGTCTGCCAGTCGGCGCCCGCCGAGGCCATCTTGGAGCCGGGGAGCGCCTGGACGAGGCCGTAGGCGCCGCTGCCCGCGTTGGTGGCGCGGTAGTTCCAGCCCGACTCGTGGCTCACGATGTTGCTGAAGCACTGGAACTGGTCCGCGGGCACGATCTGGCGTGCCATCGCCTGGACGTCGCCGACCGAGTACGAGCTCTGGACCGTGAAGGAGGAGGCGTCGCGGGTCGCGGAGCGGCTGGCGGCCTGCTCCTTCTCCTTGGCCTCCTGAGCGCGCTGCTTGGCGAGCTCGTCAGCCTTCCTCTTCGCCTCGTCGGCCTTCTTGACCGCCGCTTCCTTCTTGGCGGTCGCCGCCTCGGCCGCGCTCTTGCGGGCCGCTTCCTCGGCGGACTTGCGGGCGCCTGCCTGCGCGGCGTCCGCCTGGGCGTCGGCCTGCTGGGTCAGCGTCGCGGTCTGTACGCGGGCCTGCTGGCCCGCCGGGATGTCCGCGAGGAGGGTGGCGTCTTCCGCCGCAGTCGCCTCGAAGTCGTTCGAGGTCTGCTGGGGGGTGCTGCCCGAGGCAACGCCCACCACGGCTCCGACGGTGGTGACCGCGGTGGCCGAAGCCACTGCGAATCCCCGGACCGAGATCCGGCTCACACGGTTTCCTTCCAGCGTCGCCCGCTTAGGTGACCTCGCGGGCGCGATCGTGCCCCTGACGCTGACTTCCCCTTGCTCGTGGTCACGGGAAGCACGGACCCGAGGGGCGCTGCCCGGCTGCTTCCTCACAGCGGGGCGCCCCGTAAGACACGGGTGGCACACAGCTTCTCTATGGAGTTGCGTGGCCCGGTGCCTCACCCGTGACGCGGGTGCGGTGCCGGGGCCGGGGAGACACAAGCTGTGTGCGGGGCCTGACGGCTGAGAACTCTGCCGGAACTGGACGCCGCAAGGCAATTCTCCGTTGCGTGGGATAGGTCACACGCCGTTTGGGTGGCGTTTCTGATGGATAAGGCGGCGCGATACGACGCCGCCCGGCTAGGCTCCTTGGCCATCTGCCGGGCGGCGTCTCGGGATCACACGGATGCGCGGGTCAACTTCCCTGTTCAGGGCGGGAATTGACCCGTACCTCTCACAGCTCTCGGTCCTCCAGGAGTTCGGTCACAAGAGCGGCGATCTGGCTACGCTCCGAACGGGTGAGGGTCACGTGTGCGAAGAGCGGATGCCCCTTCAGCTTCTCCACGACGGCCACGACCCCGTCGTAGCGCCCCACCCGGAGGTTGTCGCGCTGCGCGACGTCGTGGGTGAGCACGACCCGCGAGTTGGCGCCGATCCGGGAGAGGACGGTGAGCAGGACGTTGCGTTCGAGCGACTGGGCCTCGTCGACGATGACGAACGCGTCGTGCAGCGAGCGGCCGCGGATGTGGGTGAGCGGCAGGACCTCGAGCATCCCGCGCGAGACGACCTCCTCGATGACCTGCCGGCTGGTGACGGCGGAAAGGGTGTCGAAGACCGCCTGCGCCCACGGGTTCATCTTCTCGGACTCGCTGCCGGGCAGATAGCCGAGTTCCTGGCCGCCGACGGCGTAGAGCGGCCGGAAGACCATGACCTTCTTGTGCTGACGGCGCTCCAGGACCGCTTCGAGGCCCGCGCACAGCGCGAGCGCCGACTTGCCGGTGCCCGCCCGGCCGCCCATCGAGATGATGCCCACCTCCGGGTCGAGGAGCAGATCGAGCGCGACGCGCTGCTCGGCGCTGCGGCCCTTGAGCCCGAAGACCTCGCGGTCGCCCCGTACGAGGCGGATGTCGCCCGCCGGTGTGACGCGGCCGAGCGCCTTGCCGCGCTCGGACTGGATGGTGAGCCCCGTGTGCACGGGCAGTTCGGCGGCCTCGGGGACGCTGACCCGCTCCTCGTCGAAGAGCTGGTCCACCTGTTCCCCGGTCAGGCTCAGCTCCGCCATTCCGGTCCAGCCGGAGTCGGTGATGGCGAGTTCCGCGCGGTACTCCTCGGCGAGCAGGCCGACCGAGGACGCCTTGATGCGCAGCGGCAGGTCCTTGGAGACGACGGTGACGTCGTACCCCTCGGCCTGGAGGTTGCGGGCGACGGCGAGGATGCGCGAGTCGTTGTCGCCGAGGCGGTACCCCGAAGGGAGCACCGAGGGGTCCGAGTGATTCAGCTCGACGCGGAGCGTGCCGCCGATCTCGCCGACCGGGAGCGGCTCGTCGAGCCGTCCGTAGCGCACCCGGTAGTCGTCCAGGAGGCGCAGGGCCTCGCGGGCGAAGTAGCCGAGTTCCGGGTGGTTGCGCTTGGCCTCCAGTTCTGTGACCACGACGACGGGGAGCACGACCTCGTGCTCGTCGAAGCGGTGCACGGCGTTGGGGTCGGCCAGCAGGACGCTGGTGTCGATGACGTAGGTGCGCCGGTCGGGCTTGCGGCGCTGCGTGCTGGTCACCACGGAGAGACATACCCCCTCGGACGAGGACGGGGAACGGCCGCCCCGCGCGCCCCCGCACCGCGCACGCGGGCGTGCGGGGTCCGGGGAGGAGGGACGGCCGGGGAACGGGGACCGGGAGAGGCCGCGACAGGCGCGAGGGGGACGACCGTTCGGCCGCGCGGGCCGTTGGGCCGGCCGCGCGAACCGGCGGTCCGGCCGTGTGGGCCGGTGAGGTGAAGACGTACCGCTCGGTCGTCCTGGCGCACGGGCCCTCCCGGGCGGGCGGCACCCTGCCACCCGCTGAGATCCGGTGTCCGTGGGTCGGATACCGGCCTGGGTGAGCTATTCCCGGACCGGAAGCCGGTCATGCGCGAGCGTCTGACGACACGTGGGGGAACGAGGGGTGAAGCAGGGGAGCGGCGGGGTGCGCCCGGGGCGCGCGGTGGGGGGCGGTACGAGCGGACCCGGGGGCGGTGGGAGCGGACACGCGAGGCCGCGTGGTACGGCGCGCGGCCCCTCGTAGCGGGGCTCGCGCTCCGCCCGCTCAGCCTCCGTAGCGGCGGTGGCGGGCCGCGTAGTCGCGCATCGCGCGCAGGAAGTCGACCTTGCGGAAGGCCGGCCAGAAGACCTCGCAGAAGTAGTACTCCGAGTGGGCGCTCTGCCAGAGCATGAAGCCGGAGAGTCGCTGCTCGCCGCTCGTGCGGATGACGAGGTCCGGGTCGGGCTGGCCGCGCGTGTAGAGGTGCTCGGAGATGAGGTCGATGTCGACGGCCTCGGCGAGTTCCTCGAAGCTCGTGCCCTTGCGGGCGGCGTCGTGGAGGAGGGAGCGGACGGCGTCGGCGATCTCCTGGCGGCCGCCGTAGCCGACCGCGACATTGACCAGTATCCCGGTGTTGTCCGAGGTCGCGGCCTCGGCCTCCTTGAGAGTGGTCCGGGTGTTGTCGGGCAGGATGTCGAGGGCGCCCACGTGGTGGACGCGCCAGCGGCCGTCGGCGGCGAGGGCCCGTACCGAGTCCTCGATGATGCCGAGGAGGGGGACGAGTTCGGACTCGGGGCGGTCGAAGTTGTCCGTGGAGAGCATCCACAGCGTCACGACCTCGACGTCCGTCTCGGCGCACCAGCCGAGGAACTCCTCGATCTTCTCGGCGCCCGCCCGGTGGCCCTGCGCGGTGGTGCCGCCCGAGGCGCGTGCCCAGCGGCGGTTGCCGTCGAGGATGAGGCCGATGTGCTTGGGGACCTGCGCGTGGTCGAGGCGCCCTCGCACCCGCCGTGCGTAGAGTCGGTACACGAGGTCGCGCATGTTCACGTCTGTCAGCCCCTCCGTGCGGCAGGCAATGCACTCCGGAAGGCGCCACCCTACCGCCGTTCGCGGGCGGCCCCCGACGCCGGGTCACACGGCCCTCACGTACCCTTCGCGCATGTCAGACAACGCTTTCTTCCAGGCGGCGGACGGCCGTTACGACACCATGGAGTACCGGCGGACGGGCCGCAGTGGCCTGCTCCTTCCCGCCGTCTCGCTCGGCCTGTGGCACAACTTCGGCGACGACCGCACCCTTGACTCGCAGCGCGAGATCCTGCGGCACGCCTTCGACCTCGGCATCACGCACTTCGATCTCGCGAACAACTACGGGCCCCCGGCGGGCTCGGCGGAGCTGAACTTCGGCAAGCTCCTCGCGCGGGACTTCGCCCCGTACCGCGACGAGCTGGTCCTCTCGACCAAGGCGGGTTACCTGATGACCCCGGGTCCGTACGGGGAGTGGGGCTCGCGCAAGTACCTGCTGAACTCGCTCGACGCCTCGCTGCGCCGGATGGGCACCGACCACGTCGACATCTTCTACTCGCACCGCTTCGACCCCGACACACCGCTCGAAGAGACGATGGGCGCGCTCGCGACCGCCGTCCAGCAGGGCAAGGCGCTGTACGTGGGCGTGTCCTCGTACTCCTCGGAGCAGACCGCCGAGGCGTCCCGCATCCTGCGCGAGATGGGGGTGCCCGCGCTCATCCACCAGCCCTCGTACTCGATGATCGAGCGCTGGACGGAGCGGGACGGTCTGCTCGACACGCTGGAGACGGCGGGCATGGGCTGCATCTCGTTCGTACCGCTGGCGCAGGGCGTGCTCACGGGCAAGTACCTGGGCGGCATCCCGGAGGGCTCGCGGGCCACGCAGGGCAAGTCCCTGGACCCGACGTCGCTGACCGAGGAGCGGATCAAGAAGCTGGGCGAGCTGAACGAGATCGCCTCCGGGCGGGGCCAGACGCTCGCACAGCTCGCGCTGAGCTGGGTGCTCCGCGATCCCCGGATGACCTCCGCGCTCATCGGCGCCTCCTCGACCCGGCAGCTCGACGAGAACGTGGCGGCCGTGTCGGCGCCCGCGCTCACGGGGCAGGAGCTGGAGCGGATCGACGCGCTGACGGTGGAGTGGTGACGGGGGTGGCGGAGCCGAGCTGGGGCTGAGGGCCTTCGGCGGCTTCGGCCGCTGAACGCTCGCTCTCCCGAGGAGCGGAGAAGCCGAAGAGCCGGAGAAGCCGAAGGAACGCGCTGAGGCCGGTGGGGTGCCGTGCCGCCCGGGTCCGTGAGGACCTTGCGGGGCCCCGTCGGCCTCCGGCGTGTGCGGGGGCGGCTGCGGGCAAAGAAAACGGGCCGGTCCGTGGGGGGGGGTACGGACCGGCCCGAGGGGGGGAGCTCCACCATAACCCTTCGTGAGGGAAGACGGCGACATTCACACCGAACCACTACTCTCCGGGTTCGCCCGGCGACGTGGCGCCGATCGATTCGCTCACTTCGCGACCCCTTGATGCCCTTTTCCGCCGCTTTCTCTCCGAGGCGGGGCAGCGCGGGATCGCCGTACGGCACTTCGGGGCGTATCCCACCCACACGGGCGAAGCCGGTGCGTCTGGTTTGACGAGAGGACGGCACGCGGGCGTCGCGGGGGCACTACGGTCGCCGGTATGACGAGTACGGAGTCCGCGTCCGGCGGCCACCAGGGCGAGCCCGTCGCGCCGGGAAACGTGCTGCGGGTCCTCGCCCGGGACGGTTCGCCGGGCTCGGCGGTCCCGCTGGAGGTCGCGCGGACGGCGCGGGAACGGGGGCGTGGGCTGCTCGGGCGGGACGCGGTGCGGGGGGCGCTGCTGCTGAGTCCCGCGAGCGCGGTGCACACGCTCGGGATGCGCTTCGCGATCGACGTGGCGTTCCTCGACCGCGAGTGGCGCGTACGGTCCGTGCGCACGATGCGCCCCGGGCGCCTGGGCCTGCCCCGCCCGTGGGCGCGGCACGTCCTGGAGGCGGAGGCGGGCGCGATGGCCGACTGGGGGCTGCGCCCCGGGACCCGTGTCGCCATCGAGAAAGCCGGGGACGGCGAGAGCGACGAGGACGCCCGCGCCTGAGCCCCCGACCGCGCTGTGGACCTGTCGGCTGTGCCTTCGCGAATGCGGAGAGGTACCGCGCGGCCCCCTCCACCGCGCGGTACCGGAGCACGCGCGTTTGCGCACGCGATTTCCGTTGGTCTGAACTTAGGGGATCGATGACGCCTGCACGAGACCCGCACGATAACGATGCGGAATCAGGCGGTGGTGGGGAGCGTCCGCCCGCACCGCACGCGGCCGGCGCCCCCGCGCCGCCGTTCGTCGTGGTGACGGGCGGGCCGGGGGCGGGGAAGACGAGGCTGCTCGACGCGCTGGCGCGGCGCGGCCATCCGGTCACGGCGGAGGCGGGGCGCGCGATCATCCGGGAGCAGCGGGCGTGCGGCGGGGACGCGCTGCCGTGGGCCGACCGGGCGCGCTTCGCGCAGCTGATGGTCGCGCGGGACGCCGCCACGTACGCCGGAGCCGACCGCACCGGGCCGCCGGTCTTCTTCGACCGGGGCCTGCCCGACACGATCGGCTACCTCCGTCTGGAGGGCCTCCCCGTGCCGCCCGCGCTCCCCCGCGCGGCCCGCGCGCACCCGTACCACCCGCGCGTCCTCCTCGCGCCCTTCTGGCCGGACATCTACCGCCTCGACGAGGAGCGCGCCCAGACGCCCGCCGTGGCGCGGCGCACGGGCGAGGTGATCGCGGCGGTGTACGCGGAGTACGGCTACGAGGTCGTGCCGCTGCCCTGCGTCGACGTGGCCGGGCGGGTCGCGTTCGTCGAGGAGTTGTTCCCGGCCCGGCCCGCGCTCAGACCGGTTTGCGGGCCTCGATGAGGAAGCGGCTGCTGTGGGCGAGGAAGCCGCCTTCGGCCTCGATCAGCTCGTGCAGCTCGCGCAGGCGGTCCTCGTACCGCTCGACGGTGAAGCCGGGGACCATCCACACGATCTTGCGCAGATAGTGGACGACCGCCCCGATGTCGTGGAACTCCATCCGCAGCCGTACCGCGCGCAGGTCCACGACCTCCAGACCCGCCGCCTCGGCGGCCGCGCGCGCCTTCTCCGGGTCGCGTGCCGTCCACGTCTCCTCCGGCTGCGGGCCGAGGAACCACTCGCTCACCTCGGCGCCGCTCCACGGGCCGACCTCCTGCGAGAAGTACGTACCGCCGGGAGCGAGTACGCGCGCGACCTCGGGCCAGTCCGTACGGACCGGGTGCCGCGCGCTCACGAGGTCGAAGACGCCGTCCGGGAAGGGCAGCGGCTCGCCCGCGCGCGTCGCCACGACGACGACGCCGCGCGGGGCGAGGAGCGCGGTGGCCTTCGCGGCGTTCGGGGGCCAGGACTCGGTGGCGGCGGCGCACGGCGGTACGGCGGGCGCGCTCGCCAGGACCTCTCCCCCGCCCGTGTCGATGTCGAGGCTCACCCGCGCCCGCCCCAGGCGTTTCCCGAGCAGCCGCGCGTACCCCCACGGGGGCCGTTCCTCCGTGGCCCGGCCCTCGAACCACGAGAAGTCCCAGCCTTCGACGGGGGAGGTGGCGCCGTCACGGACGAGGGCGTCGAAGTCGTGTGCGGTGGAGTCGTGTGCGGTGGAGTCCATGGGGCGAGCATGACGCGGGTGCGAGGGGTGTGGCCAGCGGGTTTCGGGGTGGGGAGCCGGCACGGGGCCGGGCCGACGGAGGCTTGAAGGTGGTACTGGCGGCGCCGGCGCTCGCTCGCGTACCCCGGTCCTCCCGCTCAGCCCGTGCGGGGGAAGGAGACCTCGACGCGGCGGTTCTTGCGGCGGCCTTCCTCCGTGGTGTTGTCGGCGATGGGGTAGTCCTCGCTGTAGCCGCGGACCTCGAAGGTGACCTCGGGGCCGAGGTACGGGGCGATTTCGTCGTGGACGATGTCGGCGCGGCGCTTCGAGAGCGTCTTGCCGTGGGCGTAGCTGCCGAGGTTGTCGGTGAAGCCGAAGACGCGGACGGTGCGGGCCCTCTGCTTCTTCGCCTCCTCGGCGATGGCCTTGATGCGGGCCCTGCCGGAGGGGTCGAGGGCGAACTTGTCCTTGTCGAAGAGGACTTCTGCCTGGAGAGCGAATTTCACGTCGGTGTTGGTGTCCTCGCGGCGCTCCTCGCCGCCGAGGTCCTCGACGACCGACTTGATGTCGAGCACCTTGGCGGGCGCGAGCTGCGCGCCGTCGGCGAGACGGAGCCCGGGACTGCTCGAATCGACATCGGGGGGCGGCGAGGTGGTCACACTCCCCGGCGGCACGGTGGGCCCGTCATCGGCCCCGGCCACGCCCCCCGGCAGCCCGAACACGAGCACCACCGAAGCGACCACCACGGCCCCGCCCCGCACCCGCGCCATCACCGCGCCTCACTGAGCGGAATCTCGGCGGGCGGCATACTCCCCACCTGAAAGGTGACCTTCTTGGTGGAGGCGGGGGGAGCGGGAAACTGAGCGAACCAGTCGGTCGTCGCCCCGGGGTTCACACCGCCGACAAAGCGGGTGCAGAGGCAGCGTCCCGCCGTGTCACGGAGTACGAGATATCGTTTCTTTGCCGTCGCGTCGACCAATGAGGCTCCGGCGATGGACCCTCCGTTGTCGCGCAGCTCTCGCTCGTCGCCACGCCAGTCAGCAGCCGTCCAGGCGTTTCCGCTGCCATTGGTCACAGTGCCGCTGACGGTGACGAAACCCGCGGCGTCACGCTGCGCGCTCGTAACTTTCAGATCGAGTTCCTGTCCACCCTTGACTTCCGCGAGAGTGGCCCCGCCGGTTTCTTGCGAGGAAGGCTGGGCGGCTGGTGATGAAGGTCGGTCTTCATGAGCCGCAGAGGGGGACGAATCCTTCGGTTCTTTTCCGGAATCCCCCTCGCCACCTCCGCCGCAGGAGGCGAGGGAGAAACTCATCACAGCAACAAGAGAAAAGGCCACGACCACCTTTCTCGACTCCCTCGGGGCACGCCGTCGGAGAACAGCCATGACTCTGCCTTCCAATGTGATCAGTGGGTCAGTTGCACCGAAAAAAGCTCCGCAGCGCTTGGAAGTTCCGCTTCGTCGACTTCTTCCGGATCGAAGGAGTAGCGCTCACCCTTCGCGCAAACGAAGGAAACTTGGCCACCTTCGGCCTTCTCCTCGCCAATCGCACAGAGTGGCTTCACCGCCGCCGTCGCTTCAGCGTGCGCGCGCTTCCCCTGAACGCCCGCCACCACATTCGCCCCGAGGCCGGACTTCCGTACCACTCGCACACGAACACCCGGCCCCACGGCCGTGTCGACGCGCTGCAGGTCTTCGAGGGTGGAGTCATTCGACGACGCCAGGCGTTCTGCGGCTGGGGAGAGATCTACAGCATCACGACCAAGACCATCCAGCCATCTTTTCCAGTCCCCGTCCTGCTCCAGAGCAGCCACAAATCCGTCGGCAAGCTGCTCCCTCTCCTCCTGAGCCGCAGCGAGGGCAGCCGCGTCAGCAGCTGATTGAGCACCGTTTCTCCCCAGCGCCGCTTGGGCGAAGGCAAAGAACGCGAATGCCGCGAAGAGGATCGCCGCTGTAGCCCACACGAACAACGGCAGCACTTGACCGGCTTGCCCGTCCCCAGCCCTCAGCCGCCCACCACGCTGTTCACCGCGTCCAGAATCGCACCGGAGATCTTCCCGTCGAGCCCCAAACCGTCGATCAGCACGAAAATCCCCGCGATGATGATCAGCAACCCCGCGTACTCCACGAACCCCGCCCCGTCGTCCCTGCGGAGCTTGTTGAGGAGGGTGGGGAGCCAGGTGGTGGGCTTGGGCATGGTGGTCTCCCGGGTGGGCCGGTGTGGTGGTGTGACCGTAGGGCGACGGAGGGTGGTGGGGGGAGGGTCCGTGGGCCCAAGGGGTGGGGTCAGGCATGGGGGCCTCCCAGGGCGGGGTGGGCCGTGCCGAGCCAGCGGGCTATGGCCTCGCTGCGGGTGGTGGTCTGGAGCTTGGCGAAGATGCGGTTGATGTGGTTCTTCACCGTCTTCTCGGTGATGAAGCACGCCGCCGCGATCTGCCGGTTGTTCAGACCCGCCGCGATGAGGTTCATGACCTCTTCCTCCCGTGCGCTCAGCGGCCCGCCCCACGAGGGTCGCACGGATGGTTGCTTTTGCGAAGGGGGTGGCGGGGCCGGAGTCCCCGCGCGTAAGTGACGTACGGCTCCGACCAGTTGGGGGACGGTGAAGTCGCCGTGCACGAGGCAGCCCGCCGCGCCCAGCCGCCTCGCCCTCGCGTGGAGTTCCGCGTCCCTTCCGTAGGTGATGACCAGGACGGGTGCCAGGCGGGCGAGGCGGGGCAGGACGGTCAGTCCGTCCACGACCGGCATCCGCAGGTCGAGGAGGACCCCGTCCGGCCGGTGGCGTTCGGTCGCGGCCAGCGCCTGGCGGCCGTCCGCCGCCTCGGCGACGACGACCGCGTCGGCGCGGCCTTCGAGGAGGGCGCGGAGTCCGGCTCGTACGACGGGATTGTCGTCGGCCACGACGAGCCGCAGTGGTTCAGGCGGAGCGATGGGCATGGTCCTCGGGCTCCTCTCGGGCAGTGCGGAGGGTCAGTTCGGCGCGGACCTCGGTGCCCGGCCCGCGTGGCGGCGCGCCGATCGTGAGGCGGGTGGGGTACGGCAGGGTCGCGAGGCGTTCGCTCAGGCCGAGGAGGCCGTAGTGGCCGCGCGCGGCGAGTTCCCGCGGGCCGGGGAGGCCGGGCGGCAGGCCGTGGCCGTCGTCGCGGACGGCGAGGACGAGGCGGCCGGTGGCGGCCTCGGTGCCGTACAGGAGGGTCACGCGCTCGGCCTCGGCGTGGCGGGCCGTGTTCTCCAGGGCCTCGGCCGTCATGAGGAGGAGGGTGCGGGCCGCCGCGGGGTCGAGGAGGGGAGCCGGGCCCGCGGCGGTGCGGGTGGCGGGGGTGCCGGTGCGGTCGGTGTGGGCGGCAAGGAGTGCGTCGAGTTCGGGGACGAGGTCGACGGGGCCGCCGGGGGCGTCGGTGCGGCGGCGCAGTCCGCCGAGGAGGACGCGGGACTCGGTGGCCGCGCGGCGGGCCGCGCGCGCGACGTGGGCGGCGTCGCCGCGTACGACGGCGGGGTCCTCGGTCGTGGAGAGGGCCTCGGCGGCGAGCGCGACGCCGTGCAGGGTCTTGGCGACGGTGTCGTGCATGTCCCGGGCGAGACGGGCGCGTTCGGCGGCGAGCGCTTCGGCGACGGCGAGGCGCTCGCGGGTCTCGGCGAGGGTCGTGCTCGCGGTGAGGAGGCGGAGCACGAAGGTGCGCAGGGTCGCGCCCGCGACGGCGGCGGCGAGGCAGAAGCCGGCGACGAGGAGGACCCCGGTGCGCGGCGCGGCGGGGGGTGCGGCGAGGGCGGCGAGGATCGCGAGCTGGAGTGCGGTGAAGAAGACGGCCCAGCGGCGGGTGTAGAGGAGGGCGGCCAGCAGGGGCGTCGCGAGGGCCGCGTAGCCGAGGGGCGAGGCGGGGGTCGCGATCAGGAGGAGCACGGTCGTCGCGGCGAGGTCGACGGCGAGGAGGGTGGGGTGGCGGAGCAGGAGCGGGACGACGCGCTCCCAGTGGCGCAGCACCGCGTACGAGCCGAGCAGGCTCAGCACCGCGGCGGTGACGGCGAGGGCGCGGGAGGCGCCGGGCTCCGCGGAGCGCAGGGCGAAGGGGATGCCGAGGGCGAGGACGGCGAGGCGGGCGCCGATGACGTGGCGGCACAGCGCGGCGAGGGCGTGGGCGGGGGGCGGGGACGGGGGCACGGGGGGTGCCGCGGCGGGTGCGCGCGGGTCGGGCTCGTACGGGCTCACGCCGCGCCTGGCGTCGTGCGGGCTCACGTACGGGTCCACACCGTGCGGGCTCTCGTACGGGCTCACGCTGTCGTGCGTGCTCTCGTACGGGCTTCGCGTGCCGTCCGTCTCGTACGTGCCGTAGTGCCGTGTGTGCCGCGCGGGTGTTCCGGTCAGTGGTGTCACGTGTCGCTCACCCGCCCAGGATCGATCCGAGGTCGGACCCGGAGCCGAGGAACATGCCGGTCGCGATGAGGATCATCGTCGCGGGGAGCATGAAGACGAGGGTGACCATGGTGGCCTTGGGGATGGTCTTCGCGGCGCGGCGGCGGGCCTGCTGGGCATCGGTGCGGCGCATGTCGTTGGCGATCTGGATGAGGGTCTCGGCGATCGGGGAGCCGAGTTCCTCGCCCTGCTGGAGGGCGGAGACGAACTGGGCGACCTGTTCGGAGTTGTTGCGGCGGCGCAGTTCGTCGAATGCCTGGCGGCGGCTCACGCCCATGTCCATCTGCCGCAGGGTGATGCGGAGTTCGTCGGCCCAGGGGCCTTCGTACTTCTCGGCGACGCGTTCGAGCGCCTGACGAAAGCCGAGGCCCGCGCTGACGACCACGGCGAGGACGTCGAGGAAGTCGGGGAGGGTGCGGTCGATGACGTCGCGGCGTTCCCGTACCGCCTGCCAGATGGTCGCGTCGGCGGCGACGAGGCCGAAGCCGAGGGCGAGGAAGGCGAAGAGCGGGGAGCCGTAACTCGCGAAGATCGCGGCCATGAGGAGGCCGAAGATGCCGTAGACGGCGCGGCGGGCGGCGTAGCGGTCGAGGGTGAGGCCGCCGGGGTTTCCGGCCGCGTCGATGCGGCGGCGCTTCGCCTCGACGCGGCGCGGGCCCATGAGCCTGAGGACGTACGGGGCGAAGCGCAGGCCGAGGCGGTCGACCGCGGAATCGGCGGCCTTGACGCGGGTGGAGCCGACCTCCAGGGCGAGCGCGAGGTCGTCGGGGAGCTTGGTCTCGCTCCGGTACATGCGCAGGCCGAGGAGGACGCCGCCGACTCCGGCGGCCATGAGGAGGGCGAGGAGCACGCCGAGGGCTCCGGTGCTCATGCGGCGGTCCTTCCCTCGCGGCGCGGCTCCGCGCGGCGTGCGGGTCGGCGGCTCATACGTCGATCCTTCCGAGGCGGCGGATGACGAAGAAGCCCACGGTGTAGAGCCCGAGGGAGAGCAGGATGAGGAACTGGCCAAGCCCCGAACCGGTGACGCGGTGGAGGGCGCCGTCGTTCTGGGCGTTGACGAGGAGGAGCGAGCCGAGGCCGAGCGCGGGGACGGTGAAGGCGGTCGCGTTGACCTCGGAGAGCATCGTGCGGACCTCGCGCCGGGTCTCCTTGCGCTCCTCCAGGGTGACGGTCAGGTTGCGCAGGGAGCCGACGACGGTGCCGCCCGCCTTGTTGGAGAGGACCAAGGTCGTGACGAGGACGACGAGTTCGCGGGACGGGAGGCGGCGCGAGAGTTCGTCGAGCGCTTCGTCGATGGAGCGGCCGAGCGCCAACTGGTCGGCGACGTTGCTCAGTTCCTCGCCTGCCGGGTTCTCCAGTTCCTCGGCGGCCATGGCGAGCGCGGTGCGCAGGGCGAGTCCGGCGGCGGTGGCGTTGGCGAGGAGGCGCGCCACGTCGGGGAGCTGGCTGATGAACGCCTCGATGCGCTTGGCGCGCTGCCAGTTGAGGAAGGCGTACGCGGACCAGGCGCCGACGAGGGCGGCGATGGGGCCGAAGAAGGGGGCGAGGACGGTCGCGGCGACGGTCCACAGGACGGCGAGCGCGGCGGCGGCGTAGAGGGTGAACTCGCCTGCCGAGAGCGGTAGTCCCGTCGCGGAGAGGCGGCGGTGCAGGGCGCGGCCCGCGCGGGTGCGGCGGACGGCGCGGTCGAGTCCGGCGAGGCGGCGGGAGCCTCGCGTACGGGTGCCGAGGTGGCTGTCGCCCGCGAGCCGGTCGACGAGGGCCTCGCGCTCGGCGCGGCCCTGCGCCATCAGGCGTGCGGCGACGACGAGGAGTATCCCGGCGAGGAGGGTCGCGGCCAGCGCGAGGAAGGCGGGACCGTTGCTCATGCGAGGGCCTCCTCGTACGAACGGCCGCACGGCTGTGCGGTGTCGGGTCGTGTGTCGCGGCGGTGGGCCGGGGTCATCCGCGCGCCTCCCTCGTGTGCCGGGCGAGTACGTCGTCGGGGGCGACCCCGTAGGCCGCGGGGAGCACCTCTCCCGCGAGGTGCAGCTTCTCGGCGGCCGAGCGGGGCAGCGGCAGGTGCCGGTAGGCGCCGCGCACGACGCGGTCGGCGGTGAGCGGGGCCGTCTCGAAGCGGGTGACGGTGGTGATGCGGAAGGGGTCGTGGCCGCGCGAGGTGAGGAGGGCGATCTCGGTGATCTTCCGGGAGCCGTCGGCCTGGCGGCCCAGTTGCACGACGACGTCCACGGCGGAGTTGATCTGGTCGCGCAAGGCCTCGAAGGGGATGCGGACTTCGGACATCGAGCCGAGGGTTTGCAGGCGCATCAGCGCGTCCTCGGCGGAGTTGGCGTGGACGGTCGCGAGGGAGCCGTCGTGGCCGGTCGACATGGCCTGGAGCATGTCGAGGGTCTCGCCGCCGCGCACCTCGCCGACGATGATGCGATCGGGGCGCATGCGGAGCGAGTTGCGCACGAGGTCGCGGATGGTGATGCGGCCCTTGCCCTCGACGTTGGGCGGGCGGGACTCCAGGCGGATGACGTGGGCCTGCTGGAGCTGGAGTTCGGCGGAGTCCTCGATGGTGATGATGCGCTCGTGGGCCGGGACGATGCCGGAGAGCGCGTTGAGCAGGGTCGTCTTGCCCGTTCCCGTACCGCCCGCGACGATGATGTTGAGCCGGGCGCGGACGAACGCGGCCAGGAGCAGCAGCATTTGCTCGTCGAGCGAGCCGAGGCCGATCAGCTCGGGGAGCGTGTAGACGCGCGGGAAGCGGCGGATGGTGAGCGTGGCGCCGGTGAGCGCGAGCGGCGGGATGATGACGTTGACGCGCTCACCGCTCGGCAGGCGCGCGTCGACCATCGGATTCGACTCGTCCACGCGGCGGTTGACCGTCGAGACGATGCGCTCGATGGTCTGCATGAGCTGGTCGTGCGAGGCGAAGCGGAGCGGGAGGCGCTCCACGCGGCCCGCGCGCTCGACGAAGATCGCGTCGGGCCCGTTGACCATGATCTCGGTGATCGAGGCGTCTTCGAGCAGCGGTTCGAGGATGCCGAGGCCGAGGGCCTCGTCGACGACGCGCCGGATGAGGCGGCTGCGTTCGGAGGTGGAGAGGACCGGGCCCTCGCGGCTGATGAGGTGGCCGAGCACGCGTTCGAGGCGGGTGCGGCGCTCGCTCGCGGAGAGCGCGGACATCTCGGCGAGATCGATCTCCTCCAGGAGCTTGGCGCGGTATCCGGCCACGAGGCGGCCGTCTTCGAGGACGCCCTCGTCCTCGGGCGCGGAGATGCGGGAGCGCAGGCTCACGGCAGGGTCACCTCCCCGGTGTCGTCGTTGGGCATGGTCGCGGAACGGGTGACGGTCCAGCCGTTGCCGACGAAGGGCAGCAGGGTCGGTACGCGGACGGCGACGGTGTAGGTGGTGGTGTCGCCGCCCCCGCCGGGCGTGACGGTGGCGTCGAGCCCGTCGGTCATGGCGGCGCGCGCGGCGGCGACCCCGTTGCCGCCCTCGGCCTGCGAGGCGACGCGTGCCCCGGCGCGGGCGCCGGTCCCGGCCTGGTTGGCGGCGAAGCCGACGAGGCCGAGCTGGATGGCGGCGAGGCCGACGAGGAGGAGGACGGGGAGGAAGCCGGCGAATTCGAGGATGGAGCTGCCTCGGTCGTCGCGCGCGCGGGGGGCGAGGGGACGAGCCGCGCGGGGGCGGCAAACGGTGGCGGTTCGCCCTTGGCTCGCTCGCTCGCAGGCGCGCGTACGCGGGAGGCGGCGGCCCGTGAGCGCGGGGGGGCCGAGCCGTGTGCCCGTACGAGAGTGACGGCGTACCGCCCCCGTACGGGCGCCGTGCCGAGCGCCTGCCGCCGTGGCCGTGGTCGTCATCGGTCCCCCTCCGTGGCCGCGCCCGCCTTGCCTTTGACGGTCCAGCCGCCGTCGACGCCGGGGAAGAAGAGGGGGACCTTGGCCTGGACGGTGGTCTGGTAGACGTCGCCCGCGCCGCCGCAGCTGATGGCGGCGCCCTTCCAGGCGCCGGGGAGGTGGCGGGTCGCGGCGGCGCGGCAGGCTCCCGCGCCGTCCTCGCCCGCGGCGACGGCGGCGGTGCCCGCGCGGGCGCCCTCGTCGGCGGCGTTGGCGGCGAGGCTGAAGGTGTATCCGTACAGCGCGCACTGCCACATGAGGCCGATGACGACGAGGACGAGGGGGAAGATCCCGGCGAATTCGAGGGTGACGGCGCCGCGGTCGCCCCGGCGGACGAGCGCGCCGGACGCTCCGGTGTGGGCCCCCTTCTTGCGGCGTCGGCCGCCGGTGGGCTGCTCGGGAACCTGGACGAGGCCGAGTTCGCCCGCGAGGGCCCACAGGCCCTGCCGCACGGTGCCGCGGGCGTCGAGCTCGTGGACGCGGCCCGCGTCGATGGCTCCGGCGAGTTCCTTGTAGGCGGCGGGGATCGTGGTGCGCGCGGTGCGGGTGCCGGTGATGCGTGAGACCAGGGCCGTCTGGATCTCGCCGGAGCGGGTGTGGCGGTTGAGGACGGTGAGGGTCTCCTCCGCCTTGCGGATCTGGAGGCGTTCCCACAGTCGTACGGTGCGTTTCGCGGCCCGTACCGCCATGACGTCCGGGGTTACCAACAGCAGGGCCTGGTACGCGAGTTCGACGGCGGCGGCGCTCGCGGCCGTGAGCTGGGAGCCGCAGTCGACGACGACGAGGTCGTGGCGGGAGCGCAGCGCGCCGAGGATCTGCCGGGCCGCGCGCTCGGTGACTTCCTCGCCGCGCTCGCCGTCGGCGGGGGCGAGGAGGAGGCCGAGGCCGCTGGGGTGCGGGAACATCGCGTCCTGGAGGACGCGCGGGGTGAGGTCCGCGATACCGGCGAGGTCGACGCTGGAGCGGCGGAACTGGACGTCGAGGAAAGCGGCGACGTCGCCGCACTGGAGGTCGAGATCGACGAGGGCGACGGTGCTCCCCGACGCCTGTGCGGCGAGGGCGAGTTGCACGGCTGCGAGGGTCGTCCCGACGCCGCCCTTGGCGCCGCTGACGGTGATGACGCGACCGCCTCCCGCGCCGCCGCCGCTCTCGGGCCCGTTGCCGAGGTGGCGGCGCATTCCGGCGGCCCATTCGGCGGCGGCGCGGACGCGTTCGGAGAGGGCGTCGTAGGCGAGCGGGAGCGGGAGGATGCCGCGCGCGCCCGCGTCCATGGCGGCGGTGAGGACGGTGGTCCCCGTGTCGGCGGTGACGAGGACGACACCGACCTGGGGGAAGCGCCGCACGACCTCGTGGATGAGGTCCAGCGCCGGTACGGGGCCGACGCGTTCGTGGACGAGGACGACCTCGGGGAGTTCGTCGAGCGATTCCGCGGCGAGCCGGTCGAGCGCGTCGAGAAGAGCGGTCGAGTCCGGTACGGGCAGGGCGGGTTCGGTCTCGGGGAGCTGGCTGAGCAGGGAGACGAGGGAACGGGAGAGGTCGGGATCGCCCGCCACCGGGAGGATGCGCGTGCTCATGGCCGCCGCCTCACTTGTCCTTGTCCAGGGTGTACGTGCGGTCGGGCCCCGCGGCGGCGGGCGGCTGCTCGCCGGCGCCGACGAGCGCGAGCCGGACATGGGTCGCGAACGACTCTGCGTAGGCGACGCGTTGCGCGTCGGCGGTGCCGAGTCCGAAGGTGATGGGGACGGCTTCGGTGGAGCGGTCGCGGTTGTCGTCGTTGTTCTGGTCGAAGGGGGTGAGCTTGCCGACGTCGAGGACCTGGGCGCGCTCGACGATGAGCCGGGACTCGTCCTTCTGGTTCTCGTTCTGGCCCTTGAAGGTCGCGTAGATGTTGACCGACGAGCCAGGGGTGATCTTCCCCGCGACGCCGGTCGCCGCGTCTATCATGATCGCGATCTCCTGCTCCCCCGCCGCGAGCGTGGGGCGGTTCACGATCATGTCGTCCTGGAGCAGCGAGCCCTTGTGGAGCGTGGTGACGGCGATCTTGCCGCGCAGGGCACCGATTCGGGTGACGGCGGTGTCGGGCAGCCAGCGCTTCGGAATGGACACCTTCTCGAACTGCGAGGCGTCGAGGCTCTTGTACGGGGCGATGTCGTTCTTGAGCCGGTAGGCGGTCTGCTCGTCGCCCACCTTGGAGTTGACGTTCCTGACGACCCCGAGCACCCCGACGAGCGCGATGAGGGCGCACACGGCGGAGAGCACCATCAGGACGACGCCTCGGCGCTGGCGTGAGTTCATGGCCGGAGTACCTCGATCGGGGCGGGAGTCGGGGTGGGTTCGGGGCGGGAGTCGGGGCTGGGGCGGAGACTTGGGGGCTGGTCCGGGGGCTGGTGGGGCGGGGGGCGTGGTCGTTGTGGGTCGGGGTCCGTGGTCGGGCGAAGCCGGGGTGTATAGGCGTGTCGCGTAGGGGCCTTGGATCGGCGGGGCCCCGGGGGCCGGGCCTCGCGCGTGGGCGGGCGCGAGGGGTCGGCGGGGCGCCGGGTCAGCGGGCCTCTGGGTCAGCGGTACGGGGGGTGCGGCAAGCCCGGGTGATCGGGTGGGGCCGGGTGGTCGGGTGGGGCTGGGTGGTCGGGTGAGCCCGGGTGGTCGGGTGGGGCTGGGTGGTCGGGTGAGCCCGGGTGGTCGGATGGGGCCGCACCTGAGGGAGCGGGGGGCGGCGGCGTCGTACCCGTGGGGGACACGGGGCCCAACTCGCCGGGCGGGCCGGGGAGTCCGGTGTCGGGGCGGGGGCCCGCGTGCGGGAGCGCGGCGGCTGCCCGGCGGGCGGCGGGGAGGTCGCGCAACGGTCCGCGCGGGGCCTGGCGCCCGGGTTCGCGGGCGCCCTCGCGACCGAGTTCGCGGTGGGGCTCGCGGGTGGTGGCCGGGATACGGAGGGCCGGTGGGGCGAGCGGGGCTCCGCAGAACCCGCAGCGGTCGCCGAGGAATTCGAGCCCGCACCAGCGGCAGCGTTCGCGGCGCACGGAGGAGACGAGCTGGTAGAGGACGGAGATGTCGGGGATGCCCGCGGCGAACTCGGTGAGTCTGCCCGTGCCCCACCAGGCCACGGAGTCCTTCGGCAGGGGAACTTCCGTGACGGACTGGACCTGCCAGGTGCGGGCGAGGGTCTCGCCGAGCCAGGTCGAGGGGCGGTCGCCGTGGGCGAGGTAGAGACGGGTAGCGAAGTCGGGTCCGGGGAGTTCGGCGCCGGGGACTGCCTTGACGAGGCGGGGCTCCGGGTGCGCCTGGACCGCGTACTGCGTGCCGGGGAGCCGGGAGCGGGCGTGCGAGCCGAGCGGGACGGGCACGCGGTCGAGCCGGGCGAGCGAGCCGAGCACGGCGCCGGCGTGCACGTAGTGGGCGAGGAGGCGGGCGGCCGATGCGAGGACGCCGGGGGTGAAGTCGCAGACGGAGAGCTGCCGCAACTGCAGTGCCACGAGGGCGAGTCCCAGCGGGGGCAGATCGAGCCCGACGAGGGTGACGCGGTCCGCTTCGAGGGCCGCGCGGGCGGTGCGCACCCGGCGGATCGCCTCCGGGTCCGTGGCGGTGGAGTGCAGCACGATGAGCCAGCCGTGCTGCTCCAGTAAGGCATGGAGTTCGGCGAGGGATTCGGCGAGCGGAGCACCCGTAGCGGCTCCGAGCGGGACCGCGCCGGGCGTGTGGCGGTCCGGCGAGGGAAGCACGAGGTCGCTCCCGGTCACGGCGACAGCGGTCGGCACGGTGCCACCCCCCTCCCTCTCGCCCGAGCGCGTACGCGCGGGCGCGCGAAGCCCGGTCGAGCGGCACGTCACCGCTCGCTCCTGCACCATATCCAGCCGCAGCATCCTCAACACCCCACTTCGCAGGGTTCGTAGGGCCTTACGACGGCGCGGGGTTTCCACGACTGAAAGCCGGATCTTGGCCGGAAAGTGCGGTTACGTGGCAGGAGTTGGGCCCATTGTGTCGGCTTGCCCGCCCCCGCCGACCGGTTCCCTGACCGGATACACCGCACGGAAGGGGGCCTTCGGGCCCTTGCCGAAACATCTGTCCACACGTGTCGGGGAGGCGCAGGGGCCGGCGACCCCGGGGCGGGCGGGTTCGGGGGCGAGTGGGTCCGGAGGCGGGCGGGTCCGGGGGTGGGCGGGTTCGGCGGCGGGCGGGTTCGGCGGCAGGTAGGTCCGGGGGCGGGGTGCCTTCCGCACCAACGGCGACAAGTCCCGTACCGCCTCTTGACAGCGCATATTGGTCTGGACCAGCTTGGTGGGCGATGGCGCCCCACCGTCGTCGACTCCCCCCACAGGAGGCACTTTCATGCTGCATTCCCCCCACCACCGTTCTCCCCGCGCGGGCCTCGGGCGCGGCGGAGCGCTCGGCACGGCGCTCGCCGCCGTCGCGGCGCTCGCCCTTGGCGCCACGGCGCTCACGGCCGGGATCGCCCCCGCGAGCGCGGCGGAGCCGGAGGCGGCCGTACCGGCGCACGCGCTCACCGGCTACTGGCAGAACTTCGACAACGGCGCGACGGTCCAGACGCTCGCGGACGTGCAGGACCAGTACGACATCATCGCGGTCGCCTTCGCGGACGCGACGGCGACGCCGGGCGCGGTCGACTTCACGCTCGACTCGGCGGGGCTCGGAGGCTACACCGAGGAGCAGTTCAAGGCGGACGTGAAGGCGAAGCAGGCCGAGGGGAAGAGCGTGGTGCTCTCGGTGGGCGGCGAGAAGGGCACGGTCAGCGTCAACGACAGCGCCTCGGCAGCGGCGTTCGCGGACTCGTTGTACGCGCAGATGCAGGAGTACGGCTTCGACGGGGTCGACATAGACCTTGAGAACGGCCTCAACTCCACCTACATGTCACAGGCGTTGCACGATCTTGCCGCGAAGGCGGGGGCCGGTTTCGTGCTGACGATGGCGCCGCAGACGATCGACATGCAGTCGACGTCGAACGAGTACTTCAAGACGGCGCTGGACGTGAAGGACATCCTGACGGTCGTCAACATGCAGTACTACAACAGCGGTTCCATGCTGGGCTGCGACGGCCAGGTGTACGCGCAGGGCACGGTCGACTTCCTCACCGGGCTCGCGTGCATCCAGCTCGAAGGCGGGCTCGACCCGGCGCAGGTCGGCCTCGGCGTCCCGGCGTCGGCGAGCGCGGCAGGCGGCGGCTACGTCGCCCCGAGCGTGGTGAACGCGGCACTCGACTGCCTGGCGAAGGGCACGAGTTGCGGCACGTTCAAGCCGGACAAGACCTACCCCGGCATCCGCGGCGCGATGACGTGGTCCACCAACTGGGACGCGGCGGAGGGGAATTCCTGGTCGGACGCGGTGGGAGCGCACGTGCACGGGCTGTAGGCAGAGAGGTACGGAGGTGCGGGGACCGGGGGCGGGGACGGTGTGCGGGCGAACCGCGCGCGGCCCGGTCCCCGTACCCCCTACGCTGCCGTAGCACCGAGGGCACGGGGACCGTACCGCCAACTTTGGGCGGGAGCGGGGCCGACGGGCTGTGTGGCCGGTCGGCCCCGCTCCCTGCGTCACTCCTCGAAGTGCGCGTCGAGCACGGTGTCCAGTTCCTCGGTCCAGCGGTTCAGGGTCGTCTTGTCCGGGGCCTGGACGTCGTGCGGGTACCAGCGCTCGTCGGGGGTGTGCACGGTGACGGTGAGGCGGCGGCCGATGCGCGAAGTGCCGTACTCGACGGCGGCCACCTCGCTCCAGGTCCACTCGCACGCCTGGTCGTCGAGCGCGTAGCGGACCCCGTCGCGGTCGAGGGTCACGGAGCCGCGCCGGTCGGCGGCGGTGAACACGGCCTCGGCGCGGAAGTCCTCGTCCTCTTCGGCGGGGGTCTCCGCCTCGTCGGAGTCGCCCGTGGTGGCGGTGTCCGGCGTGGCGGTGTCCGACTTGGCGGGGCTCGGGGCCGTGTCGTCGGCCGTCGGCTCGGCCGCGGTGGCGCCTCCTGGCTCGGCTTCGGCGTCAGCCCCGGTATCGGCGCCGGCGTCGGTACTGGTTTCGGCCTCGGTACTGGTTTCGGCTTCGGCCTCGGCCTCCGTGTCGGGGGCGGGCACGTCGGCGTCCGCGCCAGGGCGCGTCCCGGTGGCCGCTTCCGGTTCCGTACCGGGCGCGTCCGTCCTCGTACGAGGACTCGGCACCGTGAGGCCGGGGATCAACGCCGGATCGGCGGCGGCGCCGATGGGCGGAAGGTTCGCTTCACTCTGCTTCTGCTCCACGGGGCGCAGTATGACGGACGCGCCTGTGGAACGCAGGTTCGGGTGCGCGGGACACACAGATCCCACCACGCACGGGTGCCGCGAAGGCCCCACCTGTGGACAACTCGGCTGTTCCTGAGAATCCGCTCACTCGGTGGGGTGAGGGGGTGTGCGGGATGGCGGAGGTTATCCACAGATTGGGGTGGGTGGGGTGGGGAGGGGCTTGGCGGCTGGAAGACTTGAACGCGTGGAGGTGGCCCCCCCTTTGGGTGGGTGGGCCATGCCTTGGGAACGTTTGCGCGGTACGGAAGCCGCACAGCGCCCTCGGCACAGCCCCCCTCCCCCACAAGCCCCCTCGCACAAACCCACCCTGCACGAGCCCCCCTCCCGCACAGCGCCCTCCCGCACGAGCCACCCCCGCACGAACCACCCGCGCACGAGCCCACCCCCGCACGAGCCCACCCCCGCACAAGCCACCCCCCGCACGAGCCCGCCCCCGCTCTCACCCCACCCCGCCCCCAGCCCCCCATCCCTCAGGCGTCCAGCACAGCCAGCGCGTCGATCTCGATCAGCAGCCCCTTCGGCAGCCCCACGTACACCGTCGTCCGGGCCGCCGGGGCCTGCGTGAGGCCCTGCTCCTCGAAGTAGGCGTTGTAGATCTCGTTCATCTCGGCGAAGTGGTCGACGTCGGTCAGGTAGACGCGCATCATCATCACGTCGTCCCAGCTCGCGCCGCCCTCCTCCAGGATCGCCTTGACGTTGGCGAAGGTCTGCAGGGTCTGTTCGCGCAGGGTGGGGCCTGCGGGGGTCGGGGCCTGGCCCTCGACGGCGGGGAGGAAGCCGACCTGGCCGGCGACCTGGAGGATGTTCCCCTTCTTCACGCCGTGGGAGAACTTCGCGGGCGGGACGGTGTGCGTGGCGGGGGTGAGGGCGGTCTTCTCGGTCGGCATGAGAGGTCAGGCTTCCTTGTTCGGCGGTTCACTGGCGGCAACGGGCGCGCCCGGTTCGGGCGTTCCCGCGTACTCCCGGCTCACGGCGTCGGCGGTGCGGCGCACGAGCGGGAGAAGACTGAGCATGTCGTCCGCGCTGACGACGACGTTCGGCGCGGAGACGGAGAGGGCGGCGACGACACGCCCGTCGGCGCCGCGCACGGGGGCGGCGACGCAGTTGATGGACTCCTCGTGGCCGCCCAGGTCGGTGGCCCAGCCCTGTTCGCGTACGCGCGCGAGTTCCTTCAGGTACGCGGCGGCGTCCGGGGTCGAACGGGGCGTGTAGCGCGGGTAGTCGAGGCGCTCGGCGACGGCGCGGCGCTCGGGCTCGGGGAGGTCGGCGAGGATGAGTTTCGCGACGGCGGCCACGGTCATCGGGACGGTCTTGCCGACGCGCGAGTACATCCGGACCGGGTAGCGGCTGTCGACCTTGTCGAGGTAGACGACCTCACCCTCCTCGTGCACGGCGAGGTGCACGGTGTGCCCGCACGTCTCGCCCAGGCGCACGAGGTGCGGGTGGGCGATGCCGCGTACGTCCAGGTGCTCGACGGCCTGCGCGGCGAGCGCGAAGAGGCGCGCGCCGAGCCGGTAGCGGCCGTCCTGCTGGCGGTAGACGAGGCCGTGCTCGGCGAGGGTACGGAGCAGGCGCAGCGCCGTGGACTTGTGCACGTCGAGTCGTTCCGCGACGCCACCGAGGTCGGCGGGGCCCTCGGCGAGCAGCGGCAGGATGCTCAGCGCGCGGTCGACGGTCTGGCTCATGCGTCGGCCTCGCTCGGCCTCGTCGCACCCAGGCGCTCCGCCCAGCCGGGGCCGAGCGCGAGCCCGCCCCACTCCTCCGCGTCGAGCGCGGCGAGGCGGTCGGTGAGGGCGCGCGGCGGGGGCGTGGTGAGGTCGGCGGCCACGGTCAGGACGTTCGCGGCGAGCAGGTGTCCCTGCCGCAGCCGCCCCGCGGCGGGCAGGCCGCGCAGGAGTCCGGAGAGGTATCCGGCGGCGAAGGCGTCACCCGCGCCGACCGGCGCGACGACGTCGACACGCGGCGCGGGCTCGTGGATCACGGCATCGGGGGTATGGGTGATGCCATCCGTACGGGCCGCCTCGCCACCGCGCCCCGCGAGGTCCCCCGCGAGTCCCCTCGCCAGATCCCCCGCGACAGCCCCCGCCACCTCCCCCGTTTCCCCCGTCTCCCGCGTGAACACCGTCGCCCCGCCCGCGCCCTGCTTGACGACCAGCGTCGTCGGCTCGGGGAGCGCGTCGCGTACCGCCCGCGGTCCGCCCGTGACGCCCCACGCCGTCTTCGCCTCGTCCTCGCCGACGAAGACGAGGTCGGCGCCGCGCGCGAGGCCGAGCAGGACCTCGCCCGCCGCCGCCTTGTCGGGCCACAGGCTCGCCCGGAAGTTCACGTCGAACGAGACGAGGGGGCGCCCCGCGCGGCGCTCGGTGAGGGTGCGCAGGAGGGCGAGGCAGTCGGGCGAGAGCGCGGCGGTGATGCCGGTCACGTGCAGGACGCGGGTGTCGCGCAGCGCGTCGAGCGGGACGGTGTGCGGGGACATCGCGGAGGCGGCGGAGCCCGCGCGGTAGTAGACGACCTCGAAGGCGGCGTCCGCGTCCCGGTCGGCCGCGGTGCGGAAGTAGATGCCGGTGGGGCGCGCGGGGTCGCGCGTGACGGCGCTCGTGTCGACGCCGTACGCCGCTATCGCGTCCACGAGGTGCTCGCCGAAGCCGTCGGCGCCGACCCGGCTCACCCAGCGGGCGCGGTGTCCGCCGGAGGCGAGGGCGCAGGCGACGTTGGACTCCGCGCCGCCGATGGCGCGCGTGAAGGCGGGTACGTCGGCGAGGCGGCCCGTGGTCTGCGGGACGAAGGTGACCATCGACTCGCCGAGGCAGACGACCTCCGCGCCGGGGCCCGGCTCCCCGGCGGCCGGTGCGGGGGCCTGGGCCGGTGCCGGAACGGTCGCGGCTGCGGTGTCGGTCGCGCTCACGGTCTGCCTCTCGTCGTGCGTACGGGGAAGGAATCCCGGCGTGGAGTTCCCAGGGCCGGTGACGGGTCGGCGTCCCACCCGCCTCATTGACCCCGACTCGTCCAGGATGTTAGACACCATGAAGCGACATACGCAATGAGCGTTGCATTCTGCGCAACGCGTACCGCCGGTTTCGGAGGGGTACGCGCCGCCTCGGCCCCCTTGGGAGTACGTCATGACCGCTGGGCACAGCCGCCCCGCCGCACTCGACCGGCTCGCGCTCGACCGGATTTCCTCGGCCCGCGTGGACAGCCGTTTCAAGGGGCTGCCCCCGGATGCCGAGGGACTGACCGTCGCCGAGCTGGCCGGTCAGCGCAGAAACCTTTTCACCGGCGGTTTCACGACCCCCGTGCTCGCGCTCTCGGCCGAGGCCCTGGAGCACAACCTCGCGCTCATGGAGACGTACACCGAGCGCCATGGCCTCGATTTCGCCCCGCACGGCAAGACGTCGATGGCTCCGCAGCTCTTCCAGCAGCAGCTGGAGCGCGGTGCCTGGGGCGTCACGCTCGCGGTGCCGCACCAGGTCCGGGTCGCGCGCGCCTTCGGCGTGCCGCGGGTGTTCCTTGCCAACGAGCTGGTCGACGCGGCGGCGCTGCGCTGGCTCGCGGCCGAGCTGGCGGCCGACCCGGACTTCGTCTTCGTCGCCTACGTGGACTCGGTGCGGGGCGTGGAGCTGATGGACGCGGCGCTGCGCGAGGCCGCCGAGGCACTGCCCGCGGGCCCGTCGAGCGCGCGGCGCGTGGATGTGGTCGTGGAGCTGGGCGCGGGTGAGGGCGCGCGCACCGGGGTGCGGACGGAGGCGGAGTGCGCGGCGGTCGCGGACGCGGTCGCCGCGACAAGCACGTTGCGGCTCGTCGGGGTCGCCGGGTACGAGGGCGAGGTGCCCGACGCGGACCCGGAGCGCGTGCTGGCCTGGCTGCGCAGGCTCACCGCGCTGCTCGCGGACTTCGACGCGGCGGGCCGCTTCTCCCGAGCGGGCGTGGACGAGATCATCGTGAGCGCGGGGGGCAGCGCCTGGTTCGACGCGGTCGCGACCGCCTTCGCGGAGATCGGTGAACTGAGCGCTCCTGTGCGGAAGTTGCTGCGCTCGGGTGCGTACGTCTCGCACGACGACGGGCACTACAAGCACCTCACGCCGTTCAACCGCGTACCGGACGAGGGCGCGCTGCACCCCGCCTTCCGGCTGTGGGCGCAGGTCGTCTCCCGTCCTTCCGCCGAGCAGGCGTTCGTCAACGCGGGCAAGCGGGACGCCGCGTACGACCTCGACCTGCCCGAGGCGCAGGCGGTACGGGACGCGCGGACGGGCGAGGTGCGCGGCGCCGAGGGCATCGCGGTGAGCGGGCTCTCGGACCAGCACGGCTGGGTGCGTACGGAGGCGGGGGCGGACCTGGAGGTCGGGGACTGGCTCGGCCTGGGCCTCTCGCACCCGTGCACGTCCTTCGACAAGTGGCAGCTGATCCCCGTAGTGACGGCGGACGGCACGGTCACGGACTACGTGCGGACGTTCTTCTAGAGCCGTTCGGAGTCGGGCCCCCGCCCGGACCGTACACAACCTCCGAAGCGCAACTCCCCGAACAGGAAAGCCCCATGCCCGCAGCCGCCAGCCCCTCACCGGCCCCCGCCCCCGAACTCCTCGTCCGTGACGCCCTCGTGGTCGACGGTTCGGGGCAAGAGCCCTACCGCGCGGACGTGTTGCTGCGCGAGGGGCGGATCGCCGGGATCGGCAGGGAGGATGGTGCCAGGCTGTCCGCCGCGCGCACCCTCGACGCGGACGGGCTCGCGCTGTCCCCCGGCTTCATCGACATGCACGCCCACAGCGATCTCGCCGTGCTCCGCGACCCCGCGCACACGGCGAAGGTCGCGCAGGGCGTGACGCTCGAAGTCCTGGGCCAGGACGGCATCTCGTACGCGCCCGTCGACGAGCGCACGCTGGCCGAGGTGCGCCGCACGATCGCGGGGTGGAACGGTGGCGGGCCCGGGGACGACGCGGTGGACTTCGACTGGCGCACGGTCGGCGAGTACCTGGACCGGCTCGACCGGCAGGGCCTCGCGGTGAACGCCGCGTACCTCATCCCGCAGGGCACGGTCCGTATGCACGCGATGGGCTGGGAGGACCGCCCGCCGACAGCGGCGGAGCTGGACCGGATGCGTCAACTCGTCGCGCAGGGCATGCGCGAGGGCGCCGTCGGCATGTCCTCGGGGCTCACGTACACGCCCGGCATGTACGCGAAGGACGCCGAACTGACCGAGCTGTGCGGGGTCGTCGCCGAGTACGGCGGCTACTACTGCCCGCACCACCGCTCGTACGGCGCGGGCGCGCTGGAGGCGTACGAGGAGATGATCGCCCTCGCGCGCGAGGCGGACTGCGCGCTCCATCTCGCCCACGCCACCATGAACTTCGGCGTGAACAAGGGCCGCGCGGCGGAGCTGGTCTCGCTGCTCGACGGGGCGCTCGCGGCCGGCGCGGACATCAGCCTCGACACGTACCCGTACACCCCGGGCTCGACAACGCTCGCCGCCGTGCTGCCCAGTTGGGCGAGCGAGGGCGGCCCCGAGGCGACGCTCGCGCGGCTCGCCGATCCGGAGACCGCCGAGCGCGTCAGGTACGACCTCGAAGTCGTCGGCTCGGACGGCTGCCACGGTGTGCCGATGGAGTGGGAGACGATCGAGATCTCGGGCGTCACCTCGCCCGAACTGGCGGACGCCGTGGGCCGTACGGTTGCCGAGTCCGCCGCCGCGCGCGGAGTCACCCCGTGGACGTACGCGCGCGAACTGCTGCGCGCCGACCGGCTCGGCCCGACGATCCTCCAGCACGTCGGGCACGAGGAGAACGTCCGCGCGATCATGCGGCACCCTGTCCACACGGGAGGTTCGGACGGCATCCTCCAGGGCGCGAAGCCGCACCCGCGCGCGTACGGCACGTTCCCGCAGTACCTGGGCAGGTACGTAAGGGAGTTGGGCGTCCTCTCGCTCGCGGAGTGCGTCCAGCACCTCACCTCGCGCCCCGCCGCGCGGCTCCGGCTCGCCGACCGGGGCCTCGTGCGCGAGGGCTACCGCGCCGACCTCGTCCTCTTCGACCCGGCGACGGTCGCGGCCGGTTCGACCTTCGAGAACCCGCGCACACTCCCCGTCGGCATCCCGCACGTCCTGGTCGAGGGGCACTTCGTGCTGCGCGACGGTGAGCGGACGGAGGCGACGCCGGGGCGTTCGGTACGGGGGACGGGGCGGCGCTGAGGTCTTGCGGAGGCCGCGCCGGGGGCCGGCCGGGCGTGCCGGAAAAAATCTTCGCCCATCCGTGAACTTTCCGCCGAGCCTCGCCATCGAACCTCGTACACGCACGAGGAAAGGACGATGGCCATGACCGGCAGCACGAACGAGATCACCGACATCGACCCCCGCGTCGGCACCGCCGCGAAGCCCGGTCGCAAGGGCCGGATCGCGCGGCGCATAGCCGCCCCGCTCGCCGCGCTCGCGCTCACGGGCGCGGTCGGGGCCGTCACGATGGCGCAGGCCAGCGCCTCGGGGACGAGCGCGAAGGCCGCGACGCCGACGTGCACGACCGCCGGGCTCAGCGCCTCGCTGAGCAAGCGCCTCGCGGGCGGGATGAACCACGCGGGCGCGATCCTGGACCTCAAGAACACGAGCGGCCACACGTGCGCCCTGCGCGGCTACCCGGGTCTCGGGCTCCAGGACGCGAAGGGCAAGACGCTCACGTCGAAGACGGCGTGGGGCAGCACCTGGTACGCGAAGGACCCGGGCAAGACCACGCTGACCCTCAAGAACGGCGAGCGCGCCCAGGCCGTCATCGCCTGGACCCACGCCAACACCGGCACCCCGGACGCGCGGCACGCCGCCAAGCTCGTCGTGACCCCGCCGGCCTCCACGACCCACAAGACGCTGAAGCTCGACGAGTGGGTCGACAACGGGCTGTTGAGCGTCACGCCGATGGCGTACGCCTACAAGGTGAGCTGACCCGGGACGCCGCCGACGTCACGAGGACGGGGCACGGGGGACGGCGTACGGAATGACGGACGCGGGGCCGGGGCGCGCCGGGGGGCTTGCCCCGGCCCTTCGCCGCACACCCGTGCCTTCGCCGCACCCGCGGCCCTTCGCCGCACCCGCGCCCCTTCGGCCCGCCCCGTACCGGACCCGCCCCCTCCGCCCAATTCCGCCCCTCCGCGCGTGAGTTCGCTCCAGACGGGCACCCGGCACACACAGCGAAAGGCACCCGAGCCGCACGATTCCACCAGGGAAGGATCATCCCGTGAGCAGCTACGGCAATCCCACCTCCGGCACCTCCTACCACGGCCGCCCCGCGACCGGCACGCAGACGCCGGGCCTGGCGGTCGCCGCGCTCGTGACCGGTATCGGCGGTCTGATCTTCTTCTGGCTCATCCCGATCCTCGGGCTCGCGCTCGGTGTGCTCGGCGTGGTCTTCGGCGTCATGACGACGCGCCGCGCGAAGGCGGGCGCGCCCGGCAAGGGCATGGGGACGGCGGGCATCGTGACCGGCGCCGTGTCGATCGTGGGCGCGCTCGTCTTCTGGGCGATCGCCTTCGCGGTCCTCGCCTCCTGACCCCCTCCCACACGCACCCCCGGCCGCTCTCCCCTCGGAGGGCGGCCGTTCTCCTGCCCGCCCCCGGGAGACCGCACCACCGACAGGCCGCTCCACAGCACGTCGCACGAACGCTCGTACGTCAGGGCGCCATTGACCCCCCGCATTCCGGGGATTACGTTGACGCTGCACATCGATCACATACGAGCACACTGTTCACGTATATGAACACACGCACAGGAACGCGTCTGCGAGGACACTCATGCTGCCCGAGGGCCTGTACTCCTTCCCGCTCACTCCCTTCACCCCACAGGACACCTTCGCGCGCGACGTCTTCGCCGAGCACGTCGAGCAGCAGGTGGCCGCCGGGCCCGCCGCGCTCTTCGTGGCGTGCGGCACAGGGGAGTTCTCGGCGCTCGACGCGGCGGAGCACCGCGCCGTGGTCGCGGCAGCCGTCGAGGTCGCGGCCGGGCGCGTCCCGGTCTACGCGGGGGTCGGCGGTGGTCCGCGCCTCGCCGCCGCCTTCGCGCGCGGCGCCGCCGAGGCCGGGGCCGACGGACTGCTCCTCATGCCCCCGTACCTCGTGGAATCCGCGCCCGCCGGGCTCGTCGCGCACGTGCGGTACGTGGCCGGGGCGACCGCCCTCCCGCTCGTCGTCTACCAGCGCGCCAACGCCGTACTGGACCCGCCGTCCGCGCTCGCGCTGCTCGACCTTCCGACCGTCGCCGGGATCAAGGAAGGTCGCGGCGACGTGGACGCGACGCAGCGGATCATCGCGACGGTACGGACCTCGGGGCACCCGCGCGCGGAGAGTTTCGCTTTCGTCAACGGGCTGCCCACGGCGGAGATCTCGGTCCCCGCCTACCGGGCGATGGGCGTCACCGGCTACTCCTCGGCCGTCCTGTGCTTCGCCCCGGACATCGCCGTCGCCTTCCACCGCGCGAGCACGCGCGGAGATGACGCCGCCGTGCGCACGCTCCTCGCCGAGTTCTACGTGCCACTCGTACGCCTGCGCGACAAGGCACCCGGGTACGCGGTGGCCCTTCCCAAGGCGGGCGCGCGGCTCGCCGGCCTGGCTGTCGGCCCCGTACGCCCGCCGTTGCTCGACGCCTCGGAGGAGCACGTCGCAGAGCTCAAGGACATCATCGCGCGCGGGCGGGCCGCGCTCGCGGGCATCGAGGCGCGAGGAGTCGCCGCGTGAGCGCCGCCACGGCGCGCGGCCCGCGCGTCACCGAGGTCGTCGTCACGCCGGTCGCCTTCCCCGACCCGCCCCTCCTCAACGCCTCCGGGGTGCACCAGCCGTGGGCACTGCGCACGATCGTCGAGATACGCACCGAAGAGGGCCTGTACGGGCTCGGCGAGACGTACGGCGACGCGGCGCACCTCGCCCTCGTGCGCAGAACCGCCGCCACGCTCGACGGCCTTGACGTCTTCGACCTCGCGGACGCCTACCGCAGGGCCGCCGCCGCGCTCGACGGGGCCGCCGCCTCGGGCGACAAGCACGGCCTGATAGGTCCCGCCACCCGCGAGAAGACGCTGCTCCAGGTCTACTCGCCCTTCGAGGTGGCGTGCCTCGACGTGCAGGGCAAGGCACTCGGCCGCCCCGTCTGCGACGTGCTCGGCGGGCGCTTCCGTGACGAAGTGCCCTTCTCCGCCTACCTCTTCTACAAGTGGGCGGGCCATCCGGGGGCGGCGCCCGACTCCTTCGGCGAGGCGCTCGACGCGGACGGGATCGTGCGGCAGGCGCGGGCCATGACCGAGCGCTACGGCTTCGAGTCGATCAAGCTCAAGGGCGGCACCCGCGCGCCCGACGAGGAGGTCGCCGCCGTGCACGCGCTGCGCGCCGCCTTTCCCGCGCACGAGTTGCGACTCGACCCCAATGCCGCTTGGACCGTGGAGACTTCCCTCAGGGTCGCGCGGGAGACGCGCGGGCTTCTCGAATACCTGGAGGACCCGGCGCCGGGCATCGACGGGATGGCGGAGGTCGCGCGCGGCGCGGGGATGCCGCTCGCGACGAACATGTGCGTCGTGGCCTTCGAGCACATCGCCCCCGCCTTCACGAATAACGCCGTGCAGGTCGTCCTCGCCGATCACCACTACTGGGGCGGGCTGCGCCGCTCACTCGAACTCGCCGCGATCTGCCGGACGTTCGGCGTCGGCGTCTCGATGCACTCCAACAGCCACCTCGGCATCTCGCTCGCCGCGATGGTCCACCTCGCGGGCGCGGTCCCCGTCCTGGACCACGCGCTCGACACGCACACCCCGTGGCAGGACGGCACGGACGTCGTGGAGCACCCGCTGACCTTCCACGGAGGGAAGGTCACCGTGCCCACGACGCCCGGACTCGGTGTCGCGCTCGACCGGGACGCCCTCGCGCGCCTGCACGAGAACTACACGCGCTGCGGCATCACCGAACGCGACGACACGACGTACATGCGGCGCTTCGTACCCGACTTCACGGTGGGACGGGCGAAGTGGTGAGCCCCGGCGAGGGCGGTCCGCGGAGGGCGGGGACCCAGGCGGAAGCTCCCGTCGCGGCGGGCGCCGCCCGACCCCGTACCGCGCCCGCGAGCCTCTCCGGCCACGCCTACCCCTGGGACGTGCTGGGCGACCCGGGATTCCCCGCCCGGGTCCGCGCCACCGGGCTCACCTCTGTGACGCTCGCGGCGACGTACCACTCGACGCGCGCGGCGACCCCGCACCACCCCGCGCGCCGCCTCGTCGACGCCGCCCACTCCGCGCTCTACCGCCCTTCGCCCGACCCGGCCGCGCCCCGCTGGGCCGGCGCCCGGCTGCGCCCCGCGGCCCCCTCGTGGACCGGCGGCGACCCCGACCCCTTCGCCACGGCGGCGAACCTTCTGCGCGCGGAAGGTCTCGCGATCACGGCCTGGCTCGTCCTGGGCCACGACACGCGGCTCGGCACCGCGCACCCGGACCTCACCGTCGTCAACTGCTATGGCGAGCACTACCGTTACGCGCTCTGCCCCTCCCACGGCGAGGTCCGCGCGTACGCGGCCGCGCTCGCCGCCGAAGCCCTGGACGGCGTTCCCGTGGACGGTGTGTCGCTCGAAGGCTGCGGACAGCTGGGCGTGGTCCACGCGGGCACGCACGAGAAGACGGAAGGCGCCTGGACGGCGGACGAGGCACGCTGGCTCTCGGTGTGCTGCTGCGCGGCCTGCGCCAACTCCTGGTCCGCGCACGGTCTCCGCCCCGGCTCGGTGCGCGAGGCCCTGCGCACGGCGGTACGCACCGGCCGCCCGCCCTCCGGCGACCTCGCGGCCACGCTCCTGGCCGTGCGCCACGAGGCCACCGACGCCCTGCGCGCCGGGGTCATCGCCGCCGTGCGCGCCCAGGCACAGAGCGCGCCCGTGACCCTCCACGCGCACCCCGACCCGTGGGCCACCGGGCCCTCACCGGGGCTCACCCCCCGCGCCGCCGCCGACGTCGACGCGCTCCTCGTCCCGGTGTGGCCGGTGGGCCGGGCGAGCGAAGAGGTCATCGCGGTGGCGACGGACAGCGGTACCCCCGTACAGGCGTACGTGACGACACTCCCGCCCATGCGGCCGGACGAAGTCCCGGCGCACGTGCGGCGGTTGCGTGCCGCCGGGGCGAGCGGGCTCGGGCTCTACCACTTGGGCCTCGCTCCCGCCGCGCGCCTGGAGGTCCTGGGAAAGATCGTGCGTGAGTGGCAACTGGAACAGGCGGAAGGAACGAAGGCATGACGGACACGACCGGCACCAACTCCGTGACGGAGGCGGCCCGCGTGGCGGGCGCGGCGGCGGAGGGCTTCGGCGCGCTGGCGCCCGCGGCGCGCCGCGACCTGCTCGACGCGTGCGCGGCGGCACTGGAGGCGGCGACGGAGGAGATCGTCTCCGTCGCGGCGGCCGAGAGTGGCCTCGCACCGGACGCCTTGCGCGGCGAGATGGCGCGCACCACGGGGCAGTTGCGGCTGCTCGGCGCGCACGTCGCGGCGGGGCGGCACGCCCCTGAGCTGGTCTCGGCGGGCGTCGCGGCGGGGGGCGCGGACGTCCGCACGTTCCATGTCGCGGTGGGGCCTGTCGCGGTCTTCGCGGCTTCCAACTTCCCGTTGGCGTTCGGGGTGGCCGGAGGCGACACGGCCTCGGCGCTCGCGGCGGGCTGCCCCGTCGTGGTGAAGGCGCACCCGGCGCAGCCGGAGACGGGGCGGGCGGTGGCGCGGGCGCTCGGCGGGGTGCTCCCGGAGGGCGTGTTCTCGCTGGTGGAGGGGGGTGCGGACGTCTCGCTCACCCTCGTGCGGGCCCCGGAGATCCGGGCGGTCGGCTTCACCGGCTCCCTGACCGGGGGCCGCGCCCTGATGGACGCGGCGGCGGCCCGTCCCGAGCCGATCCCGGTCTACGCCGAAATGGGCTCCCTCAACCCGGTGTTCGTCCTGCCGGGAGCCGTGGTGGACGAGGAGTGGGCGACGGCGCTCGCGGGCTCGGTGACCCGGGCGATGGGCCAACTGTGCACGAAACCGGGCCTCGTGGTCCTCCCGGAGACGCCGGAGGGCGAGAAGCTGGCGGGGGCTCTGGCGGAGGCGGTGGCCGCCGCGCCGTCCCACCGGATGCTGACCGCGCCCATGGCGCGCGCCCACGAGGCGTGGGGCGAGGCGGCGCGTGCCCTGCCGGGCGCGACGGTCACCGCTTCGCCCGCGGCCCCGGGCCCCTTCGCCGTCCGCGTCCCCGCCACCGCTCTCACCGGCGAGCTGCTCGACGAGCACTTCGGCCCGGCGGTCGTCCTCGCGACGGCTCCCGTCACCTCGTACGCCGCCCTCGCCCGTACTCTCCCGGGCAGCCTGACGGCGACGCTCCTCGGCACCCCGACGGACGAGCCCACCGCCGCCCCGCTGCTGCGCGCCCTGGCGTCGCGCGCGGGCCGCGTCGTCTGGAACGGCGTCCCGACGGGCGTCGCCGTGTGCGAGGCCATGGTCCACGGCGGCCCCTGGCCCGCGACCTCCGCGCCGTGGTCGACGAGCGTCGGCACGGCGGCCGTCGACCGGTTCACGCGACCGGTCGCGTTGCAGGGGGTGCCGCGCGGGCTGCTCGGGGAGTTCGCGGGGTAGTGGCCGCGAGTGCGGCCGGCAGGGGCGGCCCGTCAACGGGGGACGGGCCGACGGTGCGCAGGACCGAAACGGCCACGGCGAGCGCGCCGCGCCCTCACCTCACGGCCGGCATTGCGCCGCGCCCCTTGTCGACAGGAGGCGTTCGGTCACCCAGACGCCCTTCGCGTCCCTGGTCAGCGAGCTGGAGTAAAGGACATAACTGTCCGGTCCCGGCTCCGACACGTCGGCCTTCCCCGTTTCGAGGAACTTGTTGTACGCCTTGCTCTGATCCTCGCAATACACCAGGCGGGCCTTCCCCGGCCCCTCGTCGACCTCTACCTTGGCGTCGTAGACGCGGGTCAGGCCGGTCGTCCGGGCCTTGTGATCCACGAACGACTGGATGTACTTCTGGCTGTCGGCCGCAGCCGCGCCCTCGGAGTAGAAGCGGTAGGCGGCGTGTACGGGGTCCTGCTCCGCGATCGCCATCTCCACTGCCGCGATGCGCTGTTCGGAGTCGGCCAGCACCTCGTCCTCGAGCTTGTCCCCCGTGCGCCAGTCGAAGGAGAACTTCACGTCGGCCGGCAGCTCGATCTCCGGCCGCGACGCCCGCGCGGATTCCGAGGCCGAGGGGGAGGTGTCCGGGCGGGCCGGTGTCGGCTCCGCGCCCGCCACCGTCTTGTCGTCCTCACCTCCCCCGTCGTCATTGCCGCAGGCGACAAGTCCGGCCCCGCAGACGACAGCGGTCAGGACGTACGCGACCGATCGGCACTTCACAGGTCAACCCCCGTAACAACAACGACTCCAGAGCGCAGCCAACGTACCGAGGGCGACATGCGGGACACCAGGACCGCCAGGGCGTGCGAGCCGGGCAGCGCCTTTCCCGGCTCGCCCCTCCCGCGGCCCGTGCTCCCGTCCCGTGAACACCGCCCTGCGCGGCCCGTGTTAACGTCTGCGCGCCGTGCGTCCGCCCGCCGACCGAGGAGGTGAGTCCGATCAACGCTGCGTTCGACGCCGTGTCCGTTGTGACAGGTCGGGGCTTCCTCGTCGCCCTTCGCATGGTCGGGGAAGCGCCCGCGTGAGCCCGTGAGGATGGCTTGCCATGCGTTTCCTTTCTTCCGCGACTGCCCAAGAGGGCGTGCGCGAACAGTTCTTCTCGGTCGCTGAGGTTCCCGGAGGGCTGTGGACCCCCGAGGGAGCGGCCGGGCCCAGGCCGCTCGTGTTCCTCGGACACGGGGGTGGCCGGCACAAGACCGCACCGGAGATACGGGAGTTGGCGAGGCGCCTCGTGCGCCGGGCGGGGTACGCCGCCGTGTGCGTCGACGTGCCGGGGCACGGGGAGCGGCCGGTCGACCCGGTGTACGACGACCTCGCGCGCGCCAATCAGCGGCGCGTCGCCGAGGGTGCCGAACTCGCGCCGCTCATCGCGGAGTTCCAGGCCCTCGTGGCGCGGCAGACCGTGCCCGAGTGGCGTGCCGTGCTCGACGCCGTGCGGGAACTGCCGTACGTGGGCGAACGGGCGGCCGGTTACTGGGGCGTCTCGCTGGGCTGCGGTCTCGGCGTGCCTTTCGTCGCGGCCGAACCCCGGGTGCGGGCAGCGGTGCTGGGGCTCGGCGGGGCCGCCGCCAACGCGGCTGAGGCGGCGCGCGTCTCCGTGCCGGTGCGCTTCCTCCTGCGGTGGGACGACGAACGCGTGCCGAGGGCCGACGGCCTCAGCCTCTTCGAGGCCATCGGCTCCGCCGACAAGGCCCTGCACGCCCGCCCCGGCACGCACTCCGCGCCACCCGAGGAGTACGAACTCGACGACGACGTCCGGTTCCTGGTCCGCCACCTCGGCCCCCCGGCCGCCTGAGGGCGCGGACGGGGCCCGTCGCGCGTACGGGCCCCGTCCGTCCCGCTCAGCCGAACTGGCCCGGCTGGTAGTCGCCCGCCGGCTGGCGCGTGATGACGTTCATGCGGTTGTAGGCGTTGATGATCGCGATGAGGGCGACGAGGCCGCTGATCTGCTGCTCGTCGTAGTGCTTGGCGGCCTCGGCCCACACCTCGTCCGGGACGCCGCCGGCGCCGTCCGCGATCCGGGTGCCCTCCTCGGTGAGCGCGAGCGCCGCGCGCTCGGCCTCGGTGAAGACGGTCGCCTCGCGCCACACGGCGACGAGGTTGAGACGCGGTTGCGTCTCCCCGGCGGCGAGGGCGTCCTTCGTGTGCATGTCCAGGCAGAACCCGCAGCCGTTGATCTGGCTGGCCCTGATCTTCACCAGCTCGCCCGTCGCGGCCGGCAGCCCACTGCCGTCGATGACCGGCCCGGTCCTGGCGAGCAGCCCGGCGACCTTCCCGGCCACCGCGTTGCCGAACACATTGAGTCGCGCGTCCATGTCGTGCCCCCTGAGATTCTGGGTCCGTATCGTGCTCTCCCCCCTTTGACCGGGCAGCGCGCGAGAGTGTGACAGCGGCGGCGGACGTTTCGCGGGGCCGCCCGCCCCCGAGCCGTACCGGGGGGTGAAAGTCCCAACAACCAGGCCAGGAACAGCAGATCGGGAAAGTAGTCGGCTGCTGTACATTCCCCCCCATGACCGTGACTGAGCTGACAGAGAACCCGGAATCACGCTTTGGCGCGGTACTGATGGCGGCGGCCCGGCTCCCCGGTGTGCACATAGACAGGGCGGCGTACCTGCGCACGGCGCTGTCCCGTTCGTGCTCCGAGGAGCAGATCCGGATCGCGATCGACGAGACGCCGGCCGCGGCGGGCATCCCGGACGACGTGCTGGAGAAGGCCGCCAAGGCCGCCGTCGGCTACGAGACGGCGAAGGTGAGTACGCTCTCCGCCGCCGCCGGGATACCCGGCTTCATCGCTCTCCCCGCGACCGTGCCGGCCGACCTGGCGCAGTACTTCGGTCACATGTTGCGCGTGGCGCAGAAGCTCGCCTACCTCTACAGCTGGCCCGACCTCTTCTCGGGGGACGGCAAGGACATCGACGACGCGACCAGGGGAGTTCTCACGCTCTTCTTCGGCGTGATGGTCGGCACCCATTCGGCGAACGTCGCCGTGGGGAAGGTCGCGACGATGATGGCCGAGCAGGTGGCGAAGAAGCTTCCGCAGAAGGCGCTCACGCACGGGGTCGTCTATCCCGTCGTCAAGAAGGTGGCCACCCATCTCGGTGCGGAGATGACGAAGCAGACCTTCGCCAAGAGCGTGTCGAAGGCCATCCCGCTCGTGGGCGCGGCCCTCTCGGGCGGGCTCACCTTCGCGACGTTCCGGCCGATGGCCAAGCGGCTGCGGACCCACCTCGCCGGACTGGAGCTGGCGAAGCCTCGTCCGGTGGTGGCCGAAGGCGAGGGGTTCTTCGTGGTGGGCACCGGACAGAGCCCGGACGCGGTGCGAGGGACCCCTCTCACAGGTGAGTGAGTACTCACCCACCCGCGAGCCCCTTTCCCCGGGGTGAAGCGAGGGCCCGCCCGCCCGGTACGCGGGCAGACGGGCCGTACGCGTAACACCGCACCCGTTACACGCGAGTCGGGCCTCCTACGCGTAACACCACACCCGTTACACGCGCCCCCGACCCCATACGCACGAGCGCCCCCTACTCCCCGCCCCCGAACCCATACGCTCCCGCGATCAGTTCATAAGACCGCAGCCGCGCCTCGCCGCCGTGGGCGTTCGCCGTGAGCATCAGTTCGTCGGCACCCGTGCGCTTCTGGAGGTCGTCGAGGCCCTCGCGGACCGCGTCCGGGGTGCCGTGGACGATGTTCGCGAGCCAGCCGTTCACGAATTCCTCCTCCATGGGGGACCACTCGTGCGCCTCCGCCTCCTCCGGCGTCGGGACGAGGCCGGGGCGGCCCGTGCGCAGGCGGAGCATGCTCAGCGCGCCCGTCATGACCTGCCGGCGGGCCTCGCGCTCGTCGTCGGCGGCGAGGGCGGCGACGCCGATCAGGGCGTACGGCTCGTCGAGGACGGCCGAGGGGCGGAAGTTCTCGCGGTAGAGGTCGAGCGCCGGGATCGTGTTCTGCGCGGCGAAGTGGTGCGCGAAGGCGAAGGGCAGGCCGAGCATCGCGGCCAGCTGCGCGCTGAAGCCGGAGGAGCCGAGGAGCCACAGCGGCGGGCGGTGCGGGGACTGCACACCGCCGGGCGAGGTCGCCTGGACGGGTCCGGGGATCGCGTGGATACGGCGGTAGGGGTGGCCGTCGGGGAAGTCGTCGTCGAGGAAACGGGCCAGCTCGGCGACCTGCGCGGGGAAGTCGTCCGCGCCCTCGCCGGGGCGTTCGGTGCGGCGCAGCGCCTGCGCGGTCGCGCCGTCCGTGCCCGGGGCGCGGCCGAGGCCGAGGTCCACGCGACGGGGGGCGAGCGCCTCCAGGGTGCCGAACTGCTCCGCGATGACGAGCGGCGCGTGGTTGGGCAGCATGACGCCGCCCGAGCCGAGGCGGATGCGCTCGGTGTGGGCGGCGAGGTGGGAGAGGATCACAGCGGGTGAGGAGGAGGCGATGCCGGGCATCGAGTGGTGCTCGGCGACCCAGTAGCGGTGGTAGCCGAGCCGCTCGGCCGTCTTCGCGATCCGCACGCCGGTGGCCAGGGCCTCGCTCGCGGTGTGCCCGGCACCGACGGTGACCAGGTCGAGTACGGAGAGCGGTACGGGGGCGCTCCCCTGCGCGGTGCCTCGGATCTCGTCCACGTCGTCCACCGGTCATGCCTCCAGGTCGTGCGGTACTGCGGATACTCCGCCGCACAACAGGAGGGCCCCGCCGGTTATTCCCCGGGCGGTCCCGGCACCCACCCCGCCAGGCTCATCCCGCCCCCGCGCCGCTCACCCCACCACGGGCGGCTGCACGGTGAAGAGCGTGCCGAGCGCCGGTTCCCGCACCCGCCGCTCCGCGAGCCGCAGCGCCTCCCAGACGCTCACCTGGTTCGCGGTGAGGACGGGGCGCCCGGCGGCGAGCTCCAGTTGCGGGATGTGCGCGGCGGTGCGCAGGGCCGTGCAGGCGAGCAGGACGCCGTCCGGGCCGGGTTCCGCCGCTTCCCGTACGAGCCTCGCCTGCGCCTCCGCGTCCCAGGCGGCGGCCTCGGTGGGGCTCGCGGGGCCGCCCGCGACGGCCCGTACGACCTCGAAACCGGCGGCGCGCAGGTAGGCGGCGAGGGTCTCGGTCTGGGCCTCGCCGTACGGCGTCGCGAGGGATACGCGCTTCATGCCGAGTTCGCTCGCGGCGTTCACGAAGGCGGCGGCCGTGCCTGAGGCGGGGGCGCCCGCGTCCTTGGCGAGCCGGTCGGCCTGCCGTACGGCCTCGTCGGGGCCGCCGCTCGCGCTGCCGAGCGTCGAGGCCCAGACGACGGCCTCGGCGCCCGAGAGTCGCAGCTCCTCGGCGGCCTCCCCGGCGAGTTCCTCGCCCGGCCAGCCCGCCTCGCCGCCGCGCGCGGGGACGTGCACGAGCGGCAGCCGGATGTCGCTCGCGAGCGTCTGCTCGATGCGCGGGTAGTCGTCCTCCGCCGCGTGGCCGGGATAGAGAAAGCCGAGTGCGGTCACGTCACTGCTCCCTTGGGTACGGATACGGGTACGTACCCCCCGCCCAGGGGGTACGGGCCTTCGCCTTACCTGTGTGCGTCTGCCCGCTCACCGCCCGCCACACGTGCCCGTACCGGACTTCTCCGGCCTCGCCTCCAGGGTCGCGCGGACCGGGGCGGCACGCACGGCGAGGCCGCGACGAGCGGAAGATCCACAAATCTCCCTTGTATGACAACAGGAAGGTCACCCTCAGGCCACCATCGCATCACAGCCGCCAGGGCATCCGCATAGTTCTGACCGCTCGGGAAGGCGACCCCCTCGTATCCATGCGCTGTATCCATGCGCTGTACGACGCGGAGGTAACACACCATGGCCGAGTTCCCTCATCTGTCCCGCCGGGGCTTTCTGACCCGCACGGCGGCGGTCGGAGGCGCACTGACGGTGTCCGGTTTCCTCGCCGCGTGCAGCAAGACGGACTCGGGCGGCTCGGGGGGCGAGACGGGTCTCGCCAAGCTGAAGAAGCAGGGCTACGTGAAGGTCGCGTACGCCAACGAGGCTCCGTACGGGTACAAGGAGGACGGCAAGCTGAAGGGCGAGGCCCCGACGCTGCACGCCGCGATCTTCAAGGCGCTCGGTGTGCCCGAACTGCGGCCGACGTTCACGGAGTTCGACGGGCTCATCCCGGGCCTCCAGGCCGGTAAGTACGACGTGATCAGCGCGGGCATGGCGATCACCCCGGAGCGCTGCGAGAACGCCCTGTTCTCCGAGCCGGAGTTCATCTCGCCGACCGCGATGCTCGTCAAGAAGGGCAATCCGAAGAAGCTCACCGACCTCGCGTCCGCGAAGGCTTCCGGGGCGACGCTCGGCGTCATGTCCGGTGCGGTGGAGAAGAGTTACGTGGAGGGCGCGGGCATATCCGGCGGCAAGATCAAGTCGCTGCAGAAGCAGCAGGACGGCGCGGACGCGGTCAAGTCGGGCCGCGTGGACGCCTTCGTGCTCACCGGGATCTCGCTGCGCTGGCTGGTCAAGAACAACCCGGGCCTGGAGGTCGTCGCGCCCTTCGTGCCCGAACTCGACGGCAAGAAGCAGTACTCGCCGGGCGGCGCGGTCTTCCGCAAGGGCAGCGAGGAACTGCGCGACGCGTTCAACAAGGAGCTGAAGAAGATCACTTCGGACGAGACGGAGTTCGTGCGGCTGCTCAAGCCCTACGGCTTCGGCGCCAGCGAGGTGCCCCCGGCGAACCTGCGGACGGCGACGCTGTGCAAGGCGTGAGCTTCCCCGTACCGACCCCGCGCGCCGTCGAGGAGCGGTGGCGTGCGGCCCGGACAAAGGCCCTGATCCATGGGTGACTTCTTCTCCCTCTTCTTCGACAGCCTCGACGACGTCGGTTCCGGACTGTGGGTGACGGTGCAGGCGACCGTGCTCGGCGCGCTCGTCGCCTTCGCGCTCTCCTTCGTCTTCGGCTTCATGGCGAACAGCGGGCACCTGCTGGTGCGCGGCATTTCGCGGGTCATCGTGGAGTTCTTCCGGGGGACCTCGCTGTACGTGCAGGTCTTCTGGCTCTTCTACGCGCTGCCGCTGCTCACCGGCTACCAGCTCAATCCGCTCTTCTGCGGCGTCGTCGCCTTCGGCATCAACTACGGGGCGTACGGCTCCGAGGTGGTGCGCGGGGCGCTCAACGCCGTGCCGCGCGCGCAGTTCGAGGCGGCCGTGGCGCTCAACTTCTCGCCCGCGCAACGGATGCGGAAGGTGATCCTGCCGCAGGCGTGGGTGCAGATGATCCCCTCGTTCACCTCGCTGCTCATCATGCTGCTCAAGGCGACCCCGCTGCTCTGGCTCATCACCGCCGTGGACATCACGGCGGTCGTGCAGCAGATGCGTGACCGCACGGGGGCCACCGCGCCCGCGTACCTCACGCTCCTCGTCATCTACTTCGTCCTCGCCTACCTGCTCACGCTCGGCATGAACGCGCTGGAGCGCGCCGCGAAGAAGCGGCTCGGGCAGCACGAGGGCGCGCGCGGTGTGCTGCGCAGCCGCAGCGCGGAACCGGCTCTCGCGGGCGGGAGTGCCAAGTGAACTACGAATGGAAATGGGACGCGGTCTCCGACTCGTTCCCGCTCCTGCTCGACGGCTTCTGGACGACGCTGCTCGCCACCGTGCTCGGCTCGCTCGTCGCCGCCGTGCTCGGCCTGCTCGTCGCGATGGCGAGCCGGGGCCCGGCCTGGGTGCGGCTGCCCGTGAAGGCGGTCACCGAGTTCATCCGCTCGACGCCGCTGCTCGTACAACTCGTCGGCGTGTACACCTTCTTCGGCTCGGTGGACCCGCTCACGCTCGGCATCCTCGTGCTCGGCGTCCACTACGCCACGTACATGGGCGAGGCGTACCGCGCCGGGATCGACGCGGTGCCGAAGGGGCAGTGGGAGGCGGCCCGCGCGCTGTCGCTCTCGCCCGGGCGCACGTGGGGCGCCGTCGTGCTGCCGCAGGCGGTCCGCAACGTCCTCCCGGCGCTCGGCAACTACGCCATCGCCATGTTCAAGGAGACCCCGTACCTCGCCGTGATCACGGTGGGCGACATGGTCCTGCACGCCCGCGAGTACGGCTCCGACCACTTCGCTTACGCGGAGGTCTTCACCCTCGCGGGACTGATCTTCCTGGTGGCGAGCTACCCGACGTCGCTGCTGATGAGAAAGCTGGAGAAACGCCTTGGCCACTGAACCCGCGCAGCCGACCCCCACGGAGCCGACTCCCGCCCAGGCGGCCGACCAGAGCCCCGTACCGCCCGCCCGTACCGGGACGGGGCCGCTCGACAAGACGGACACGGGGGCCACGACCGCCGAGCTGATCCGTTTCGACAAGGTGGTCAAGCGCTTCGGCGACAACACCGTCCTCGACCACCTCGACTTCTCCGTCCGCAAGGGCGAGCACGTCACGCTCATCGGGCCCTCCGGCTCGGGCAAGACGACGATCCTGCGGCTCCTGATGACCCTGGAGCAGGTGAGCGAGGGCGTGGTGTGGGTCGGCGGGGAGCCGCTGAGCCACGAGCGCAAGGCGGACGGCTCGCTGAGGCCCGCGTCCGAGAAGTACCAGCGCCAGGCGCGCAAGAAGATCGGCATGGTCTTCCAGCAGTTCAACCTCTTCCCGAACATGAACGTGCTGCGGAACATCACCGAGGCGCCCGTCACGGCGCTCGGCGTGCCGAAGCCGGAGGCGGAGGCGCGCGCCCGCGAGCTGCTCGACCTCGTGGGGCTCGGCGACAAGGCCGAGGCGCACCCGACGCAGCTCTCCGGCGGGCAGCAGCAGCGCGTGGCGATCGCCCGCGCGCTCGCGATGAAGCCGGACATCCTGCTCCTGGACGAGGTCACCTCGGCGCTGGACCCGGAGCTGGTGGCGGGCGTGCTCGACGTCCTGCGGGACATCGCCCGTACGACCGACATCACGCTGCTGTGCGTGACCCACGAGATGAGCTTCGCCCGCGACATCTCCGACCGCGTGCTCATGTTCGACGCCGGCCGCATCGTGGAGTCGGGGCCGCCGTCGCTGATCTTCGGCGAGCCGAGGGAGGAGCGGACGCGGGAGTTCCTGCGCGCCGTGCTCTGATCCCGCGCGGGGACCGTCTTCATCCCGGCCCCGGATCGTCCTGGGAGGGGTCTCCCGGCCTTCGGGCTCGGCGGCCCCTCTCTCGGCATATGCCCCGGCCATATCCCCAGCCCACGGCCGCCCCGTACCGTGACAAGCTCCCAATCCTCCCAAGTACCACCCCCGCGCGCCCCCACCGCACTATCGTGACGGCAGTCGGGATTCGACCGGCCCACCACGCCGCCGCCAGGGGGACACCGTGCCTTCGACCTCCGTACCGCCCAGGACCCGCGCCCAGCAGTCGGTGCAGGACGCCCTGCGGGTGCTCGAAGCGCTCTCGCGCCGCGCGGGCGGTGCCCGCACCGCCGAGCTGACCGCCGAGACGGGACTCGACGCGGACCGGCTCGGCGCGCTCCTCGCGATGCTGTGCGGCCAGGGCTACGCGCGCCGGCTCGACGACGGCGGCTACGTGACGGGCGAGTCGCTCTCGCTGCTCGGCGGCTCCTCGCTCAACAGCGAGTTCGCGATCCGCGGCCACCTCCAGGGGCTCCTGGACCGGCTGCGCGAGGAGGTGAACGCCGCCGTGTACGTGGGCCGCTACGTGGACGGCGAGATCACCGTCACGAGCGTCGCCGACGCCCCCGAGACCCCGCGCGTCCACGAGTGGGTCGACTTCCGCTCGACGGGCCACGCGAGCGCGGTCGGCAAGGCGCTCCTCTCCCAGCTCGGCCCCGACGCCCGCCGCGAGCACCTCTCGCGCCATCGCCCGGCCCGCTTCACCGCCCGCACCATCACCGACACCCGCGCCCTCTTCAGCAGGCTGGAGGCGCAGACGCCTGTCGTGCCCGTGCTCGACGTGCAGGAGTACGCGGTCGGCACGGTGTGCGCGGCGGTCCCGATGAGCACGGGCCCGACGGTCGGCTGCCTCGCCCTCTCCCTCCCCGCCCGGCACGCCCACCGCCTCCACGCGGCGGCCGCCGCGCTGAGCAGGGGCTCGACCCCCGTCCTGCTCTCCCTGACGATCTGATCCGTACGTCCAGGGCGGCAGCTCCGGGTGGCAGCCCCGGGTGGTCGGCAGCACCCCGAAACCTTGGGTATGATTTCCGAGTCAGCAGGCGCCGCTAGCTCAGTTGGTTAGAGCAGCTGACTCTTAATCAGCGGGTCCGGGGTTCGAGTCCCTGGCGGCGCACCGACAGAGGAAAGCCCCCCGATCACTCGGGGGGCTTTCCTCGTGCTCAGGGCTTCGTCGCCAGCGCCACCGTCAGCGCCCGCACCATCGCGCGCCTCTCCGAGGGATCGTCCCCCAGCAGCCCCCGCTCCGTGAGCCCCGTCACCGTCCGTTCCACCGCGTCCAGCAAGGCCACGTGCGGGGCGGGTTCGGTGTGCAGGGGGCGGACGGTGTGGACCTTGAGGCCCACGGTCGCCGCGTCGACGGCGACCCGCGCGGTGAGCGCCGCCTCGTCCCGTACCGCCCCTGCGGCGGACTCGACCGCGTCGCACAGGTAGTCCGCCGCGTTCTCGACCGCGAAGGCGGCGCGGGCGGGGGCGGCGACCTGCCACACGACGAGCAGGGAGACCCGCTCGCCCTCACCCACCGCGAAGGGCCCCCCGCGCCAGTGCCGCAGCGCGAGGTCCACCGGGACGCGGCGCGGCAGCGGGTCGGCCCACACGAGCCCCGTGCGCCGCACCGTCCCCCGGTAGCGCCCCGCGAGCGTCAGGACGTGGGCCGTGCCGGGGCGGACCCGCTGCACCCCGGCCCCCGCGTACACCGCGAGCAGTCCGCAGCCGAGCACGAGCGCCGTCGCCGGCCAGGAGCCCGTGGCGGCGACCCGTCCGAGCGCGGCGAGCGCGACCGCGCCCGCGAGCGCGGCGACGAGGAGAGCGCTCCAGCCCGGGAGCGTGCGCGCGGGCCGCTCCTCGGGCACGGCGGGGCGCGGCGCGGGGGTGGACGGGGTCGTGTCCTCGCGCGCCGCCGGTACGGCCGGTGGCGTCGTCATCGCACGTCCCCGCCTCTGCCGCCCAGGAGGTACGCCCACGTCAGCGGCCCCGGGATGCCGTCCGCGCCCGCGCCGCGCCAGCCCTGCGCGCGCTGGAAGGCGGCGGTGGCGCGGCGGTCGGCCTCGGTCCAGCGCGGGCCGGGGCCGACCCGGTAGTACCGGCCGGCGCCACGCGCGACGAGCAACTCGCCGAGCCGCGTCACCCGCGCCCCCGCCTTGCCGGGTCCGAAGGCGGCGGTGCCGGGGAAGGCGCTCGACTCGGGGCCCCCGCTGCCGCTCGCGAGGTTCTTCGCGCGGTACGGGACGTACTGCGAGGAGTTGGTCCAGTACGCGTACGGCGTGGTCCGGCTCCGCGTGTGCGGGGGCGTCTGCTCGTACGCCGTGTACTTCGTGTGCGCGGCGTCCGCCCAGCCGCCGAAGAGCGTGACGTGCGAGCCGTCCTGGGGGTTTGCCGCGTTGTGGAAGAGGAGCATGTCCCCGGGCTCCAGCTCGTCCTTCGTGATGCGCTCGCCGAAGGAGGCGAGAGAGCCGGTCCACTGGTTGGAGCGCAGGTCCCAGGCCATGGAGACGAAGCCCGAGCAGTCCTGCCTGTACCCGTCCGAGCGGTACTCGCTCATGCTGTACGGGACCTTCGCGTCGAGCCACGTACGGGCCCGGTCGATGATCTCCTCGCGCGTGACGGTGCCGGGCGAGACCGCTGTGCCGTCGCCCCCCGTGTGCAGCGGCTCGGTGCTGCCCTGCGGGGTCCGGGGCCCCTCGGACGGGTCGTCCGGGTCCTCGGAGCCGCCGGGATGTTCGCCCTCCTGGGTGGCCGAGGGCTCGCGGGGCGCGGCGGCGGGGCGGACGGGTGCGGCGGAACGGGGGGAGGGACGGGTGGCGGAACGGGGAGCGGGACGGGTGGCGGTCGTCCCGCCTTCTCGCTTCGCCTCGCGCGGCGCCGTCGCGAAGCCGGCCTCCCGCCGCGCCTGCGCCTCGGCGGCGCCCGTCGCCCCGCGCCCCAACGCCGGGGCACCCGCCGCCCCGTCCCTGGTCCCCGCGGCCTCACGCCGCGCCTTCGCCTCGTCCGGGCCCGTCGCCCCGCGCCCCAACGCCGGGGCACCCGCCGCCCCGTCCCTGGTCCCTGCGGCTTCCCGCCGCGCCTTCGCCTCGTCCGGGCCCGTCGCCTCGCGCCGTACGGCGGGGGCCTGCGGCGCCCCCGGCCCGTACGCGCCGTTCGCATCGCGGGCACCCTCCGCACCGGGGCGCGCGTCGTGGGCCGCGACGCCCGGGGGCTCCGGGGCCGCGAAGGCCGGGGGCGCGAGGGGGGCGGCTCCGAGCACGGAGGTCGCGGCGGCGGCTACGGCGAGCACGGCCCGTACGCCGGACGCCCCCGTACGCCCGCGACGCCGCGGCGAGCCGGTGAGAGCGGCGGGGGCGCGCTCGGCGGCGCACCCGGGGCACGGGCAGGCCGCGCCTGGCTGGAACTCCTCGAAGACGGGACCGGTGATGAGATTCACGTCACACCCTCTGGGACAAAGCGGGGGAAATGTGTACAGACGTCAGTTTCCCAACGCCGTGGCGGGCCCGCATGTTGACGACTCGAATGCCGCATCGCCCCCGGTCACGGGCGTGCGGCCGCTCACTCCCCGCGGGTTGGGAGCACCCCCGGGCATCGGGTAAAGTTCCCGATGTCAGCAGGCGCCGCTAGCTCAGTTGGTTAGAGCAGCTGACTCTTAATCAGCGGGTCCGGGGTTCGAGTCCCTGGCGGCGCACCGACAGAAGAAGGCCCCCCGAGCGATCGGGGGGCCTTCTTCGCATGCACACGCGGCGACTCCCGTACGAGACCCATCAGCGCGCCCGCGCTCCCCGCACGCCCCCGCGCGCACCCCTACCCCCTTCCGCACTCCGATCCCCCATACCCCGCGCCCCTCATACACCCGTTCGGACGGTCAACCGTTCAGTTGTACTGATTGGCGGATATGCACGGTAAACACATCGTTTCGCCCTTGCGATCATGGCCGGTGGCGTAGAACTCTTTTCGAGTCGTCGCGGGGGGCGCGGGACGAACGGGGGCCATGCCGGGAGGGGCAGCGCGCGCCGCCGTCGCGCCGGAGAAAACATCCTTTGTCGTGCCGGAAGCGGCTCGCGAAGCCCACCCGGCCGAGCCGGCCGACGACAGCACGCGCCCGCAGGGGCGGCCGGAGGGGGCCGCGGCGGGCGAGGGAGAACGAGACCACGCGGCCCGGCGGCCGCGTGCGGGGGGAATGACTCATGACGCCGACCGGCGACGATCCGGCGCGCACGACGCGGCTCAGAGTGGAGCAGACCAGGACCGGCACCTTCCGCGGACTGCGCGGCGAGCTGCCCCGCTACGACTACGAGCACTACAGCCGGCTCGCCGGACCGCTCACCGAACCCGACCCGTCCCGCCCCTACCGCGTCCGCTACCGGAGCCTGATCGGCCAGGAGACGCACCGGCTGCGGGCCGCGCTGCTGCTCTGCGCCGCGCCCGTGCTCTCGCTCGGCCTCCTCGTGTGGCTGCTCCAGCCCGCGCACTGGACGGAGCGCGACTACCCCGCGTACGACTTCCTGCCGGTCCTCGACGTCGTGATGCTCGTCGCGATCGGGCTCATCGAGCTGTTCCGCTGCCTCAACGTGCTCTCCAACGCGCACGCGACCCTCGTCGCCCGCGATCCCGTGCCCGTGGTCCCCGAGACCGGGACGCGCGTCGCCTTCCTCACCTCCTTCGTGCCCGGCAAGGAGCCGCTGGAGATGGTGACGCGGACCCTGGAGGCGGCCGTACGCATCCGGCACCGGGGGGTCCTGCACGTGTGGCTCCTCGACGAGGGCGACGACCCGGAGGTCAGGGAGGTGTGCGCGCGGCTCGGCGTGAAGCACTTCTCGCGCAAGGGCGTCGCGCGCTGGAACCAGCCGAAGGGCCCGCACCGCGCGAAGACGAAGCACGGCAACTACAACGCCTGGCTCGACGCGCACGGCGACGACTACGACTACTTCGCCTCCGTCGACACCGACCACGTCCCGCTCCCCAACTACCTGGAGCGGATGCTCGGTTACTTCCGCGATCCGGACGTCGGCTTCGTCATCGGCCCGCAGGTCTACGGCAACTACGACAGCTTCGTGACCAAGGCCGCCGAATCGCAGCAGTTCCTCTTCCACGCGCTCATCCAGCGCGCGGGCAACGCCTACGGCGCCCCCATGTTCGTCGGCACCTCGAACGCCGTACGGATCGCGGCGCTGCGCCAGATCGGCGGGCTGTACGACTCGATCACCGAGGACATGGCGACGGGCTTCGAGATGCACCGCGCCCGCAACCCGCGCACGGGCCGCAAGTGGAAGTCGGTCTACACACCCGACGTGCTCGCGGTCGGCGAGGGCCCGGCCGCCTGGACGGACTTCTTCACGCAGCAACTGCGGTGGTCGCGCGGGACGTACGAGACGCTGCTCAAGCAGTTCTGGAAGGCCCCGTTCACGCTGCCGTTCGGGCGCTTCTTCAACTACACGATGATGGTCATCTTCTACCCGATGTCCGCGCTCAACTGGATTCTGGCCGCGCTGTCCTGCGCGCTGTTCCTCGGACTGGGGGCGTCCGGCGTCAATATCGACCCGTCCGTCTGGCTCATGCTCTACGGCAACGCGTCCGCGCTCCAGATCGGGCTGTACGTCTGGAACCGGCGGCACAACGTCTCGCCGCACGAGCCGGAGGGCTCCGGCGGGGTCGCGGGCATGGCGATGTCCGCCATGTCGGCGCCGCTGTACGCGCGTTCGCTCATGGACGCGGTGCTGCGCCGCAAGAGCCGCTTCGTCGTGACGCCGAAGGGCGACTCGGCGAGCCCGGACACGCTCCTCGGGACCTTCCGCGTCCATCTCTTCTTCCTCGCGGTCTTCGGCGGCTCGCTCGGCGCCTCCTTCGTGCTCGGCCACCACCACCCGGCGATGATCGTCTGGGCCTCGCTCGCGCTGCTCATCACGGCGGCGCCGATCCTGCTGTGGCGGTGGTCGCCGCGGCACGAGGGGGCGGAGGACGCGGCGGTAGGGGGCACGGGCGCCGCGAGCGGGGAGGGCGCCCCCGTACCCGTACCGCCACCGCCCGCGCCGCCCACCGCCCTCGTCGCGCCCGCCGCCGTCCCCGGGCGGCCCCGGAGCTCCGCGCGCGACCCGCGGCCCTCGTGGGCCGTCGCGGACGACGACAGCTCGGCCGTGCGGATCGGGGGGCGTGAGGCATGACGGACCGCGCCAAGCTGCGCCGGATGCGCCGGGTCGGGGTCGGGGCCGTCGTCGTGATCGCGGTCGCGGGGATGAACGCGCCCGCGATGTACCGCTTCGGCTCCGAGCGGTACCACCACTACGAGATCAACAGACCTGAGTACAAGGAGCGGAACGGGCACTGGGACGTCCTGAACTTCCCGAAGGAGTACCGGCAGAACACGATCCACGCCGCGCTCCTGCGCACCGGCAAGGTGCTGCTCATCGCCGGTTCGGGGAACAATCAGGACAACTTCGACGCGAAGAAGTACGACACCCGGATCTGGGACCCGGAGACCAACACGATCAAGAAGGTCCCGACCCCCGACGACCTCTTCTGCACCGGGCACACCCAGCTCGGCAACGGCAATCTCCTCGTCGCCGGGGGCACCAAGCGGTACGAGAAGCTCAAGGGCGATGTGAAGAAGGCCGGCGGCCTCATGATCGTCCACAACGAGGACCCCGACGCGCCGAAGACGATCAAGGCGGGCACGAAGTTCACCGGCAAGGACTCCGGCAAGACCTTCGTCGCGAAGGACCCCGCCGTCGTCGAGCGGGCGAAGAAGGTCTTCGACAAGAGGACGGGGAAGTTCCTGCGCACGGAGCCCGGCCTCGACCGCATCTACGTCGAGGCCGAGAAGGAGGGCAGGAAGTACGAGACGGGCTCGCAGGACAACTACCGCGTCGAAGGACTCAAGGGCGACGACCGGCGCAACGTGTACGGGATCGCTGAGAAACTCGCGCTCGACAAGAAGGACTTCCAGGGCATCGACGACGCCTTCGAGTTCGACCCGGTGGCCGAGAAGTACATCAAGGTCGACCCGATGCACGAGGCCCGCTGGTACCCGACGCTGACGACCCTCTCGGACGGCAAGGTCCTCTCCCTGTCCGGGCTCGACGACATCGGCCAGCTCGTCCCCGGCAAGAACGAGATCTTCGACCCGAAGACCCGCACGTGGACGTACACGAAGAAGGAACGGCAGTTCCCGACGTACCCGGCGGTCTTCCTGCTCCAGGACGGGCGGCTCTTCTACTCGGGTTCCAACGCCGGGTACGGGCCGGCTGACCAAGGGCGCGAGCCGGGGATCTGGGACCTGGCGTCGAACCGTTTCGACACGCTCGGGGGACTCAGCGATCCCGGCCGCATGGAGACCTCGGGCACCGTGCTGCTGCCGCCCGCGCAGGACGAGAAGTACCTCGTGATCGGCGGCGGAGGCGTCGGCGAGTCCGCGCAGTCGAGCAGGAAGACGCGCCTCATCGACCTCAAGGCTCCCAACCCCCGCTTCCACGAAGGGCCTTCACTGGAGAAGGGCACCCGCTACCCGCAGACCTCGGTCCTGCCGGACGACAGCGTGCTCGTCTCGGGGGGCTCCGAGGACTACCGGGGGCGCGGCGACTCCAACATCCACCAGGCGCGCCTGTACGACACGAGGACGAACACCTTCCGCCGCGTCGCCGACCCCGAGGTGGGCCGCAACTACCACTCGGGCTCGCTCCTGCTCCCCGACGGGCGCGTCCTCTTCTTCGGCTCCGACTCGCTCTACGCGGACAAGGCCAACAGCAAGCCGGGCACCTTCGAGCAGCGGCTGGAGGTCTACACGCCGCCGTACCTCTACCGAGGCGCGCGGCCGGGCCTCGGCAAGGGCCCGGCCGCCGTCGAGCGCGGGGAGACGGCGACGTACCCGAGCAAGCACGCGGCCTCGATCCGCACCGCGCGCCTCATCCGCCCGAGCGCTTCGACGCACGTGACGGACGTCGACCAGCGCTCGGTGGCTCTCGGCCTGAAGCGGAGTGCGAGCGGCATCGAGGTGACGATCCCGCGGAACCGGAACCTGGTGCCGAGCGGCTGGTACATGCTCTTCGTCACGGACGACCGGGGGACACCGAGCAAGGCGCGTTGGGTCGAAGTGAAGTAGCTTGGTGGGAGGGTGAGTTGGTTCGGGGTCCGGCGGGACCCCGAACCAACTCATCTGTTGTCAGCCGTTCTTCGCGAGGTCGAGGGCGTAATCGCCCCACCACTCCCCCGCCTTGGGACCGCCCTTGCACGTGCCGTCGGACTCCCCCGGCCGCTTCACCCACACGTACGCGTCCACGAGCGGATCGGCCGTCTTCGTCGTCGGCGGCTCGCCCAGCGCCCGCCCCGGCGGATTGCACCACCGCTCGCCCGGATCGCCGTCCCTGGAGGGCCCGTTGCCGTTGCGGCTCGTGTCGACGAGGAAGTGCTTGCCGCCGACGAGGCGGGACAGGTCCTTGCCGTACGCGATGCTCCGCTCCGTCGTCTCGAAGTTGGAGACGTTGACGGCGAAGCCGTCGGCCGCGCCGATCCCGGCGCGCTCCAGCGGCTCGGCGAGCGCTTCGGGGCGCTGCCAGCCGGGATTGCCCGCGTCGAGGTAGACGGTGGTGTGCGGGAGCGCGCCGAGCTTCTCGATGGCGCCTTTGAGGAGGTCGTACCGCTCCTCGTGGAACTCGTCGGGGGTGCAGCCGTCCACGAGGTGCAGGAGCGCGTCGGGTTCGAGCACGACGGTCGCGGGCCCGTCGCCGATACCGGTCGCGACCTCGTCGATCCAGGCGCGGTACGCGTTCCCGTCCGCCGCGCCGCCGCCCGAGTACTGGCCGCAGTCGCGGTGCGGGATGTTGTAGAGGACGAGGAGGGCGGTACGGTCGGCCCGCGCGGCGGCCTCGGTGAAGCCGCGCGCCTCCTCCCGCGCCCCCTCGGGGGTGAGCCACTGGCCGACCGGCTCGCGCGCGATGCGCTCGACGAGCCGCGCCTCGGTCTCCTTGCCGTCCGCGCGGTACCCGGCGAGCGCGGTGGCCGCCTTGCCGCGCGGGTTGACCCAGTACGGGTCGTGGTCCTTGGGCCGTTGCCCTACCGCCGTGCTGGTGTCGTGCGGCTTCGGGTCTTCCCCGCCCTTGTCGCCGCCGCCAGAGGAGCACCCTCCGAGCACGGCCGAGGCCACGAGCACCCCGGCCACGGCTCCGCGCCACCCACGTGCGTCACTGCCGTACATCCACTCCCCCTAGGGTGTACCGGTGAGGCTCCAATCCTGACATAGCGGGATGCCTCGCCGGGATCGCCGGCCCGAATCGCCCGGGAAGCACGGGAGTTGGCCGGAATGGGCAAGGCACCTGCTGGTGCGGGCGCGAGGGACGCGGCGGGAGGGGGCGCGGGCCGCGCTCGACCGGGGTCCCCGTGCCAAGCCTCTCGGGGTTCCGCGCCGCGAAGGCCCCCGCACCGGCCTCGCGTGGGTTCCGCGCCGCGAAGGCCCCCGCACCGGGCCTCGCGTGGGGTTCCGCGCCGCGCTCAGCGGGCTCCCGCCCCGTGGCTCCCCGCGACTCAGCGGCGGCCCCGGCGCAGGACGCCGAGGGCGACGACGAGCGCGGCGGTCGCGGCGAGGAGGAGGCCGACGACCGCCTGGGCCGTGCTCGGGCCGGCCGCGCGAGCGACGGGGACGGCGGCGGCGTGCTCGGCGGCGTCACGGTTGGCGGGGTCGGAGGCCTCGCGGGCGGCGGGGGCGCCCCGGTTTACGGGCTCGGCGGCACCGTGGTCCACCTGGGCGGCGGTGGTGCCGTGGTCCACCTGGGCGGTGGTGCCGTGGTGGGCGGGCTCGGGGGCGTGCGCCTGGCGGGCGGTGCGCGGGGGCCGCGGGCCGTTCGGGTCGCGCGGCGCGCAGGAGCGGGAGGGGTACGGGGCCGGGGTGAACCCGGCGTCCGGGGAGTCCGGGCGGGTCAGGCACGCCCCGGCACGTACCACCGGCCGCTCCGTGGCCCCGCTCGCCGCCGACGCCGCCCCCGCCGTGCCGAGCACGGCCGCGAGCAGCACCGTGGCACACAGCGTGACGCGTGACGAACCCATGGTGGACCTCCCTCACACAGGAGGGTGCTGCCCCGGCCCGCGCGGCGCATCCGCTGCGCGCGTGGCGTTCCCCCGGGCGGGTGAAGGAACGTATGCGCGAAGGGTGAGAGGAGGCTCGTGCGTTTGCCGCACGGGGGTGCGCGCCCACCCGGTCGCGCGGGGCGCCGCCCCGGTCACGTACCGCCCCCGAGCCCCGCCCCGGCTACCTGCCCGCCGTCCGCGCACCGGACGTGTCCTCGGTGGCCGACACGAAGTCGATGTCCTGCGTGACGTTCCCCACGACCTTGCCGTGGACAGTGGCGCGCACGTTCACTCGCACGCCTTCCCCCGCCCGCTCGACATGCCGGTCGCTACTCAAAGTGAGATAGCGCGTCGAGTAGCCCGTGGGCACTTCGAGGGAGGTGGTCCCACTCAGCCCTCCGGTGCCGGGCCCCTTCGCGAGCTCGACCGGTGTGCCGGGCCCCTCGACGGGGTCGTCACTCACGCCGAGCCGCCACTGGTCCGTCGTCAGCGCGGGCTGGTGGAGCGGCGTGACCCGGAATGCGAAACGTGCGTCGAAGGGTACGTCGCCGTCGTTCTTGAACCGGAACGGCAGGCGGGCGGGCTTTCCCCGCGGAATGTCCTTCGGCGCGACGCTCATCTGGAAGTAGCGCGCCACCGCCGGCACGGAAGCGCTGGGCCGGGGTTTACCGTCGCCCCCGTCGCTCCCACACGCGGTGACCACCACGAGCGCCGCCCCTGCGGCGAGCAGGGACCGGATGTGGCGCTGGCTCATCGTCTCTCCCGAAGTCGGCTGCTGTGCACGTACGTTGTCCCGCCGCTCCCTCCCGTGTCCGCCCCGGGCGGCACGCGCTCCCGACGGCGACCGCGGTGGGGGGACGGGTGACCGCGGTACGCGTGCGGCGAGCCGCGTCAACCTTCCGGCACAGTACGTGACTTCATCTCCTAGGGTCTGTCGTCAAATTCCCGTCGTCGCCCGGAGGGCGGCCGTGCGGCGTCAGGCGCGTGCTCTCGGCGTGCCGCCCCCAGGCCCTCGTACTGGACGTACTTGGGTCTGGGGGCGGTGCGGCGAGAGTGCGTGCATGGCGTCGCACGGCAGACGGGAATTTGACGACAGGCCCTAGCCCGCGTCGATACGGCTCGTCGTGGAGGCGTGGCCCAGGATGCCGTTCTGCCCCTTCTTCGCCTTCGGGTACACCATCCACAGCCCCAGTTCGGCGTGGCCGAACCGCTCCCCCAGCGAGGACGTGGCCTTGAGCCGGAAGCGGTACAGCCTCTCCCCCTTGGCGGGGACCGTCGCGACTTCCCGCAAAAGGACGTCGTTCCTGGCATCCGCGTCCGGGTTCGCGGACGAACTCCCCTCGGCGTCAAGGGGCTTCCATCCATCACCGTCGAAATACCGCGCCGCGAAGCCGGGCACCCCGTCCGTCGCCTCGCAGGGCTTCTCGTCCTCCTGTCCCTTGCCGACGCAGAAGAGTTCCGCTCGCGCCTGAGCACCCTGGAGCGTGCCGGGCAACAGGTTGCGGACGCGGAAGGTGTACTCGGTCCAGCCGGTGCGGGAGAGCGGGGCAGTCGTGCCCCCCTCGCGGGCGGGCAGGACGGTGACCGCGGGCAGGGGCTGCTCCCACGTGGAATGGACCAACTGCCCCCTCCCGCCCAGGCTTCCGCTCACCTTCAAGGTCTGGAGAACGCCGTCGGGCTCGAAACCGGGCGTGATCCGCCAGAAGCGCCGCACGGTGCCGTGGGGCACGTTCACCGGAAGGCTGCCCCGCAGCGTGCCGCTGCGGACGGAGAGCGCGAGCCGCTTCCACGGCGCGTCGTCGGCGTCGCGGTACTCGACCTTGAGCGCGCTCTGCCGGGGCAGCGCCAACCCCACCGCTTCGAAGCTGAGCTCAAGGGGGACCCGCGTGATGGACCGGCTGCTGTTCTCGGTCGCGACCTGGAGCGCCGTGGACTTTCCCGGGACGAGGTCTCCCGTGCTCACATCGAGGGACACGTGATCGGACCACCGGGCCTCCGGGGGCGCCTCGGAGTCCTCGTCGCCGTCGCCTCCGCACGCGGTGGCGAGCAGACAGAGCGCCCCTGCCAGAACCATGACCTTGACGCGGTGACCATTCATCCGCACGACCCCCCGAACTCCTCCGCGGTCAGACGCATTACCCCGCGCGCCCCGCCCGACGGTATCGAACCCTGTGGGGAGACAGCACCGGCCCTTTCGGCGGCGCGGTAGCCGCGGCCTGCGAGGGCATGAAGAGCGTCGACACCTCGCAACTGCCCGCCTGCTGGAAGGGCTCGCGAGAAGGCGTCAACGCCATTCTGCAACAGGCCCGTTCGACCCGCTCCAGCGTCCGCCAGGCCGCCGAGCTACCGAGCCGCCGAGCCGCCGAGCTACCCGGCCGCCGGTCAGACGCGGTCCACCAAGTCCGCGATGGAGTCGACCACTTCGGTCGGGCGGAACGGGTACTTGTCGATGTCCGCGACCGTCGTGAGCCCGGTGAGGACGAGGAAGGTCTCCATCCCCGCCTCCAGGCCCGCCAGGACATCCGTGTCCATCCGGTCGCCGATCATCGCCGAGGACTCCGAGTGCGCGCCGATCGCGTTGAGTCCCGTGCGCATCATGAGCGGGTTCGGCTTGCCGATGAAGTAGGGCTCCTTGCCCGTCGCCTTCGTGATGAGCGCGGCCACCGAGCCCGTCGCGGGCAGCGCGCCCTGCGGCGAGGGACCCGTGTTGTCGGGGTTGGTCGCGATGAAACGGGCGCCGTTGTTGATCAGGCGGATCGCCCGGGTGAGCGCCTCGAAGGAGTACGTACGGGTCTCGCCGAGCACCACGAAATCGGGGTCCGCGTCGGTGAGTACGTACCCCGCCTCGTGCATCGCGGTCGTGAGTCCGGCCTCGCCGATGACGTACGCGGTGCCGCCGGGGTGCTGCGTGTCGAGGAACTTCGCCGTCGCGAGCGCCGAGGTCCAGATGTTCTCGACCGGGACCTCCAGGTCGATGCGCTTGAGCCGCACGTGCAGATCGCGCGCGGTGTGCATCGAGTTGTTGGTGAGGACGAGGAAGGGGCGTCCCGAGTCGCGGAGCTTGCGGATGAACGCGTCCGCGCCCGGCACCGGCACGCCCTCGTGCATCAGCACACCGTCCATGTCGGTGAGCCACGACTCGATGTGCTTGCGCTCTGGCATGGGCGGTACTCCTGGCGGCTGCGGGGGCGGACGGGACCGGTGCGGCCATCTTATGCGGCGCTTCTCGCCCGTTTCCCGACCAGGTACGACCAAACCTGGCCGCCCCCGCGACCGCGCCCCCGCACCGCCCCGAGGCACCCCCGTCGCACCCTCCGCTCCCCTCCGCCCCCGCCCCGCCCTCACTCCTCGGCCGGCAACCGCCCGAACAACGGCGCCAGTACGAGCTGAGCCGCCCCCTCCGCGACCAACCGGTCCCCGCCCCCCGCCGCGCCGTCCCCCGCCGCGCCGTCCTCCGCCTCCGCGAAGCCCCCCGCCGCCCCGCTCACCCCATCCGCCACACGCACCCCCACCGCCTCCGTCCCCGTCCGGCTCGCGCGCGCGTCGAGCGCCGCAGCCACGCCCCGTACGAACGCCTCCGGCGCCGCCGCGATCCGGTGGCCGCCGAGCAGGATCAGCTCGACGTCGAGCAGGCCCGCCAGGTTCGCCGCCGCCGTGCCGAGCACGCGCGCGGCCTCCGCCGTGTCCCCCGCCGCCAGCGCCGCCAGGCACAGCGCCTCGACGCAGCCGCGGTTCCCGCACACGCAAGGGGGCCCGTCGAGCCGTACGACCTGGTGCCCCAGCTCGCCCGCGCCCGTGCGCGCCCCCCGGTACAGGCGCCCGTCGAGGACGAGCCCTGCGCCGAGCCCCGTCCCGAGGTGGAGGTAGGCGAAGGCGCGGGCCTCGCCCGCGAGCGCGCGGCCGAGCGCCGCCGCGTTGGTGTCCTTGTCGAGCACGACGGGCAGCCCCAACCGCTCCGTGAGCGCGGCGGCGAGCGGCAGGCCGTCGAGCCCGGGGAAGCCGCTGACCTTGTGCAGCACACCCGTACGGTGATCGAGCGGACCGGGCGCGGCGAGCCCGGCGCCGAGGAGGAGCGGGGCGTCGTCGTCCCCGGCCCCTCTCCCGTCCCCCACCTCCGCCATCGCCCCCGCGACCACGTCGAGCAGTTGCCCCGCCCCCCGCCCGAGGTCGAGCGCCACGCGCCGCCGCGCGAGGACGCGGCCCGTCAGATCGGTCCGTACGACCAGCACGCCATCCCGGTCGAGGTGCACCCCCAGCGCCTGCACCGCCCCGCGCACGAGGCGCAGCGCCGTGGCCGGTTTGCCACCCGTGGACTCCTGCCGCCCCGCGGCGGCGAGCAGACCCCCGTCCCGCAGCCGCCCGGTGATCTTGCTGACGGCCTGCACGGTGAGACCGGTGCGGCTCGCCAGTTCCGGGCGGCTGATCCCGTCCCGCCCGGCGCCGCGCACAAGGTCGAGCACGAGCGCGGTGTTGTGCCCGCGCAGGTCAGCGAGCCGGACGCCGCCCCGCCCACCCGTCTGTCGCGGTCCCTCGGCCACGCCGCTCACCCCTTGCCTCCTGTGTCGTGCCGGTGCGTGCTTGCACTTATTCAACACTGTTGCGAAAGTGGCCCGTATGAGTGGCCCGACCTCCTCCCCCAGCGAACCCCTCCCCGTCGCCCTGATCGGCTACGGCCTCGCGGGTTCCGTCTTCCACGCCCCCCTCGTCGACGCGACCCCGGGGCTGCGTCTCGACACGATCGTCACCCGTAACGAGGACCGCCGCGCGCAGGCGCGGGCCGAGTTCGCCGGGGTGCGGTTCGCGGACACGCCCGAGGACGTCCTCTCCCGAGCGGGCGAGTACGGGCTCGTCGTCATCGCCTCGCCCAACAAGACCCACGTCCCGCTCGCGCGCGCCGCGCTCGAAGCCGGGCTCCCCGTCGTCGTCGACAAGCCGGTGGCGGGCACGGCGGCCGAGGCGCGCGAGCTCGCGGCCCTCGCCGAGCGGAGCGAACTGCTCCTGTCCGTCTTCCAGAACCGCCGCTGGGACAACGACTTCCGCACCCTGGCCAGGCTCGTGGACGAGGGCGCGCTCGGCGACGTGTACCGCTTCGAGTCGCGCTTCGAGCGCTGGCGCCCGCGGCTCAAGGGCGGCTGGCGCGAATCAGGCGACCCGGCCGAGTTCGGCGGTCTCCTCTACGACCTCGGCAGCCACGTCGTCGACCAGGCGCTCACGCTCTTCGGCCCGGTGACGCGCGTGTACGCCGAGTCGGACGTGCGGCGCCCCGGCGCCGCGGCCGACGACGACACCTTCCTCGCGCTCACGCACGCCTCGGGCACCCGCTCCCACCTGTGGGTCTCCGCGACGACGGCGCAGCTCGGGCCGCGCTTCCGGGCCCTCGGCTCGCGGGCCGGGTACGTGAAGTACGGGCTCGACCCGCAGGAGGCCGCGCTGCGCGCCGGCGAACGCCCCGGGGGCGGGCAGCCCTGGGGGACGGAGCCGGCCGAGCTGTTCGGCAGGCTCGGCGCGGGCGAGTCCCCGCTGACCGGCGGCGGCGAGCCCGTACCGACCGAGCCGGGCGACTACCCGGCGTACTACGCGGCCGTCGCCGCCGCCCTGCGCGAGGGCGCCCCGAACCCGGTCACGGCCCGGCAGGCCGCCGCGGCACTCGACGTCATCGAGGCGGCGCGCCGCTCGGCGGCCGAGGGCGTCACGGTGGAGGTGTCCCGATGAGCGTCCTGCCCGCCACGGCCGAGGAGGCCGCGGACCTCCTCGCGCAGCAGAACCGCCTCGAACTGCCCACGTACACGCACGACGACGCGTGGGACCTGGGCTGCACCCTCGTCCGCCGCGCGCGCGAGAGCGGCGCCCCGGTCGCGATCGACCTGCGGCGCGGCCTCCAGCAGGTCTTCCACGCGGCGCTGCCCGGCTCGACGGCGGACAACGACGACTGGCTCGCGCGCAAGCGGCGGGTCGTCGAGCGGTACGGCGAGAGCTCCCTGCTCGTCGGCACCCGCTTCCGCGCCAAGGGCACGACCTTCGAGGACGCCTCCCGCCTCGACCCGTCCCGCTACGCGGCCCACGGCGGGGTCCTCCCGGTCCTGGTCCGCGGCGTCTCGGGCCCGGTCGGCACGATCGGCGTCTCGGGCCTGCCGCAGGTGGAGGACCACGCGCTGGTGGTGGCGGCGCTGGAGGAGTACTTGGCGGGGCGGTAGGGGGCCGGGGGGCGGGGCACGTACGGGGTTCCACGACGTGCCCCGCGCCCACCCCTCGCTCAGGCGGTCACCGCCCTCCCGTCCCGCTCCGGCGTGGCCGGCTTCCGCTCCCGGTACAACACCGCCCGCTCCACGGCGCTCCACGTCGTGCTCGTGACGATGTAGAGCGCCCCGGCGAGCGGGACGACGGCGACGCTGATCAGCGTGAAGTAGGCCATGTACGGCATGAACCGCGTGAGCGCGCCGATGCCCGGCACCTGCTGGCCGTCGGCCGCCGCGAGGGGCGAGCCGGCGCCGGCGAGCTGCCGCTTGTTGCGGCGGCTGCTGAAGGTGGCGACGGCGGCGACGAGCGCGAAGAGCGCCACGTACACGAGCCCGCGCTCGCCGAGGAGCCCGCCGTGCGCGAGCGCGTCGCCCCAGTGGCCGCCGAGCGGGGCGGCGAAGAGGCGGTGCGGGAGCAGGTGGTTGGGCTCGCCGCCGATGCGGGCGCTGGAGAAGACGTGGTAGAGGACGAAGAAGAACGGGAGCTGGCACAGCATCGGCAGACAGCCCCCGAGCGGTGAGACGCCGTGTTCGCGGTGGAGCTCCATGAGCGCGCGCCGCATGCGCTCGGGGTCCTTGGCGTACGTGCGGCGCACCGCGGCGATCTCGGGCGCGAGCCCGGCGCGCTCCCGCTGGCCGCGCGCGGCGGTGCGCGAGAGCGGCAGCAGCAGGAGTCGTACGCAGGCGGTGAGGACGACGATCGCGGCGGCGGTCGCGGCCGTACCGGCCAGGGGCTGGAGCAGGTCGGCGAGGTAGTCGACGACTCCGGCGCACAGGCCGAAGAAGCCGGAGCCGGACGGGTGGAACGCGGGCAGGGACATGGGTCCTCCGGGGCCTCACAGGGGGATGAGCGGACCTGTGCGGCGGCGCGGCGGACCCCCGTACGGCGGATTGCCGCACGGACGTCCCGTACGGCGGATCTCGTACGGAAGCGGGTGGGATGCGGGCCCAGAGGGCCCCGGGGCCCGGGTCAGCCGGCCGGCGCGGTGAGGCGACGGCCGGGTGCCCGGGGGCGTGGTCGCCCGGAGGCGTCGGGGTCCCGCTGGGGCAGGAAGGCGGTGCGGCGGGCGCGCTCGCGGATCGTGGTGCGGACGGCGGTGGGCGCGACGAGCGGGACGCCGAGCGCGGTGCTCAGCAGGCAGACGGCGAGGGCCCCCGCGGTGACGGCGACGGCGGCGGGCAGCAGCCCGGGCTCCGCGCCGAGGGAACCGGCGAGGACGAGCAGGACGAGCGCGAGCAGACGCGGCATTCCGGCCCCCTTCCCTCTTCCGGTGATCCCTGGCACCCCTCCAGACGAACCGGGTCCCGGAAAGGTTCCCGGCCGGTTGGTACTCCGTTCGGGGCGTGCCCGGCGCTACCGTGTGGCCATGCGCCCCGAAACCCCCGCCGAGACCCCCCAGGCCCCGCCCGTCGCCCCCGTACCGGCGGCGCGACAGGGCGAGAGCGACCGCGAAGCCCACCTGGAGCAGGCCCAGCGCCTGGAACGACTGGCCGAGCGCCACCCGGAGGACGCCGAGCAGCTGCTCCTGCGCGCGGCGGCGCACTTCGAGCTGGCGGACGACCGCACCCGCGCGAGCACCTTGTACGACGGTCTGCTCGCGGGCGCGCCCGAGGACCCGGCGCTGATCCGCGCGCTGAAGGCGGCGAACCTGTGGGAGTACGGGCACGAGGCGGAGGCCCAGGCGATCGTCTCGGGCGTGCGGGCGGCGGCCCCGCGCACGCCGGCCCCGTGGATCGTGGTGGCGCAGGCGCTGGAGGCGCACGACGAGCTGGGGGAGGCGCACGCCACGTACGAGGAGGCGGTGGCGCTGCTCCTCGACGGCTCGGCCCCACCCCCGTACGAGGCGCGCCCGCTCCTCATCGGCAGGCACCGCGTCCGCCGCCTGCTCGGCCTGGAGCACGACGCGTGGGACGCGATGGCGGACGCGCTGAACCCGGCGTCGGTCCCGCTGGACGAACTGCACGACCCGAAGCGCACGTGGGTCCTGGGCTCCGACAGCCCCGAGGAACTCCGCGCCGAGATCACCCGCCTGCACGCCGAACTCGCCACGTACCGCGCGGCCCTGTCCCGCCCCTTCCCGGTGGCGGTCCTGCACTGGCCGCGGCCGGAACTGACCGAACTCCTGACCTCCTACCCGGCCCTCGCCACGGAGTACCCCTCCTACGAGGCCCACACGGCGGCGATCGAATCAGCCCTCCGCGACCTCGCCGCCTCGGCCATCCCCAACCTCGGCATCGTCCGCGCCACGGTCCCCTCCTACGAGGCCTTCGCCGCCGCCGAATCCACCCACCCCACCACCCCGTCCCTCCTCCCCCTCTACACCACCACCCTCGCCACCCGAGCCCTCGCCACCCCCTGGCCCCCGCACCCGGGAGCGGAGTGCTGGTGCGGGTCGGGGGCGGGGTACGAGGGGTGTCATGGGGTGGGGTGAGGGGGGACTCTAGACAATGCCCCACTCTCGCGCGAGCGTGTTGCCAGCCCAGCCACCGCGCCCATCAGCCCACACCGCGCCAAAGCCGAGATCCTCGATATACGGTTCGAACGCTTCGCCCACATTCTCGGAAAATAGCGCGAGAAGGTACGGCTCGTCCGAGCCTTCGGCTCGATAGAGGAAATAGCGGTACTCGAGAAGCTGAGCCACAGCCTCCCGCACCGCAGGCATAGCCTTCCCGTCCTTCACAAACTTCGCTTCGACGAGAACTTCCGGAGCACCAGAATAAAGCAGACCCGCTTTTTTTAGTACGATATCGCGCGGGTGAACGCCATCTGTCACGGGAATGAATCCGCGCTTGAGGACATAGCGGCCGAAACTGGCGACTAGAGCCTCGTGATACCTGTTACGAAGCTGAGAACTCTCAGCGAGCTTGACGTGATAGGCGGTGTCGTCTTTCGGGTGGAAGTGCGCGAGGGGATCCTCCTCGAGGAAGGAGGCCGGCTCCCACTCCCGCAGAGATGCCTCAGCGCCCGCGCGCTTTTCACTGAGGAGTTGATTCAAGGAGCTGATTTTTTCCGCAAGCGAATCTTCACCCGCCGCCTGATAGAACATGAGAGCGGCTTCGATCAGGTCCTCTTGCAGAAACCTTTCGTCAGGCAGGTCCTGCGTCGCATAGCGCCGCGCGAAGACGTTCGCCGCCTCATAGGCACGGGGCCGCTCGGCCGGGTCGCGCAGCGGCATACCGACGCTCCACCCAGAAGAGGGCGTTTCTCCGAGGTAGGCCCGAATGCGCCGACCATTCCTGCGAAGCTCTCGCCTCTTTTGCTTGCCCCGACCAAACTCTGCGTTCAAGTGTTCTGAACCCTGCTGGATCGTAAGATACACATCCCATAGATCCGCGCTAAATATATAGGCAATATACAGCCCCGACTTAGGGTCGCTATTTACCCCATCATCAAATACCCCTATCCAGGGGGTGGCAGCGGCGGAGGTCTGACCTCCATGCCCCTCTGCACGAAAACCGGGCGGAAGCGGCAGATCGAGCGATCCTACGCCTCGAAGGATTTTTTGACCTTCCACGTCGCGGCCCGTGCCCTTCCGGCGGTCATACGTCCGGGCGATCTCGCGCAATAGGTTCCGCATCATCATGCGGGAGAACTTACGCCCCACCTCGACATGCGCGGCAGCCAATTAAGCGCCCGGAAGGGCACGGTCCGTCTCACCCTGAGAATCAGCCCTTCCGCCTCCGGTCCGACACCACCCACGCCGCCCCTGCCGTCGCCGCCGTGACGACCGCTACCGAGGGCCAGGCGCCGAGTTTTTTGGCGAGGGGGTGGGAGGCGCCGAAGGCGGTGAGGTAGGTGGCGGTGAGGGCGGTGGCGGTGCGGGGGGAGGTGGTGCGGCGCCACTGGAGGTGGGTGATGGTGCCGGCGGCGGCGAGGACGGCGCCGCCCAGGCGGCGGTTCTTGGTGAAGCGGGCCGTGGCGTAGCCGCCGAGGAGGCCGGCGGCGGCTATGGGGGCGGAGGGGAGGGTGGGCATCGGGTGACCTCCTGGGTCGGTGGGGCGGATGTCGGCTTTGTTCAGTGTTCGAGATTAGCCCTGGGGGGCTTCGGTGCCGAAGGTGGCCCGGTACGCCTGGGGGCTCACGGCGAGCCCGCGGCGGAAGGGGGCACGCAGGCCGGCGGGGGTGCCCGTGCCGGGGCGATCGTCCAGGGGGGAGCGGTGGCGGCGCTCGTGCCGTTCCTCGGAGGGCTCGCCACAGCGCTCGACTCCGTGCGCTCCCAGGGATTTTGCGCTCAGTCATCAGCAAGTTGTGGCATGTGGTCATGAAATTGCGTTCCGCCGTCTTGTCCCCCGGAGTGCCGGGGCCGTACGGTCACCGCGGAGCCCGAGCCGCCGCGTGCTCTCCCCGCACCTCCCCCACCATCGAGCCGCACCGCGAGGAACACATGGCTGACATGAGCATGCCCGAAACTCCCTCCGCCCCCGCCCCCGCCCCCGCCCTCGACCCCGTCCCCGGTCTCCGCCGTCGCACCTTCGTCGCCGGCTCGCTCGCGGCCGGTGCCGTCACCGCCGCCGCTGGCTCCGCGCGGGCCGTCGAGGGCACCCCCGCCACCGCCTCCGCCGCACCCGCCGCCTCGCCTCCCGGCGACGTCGTCGGGAAGATCACCGTCGGCTACCAGGGCTGGTTCGCCTGCTCGGGCGACGGCGCGCCCATCAATGGCTGGTGGCACTGGTCGCAGAACTGGGGGCAGCCGCCGTCCCCGGGCAACACCGCGATCGTCAGCTGGCCCGACGTGAGCGAGTACGAGCACACCTACCGCAGCGCGTATCCCGCGCTCGGCAACGGCAAGCCCGCCAACCTCTTCTCCTCGTACGACCAGCAGACCGTGGACACGCACTTCCGGTGGATGCGGGAGTACGGGATCGACACCGCCGCGCTCCAGCGCTTCAACCCCAACGGGGGCGAGGGCGCGACGCGCGACGCCATGGCGCAGAAGGTGCGGCTGGCGGCCGAGAAGCACGGGCGCAAGTTCTACATCATGTACGACGCGACCGGCTGGACGAACATGCAGCCGGAGATGAAGGCCGACTGGCTGAGCAAGATGAAGGCGTACACGGCCTCCTCGGCGTACGCGTACCAGAACGGCAGGCCGGTGGTGGGCATTTGGGGCTTCGGCTTCAACGAACCCAACAAGACCTGGTCGGCCGAGGTCTGCCTCGATGTCGTCAACTGGTTCAAGAGCCAGGGGTGTTACGTGATGGGCGGCGTCCCGACGCACTGGCGGCGCGGCGTCGAGGACTCGCGTGCCGGGTACCAGGACGTGTACCACGCACTCGACATGCTCTCGCCGTGGATGGTGGGGCGCATCGGCTCGGTCGCCGACGCCGACAACTTCTACGCGAACGTCAACACCCCCGACCAGGCCGACTGCACCGCGAACGGCGTGGACTACCAGCCGTGCGTGCTGCCCGGGGACCTCCAGGGCGGGGCGCGGGCCCACGGGAACTTCATGTGGCGGCAGTTCTACAACATGAAGCGCGTCGGGGTGCAGGGCATCTACATCTCGATGTTCGACGAGTACAACGAGGCCAACCAGATCGCCAAGACCGCGGCGACGGCCGCCGACGTGCCCGCCGGGTCCGGCATCAAGGCGCTCGACGAGGACGGCACGGCCTGCTCATCGGACTACTACCTCCGCCTCACGGGCGACGGCGGGAAGTTGCTCAAGGGGGAGATCCCGCTCACCGAGAAACGGCCCACACCGACCGTCGTCGGGGGCGGCGGCGAACCCGAACTCCCCACCGGGGACCTTGCTTTGCGTCGTACCGCGACCGCGAGCGGCCAGACGCAGGGCTACGCGCCCGGCAATGCCGTGGACGGTGACGCGCGTTCGTACTGGGAGAGCCCCAACAACAGCTTCCCGCAGTGGATTCAGGTGGACCTGGGAACGAGCCGGCCCGTGCGCAGGCTCGTGCTCTCGCTGCCGCCGGACGCGGCCTGGGCGAAGCGGACGCAGACCGTCGAGGTGCTCGGCTCCACCGACGGCTCCGCCTTCACCTCGCTCTCCGCCCCGGCCGGTCGCGTCTTCGATCCGGCCAAGGACGCCAACAGCGTCACGATCACGCTCGCCTCGACGGCGAACACCCGGTACGTACGGGTACGGTTCACGGCCAACACCGGCTGGCCCGCAGGGCAGTTGGCGGGGCTTGCGGTGTACGCGGCGGGCTGAGGCGAGGGGGTACGGGGCGGGCGGCACGTACGTGCGGGTGCGGGCGCCGCACGCACCTCCCGCCCCGTACTGCCGCCCCGTCCCGCCGAACGGCCCCCTACGCCGCCTTCTCCGTCTGCGACAGCGGCTTCGCGATGTCCTCCAGGCCCCGGCCCTCCGCGTCGACCGCGAGGAAGGCCGCCACCAGGCCCGCCGCGCACATGAGGCCCGCGCCGATCGAGAAGGCGAGTGCCGTGTCGCCGGGGACGCCGGACTCGGTGAGGTCGGCGAAGATCAGCGGGCCCGAGATGCCGCCCGCCGCCGTGCCGATCGCGTAGAAGAAGGCGATCGCCATCGCGCGGGTCTCCATCGGGAAGACCTCGGAGACCGTGAGGTACGCGCTCGAGGCGCCCGCCGAGGCGAAGAAGAGGACCACGCACCAACAGGCCGTCAGCGTCGTCGCGTTGAGCGAGCCGCGGTCGAAGAGCCAGGCCGTGATGAAGAGCAGGACGCCCGGCAGGATGTACGTTCCCGCGATCATGACGCGGCGGCCGATGGTGTCGAAGAGGTGGCCGAGGACGAGCGGGCCGATGAAGTTGCCCGCGGCGATGACGGCGAAGTAGTAACCCGTGTGGCCGCTCTGGACGTCGTAGAACTTCGTGAGGATCGCGCCGAAGCCGAACGTGATCGCGTTGTAGAGGAACGCCTGCCCGATGAAGAGGGAGAGGCCGAGCACGGCGCGCTTGGGGTAGTGCGCGAAGACCGTCTTGGCGATGAGACCGAAACCGACGCTCTTGCGCTCGTGGATCGTGATCTCGCCCGCCGGGGGCGGAAGTTCCTGGCCCTTCTCGGTCTCGACGCCCTTTTCGACGTCCGAGACGAGGCCCTCCGCCTCGTCCCCCTGGCCGTGGATGAACTGCCAGCGCGGGCTCTCGGGGACGTGCCGCCGCACGAGGAGGATCACGAGGCCGAGCACGACGCCGAGGGCGAAGGTGAGGCGCCAGCCGACGTCCTTCGGGAAGATGCCCGTGTTGAGCGCGAGGATCGAGAGCAGCGCGCCGCCGATCGCGCCGAGCCAGTAGCTGCCGTTGATGATGAGGTCGACGCGGCCCCGGTACTTCGAGGGGATCAGCTCGTCGATCGCGGAGTTGATCGCCGCGTACTCGCCGCCGATGCCGAAGCCGGTGAGGAAGCGGAAGACGAAGAACCACCACGGCGAGAAGGACAGCGCGGTCATCGCGGTCGCGCCGAGGTAGACCGCGAGCGTCACCATGAAGAGCTTCTTGCGGCCGAACTTGTCCGTCAGCCAGCCGAAGAAGAGCGCGCCCGAACAGGCGCCGGCAACGTACAGCGCCGCGCCGAGCCCGGTGACCTGCGCGGACGTGATCGGCAGGCCCGAGCCGGGTTCGGAGAGACGGCCCGCGATATTGCCGACCGTCGTCACTTCGAGTCCGTCGAGAATCCACACCGTGCCGAGGCCGATGACGATCATCCAGTGCCAGCGGGACCACGGGAGGCGGTCCAGGCGCGCGGGTACGGAGGTGGTGATCGTGCCGGTGCCCGAGCGCCCGGGCGCGGCGATGTCCGCCGCGTCGTCCGGCCCTCCGGAAGCCCGCTGGTCGGGGGGCCGCTCGTCGGAAGGCTGAGCCATGGTCCGGTACCTCCTCGTGAGCGGCGACCGCGACGGGTGTGCGGTGCACTATTCGCCGGATGCCCCTCGGGCGCGCGCTCATACGGGGGCGGGGGAGCCAAGCGGGTGGTGAGTGGGTCCGGCGGGGGGTGCGCGGACCGGCGCGCGCCGCACCCGCACGGGCCCCGCACCCGCAGGAGTTCCCGCGCCCGTACCCGCCCCGCACCCGCAGGAGTTCCCGCACCCGTACGGGCCCCGCCCCGTACGGCCCCCTCAGGCCCCCAGCGCGTGCGAGACGGTGTAGATCACCAGGCCCGCGAGCGAGCCGACGACCGTGCCGTTGATGCGGATGAACTGGAGGTCGCGGCCGATGTTCGCCTCGATCTTGCGCGAGGTGTGCTCGGCGTCCCAGCCCGCGACCGTGTCGGTGATGAGCGAGGTGATCTCGGTGCGGTACGTCGAGACGACGTAGACCGCCGCGCCCTCGACCCAGCCGTCGACCTTCGCGCGCAGCCGGTCGTCCGCGCTCAGCCGGCCGCCCAGCGAGAGGAGCGCGGTACGGGCGCGCAGGCGCAGTTCGCTGCGCTCGTCCTCGGCGGCGGCGACCATCATGCCGCGCACCGTGCCCCAGACCGTCGCGATGAGGTCCTGCACCTCGGCGCGGCCGAGGATGTCGTTCTTGAGGCGCTCGACGCGGGCGCGGGTCGGGCCGTCGGCCTGGAGGTCGCCGGCGAAGTCGGTGAGGAAGCGGTCGATCGCGCCGCGCGCGGGGTGGTCGGGCATGTCGCGCATCTCGGTGACGAAGCGGAGGAGTTCCTTGTAGACGCGCTCCCCGATCCGCTTGTCCACGAAGCGCGGGGTCCAGCCGGGCGCGCCGCCCTGCACCGCGTCCATGACGGAGTCGCGGTGGGTCACGAGCCAGTCGTGGGCGTGCACGCACACGAGGTCCACGAGCTTGCGGTGCCCGCCGTCGGCCACGAGGCGCTCCAGGAGCCGCCCGAGCGAGGGCGCGACCTCCGCGCTCTTCGCGCGCCGCGTGATCGCCTCGCCGACCACGGCCTGCACGTCGCTGTCGCGCAGCACCGTGAGCGCCCCGCGCAGCGCCGTCGCCGCCTCGGCCGTCACGCGGTCGGCGTGCGCGGGCTCGGCGAGCCACTCGCCGAGGCGGTGCCCGATGCCGATACCGCGCAGCCGGTCCCGTACGACGTCACCGGAGAGGAAGTTCTCTCCGACGAAGCCGCCGAGCGCGGCCCCGAGCTGGTCCTTCTTCTGCGGGATGATCGCGGTGTGCGGGATCGGCAGCCCGAGCGGGTGCCGGAAGAGCGCGGTCACGGCGAACCAGTCGGCGAGCGCGCCGACCATCCCCGCCTCGGCCGCCGCCGCGACGTACCCGGTCCAGGCGCCCGCGTCGCGGTGCCCGAGCCACGTCGCGAGCGCGTAGACGACCGCGACGAAGAGCAGCAGCCCGAGCGCGAAGGACTTCATGCGCCGCACGCCCCGGCGTTTCTCCAGGTCGGCGGGGGTGAGGTCGACGGGGCTGCGGGCACCGCCGAGCGCGCGGGCGACGGAGCCCACGGAGCCCTTGCGAGGCGGGCCGCCTGTGGCGGTGGCCGAGGCTGTACGGGGCGGGCCGCCCGGACCCGTGGGCTCGCCCGGACCACCCGCAGGGCCACCCGGCCCCGCCGGGCCACCCGGCCCCGTGGCACCACCCGGCTCCGCGGCCGCGCCGCGCCCCGTACCGCCCTCGGCCCCCCGCTCCGCCCCTGCCGCCCCCGCCGCCGAGCCGTCGCCGCCCGTCGGTCCCCCTGAAGCTCCGCCCATGCCGTCCTCCGCTCCCGATCCCGTGCCCACTCCCGGTCCGGGTCCCGGTTCCGTCCCGGCCGCCGGTCCCGACCCCGTGATTTTCGCCTCACCCGCCCCCTGCGTCCCCATCGCCCCGCCGCCCCTTCCTCACCCTCGTGGCCTGCCGCGGCCCGCTGTCGCGGCCCCTCGCGCATCGCCCGGAGCTGGGCTTCGGGGACGCGAGGGGCCGTTCCCATTGTCCCTACCCCGTTCGCCGGGGGAACGGATCTGCGATTCCCGGCGTCTGTCGGGACGAAGGGTGCGTACGGCACGCCCCCCACCCATGTCGCATCATGGGATCGTCCGACCGGAGCCTCGGGCTCCCGCTGTCCGAGGAGAAACCCCGTACATGACCAAGCGTCACGGTTATGGCGTGCTCGCCGCCGTCACGGCCCTCGTGGTGCTGTGCTCGACCGCGATCTTCCTGCTCGTGACCGGCTCCGGGCGGAGCAAGGACGAGGACACCGTCACGGCGGCCCCGCCCGCCGCGCGCGGCTCGGCCGCTCCGGCCTCCTCGGGGAGCTGGGTCGGTACGTGGTCGGCGCCGCCGAGCGGGGCCGAGCCGGGCACGCTGATCGAGGGCCTCGCGGGCCGCTCGGTGCGCAACGTCGTGCACACCTCCGTCGCGGGCGAGGCGACGCGCGTCACCCTCTCCAACCTGTACGGGCAGCAGCCCCTGTCGGTCACGAGCGCGACCGTCGCCCTCGCCGCCGCGCCCGGCAACCCCACGGCGGCGGCCGGCACCCTGCGCCGCCTCACCTTCGGCGGCACCACCACCGTCGTCATCCCGGCGGGCGGCCAGCGGGTGAGCGACGCGGTGCGGATGAGCGTCCCCGGCGACGCGGACCTCCTCGTCACGACGTACTCGCCGCTCGCGAGCGGCCCCGTCACCTTCCACGCCCAGGCCCGCCAGACCAGCTACCTCGCCGAGGGCGACCGCACGAGGGACCCGGACGGTGCCGCGTACACCGCGCAGTCCTCCTTCTGGCGGTACGTCACCGCCGTCGACGTCCTCAGCCATCGCGTGGCCGGGACCCTCGTCACGCTCGGCGACTCGCTCACCGACGGGCTGCACTCCACGACCGGCGCCAACCACCGCTGGCCCGACCGCCTCGCCCGCCGCCTCGCGGCGGAGCAGGGCGCCCCGCCCTACAGCGTCGTGAACGCCGGTATCAGCGGCAACCGCGTCCTGCTCGCCGGAACGGGCCGCCCGGCCGACAACCCGGCCGCGCTCGACCGCTTCGACCGCGACGTGCTCGGCCGCTCCGGGGTGAAGGCCGTCTTCATCGACCTCGGCATCAACGACATCCTGCGCGCCCCGCAGCAGTACGACGCCCGGCGGATCGTCGACGGACTGCGCGAGCTGACCGCGCGGGCGCACGCCAGGGGCCTGCACGTCGTCGGCGCGACGCTCATGCCCTTCGAGGGCCACCGGGGCTACTCGGCGCGCGGCGAGCAGACCCGGCAGGCGGTCAACGCCGAGATCCGCTCGGGACGCGTCTTCGACGCGTACGCCGATTTCGACCGGGCACTGCGGGACCCGGCCCGCCCGGCCCGCCTCGCCACGGCCTACGACTGCGGCGACCACCTCCACCTCAACGACGCGGGGTACCTGCGGATGGCCGAGACGGTGAACCTGGCGGACCTTAGGGGGGCGGCTCCCGCGCAGCTGTGAGGGCCCCGCGCGGGCGCCCCGCGCTCAGTCCTCCGCCTCCAGCTCCCCGCGCTTCCGCTCCTCCTTGAGCCTGCGCTTCTCGCCCTTCCGCTCCTTGCGCTGGACGCCCACCCCGCCCATCAGGGCCAGGCCCTTCACCGTCACCTGCGGCGAGTCCGGCGGCCCTTCGAAGAACTGGTCGCCGCCGAAGCCGCCCATGATCCCGATGCCCGAGACCCGTACCCGCAGCTCGGGCGGGACCACGACGCCGATGCCGCCCCAGATCGTGAAGCAGCGGATGACCGTCTCGCGGTCCTCGAAATCGGCCTCGCGCAGGTCGATCTCACCGCCGCCCCACATCGCGAAGGCCGTGAAGGCCCTCCCGATCACCCAGCGCCCCCGGCGTGCGAAGCCGCCGAAGAGCGCGAAGGCCCCGCGCGAGGTCGCCTCCGCGCCGACCCGCCCGACCCGGCCCCCGCCGGGAGCCGGAGCCGGAGCCGTGGTGGGCGCCGCGCCCGTGGCGCTCTCCGGCAGGTCCCGCGTGAGCGGCACCAGTTCGCCGTACGTGCGGGCCGCGTAGGCCGCGCCGAGCCGTACGTCGAACTCCTCCATGTCCAGGCGTCCCTCGGCGACCGCCTCGCGCAGCCGCTCGGCCACCCGCTCCCGGTCGGCGTCCGAGGCGCGCAGCTCCCCCCGGGCGAGCGGGGCGTCCGCTCGCGCTTTGGTCATATCCGTTGTCCTGGGCGGTAGTTCGGCCCGCTCGTCAGTCATACGACCACCCTACGAGGTCACCGCGTCGCTCCTGCCGCGCGCGTACATCCGCGCGATGACGGACTCGATGTCCGGCTCGCGCACCGAGAGATCGGCGAGCGGGTAGTCGGCCGCGATCCGCGCCACGAGCGGCGCCGCCGAGGCCCCGGCGGGGAAGGCGAGCCACTGACGCGGCCCCTCGACCCGTACCGTACGGGCGCCGGGCACCGAGACCGCGGGCAGCTCGCGCTCCAGGTCGAGGACGAGCATCCGCTCGCTCCCGCCCAGCGCGTGCAGCCCCGCCAGGTCCCCGTCGTGCACGAGCCGCCCGTGGTCGATGACCATCACCCGCGTGCAGACCTGCTCGATATCGGTCAGGTCGTGCGTCGTCAGGAGCACCGTCGTGCCCTGCTCCGCGTTCAGCTCGCGCAGGAACTCGCGCACCCGCGCCTTCGAGAAGACGTCGAGCCCGATCGTCGGCTCGTCCAGGTACAGCACCTCCGGCGAGTGCAGCAGCGCCGCGCCGATGTCGCCGCGCATCCGCTGCCCCAGCGAGAGCTGCCGGACCGGTACGTCGAGCAGGTCCGCCAGCTCCAGTTGCTCCACGCAGCGGTCGAGCGTCTCGCGGTAGCGGGCGAGCGGCACGTCGTACAGGTGCCGCATGAGGCGGTACGAGTCGATGAGCGGCAGGTCCCACCACAGCGTCGTGCGCTGGCCGAAGACGACGCCGATACGGCGGGTCAGCGCGAGCCGCTGCCGTGCGGGGTCGAGCCCGGCGACCCGCAGCCGGCCGCCCGAGGGCGTGAGGATGCCGGTGAGCATCTTGATCGTCGTCGACTTGCCCGCGCCGTTCGGCCCGATGTACCCGACCATCTCGCCGCGCCGCACCCGGAACGAGATGCCGTCCACGGCCCGCACCGCCCGCTTCTCGTACCGCAGGAACGCGGTCCTGCGCCGGAGCGTGAACTCCTTCTGAAGGTCTTCGAGGACGATCACGTCGTCGCTTTCCACTGCTTCCACCTTTCCACCACCGGTCACGGACACCGCCTCAGCTCCCCGTCGAGCGATACCCCCGCAGCCCCGCACGCCACGCGAGACCCGCCAGCGCGAGCGCCGCGACGGCGACGAGCGGGGGCAGCAGCGCGCACCACGCCGGCAGGCCGAGCGGCGCGGGACGGCCCAGGAGGTACGCGCCGGGGACCCAGTTGACGAAGGAGAGCGGCAGCACGAACGTCACCGCGCGCACCACCTCCTTGGCGAAGACCGTCGGCGGGTACTGGAGCATCGTCTGCCCGCCGTACGTGAACGCGTTCTCCACCTCGGCCGCGTCGTTCGCCACGAACTGGAAGGCCGCCCCCGCCACGTACACAGCGCCGAAGATCGCCGCGCCGCTCACCGCCGCGTACGGGATCACCAGGACGCGCCCGGCGTCCCAGTCGATGCCCGCCGCGCCCAGCCCGTACGCCAGCACCACGAGGCCCTGGAAGGTGCGCCCGAGCCGGTTGAGCGAGAAGCGGTCGGCGGCGATCTGCGCGAGGACGGGGGCCGGGCGCACGAGCAGCGCGTCGAGCGTGCCGTCGCGCACGCGCTGGCCGAGCCGCTGCGTCGAGCCCAGGAAGAGGTTGCACAGCCCGAAGGAGACCGAGGAGAGCCCGTACAGCACGGCGAAGTCCGGGAGGCCGTAGCCGCCGAGCGCGTCGACGTGCGAGAACATCAGCAGGATCACGACGAAGTCCAGACCCGTGATCGCCGCCTGCGCGAAGAGGTTCAGCGCGAAGGAGAGGGGATACGCGAGCATCGAGCGCACCCACATGAGACTCACCAGCCGGTACGCGCGCAGCCCGGTGCGCAGGGCGCCCCGCTCCCGTACCGCCGTGGGGCCGGCCGTCTCAGCCACCCTGGACCACCACCCTGCGTGTCGCGGCGGACTGGACGAGGCGCCCGAGAGCGAGCAGCAGCACGGCCCAGCCCGCCTGGAAGCCGTACACGCCGAGCAGCGCGCCGCCCTCGTACGTACCGAGCAGCACATCGGCGGGGACCTGCACGAGCGAGGCCCACGGCAGCGCGCGGGCCACCTCGCCGAGCAGGCCGGGGAAGACGTTGAGCGGCAGCGAGACCCCGGAGAAGAACGTCGCCACGAAGACGTGCAGCCGCGTGATCCCGTCGCCGTGGAGCAGCCAGAAGGCGGAGAGCGCCACGAGGTAGCGCAGCGCGAAGCTCACCACGACCCCGAGCGCGACCGCGGCGAGGAAGGACAGCCAGCGCGAGGGCGCGGCGGGGATCGCGAGGTCGAAGAGCAGCGCCCCCGCCGCGAAGGGCACGATCCCCCGCCCGAGCAGGTGGAACGCCGCGCGCCCGAGATCCCCGGCGAGCCACCACGACTGGAGATCGACGGGCCGGTAGAGGTCCACGGCGATGTCGCCGGCGCGGATGCGCTCGATCAGCTCGACCTCGAATCCGCCTCCCATGACCATGGAGGTCATGAGTATCGCCTGCCCGATCCAGACGTACGTGAGCGCCTGTGAAAGCGTGTAGTCGCCCAGGTGGGGACGCTCCTGCCACAACGCCTGATACGTATAGGCGAGAATGACGCCGAACACCGTGTTGGTGAACACCCCGGCGAAGGTCGCCCAGCGGTACGTCGCGTAGCGGCGGAACCCACCGGCGGCGACTGCCGCATAGAGCCGAACGGTGCGCACGACACCTCTCTTTCGGTGCGGATTTTCCGCGCGAATGGTGTGGATTCGGCCTCTCGGGCCAAAGTCACGACCCTAGAGGGGAGCCGTACGCGCGCGCCACGCGTTTTACACGGGGGAGGGATCACGAGCCGCCGAGGCGGGCACCGTGTTCCGACCGCCCCGCGCCTCGGTGCGTACGTGGGCACCGGGTGCACGAAGCGAAGCAGGAGTTCCGCACAACATGACCGACGAGCCGCAGCAGCACGGCGACGGCGACCACACCGGGGACGGCACGACATCCCGGAAGCAAGAGGCCGGGACGTCCCGGCGCGACGAGGGGAACGAGCGGAGGGAATCACGCGAGGGACAGGCGGCGGCGCGGAAGACGGCGGGGGACGAGCCGGGAGGGACGGCGGAGGCGGTCCCCGGCGGTACGGAGCCGGGGGCGGGGGCCTCGCGTGCCGCGAAGCCCGTACCGGGAGCGACGCCTGACGCCTCGAAGGCGCGGGGCGCCGAGGCGGGGGCCGCGAAGCCCGGCTCGGGCCCGGAAGCGCACGCGGACGCCCACGCCGATACGGACGCGGACGCCGCCCAGCGGCCCAAGACGGCTTCCGACGCGAAGCCCGCACCGGACGCGAAGCCCGCACCGGACGCGAAGTCCGCACCGGACGCCAAGCCCGACGCCAAGGGGACGCGGGACGCCAAGCCCGCCCCGAGCGCGAGCGACAAGCCCGCCCAGGAAGGCAAGGCGGCGCAGGACGGCAAGGCAGCGCAGGACGGCAAGGCGGACGCCAAGCCCGCCCCGAGCGCCAAGACCGCCCCGAGCGCGAAGCCCGCCCCCGCCAAGCCCGCCCCCGCCGATCCCCCGAAAGAGATCCCCGCCGAACGCACGACCCAGCTGCGAGTCCCCGGCAACGAGGACGCCCCGCGCCGCAAGAAGACCGGCCCCCCGAAGGCCGGTCCCGCGAGCGCCGGTCCCGCGAGCGCGGGGGCCGCCGCGGCCGCCGGCGCGCCCGGCACTCCCCCTCCCCCCGGCGACACCGGCACCACCGCCATGGCCGCCGACGACGGCGACGGACCCGAGCAGCCCAAGAAGAAGGGCCGCAAGTCCCGCAAGCGCAAGGGCTGGCGCCGCCTCTTCCCGACCTGGCGCATGACCCTCGGCGGACTCGTCCTGCTGATCGTGCTCCTCGGCGGTGCCTTCGCCGTCGGCTACGCGACCACCGACATCCCCGAGGGCAACCAGGACGCCCAGCTCCAGAGCAACGTCTACTACTACGCGGACGGCACCCTCCTCGCGCGCGACGGCACCGTCAACCGCGTCAACGTGAAGCTCTCCGAGATCCCCAAGTCCGTCCAGCGCACCGTGCTCGCCGCCGAGGACCGCGACTTCTACACGGAGTCCGCCGTCGACCCGACGGCCATGGTCCGCGCCGCGTGGAACACCGCGACCGGCAAGGGCAAGCAGTCCGGCTCGACCATCACGCAGCAGTACGTCAAGAACTACTACCTGGACCAGGACCAGACGGTCACCCGGAAGGCCAAGGAGTTCTTCATCTCGCTCAAGCTCGACCGCGAGAAGAGCAAGGACGAGATCCTGGAGGGCTACCTCAACACGAGCTACTTCGGCCGCAACGCCTACGGCATCCAGGCCGCAGCGCGCGCCTACTACGACAAGGACGTCGGCCAGCTCACCGTCCCCGAGGGCGCCTACCTCGCCTCGCTCCTCAACGCGCCCTCCGCGTACGACGTCGTCGTCTACCCCGAGAACAAGCGCGCCGCCGAGGCCCGCTGGTCCTACGTGCTCGACGGCATGGTCAAGCAGCACTGGATGACGCAGGCCGACCGCGCGAAGGCGAAGTTCCCGACGCCCAAGGAGCCCACGAGCACCAACTCCTCGCTCTCCGGCCAGCGCGGCTACCTCGTCGAGGCCGTCAAGAACTACCTCGCCGAGAACGGCATCGACAAGAACCACCTCACCAACCAGGGCTACCGCATCACCACCACGTTCAAGAAGAGCAACCAGGACGCCCTGGTCAAGGCGGTGGACGACCAGCTCATCGACAAGCTCGACAAGAAGAACCGCCCCGCCGACCGCAACGTCCGCGCGGGCGCCGCCTCCATCGACCCGAAGACCGGCCAGGTCGTCGCGATGTACGGCGGCATCGACTGGGTGAAGCAGTACACGAACAACGCGACCCGCGCCGACTTCCAGGTCGGCTCGACGTTCAAGCCCTTCGTCTTCACCTCCGCGCTGGAGAACCACTCCACGACGCAGGACGGCCAGACGATCATGCCCGCCACGATGTACGACGGCACCAGCAAGCGCCCCGTCAAGGGCAGCTCCATCCCGTTCAGCCCCGAGAACGAGGACGAGCGCGACTACGGCCGCATCCCGGTCAGCGTCGCCACCGACAAGTCCGTCAACTCGGTGTACGCGCAGATGGCCGTCGATGTCGGTCCCGCGAAGGTCAAGAAGACCGCCGAGGCCCTCGGCCTCGCCAAGGGCACGCCGTCCCTGGCCCCGTACCCCTCGATCGCGCTCGGCACCGCCACCCCGAGCGTGCTGCGCATGACCGAGGCGTACGCGACGCTCGCCAACCACGGCAGGCACAACTCCGCCCAGCTCGTCGTCAAGATCACCGACCGCGACGGCAAGCGGGTCGAGCTGCCCGGCCACCACTCCACGCAGGCGGTGCGGCGCACGGCGGCCGACACCACGACGTCCATCCTCCAGAGCGTCGTCGAGAAGGGCACCGCGATGGCCGCGCGCGGCGCCGGCCGGCCCGCCGCGGGCAAGACCGGCACCGCAGAGGAGGACACCGCCGCGCTCTTCGCCGGGTACACCCCCGACCTCGCGACGGTTGTCTCGGTCATGGGCCAGGACCCGAAGACCGCCAAGCACGTCCCGCTCTACGGAGCACTCGGCGTCGCCCGCATGAACGGCGGCGGCCCGCCCACCGAGATCTGGTCGCAGTACGTCAAGCAGGCCCTCAAGGGCAAGAAGGCACACGACTTCGACCTCAAGCTCGCCAAGGGCGCCAAGCGCAAGCCGCCCGTCTCGCAGGCACCGAGCAGCAGCAACAGCCCGAGCACGGGAACGAGCCCGAGCAACCCGACCGCCTCGACCCCCGCCGACGACGGCCAGAACGGCACGGGCCAGCAGAACGGCACGGGCGCCACGGGCAGCACTCCGTCCGGCGGCCCCGTGACACCCCCGGGCGGCGGTGAACCGACCGGCGGCGCCACCGACCCGGGCGGCGACACCGCGGGCACAGGGCCCGGCGGCACCGACCCGGGCGGCGACAGCGCGGGCACGGGACCGGGCGGCGCCGGGGACCCGGGCGGCGCGAACGGCGACCCGGGCGGCGGCGAACAGCCCGGCGGCGGCACCCCGGGCGGCATCCTGGGCGGCGGCTGACCGCACGCGGGCATCCCGGCGGCGGCCGACCGCACGCGGGAAGCCCGCCCCCGTACGTACGAGAGCGGGCGCCGTCCACCCGGACGGCGCCCGCTCCCCGTACCTCAGTGCCCCGAGGTGAGCTTCAGCCCCACCACGGCCACCACGAGCAGCGACACGAAGAAGATCCGCGCCGCCGTCGCCGGCTCACCGAGCACCACCATGCCGAGCACCGCCGCACCGGCGGCGCCGATCCCGACCCACACCCCGTAGGCCGTACCGATCGGCAGCGTCTTCGCCGCGTAGGCGAGCAGCAGCATCGAGGCGACGATCCCCGCGCCCGTGAAGAGACTCGGCACGAGCCGCGTGAAACCGTGCGTGTACTTCATGCCGATCGACCAGGCCACTTCCAGCAGACCCGCGATGATCACAGCGATCCACGCCATGACGGGACACCTCCGAACGAAAGAACGCGAACAGGGGTGCGTCGTCTTTCGTGACCCGGTACGGCGCGTCTCGTCGGGGTACTTCCGAGGCTAGCAACACCGAGGGCCTCGGGGCGGTGACTCCTGTCACCACCCCGAGGCCCTCGGCGAACGTCAGAGATACAGCCCGGTCGAGTCCTCCGCGCCCTCGAAACGGTCGGCCGCCACCGCGTGCAGGTCCCGCTCCCGCATCAGTACGTACGCGACACCGCGCACCTCCACCTCCGCGCGGTCCTCCGGGTCGTAGAGCACCCGGTCCCCCGGCTCCACCGACCGCACGTTCTGCCCGACCGCCGCCACCCGCGCCCAGGCGAGCCGCCGCCCCACCGCCGCCGTCGCCGGAATGACGATCCCGCCGCCCGAGCGACGCTCCCCCTCGGGGTTGTCGCTCCGCACCAGGACGCGGTCGTGCAGCATCCGGATGGGCAGCTTGTCGTCATGGGCCTGCGTGTCGTGGGCCTGGTTCGTGCCGTGGTTCTCGCTCACGCCAGGAAATCTAACCCGGGACCCCGCACGGCCGGTACGGAACCCCGGGACCCGGGGCACCGGCCGGCATCCGGCCCCCCGGGCCGCGTCACTTCTTCCGGCCCTTGCGCCCCGAGGCGACCACGAGCCCGACCACGCCCACCACCAGCACAGCCGCCGGCACGATCCGCTCCAGGCGCGGGCTGCCCTCCTCGTCCACGAACTTCGCGCGCACCCCGTTCAGTGTGCGGTTCACCTCCACGTACGCCCGCCCGAGGGTCTGATCGACCTTCGCCGTCGCCTTCGCCTTCGCATCGCCCGCGATCGTCTTCGGGTGCACACGCACCCCGATCTCGTCGAGGGTCTCGGCCAGCAGCACACGCCGGCGCCTGATGTCCGCCTCGATCTCCGCAGGGGTCCTGGCATCCGCTTCCGACACCGCGTTGCCTCCGTCGTCGTGTCCCGGGGCCCTTGATCGGGGACACCCGTCGCTCCTGTGCACTCTCCGCGCCCCGCACGGGGCCCGTAGCACGACAGTCTGTCAGCTGTACCGCCCGCGCACCCCTCGGCACCCCCTGTACGGACCGGACGAGGGGACCGCGGGAGCCGTACGAGGACACCGCGGGAGCCGTACGGGGCCGCCCGGCTCGCCCGCGCGCTGGCTTAGGCTCGGCCGCGTACCCCGTACCCCTCCCCGGAAACAGGAGCACCCCATGAGCGAGCGCCTTCAGCCCGGCGATCCCGCCCCCGACTTCACCCTTCCGGACGCCGACGGCAAGGAGATCTCGCTCTCCGCGCGTCGCGGACGGAAAGTGATCGTCTACTTCTACCCCGCCGCGCTCACCCCCGGCTGCACCAAGCAGGCGTGCGACTTCACCGACAACCTCGACCTCCTCGCCGGCGAGGGCTACGACGTCATCGGCGTCTCGCCCGACAAGCCGGAGAAGCTCGCGAAGTTCCGCGAGAAGGAGGACCTGCGCGTCACGCTCGTATCGGACCCGTCGAAGGCCGTCATGGAGGCGTACGGCGCCTTCGGCGAGAAGAAGCTCTACGGCAAGACCGTCACCGGTGTGATCCGCTCCACGATCGTCGTGGACGAGGAGGGCAAGGTCGAGCGCGCCCTCTACAACGTCAAGGCCACCGGTCACGTCGCGAAGATCATCCGTGATCTGGGTCTCGCCGAAACCGCCTGAAACCGGACATAATTGTCACTCTCGGTAGCCGGATCGGTGCCCCCTGAACGAGTTTGTTTGAGCGCGGCGGAAGCGCGCAGGTGTTCAGCTTGGCAATAGGACCTGCGAAAGGAACACCGTGATGGCGGCGACCGACAACGACGAGCCGGTGGTGGACCCCGCCGCGGTCAGACGCCACCGGGTGCTCTTCCGCGCGATCGACAAACGGCGCAATCCCAAGCTGCGCCGCAGCGACATCACCGTGACCGACGAGGCGGCGGTCAAGCGGGCCACCAAGGCGGCCATGCTCGGCAACGCCATGGAGTGGTACGACTTCGGGATCTACAGCTATCTCGCGTCGACGCTGGGCAAGGTGTTCTTCCCCTCCGGGAACGACACCGCCCAGCTCCTCTCCTCCTTCGCGACCTTCGCCGTGGCCTTCCTCGTCCGCCCCATCGGCGGCGCCTTCTTCGGCCCCCTCGGCGACAAGATCGGCCGCAAGTCGATCCTCGCCATCACGATGATCATGATGTCGGTCGGCACCCTCGCGATCGGCCTCATCCCCTCGCACGCCACGATCGGCATCTGGGCCCCGGTCCTGCTCATTTTCTTCCGCCTCGTCCAGGGCTTCTCGACGGGCGGCGAGTACGGGGGCGCCTCGACGTTCATCGCCGAGTACGCGCCCGACAAGCGGCGCGGCTTCTTCGGCAGCTTCCTCGAATTCGGCACCCTCGCCGGATACGTGGCGGCCTCCGGCCTCGTCGTCCTGCTGACGACCTTCTTCAGCGACGACCAGATGCTCCACTGGGGCTGGCGCATCCCCTTCCTCGTCGCGGCACCGCTCGGCTTCATCGGCCTGTGGCTGCGGATGAAGCTCGACGAGACGCCCGCGTTCCAGAAGCTGGAGGGCGGCCAGGTACGGGCGAGCGAGGCCGCCGACGCGGTCGAGACCTCCGCCGTCTCCGACCTCGGCAAGATCTTCACGCGGTACTGGCGCCCGCTGCTCCTGTGCCTCGCGCTCGTCGCCGCGTACAACATCACCGACTACATGCTGTTGTCCTACATGCCGACGTACCTCTCCGACGAACTCGGCTACGGGACCAACAAGGGGCTGCTGATCCTGCTCCTCGTGATGGTCGTGCAGATGTGCCTGCTCCAGCAGGTGGGCCGCCTCTCGGACCGCGTGGGCCGCAAGCCGCTCCTGATGACCGGGATGATCGGCTTCCTGGTCCTCTCCCTCCCGTCCTTCCTCCTCATCCGCCAGGGCAGCGTGTTCCTGATCGCCCTGGGCCTGCTCCTCCTGGGCCTCTCCCTGGTCTGCCTCCTCGGCACGATGTCGGCGGCGCTCCCGGCGATCTTCCCGACGCAGGTCCGCTACGGCTCCCTCTCGGTCTCCTACAACCTGGCCACCTCGATCTTCGGCGGCACGACCCCTCTCGTGATCACCGCCCTGATCAGCGCCTTCGACACGAACCTGATGCCGGCCTACTACGCGACGGCGGCGGCCGTGGTGGGCGTGATCGCGGTCCTGTGCCTGAAGGAAACGGCCAACCTCCCCCTCGCGGGCTCGCCCCCGTCGGTGGAGACGGAGGAGGAGGCGGCGGAACTCGTCCAGGCCCAGACCCCGGAACCGAGGTTCTGACGATCGGCTGATCCGACCTGTGTGAAGAGGAACGCCCCGTACCGGTGAAGGTGCGGGGCGTTCCGCTGTTCGGGGTAACCGGGGTCGAACGGGTGTCGTTGTGGGGGGTGGACGCTCGATCGAACGGGGTGCGGGATGGCGGTCAGGTATACGGACGAGGAGCTGCGGGGGGCCTTCGCGGGGGCGGTGGCTTGGGGGGAGGTGATGGAACGGCTGGGAGCGGCCCCGCAGAACGTGGGGCAGCGCAATCACGTACGGAGCAGACTGGAAGCGCTGGGCTACGACCTGGAGGCTTTGGAAGAGCGGTTGCCCGACTGGACACGCAGGGAACTCTCGGAGGCCGTGGCCGCTGTCACGAGCTGGAAAGGACTCGCCCGGCACCTCGGCGTCCGCCCCACCGCCGGACGCTGCCGCACGCTGCGTCGGCGCGTGGCCGCGGACGGCATCAGTACGGACCACTTCACACAGCGCGCCGTCAAGTACGGCAACGAGGAACTGGCGGAGGCGGTACGAGACGCATCCAACCTCCGCGAGGTCGCGCTCGCCCTCGGCGCGGTCCCGGCCTCGGGGACGCTCTCCCACCTGTCACGGCGCATCGTCGCCGCGGGGATCAGCACCGCGCACATGCCGCGCCTCCGTCCGCCTGATGCTCCGCCGGAGCCCACGATCACGGAACTGCGCGCGACGGCGGCCGAGGTGAACAGCGTCCCCGGGCTGGCCCGGGCCCTCGGCCTCGGCGACGACACGCGCACGGTCGGCGCCCTCCGGCGCCAGATCGCCGAGCACGACATCGACACCCGTCACTTCGTCAAGAAGCAGCTCCCCCCGCTCCCCGAGGCCGAGGTCCGCGAGGCCGTGGCCCGCTGCACGAGCTACGCGGACGTGGCCCGCGCGCTGAGGCTGCCGCTGGGCGGGACCACACATCGCCGGGTGCGCGGCGCGATCGACCGGCTCGGCCTGGATACGAGCCACTTCACCCGGCGTCCCTGGGCAGCGCCCTGCCCCGCACCGGCGTCCCCCAGGGCCGCGCTGCTCCGGGTCCACCCACCCACGGCCACCCGCATCTCCCGCGACCGCCTGCACCCCGCGCTCCAGGCGCTGGGCCGCCCGTACGCATGCGCCCGCTGTGGCAACGCCGGACACTGGGACGGCGAGCCGCTGGTCCTGCACATCGACCACGTCAACGGCGACTGGCACGACAACCGGGCGGATAATCTGCGGTACTTGTGCCCGAACTGCCACGCGTTGACGGAGACGTGGGGGCGGCGATCACGCCGGACCGATCCCCAGGCCATCTAGTAGGCTCGGTGTACTCGCGGCCGTGCTGGAACTGGCAGTCAGGCCCGGTTTAGGTCCGGGTGGGAGAAATCCCGTGTGGGTTCGAGTCCCACCGGCCGTACGGGAAAAGGGGCGCCCTGCAGGGCGCCCCTTCCTCGTACCGCCGAGAGCGCTCTCACCCCACCAGTTCCCGCACCACCGGCGCCAGCGCCCGGAACGCCTTCCCCCTGTGGCTGATCGCGTTCTTCTCCGCCGGGGTCAGTTCGGCGCAGGTGCGGTCCAGGCCCTCCGGCTCAAGGATCGGGTCGTAGCCGAAGCCGTTCTCTCCGGCCGGTTCCGGGCGGAGGGTGCCGCGGAGGTGGCCCTCGACCACGCGTTCCGTGCCGTCCGGGAGGGCCAGCGCCGCCGCGCAGGCGAAGCCGGCCGCGCGGTGCTCGGGGGCGATGTCGGAGAGCTGGGCCAGGAGGAGGCGCAGGTTCGCCTCGTCGTCGCCGTGGCGGCCCGACCAGCGGGCCGAGAAGATGCCGGGGGCGCCGCCCAGGACGTCGACGCACAGGCCCGAGTCGTCGGCGACCGCCGGGAGGCCTGTCGCCCGCGCCAGGGCGTGCGCCTTCAGGAGGGCGTTCTCCGCGAACGTGACGCCCGTCTCCTTGACGTCGGGGATCTCCGGGTACGCGTCGGCACCGACGAGTTCGTGCCCGAGCCCCGCCTCGCTGAGGATGGAGTGCAGTTCGGTGACTTTGCCCGCGTTGCGGGTGGCGAGGATGAGACGGCTCATGGACGCCAGTATTCCGCAAGGGGAACCGCGCAGGTCACGGGGTGCAGACCTTCGTCAGCTCACCCGCCGCGTCGGTGAGCGGGTCGAGGTCGGGTGTCTCGTCGCCGCTCGCGACATCGGCCCGTACCGTGTCGACGGCCTTGCCGAGTCCGTCGAGCGCCTGCTTGAGGTCGGCGTCGTCGGCCTTCTTGCCGAGGGCGTCGAGGTCCTTGTCGATGGCGGTGAGTTCGGCGTCGGGGTCGAGGGGGTCGTTGCCGAGGCTGTCGGCGGACTGCTGGAGGTTGGTGACGTGGTCCGCGATGGTGTCGGCGGTGTGGACGCAGTCGAGCGCCTTCTGCGCGGCGTCGCAGGCGGTGAGGCCCAGCAGCGGGAGGGCGGCCAGGAGGAGGGCGGCGGCGGTGCGGCGGGCTCGGCGGTGCGCGGGCATGAGCGGGCGGTCCCTTTCGTCCACGGCGGATCGAGACCCGGAGGAGTGGCCTCCTCCGGGTCTCCGTCATGCGGGATGACGCCGTGAACGATTGTTCGGTTGCTCGTGGCCCGTACTTCGCTTGGTGTTTTCTTTACCCGAGCGGTCGGCTCAGCCTTCGAGCGCCTCGCGCTGCTGGGCCGCCAGGTCCGCGCAGCCCGCGCTCGCGAGGTCGAGGAGCGCGTCGAGTTCGGCGCGGTCGAAGGGGGCGGCCTCGGCGGTGCCCTGGACCTCGACGAAGCGGCCGTCGCCGGTGCGGACGACGTTCATGTCGGTCTCGGCGCGCACGTCCTCCTCGTACCGCAGGTCGAGGTACGGGACGGAGTCGACGATGCCGACGGAGACGGCGGAGACGGTGTCGCGCAGCGGGACCCGTCCGGCCTTGACGAGCTTCTTGCCCTGCGCCCAGCGGACGGCGTCGGCGAGGGCGACGTACGCGCCGGTGATGGCGGCGGTGCGGGTGCCGCCGTCGGCCTGGAGGACGTCGCAGTCAAGGACGACGGTGTTCTCGCCGAGGGCGCGGGTGTCGACGACGGCGCGGAGGCTGCGGCCGATGAGGCGGGAGATCTCGTGGGTGCGGCCGCCGATCTTGCCGCGCACGGACTCGCGGTCGCCGCGGGTGTTGGTGGCGCGCGGGAGCATCGCGTACTCGGCGGTGACCCAGCCCTCGCCGCTGCCCTTGCGCCAGCGCGGCACGCCTTCGGTGAAGGAGGCGGTGCACAGGACGCGGGTGTCGCCGAAGGAGACGAGTACGGAGCCTTCGGCGTGCTTGCTCCAGCCGCGTTCGATGGAGACGGGGCGGAGCTGGTCGGGGGTGCGGCCGTCGATGCGTGACATGCGGCTGAGCCTAGTTGGTCGTGGGGGACACCCGGCACGCCTGGTCGGCGTCCCCCGTACCGCGCGGTGCTCGGGTCACATCATGTCTTCGATGTCCGCGGCGATGGGGTCGGCGTCGGTGCCGATGACGACCTGGATGGCGGTGCCCATCTTGACGACGCCGTGGGCGCCGGCGGCCTTGAGCGCGGCTTCGTCGACCTTGGAGGCGTCGTAGACCTCGGTGCGCAGCCGGGTGATGCAGCCCTCGATGTCGCTGATGTTGTCGAGGCCGCCGAGTCCGGCGACGATCTTCTCCGCCTTGCTGGCCATGCGCCACGCTCCTTGTGCCCGGTGCTCCGTGATGGGGGTTTTGTCACGTTAACTCACCGTTGGCCCATCTTCACGGGCGGCGGCTGCCGGGGTGCCGAATCATGACGCTCAGCAGGGGCGCGGCCCGGGCGGCACGGGAGGTAAGTGGATGAGCGCGGCGACGAGTGCGGCGACGGCGGGTCCCGGTCCCTGGGAAAAGTTCTTCCAGGGCCTGCAGAAGATGGGGCGTTCGCTCCAGTTGCCGATCGCGGTGCTGCCCGCGGCGGGGATTCTCAACCGGCTGGGTCAGCCGGACGTCTTCGGCGACGACGGCCTGGGATGGACGAACGTCGCGAAGGTGATCGACGCGGCGGGCGGGGCGCTGCTCGATTCCACGCTGGGGCTGCCGCTGCTGTTCTGCGTGGGTGTCGCGATCGGGATGGCGAAGAAGTCGGACGGTTCGACGGCGCTCGCGGCGGTGACGGGGTTCCTGGTCTTCTACGCGGTGCTCCAGGCGTTCCCGGTGGACTGCCCGAAGGGGCAGGAGGCGGTGGACGGGGGGTGCGTCGACTACGCGGGGAAGGCGTTCACGGCGGCGACGTACCAGAATCCGGGGGTGTTCGGCGGGATCGTGATCGGGCTGATCTCGGCGTATGTGTGGCGGCGGTTCTACCGGACGAAGCTCGTGGACTGGCTGGGGTTCTTCAACGGGCGGCGGCTCGTTCCGATCCTGATGGCGTTCATCGGGCTGCTGCTCGGAGGGCTCGCGGCGTGGGCGTGGCAGCCGATCGGGGACGGGCTGACGAGCTTCGGGGAGTGGTTGTCGGACGCGGGGGCGTGGGGTTCGGGGGTGTTCGGGGTCGCGAACCGGGCGCTGCTCGTGGTGGGGCTGCACCAGTTCCTGAACACGTTCGTGTGGTTCCAGTTCGGCGACTTCAAGGCATCGGACGGGGACATCGTGCACGGGGACATCAACCGCTTCCTGGCGGGTGACCCGAGTGCGGGGCAGTTCCTGACGGGGTTCTTCCCGATCATGATGTTCGCGCTGCCCGCCGCCGCGCTGGCGATCACGCACTGCGCGAAGCCGCACCGGCGCAAGGAGGTGGGCGGGCTGATGCTGTCGGTCGCGCTGACCTCGTTCGTCACGGGGATCACGGAGCCGATCGAGTACTCGTTCCTGTTCGTGGCGCCGTTGCTGTACGCGGTGCACGCGGTGCTGACGGGCGTCTCGATGGCGGTGTCCTGGGCGCTGGGGGCGAAGGACGGTTTCAGTTTCTCGGCGGGGCTGATCGACTACGTCATCAACTGGTCGCTGGCGACGAAACCGTGGCTGTTGCTGATCATCGGAGCGTGTGCGGCGGTCGTGTACTACGTGGTGTTCCGCTTCGCGATCACGCGGTTCGACCTGAAGACACCGGGGCGGGAGCCGGAGGAGGAGTTGGAGGACGAGACGCGGGCGTGAGGGGGCGGGCGATACGTTCCCCCGGCGGTACGGGTCGGGTACGAGTACGGGGCGGCCCACGGTGGGGCGGCCCCGTACCCGTACCGGCGCCGTGCGGTCCCCGCCGTTCAGACCTCGTACACCGCGCCCGTGTGCGCCAGCTCGACCGGGCCTTCGTAGACCTCGCGGGCGGCCGTCAGGTTGAGGTGGGGGTCGGTCCACGGGGGGATGTGGGTGAGGACGAGGCGGCGGGCGCCCGCGCGCTGGGCGCTCTCGCCGGCCTCGCGGCCGTTGAGGTGGAGGTCGGGGATGTCCTCCTTGCCGTCGGTGAAGGCGGCTTCGCACAGGAACAGGTCGCTGTCGGCGGCGAGTTGGTCGAGTGCGGGGGCGGGGCCGGTGTCCCCGGAGTACGTGAGGGAGCGGCCCTCGTGCTCGACGCGGAAGCCGTACGCCTCGACCGGGTGGCGGACCTGCTCGGCGTGGAGCGTGAAGGGTCCGATGCGGAAGCTGCCCGGTTTGAGGGTGTGGAAGTCGAAGACCTCGGCCATCGCGGAACGCGTGGGGGTGTCGCCGTGTCCCGCGGTGAGGCGTTCCTCGGTGCCCTCGGGGCCGTAGACCGGCAGCGGCCCGGTGGTGAGGGGGTCGGCGTTGTAGTAGCGCACGACGAAGTACGCGCACATGTCGATGCAGTGATCGGCGTGCAGGTGACTGAGGACGACGGCGTCGAGTTCGTTCAGGCCGATGTGGCGCTGCAACTCGCCGAGGGCGCCATTGCCCATGTCGAGGAGCAGCCGGAAGCCGTCGGCCTCTACGAGGTAGCTGGAGCAGGGCGAGTCCACGGACGGGATCGAGCCCGAGCAGCCGACGACGGTGAGCTTCATGAAGCGGGAACCTCCGCGCGGACGGGGTGAGCGGGGTGCGGGTGCGATCCGTCGAGCGTACGGGGAGTGCCGGTGGGCGGCTTCACGCCTGCGGCGGGTTGTGGGAGAAGTCACCGGCAAGACCACCCGTGAGGGGTGGGGGGAATCCCCTAGGGGTGGCCCTTACATGCGGGGGTGCCCCCCTGGAGGCCACAACGGGCGGGATGGGTGGGGGGTTCCCGGGTGCGGGGATTCCGGGCGCGGGGATTCCGGGCGCGGGGATTCCGGATGCGAGGGCTCCCGCACAACGGTCCCCGCCGGACCCCAGGACGCCGGTCGGCCGGTCCGCGCGGGTACGGTCGCCGGTATGGGTGTGTCGTGGTGGTGGCTGCTTGCCGGTGTGGTGGTGCTCGGGCTGCTCGTGTCGCTCGTCGACGCGTGGGGGCGCAGTGACCGGGGGCCTCGGGGGCGGCGGCGTCCGCCGCGGGGGTCCGGCGGGGCGCGGGTGCGGGAGCCGCGGCCGGGCGAGATCTGGTGGGCGCTGGTGCCGTTCGAGGACGGGCCGGGGGCGAAGGACCGGCCGTGCCTGGTGCTGTCGGTGGGGCCGCGCGCGGCGCGGGTCATGAAGATCACGAGCCGTCAGCACCCGGAGCGGGGCGGGGTCGTGGCGCTGCCGGCCGGTGCGGTGGACGATCGCGAGGGGCGGCGCAGCTACCTGGAGACCGGGGAGCGGCGGAAGGTGCCGCTGCGGGATTTCCGGCGCCGGGCGGGTGCGGTGGACGCGGGGGTGTGGGAGCGGGTGCGGAAGGGGTGAAGGGGGCTCAGCCCTACTGAGGGCGGTCTCTTGGATCGCCCGGCTACAAGGGCGCCGGGGGCCCCACACGAATATGGGAGCCGGGTGGAGGAAGGGGCGGGGCTCCCCCGAGCTGAGCCCCGCCCCGCGCGCGGTCGCGCCCCTCAGGCCCAGAGCTGTCCCTGCAGGGTCGCGATCGCCTCTTCCGTCGTCGGTGCCGTGTAGACGCCGGTCGAGAGGTACTTCCAGCCGCCGTCCGCCACGACGAAGGCGATGTCGGCCTCCTCGCCCGCCGTGACGGCCTTCTTGCCCATGCCGATGGCCGCGTGGAGCGCCGCGCCGGTGGAGATGCCCGCGAAGATGCCTTCCTCCTGGAGGAGTTGGCGGGTGCGGGTGACGGCGTCGGCGGAGCCGACGGAGAAGCGGGTGGTGAGCACGCTCTCGTCGTACAGCTCGGGGACGAAGCCCTCGTCGAGGTTGCGGAGGCCGTAGACGAGGTCGTCGTAGCGGGGTTCGGCGGCGACGATCCTCACGTCCGGCTTGTGCTCGCGCAGGTAGCGGCCGACGCCCATGAGGGTGCCCGTCGTGCCGAGCCCGGCGACGAAGTGGGTGACCGAGGGGAGGTCGGCGAGCAGTTCGGGGCCCGTCGTGGCGTAGTGGGCGCCCGCGTTGTCCGGGTTCCCGTACTGGTAGAGCATGACCCAGTCGGGGTGCTCGGCCGCGAGGTCCTTGGCGACCCGCACGGCGGTGTTGGAGCCGCCGGCGGCGGGGCTGGAGATGATCTCCGCGCCCCACATGGCGAGCAGGTCGCGCCGTTCCTGGCTGGTGTTCTCGGGCATGACGCAGACCATGCGGTAGCCCTTGAGCTTGGCGGCCATGGCGAGCGAGATGCCGGTGTTGCCGCTCGTGGGCTCCAGGATCGTGCAGCCCGGTGTGAGGCGCCCGTCCTTCTCGGCCCGCTCGACCATGTGGAGCGCGGGCCGGTCCTTGACGGACCCCGTGGGGTTGCGGTCCTCCAGCTTTGCCCACAGGCGCACGCCCTCCCCCGGCGAGAGCCGGGGGAGCTGGACGAGCGGGGTGTTGCCGACAGCGGCGAGAGCGCTCTCGTACCGCATCAGCGGGCGCCGCCGGCGACGGCGGGGAGGATCGTGACGCTGTCGCCGTCGCTGAGCTTGGTGCTGATGCCGTCGAGGAAGCGGACGTCCTCGTCGTTGAGGTAGACGTTGACGAAGCGGCGGAGCTTGCCGCCGTCGACGATGCGCTCCTGGATGCCGGCGTGGCGGCTGTCGAGGTCGGCGAAGAGCTCGGCGAGCGTGTCCCCGCTGCCCTCGACGGCCTTGGCGCCGTCGGTGTAGGTGCGGAGGATGGTCGGGATGCGGACCTCGATGGCCATGGCGGTCTCCTTTTCGGGAGGTCGTGGGCGCGCGGGGGCGCCTCGTTGCGGCGGTACGGGGATGGGGCGCCGTGGCGCGTGCGCCCGCGGGCAGGGGCGGCGCGCGCGGGGGATTCAGCGCTCAGCGCGGACAGAGCGCGCCGGCGACGCGGCAGAGGTCGACGTGGCGCCGCGCCGTGAGCAGCGGGGTGCCCGGCTCCTGAGTACGCACGTCGAGGTCAACCATGCGGTCATCGTAACGATTCCCGGCCCGATACCCGGAGGGGTGTCCCGAGGCGCGGACGCCCGGCGTTCACATGCTGGAGCGAGGGGGGCGTCTCGCGCCCGTACCGCCCACCCCGGTGCTCCCCCCGCCCCGCCCCTCAGTAGGCCGCGACGACCTTCACGTCCTCCTCCGTGACCACGCCGTCCACGATGCGGTACGAGCGGAACTGGAAGGGGCCCGCCTCGTCGGTGTCGGCGGTGGAGACGAGGACGTAGTGGGCGCCCGGCTCGTTGGCGTAGGAGATGTCCGTGCGCGAGGGATACGCCTCGGTCGCGGTGTGCGAGTGGTAGACGATCACGGGTTCCTCGTCGCGGTCGTCGAGGTCGCGGTAGAGGCGGAGCAGGTCGCCGGAGTCGAACTCGTAGAAGGTGGGCGAGCGGGCCGCGTTGAGCATGGGGACGAAGCGCTCGGGGCGGTCGCTGCCCGCCGGTCCCGCGACGATCCCGCACGCCTCGTCGGGGTGGTCCGCGCGCGCGTGGGCGACGATCCGGTCGTACAGCTCCTGGGTGAGGGTCAGCATGGGGGCCAGCCTAGACGGGCCGTACGCGCGTACAGGTGGGCCTGTCCCGGTCCGTGGGACGGGCCCGCCCGGCAGCTGGACGCCCGGACGTTCAGGCTTCGGCGGGGGCCGTCTCCTCGGGGTCAGCGGGGCCGTCCTGCTGTCGTACGGGGCGTGCGTACGGGGCGCGGGCGAGGTGGACGCGGTAGGCGCCGACGAGGAGCGCGCCCCAGACGGGCGCCGCGTAGAGGGCGATGCGGGCGTCCTTGTCGAAGCCCATGAGGACGAGGACGAAGAGGAGGAAGGCGAGGGCGAACAGGCTCGTGAAGGGGGCGCCGGGGGCGGGGAAGGGGGAGGTGGGGAGTTCGCCGCGCTCGGCCTTGCGGCGGTAGCGGAGCTGGCAGAGCAGGATCATGATCCACGCCCAGACGCCGCAGATGGTGGCCAGCGACATGACGTACTGGAACGCCTTGCCCGGCCACTGGTAGTTGATCCACACGCCGACGAGCATGAGGGCGGCGGAGAAGGCGGTGCCGAGGAGCGGGGTGCCGGTGCGGGTGAGGCGGGCGAAGAGGGTGGGGCCCTGGCGGTTGAGGGAGAGGTCGCGGAGCATGCGGCCCGTCGAGTACATGCCGGAGTTGCAGGAGGAGAGCGCGGCGGTGAGGACGACGAAGTTGACGACGGCCGCGCCGACGCCGAGGCCCATCTGCTCGAAGGCGGCGACGAACGGCGAGACGTTCGGCTGGAACTTCTTCCAGGGGACGACGGACAGGATCATGATCAGCGCGCCGATGTAGAAGACGGCGATGCGCCAGGGGACGGTGTTGATCGCCTTGGGGAGGTTCTTCTCGGGGTTCTCGGACTCGCCCGCCGTGACACCGACGAGTTCGACGGCGAGGAAGGCGAACATGACGATCTGGAGCGTCATGAGGGTGCCGCCCAGTCCGTGCGGGAAGAGCCCGCCGTCGTCCCACAGGTGGGCGACGCTCGCGCTCTGCCCCGCGTCGGAGAAGCCGAGGGTGAGGATGCCGAGGCAGATGAGGATCATGCCGACGATCGCGGTGACCTTGACCATCGAGAACCAGAACTCCAGCTCGCCGAAGAGCCGCACGGAGATGAGGTTCACGCCGAAGAGGAGGACGGTGAAGGCGAGCGAGGAGGCCCACTGCGGGATCGCCCACCAGAACGTCATGTACTTGGCGGCGGCGGTGACCTCGGTGATGCCGGTGATGACCCAGCCGAGCCAGTAGGTCCAGCCCGTGACGAAGCCGAAGAAGGGGCCGAGGAACTCGCGCGCGTACTCGGCGAAGGAACCGGAGACGGGGCGGTAGAGGAGGAGTTCGCCGAGCGCCCGCATGATGAAGTAGATGACGAGCCCGGCCACCGCGTAGGCGAGGACCAGGCTCGGGCCCGCCTTCGAGATGGCGGTTCCGGCGCCGAGGAAGAGGCCGGTGCCGATCGCGCCGCCGATGGCGATCATCTGGATCTGCCGCGCGCCCAGCGCCCGGTGGTAGCCCTCGCCGCTCTCCGTCCTCGCGGCCGCCTCCACGGGCTCCGCCGGCTCTTCGCCGGGTGTGCCGATCTGCGTGGACGTCATGTGTCGCGCCTCTCTCCCGGTGAGGAGATCAGATAACCACTTTGTGCGCATAAGGCGTGACAGGACGGGAGGCGCGGCACTCGTACGCGTGAAGGCGCGGCACTCGTCCGCGTGAAAGAGCCCGCGTCGGGAGTGGCCCCGGCCGGGTGCGGGGAGGGGGCCGCCGTCTCGTGGCACCGGGGCGGTGTACGGCGCGGGGATGCGGAGCGGGCCGCGGCGGGTCACGGTTGAGGGGGCGGGCGCGGGGAACTCCCCGTGGACCGTCGCCCGCGTACCCGCGGCTTCCCGTCGACTGCCCGGAGGTCCCCATGCCCCGCTCCCCCCGTCCGGCCCGCTCCCCCCGTCCGGCCCGCTCCCCCCGGCTCGGCGGCCTCTCGGCCGTGGTCACCGGAGGCTCGCGCGGCCTCGGGCTGCTGATCGGTCAGGAGCTGGCCCGGCAGGGCTGCGTGGTGACGCTCGCCGCGCGGGACGGGGACGAGCTGGAGCGGGCGGCGGCGCGGCTGCGGGAGCGGACCGGGGCGACCGTGCGGGTCGCGGTGTGCGACGTACGCGAGCAGGCGGCGGTACGGGAACTGCTGCGGGCGACGCACGCGCGCGACGGGCTCGACGTGGTCGTCGCGAACGCGGGAGTCATCCAGGTGGCGCCGGTCGCGGCGGTGGGCGCCGAGGAGTTCGGCGACGCGATGGACGTGATGTTCGGCGGGGCGCTGCACACGGCGCTGGAGGCGCTGCCCTACCTGCGGGAGAGCCGGGGCAGGCTGGCGCTCATCGGCTCGGTGGGCGGCCTGTTGGGGGTGCCGCACCTGCTGCCGTACTCGTGCGCGAAGGCGGCGGTGGGGGCGCTCGCGGAGGGGCTGCGCGCGGAGACGACGGCGGACGGGGTGAGTGTGACGGCGGTGCACCCGGGGCTCATGCGGACCGGTTCGCACCGACAGGCGGAGTTCGGGGGCGATACGGGGGCCGAGTTCGGCTGGTTCAGCGCGGCGGCGGGGGCGCCGCTGCTGTCGATGGACGCGGAGCGGGCGGCGCGGCGGATCGTGGCCGCGGTCGCGCGGCGGCGCGCCCGGCTCGTCCTGACCCCGGCGGCGAAGGCCGCGCAGCTCACGCACGGGATCGCGCCGGGGCTCACGACGCGGCTGACGGCCGTGGGCGCGCGCCTGCTGCCCTCGACCGAGGGGCGCGGCCCACTGCGCCAGGGGCACGAGGCGGGCGAGCCCCGGCACGCGGTGGCCCGTCGGCTGCGCGCGTGGGGCAGCGCGCTCAACGACCGCGCGGTGAAGCGCGCGAACCAGGAGCGGCCCGGGCCGCGGACGAGTTCCTGAGACGTGCCGCCGCGCCTCACCGGTCACCCCGTCAGGGGAGCAGCGCCTCGCCGGTCACCCCATGAGGGCAGCAGCACCCCGCCGGTCACCTCGTCAGGGCAGCAAGGTCTCCACGAGCGTCTCCTGGAGGCCCCCCAGCCACAGGTACGCCATGACCATCGGTTTGCGCGGGTCGCTGTCCGGGAGCTCGTAGAGGAGTTCCGTGTCGCCCTCGGCCTTGATGTCGAGGCGGGTGGAGAGGGCGAGGCGGAGGTCGTTGAGGGTGCGCAGCCAGGTCTGGGCGGCGAGGCCGGCGAGCTGGAGGCGGGCGTTGCCGCGGGCGTCGGTGCGCAGGGAGTCGAGGGTGCGGACGACGGCGAGGGCGTCCTCGCGCTTGCGGGCGCGCAGGTCGTTCTCGGTGTAGCGGCGGAACTCGGCGGAGGCGGCGTGGAGTTCGGGGCCCTCGTCCTCGCCGGGGCGGGTGTAGGCGTCGGGGAAGAGGCGGCGCAGCACCGGGTCGGACGGGGGCTTGCTGGGGCCTTCGGCGAAGAGGCCCGCGAGCGGGTCGTCGTCGTCACCGCCGGGCCCCGGGCCGACGAGTTCGAGGAGTTGCACGGCGAGCGAGCGGATGATGCTGGTCTCGACGGTGTCGAGGGTGACCTCGGCGGCGCCGTCCGGGGTGCGTTCGAAGAGGCCGGGCATCAGTCGCGGTCCTGCTGGAGCGTCGCCCACAGTCCGTAGCCGTGCATCGCCTGCACGTCGCGTTCCATCTCCTCGCGGCTGCCGCTGGAGACGACGGCGCGTCCCTTGTTGTGCACGTCGAGCATCAGCTTGGTGGCCTTGTCCTTGGAGTAGCCGAAGTACGACTGGAAGACGTACGTCACGTAGCTCATCAGGTTGACGGGGTCGTTGTGGACGAGCGTGATCCACGGGAGATCCGGCTCCGTCACCGCGAAGGACTCGGCCTCGGCGTCGGGCCGCTCCACCTCCATCGGGGCGGGGGACGCCAGTCGGGCCGCCGGACGGGCGGCACCGCGCCCTGATGCGGGGGCGGCGGGCGAAGGGGCTGGGGAGACGGACGACACACTCACGGGGGCCATGCTGCCACTGTCCGGGGCCCGTCGCACGAACGGCCCCTTCGGGGCCGCGCGGTCACGCCCCGTACCGGCGTGACCCAAGCCACCCCCAGAAATCGTCAGAGTGACGCTAACTGGGGTAGCATCCCCCGTATGAACACAGCGGACCTTGGCCTGCCGGTGGACGTCCCGTCGACAGCGCTCTTCACGGATCACTACGAGCTGACGATGCTCCAGGCCGCGCGGGCCAACGGCACGGCCGAGCGCCCCTGCGTCTTCGAGGTCTTCACGCGCCGCCTGCCCGAGGGGCGCAGGTACGGGGTCGTGGCGGGCACCGGGCGCGTGCTCGACGCGGTCGCGAACTTCCGTTTCGACGCGGACCAGCTGGAGTACCTGCGCGCGCACCGGGTGGTCGACGAGGACACCCTCGCCTGGCTCGCGGAGTACCGCTTCTCGGGCGACATCTGGGGCTACCCCGAGGGCGAGGTGTACTTCCCCGGCTCCCCCGTGCTGCGCGTCGAGGGCACGTTCGCGGAGTGCGTGCTCCTGGAGACGGTGATCCTCTCGATCCTCAACCACGACTCGGCGATCGCCGCGGCGGCCTCGCGGATGTCCTCCGCCGCCGGGGGCCGCCCGCTCATCGAGATGGGCGCGCGCCGCACCCACGAACTGGCCGCCGTCGCCGCCTCGCGCGCCGCGTGGATCGGCGGTTTCTCCACGACGTCCGACCTCGCCGCCGGATACCGGTACGGCATCCCGACGACCGGCACGAGCGCGCACGCCTTCACCCTCGTCCACGACGACGAGCGCGCCGCCTTCGAGGCGCAGGTGGCCTCGATGGGCCCGGACACGACGCTGCTGGTCGACACGTACGACGTCGAGAACGCGGTCCGCACGGCGGTCGAGGTCGCGGGACCCGGGCTGGGCGCGGTACGGATCGACTCGGGCGACCTGCTCCTCGTCGCCCACCGCGTACGCGACCAGCTCGACGCGCTCGGCGCGCGGGACACGCGGATCGTCGTCACCTCGGACCTGGACGAGTACGCGATCGCCTCGCTCGCCGCCGCGCCGGTCGACGCCTACGGGGTGGGTACGCAGCTCGTCGTGGGCAGCGGCCACCCGACGTGCTCGATGGTCTACAAGCTCGTCGCCCGCGCCCGTTCCACGGAGCGCGGCGCGCCCCTGGAGCCGGTCGCGAAGCGCTCGGTGGGGGGCAAGGCGTCCGTCGCGGGCCGCAAGTGGGCGGCGCGGCGCAGGGACGCGGCGGGGATCGCCGAGGCCGAGGTCGTCGGTACGGGCGAGGTGCCGGACGCGCTGAGCGCGGACCTGCTCCTCGTGCCGCTCGTGACGAAGGGCGAGGTCGTGGGCCGCGAGCCGATGAGCGCGGCCCGGGACCGGCACAAGGCGGCGCTGGAGGGACTGCCGCTCTCGGCGACACAGCTCTCCCGCGGCGAACCGGTGATCCCGACGGAGTACCACTTGCACCACACGGCCACAAACTAAGCTCCTCCGGGGGTACCTCCCGGCCGGAGGCTGGGGGAGATTGAGGAGCGGGGTGTGGGGCAGAGCCCCACCACGGCCCGCCGCAAGAACGCCGCACCGCCCCCGCCCGCCTCGCCCGCCCCGCCCGCAGAAAGCGAAGGATTCCGCCATGGCCACCGCCTTGATCGTCGTCGACGTCCAGAACGACTTCTGCGAGGGCGGCAGCCTCGCGGTCAGCGGCGGGGCCGACGTGGCCGCGGCCGTCACCGAGCTGATCACCCAGGGGGCCCGCTTCGATCACGTCGTCGCGACGCGGGACGCGCACATCAACCCCGGCAACCACTTCTCGCGCAACCCCGACTTCGTCCGCTCCTGGCCGCCGCACTGCGTGCAGGGCACCGAGGGCATCGGCTTCCACCCCAATCTCGCGCCCGCGGTCGCCTCGGGCGCCATCGAGGCGGTCTTCGACAAGGGCGCCTACGAGGCCGCGTACAGCGGTTTCGAGGGCGCGGACGAGAACGGCGCGTCGCTCGCGGACTGGCTGCGGGCGCACGACGTGGACACGGTGGACGTGGTGGGCCTCGCGACGGACCACTGCGTGCGCGCCACGGCGCTCGACGCGGCGAAGGAGGGCTTCCGCACCCGGGTCCTGCTCGGCCTGACGGCCGGGGTCGCGCGCGAGACGACGGACCGGGCGCTGACCGAGCTGCGCGAGGCGGGGGTCGAGCTGAACGGGGAGCCGGTGGTGGCCTGAGCGCGCCCGGAGCCGGGACGGGCGGCCCGCCTCGCGTCCAGCGCGAGCATGACAACCCGATACGGGTGTCAGGCCGCCCGTCCCCCCAGCTCCGCCCCCAGGGCGCTCTGCGGGCGCAGGAGCGCCGCTATGGGGTGCCACAGCTCGTACGGGTCGTCCGGGGCCGCACGCCACAGGAGTCCCTCGGGGTGGTGCAGAACGGCGGTGATCTCGTCGGGGGTCGGCGGCGCGACGTTGCCGCGCAGGTAGACGGCGCGCAGGCCGAGGTTGCGCAGCCGCGTCAGGGCGCGGGAACGGTTCTTCGCGCGGACGAGCACGCGGACGCTGGCACCGGCGCCACGGGGCGCCCCGGAACCCGTGAGCCCCGCGCCCGCACACCCCGCGCCCGCGGGTCTGGGCAGGGTCAGGGCGACGATCACATCGCCGCCCGGCAACACGCAGTAACCACTTCCGGTCATCGTTGTCACACCCCCGTAAGACGTCGTGTCAATAAGGACCGCATGGAGGCATCTAAACGCGATCGGCCGCCGCCCGCTAGAGGGCGACGGCCGATCATGCTCTGACCTGCGGTGATTACTTCTTCAGTGTGGCGCGGTCCACGTGCACGGTGATCGTCGAGCCGCTGAGCGGCTGGCTCAGGATCGAGATCGTCGTGTTGGTGTCAGTAATGTTCACGCTCCCGGTGGGGTTCGCCGGGTCGTAGTAGGTGTTGCGGTGGTCGTCGAAGATCGGCACGCCGAGCTTCGCCTTGATCTTGGTGGCGACCCCGTCCTTGTGGAGGGTGAAGCCCGCCGAGGGGTACCACGAGAACGCGGCGTCGTAGGGCTGGACGCGGTTGCGCATCACGGTGCCGTCCGCCCACTTCTCGGCCTTCGGGTGGGCGTCCACGGGAAGGATGAGGCCCTCGCCCGGGTGGGCGGTGGTGTTGTTGTCCGCCTGCGAGGTGTCCCACTTCCAGATCACGAGACCCGGGTTGTAGGAGAAGTGCTCGACCCAGTCGGGACGGGTGCTCGGCCAGCCGAAGTTGTACGGGCCGGTCTTGAGCGTCGTGTCGTACGAGACGTACTGGCGGTTCTCGGCGATGTAGTACTGCGCGTAGTCCTTGGTGAAGGACTCGCCGACGCGGCTGAAGCCCTTGGCGGTCCAGCCGTTGTCACCGTTCTCGACGTCGTCGCTCAGCAGCTCCGAGCCGTCCGCGACGACCTTGATGTCGTCGGCGGTGAAGCCCTTCTTCGCCAGTCCGCCGTCCGTGAGGTAGCGGAAGCGGATGTCGATCTTCTTGCCCGCGTAGGCGTCGAGCGGGTACGAGAGGTCCTGGTACGCGCCGGAGGGGCCGGTGAGCGCGGGCTTGTCGCTGCCGTCGCGCGGGAGGGCCTTGCCGTTCGCGGTGCCCTCCAGGGGCTCCCAGTTCGCGCCGCCGTCCGTGCTGGCCTCGGCGTACAGGAAGTCGTACTCGGCCTCGATGTCCCACCAGCCCTTGAGGTCCAGGGACGCGGCGGACTTGCCGGTGAGGTCGACCGAGCGGCTCAGCGTGTTGTTCAGGTTGTCGCCGCTGCCGGACCACCACTGGTTCGCGCCGCTCGCGGGCTTGACGATGGTCGTGGTCACCTCCTTGTCGGGGAGATTGACGACGAGGCCCTGCTTGTCCTTCGTGTTGTACTCGGCGACGCCCAGCTTGGTCGTCGAGCTCTTCGCGGCGTTCGCGGTGCCGTAGTTGAGCCAGCCGAGCTGGAGCTTGTCCCAGGCGTTCATGTCGCCGGGCAGGTCGCCGATCGCGTCCTTGCCGCGGCCGAGCCAGGAACCGGAGGACATGAGCGACCAGTACGCCACGGAGTTGTCGCCCGTGTTCGTCGTGTCGTAGAGGTCGGGCAGGCCCAGGTCGTGGCCGTACTCGTGCGCGAAGACGCCGAGGCCGCCGTTCTCGGGCTGCATCGTGTAGTCGCCGACCCAGATGCCGGTGTCACCGACCTGCGTACCGCCGGCCTTGTTCTCGGCCGGGCCCGTGCGGCCCTGGTCGGTGCCGTACGCGTACCAGCGGTGCGCCCAGAGCGCGTCCTCGCCCTGGACGCCGCCGCCCGCGGACTCGTCCTCACCGGCGTGGACGATCTGGAAGTGGTCGATGTAGCCGTCCGGCTCGTTGAAGTCGCCGTCGCCGTCGTAGTCGTAGCGGTCCCACTGGTCGAACTGCGCCAGGTCCGCCTTGATGTCGGCCGCCGACTTGCCGGCCGCCTTCTCGTCGGAGACCCACTGGGTGACACCGTCGCGCACGAGGTCCCAGGCGGTGGAGCAGGTGGAGGCGCCGCACTTGTTGCTGCCGTAACGGGCCTCGTTGGACTTGACCTTGACCCAGTCCGTGACCTCGCCCTCGACCGAGTAGCGGCCCGAGGACTGCTTCTCGTAGTACTTCTTCATCGACTGGACGTTGTCGTCCTTGGAGTCGGAGAAGTACAGGTCCTGGTAGTGCTGCTGGTTGAAGTCCGGCTGCCAGTCCGTCGAGTTGTTGTTCTTCGGGTCGGGCTCGGCGATCTGGTTGTGCAGCGGGCCCGGCTGGCCACCGTACGACGGGTCGACGTCGTCGCCGAACTCCACGAGGATCGTGAAGATCTTGTCCGTCTTCTCGCGGCCCAGCTCGACGTACTTGCCCTTGTCGAGCTTGAGGACCTTCGAGCCGTCGCGCTCGGTGGCCTTCTTCTTGCCCGTCAGAAGCTGGTTGAGCGCCTCCTGGCGCTGCGCGTCCTGCTTCTCGCTGAAGGGGCCCTCAAGGTTGTGCTCGGCGCCCTTCTTGCCGAGGGCCGGGTCACGGCGCTCGATCTTCTGGCCGTCCTTGCTGCCCACCTGACCGTCGGCGGCCTGTGCGACCCCGAACGACGCGGCGGTGGCGCCGATCAGGCCGGTCGCCACGGTGACGGCGGCCGCTCTGAGGGCTCTCCGTTGTCTGCTCACCTGTGCGCTGTCCTCCCCGGAAGCGGGTCCCGGTGTCGGGTGACGGGACGTCACTCGTTCCGACGAATCCCGGAACACACGTGCGGATACACGTGGTTCGCTATTCGACCGGAGAGGCGGAAGAAAAACCAGATCTTGACGCGGAGGCGGCACGTGCGTTACTGCTCGCACACGTTCCGCACAGAAAGGACATGGGTGGGCGGGGAGCCGCGGCGGCCGGCTCACGCGGAAGCGTGAATCCATGCGCCCCCCGTGCCCCGACGCCTCCCCGCCCACCGCGCTTACCGCGGGACCCGTTGGGAATGGACGCCGTGAGAGCCCCCGTACGGCGGGCTCGTGCCCTCGTACCCGTCACAGGACGGTCCCTCATGTCACGTCCGCGCCTCGCCCAACTCGCCAGCGGTTCCGCGACCGTGCTCCTCACGGTGCTGCTCGTCCTGCTCCTGTCCGGGACCACGTCGACCGCCTGGATCGCGCTCACGTGCGTGGCCGCGCTCGCCCTCGGTGTCGCGGTCGCCTACGCCCTGCGCCCGCAGGCCCCGCACGTGCCACCCGCCGCCCGGCCGCCTTCCGCGGTCCCGGCCGCCAGGCCCACCGCCTCCTCGTACCCCCGCTGAGCGACCCGCTCAGACCACGACCACCACGGTCTTCGCCGCCTTGTCGTGCAGGCCCTGTTTGTAGGGGCGGTCGATGAACGACCAGCCTCCGCAGATCGCGGTCCACACACAGGCGCAGCAGAAGGCGAAGGGCAGCCACAGCACGGCGGCCCGCACGAGGAGCGTGCGCGTGTCCGGGGTCAGCCCGTTGTCGAGCCTGGCCACGCGCAGGTTCATGAGGCGCTTGCCGAGCGTCTGCCCGCGCCGCTGGCTCAGGAGCACGTCGTAGCCGATGTAGAGGATCGCCGCGACGAAGGACTGGCCGATCGAGCGGCCCGCGTCGGCGTGGTCGAAGTCCGTCTCCGAGACGCGGAAGAGCAGCGTCAGCAGGTAGACGACGATGCCGACGAGCACCATGTCGATGACCCGCGCGAGGACGCGTTTTCCGCTCGGCGCGAGCGGCGCCATGCCCGCGAGCGGGTCACCGGGCGGCCCGTCCGGCCCACCGGGGTAGGGACCGTAGGGGCCGCCGGGGTACGGACCGTAGGGGTTCTGGCCCTGCCCGCCGGACGGGCCCTGCCCGCCGTAGGGGTTGTTCGGGTCGCCGCCGTACGGGTTTCCGGGGCCGTTCCCGTACGGGTCTCTCGCCTCGTTCCCGGGCCCGCTCGCACCGCCCGGCGGGGGCGGGTTCGCGCCGCCGTACGGGGGCGGCGTATTGCCCGTGGGGCGCTCGTACGGGGGCTGCGCGGCGCCCGGCGGGTCGTACGGGGAGCCCGCGCGGCCCTCGTCCGCGGCGGGCCGCTCGCCGTCCGGCGGGTCGTAGGGGGAGCCGCCGCCGTGGCCTGCGGGGGGCTGCCGCTTGCGGAAGGGGTCGTCCTCGCCCGGGCGGTCCTCGTCGTCGGGCGGAGGCGGTGCGCTCGTCATGTCCCGAGTCGAGCGCGGGAGGCGGGGCCCTGCCACGGGACGTGGGCCGGTCGGACCTCAGCGGGCCACGAAAGTATGAGCCGCCTTGTCGTGCCAGCACTGCCGCCAGGGCCGGTCGAAACACGCCCACAGCACGCCCACCGCTCCGATCCCGAGCAGCCCCGGGACCGCGTAGACGAGCCAGCGGCGCAGCGCGGCGGCGAAGCCGGGCGGCTCGTGCTCCTCGATGTCGCGCACCCGCAGGCCGAGCAGCTTCTTGCCGAGCGTACGGCCGAACCGGGCGGTCGGCAGCGCCTCGTAGAGGAGACCGAGGACGAGGAGGACGCCGACGGAGGCGAGCAGACAGCTCACGGTCGTCGTGTCGACGAGCCAGACCTCGACGGTCTCGCCGCTCAGCTTCGCCGCGTCGACCTTCGCCTGTACGTGGTCGGCGGCGCGGCTCGCGAGCGGGACCACCGCCGCCCCGGTGAGCGCGCCGAGCAGCAGGCTGTCCACGATCCGCGCGAGGAGCCGCCGCCCGAGCCCGGCGGGCCGCGCCGCCGCCTGCCGCCGCGCGGCGGCGGTGAACGGGTCCTCGCGGACGGGCTTGAAGGGAGTGGCTGGGGCGCTGCCCTCGCTGCCCGGGGCGGCGGGGTGGGCGGGTTGGGCGAGGGCGGAGACCTGGGCGGCCCAGGAGCGGGCGGGAGGGGGAGCGGGGGTGGGGGTGGGGATGGGGATGGGAGCGGGAGAAGGTTCTGGGGCGGGAGGGGACGCGGGGGTGTCCCTTAGGGGGCGGTCGAACGCTTCACCTAGGGGTTCGGTGGGCCCCCCGGTGGGCCCAACGCGCGAGGCGGGGGCGGGGTTCCCGAGGGGGGCGGGGTTCCCGAGGGGGGCGGGGTTCCCGAGGGGGGCGGGGGCGGGGTTCCCGAGGGGGGCGGGGTTCCCGAGGGGGGCGGGGTTCCCGAGGGGGGCGGGGTTCCCGGTGGCGCCGGGGACCTGGCTCCCAGGGGCGCCGGGGACCTGGTTCCCGGGATGACCACTGCCGTGGTTCCCCGTCGCGTCCGCGTACCCGGACGCCCCCGGTGAGTACGCCGCAGGCGGGGCCTCCTGCTCCGCGAGGCGGGCCGCCCGGGCCCGCACCGTGTCGTCCATGCCCGCCGGCTTGCCGAAGGCGACGCCGCCCCGCGCGGACGCACCTGACGCGGAGCCGCCCGGCTCGAAGGCCCCGGGCTCGGAGCCGCCCGCCTCGAAGCCGCCCGGTTCGTCCGTACCGTTCTCGGGGTTCGCGCCGGGACCCCCGGCCCACTGCCGCCCCTGCCCCCACTCCCCCGCCGCCCCGCCACCGCTCCTCGGGCGCATCGACAGCGTCCCCTGGCCGCCCGTCGTGGGACCACCGGCCGACGGAAGGGCGGGATACGCGCCGGGCGCGTCGAGCGCGCGCCGCTCCCCGGGCCCCGTACCACCGCCGGGCGCCGCGCCATCGACGCCCGCCCCGGCAACGCCCGCGCCCTGCCCCTGCCCCTGCCCCTGCCCCTGATAGGGCGTCACCTGACCCTGTGGGCGCAGGCTCACCGTGCCCGTGCCCTCCGGGCGGGGGTGTGCGGGCTGGGGGCGGACGGGTTCGAGCGGGGGGCGGGGGTCGTACGTCGGCTGCGGCGTGTCGCGGTAGGGGTTCGGCTCGCCGGTGGACTCCGGGGAGGCGGCGGGGTGCGGGACGCGGGGGTCGTTGCCCTGCTCGGGTCCGGTGCCCCAGGAGACGCGCGGGGACCGGCCCTGCGGAGGGTGCGCGTCCCAAGGGCCGGGCTCCTGGGGCGGGTTGGTCGGCTCGGGGCCGTAGAGGACGGGCGAGGTGGCGGTACGGGGGCCGTCGAAGAAGAGGGGGCCGGTCTCCTCGGGAGCGGCCGCGGCCGGGGCGGGCGGCGGCTGTGCGGCCTGGCGCGGGTAGCCGGGGGGCGGGGCCGGGACCGAACCGTCGGCGGGCGCGGGGCGGCTGGTGCCGGGGACCCACCCCGTACCGCTCCAGTAGCGCAGGTAGCCGGGGATGGAGGGATCGGGGTAGTACCCCTCGCCGGGGTACGCGTCGCCTGCTGCCGGAGTGGGGGCGCTCATCGTCCGCTCGTCCCGTATCTGCTCGGTGAGTGGGGTGGGCGTCCACATTTACCAGAACTCGGGCGTGTTGCGGGCCGGTCCGGCGGAGGTGGGGGCAATCCCGGCGGTTGAGCAAAAATCTTTCCGCAACCCGCGTAATGCTGTGCTGCGACCGCCCTCTCTCCCGGTACGGGCCTGTAGGTGGGCCGTCGCAGAGGCAGAAAGGGACCAGCCGTGGCGCACTCCGTCGTGGAACGTGAACTCGAACTCCAGCTCCTCGTCTCGCCGGAACGCACCGTCGCGGTACCCGCACGGCTGACGTACCGCACGGACGACCCCTACGCCGTGCACATCCTCTTCCATCTCAACTCCGAGTCCCCGGTGGCGTGGACCTTCTCGCGCGAACTACTGATCGAAGGCGTGTTCCGGCCCTCGGGCCACGGCGACGTGCGGGTGTGGCCGGCGAAGGAGGACGGTCGCGAGACGGTACGGGTCGCGCTCACCTCGCCGGACGGCGAGGCGCTCATCCAGGCGCCCGCACTGCCGATGACGGCGTGGCTGGAGCGCACGCTGCGCGTCGTACCACCGGGAACGGAGGCCGAGTTGCTCGGCATCGAGGAGGGCCTGCGGCACCTGCTCGCGCCGATGCCGGTGGAGGAGTTGTGGCAGCGGGACCGCGATCCGTGGCGGGAGGAGGGGTACGAGAGCGAGTGAGCCGCCCGGACGCGGGGGCGGCGCGGGGGCGGTTCCCTGCGGGGCGCGGGGGCGGTTCCGTACCCGGGCGCGCGGCTGCGTACGCGTACCGCCGGTTCCCGCCCCGCCTACAGCACCTTGCCGGGGTTGAGGATGCCCAGCGGGTCGAGGGTGGCCTTGAGCGCGCGTTGTACCTCCAGGCCTGTCTCGCCCAACTCGCGGGCGAGCCACTCCTTCTTGAGGAGGCCGACGCCGTGCTCGCCGGTGATGGTGCCGCCGAGAGCGAGGCCGAGGGCCATGATCTCGTCGAAGGAGGCGCGGGCGCGGCGGGACTCGTCCTCGTCGGCGGCGTCGAAGCAGACGGTGGGGTGGGTGTTGCCGTCGCCTGCGTGGGCGCAGACGCCGATGGTCAACTCGTGTGCTCGTGCGATGCGTTCGACGCCTTCGAGGAGTTCGGCGAGGCGGGAGCGGGGCACGCAGACGTCGTCGATCATGGTGGTGCCCTTGACGGCTTCGAGGGCGACGAGCGACAACCTCCGTGCGGCGAGGAGGAGTTCCGACTCGGCGGGGGTCTCGGCGGGGACGACCTCGCTCGCGCCCGCCGCGCGGCACAGGGCCGCGACAGCGGCCAGGTCGGCCGCGGGTTCCGTGGTGTCGAAGGCGCAGAGGAGGAGGGCGGCGGTGGACTCGGAGAGGCCCATGCGGGCGTGCGCGTTGACGGCGCGGACGGTCGTGCGGTCCATGAGTTCGAGGAGGGACGGGGTGTGGCCGCCCGTCATGATCGCGTTGACGGCCGCGCAGGCGGCGGACGTTGTGCCGAACTCGGCGGCGAGGACGAGTCGCGGGGCGGGCGCGGGCTTGAGGGCGAGCACGGCCCGTACGACGATCCCGAGGCTGCCCTCGGAGCCGACGAAGAGCCGCGTGAGGTCGTACCCGGCGACGCCCTTGGCGGTGCGGCGCCCGGTGCGCAGGAGGCGGCCGTCGGCGAGGACGACGTCGAGCCCGAGGACGTATTCGGCGGTGACGCCGTACTTGACGCAGCACAGCCCGCCGGAGCCGGTCCCGATGTTCCCGCCGATCGTGCACATCTCCCAGCTCGACGGATCGGGCGGGTAGTTCAGTCCGTGCTCGGCGACGGCGCGCGAGAGCGCCGCGTTGATGACGCCGGGCTCGACGACGGCGACGCGCTCGACGGGATCGATCTCGACGATGCGGTCCATCTTGACGAGCGAGACGACGACGCACCCCTCGATCGCGTTCGCGGCCCCCGACAGCCCGCTGCGCGCGCCCTGCGGCACGACGGGCACGCGGTGCGCGGTCGCGGTCCGCATGACGTGCTGGACCTCTTCGACGGTACGCGGCAGCACCACGACGGCCGCGCGCCCGGCCGCGCAGAAGCTCGCCATGTCGTGCGCGTACGAGGCGATCACCTCGGGATCGTCGACGACGGCTCCGGCGGGCAGCCCGGCCCGGAGGTCGTCGAGAAGGGGGGAGGCGTCCTCGCTCAGCGGCTCGGTCATGATCCCCACAGTGGCACCGGGGAGCGCCGGGTGTGAAGACCCCGGGCTCTCGTCCACCTCGCACCTTGTCCGCCCCCGCCCCCGGATGACTGAATTGGCTCGCTCGCACTCGTCACCCGTTCGGCCGGGAGCCCTTCATGATCGACGCCCTCGACGCCCGTCTTCTGCTGCTGCTCGCGCGCGAGCCGCGGATCGGGGTGCTCGCCCTGTCGCGGCGGCTCGGGGTCGCGCGCGGGACGGCGCAGGCGCGGCTCGACCGCTTGCGGGCGCGGGGAGTGATCCGGGGGTTCGGTCCGGAGGTGGACCCGGCGGCGCTCGGGTACCCGGTGACGGCGTTCGCGACGCTGGAGATCCGGCAGGGGCGCGGGGAGCAGGTGCGGGCGCACCTCGCGCGGGTGCCCGAGGTGCTCGAACTGCACACGACGACGGGGCAGGGCGACATGCTGTGCCGCCTCGTGGCCCGGTCCAACGCCGATCTGCAGCGGGTCATCGACCAGGTCGTCGGTTTCGAGGGGATCGTACGGGCCTCGACGGCGATCGTCATGGAGAACCCCGTACCGCTGCGGGTCCTCCCGCTCATCGAGCAGGCCGCGCACGCCGCGCGGGAGTAGACCCGCCCCTCCCCCACGCCGCCTCGCCCCCGCGCCCGCCGGATGGCCGTACCCGGGGAGCGCGGTCCCGGCGCCGCCGCCACTGTGGAGCGGTACGGCACGTCCACGCACCGCCCCCGAGCGCGGTGGACCGGCCGGACGACGTCGGGAGTCAGGAGCGGTGGCGTGAATTTCTGGACCTATGTCGGCAACCGGCACGAGCAGTTGCTCTCGGACGCCTACCAGCACGCGAGCGCCGTCTTCCAGTGCATGGTGATCGCGACCGTCATCGGGGTGCTGATCGGCGTCTTCTGCTACCGCTCGGAGTGGGCGGGCAACCTCGCCACGACCGCGACGTCCACGATCCTCACCGTGCCCTCGCTCGCGCTCATCGGCCTGCTCGTGCCGATCGTCGGGCTCGGTGTCGCGCCCACGGTCATCTCGCTCGTGCTGTACGGGCTGCTGCCGATCGTCCGGAACGCGATCGTGGGCCTGCGCGGGGTCGACGCGACGCTCGTGGACGCCGCGAAGGGCATCGGGATGTCCCGTACCTCCCGGCTCCTGCGGGTCGAGCTGCCGCTCGCGTGGCCACCGATCCTCACCGGTATCCGCGTCTCCACCCAGATGCTCATGGGCATCGCCGCGATCGCCGCGTACGCGTCCGGGCCCGGGCTCGGTAACGAGATCTTCCGCGGCATCGCCTCGCTGGGCAGCAAGAACGCGCTCAACCAGGTCCTCGCCGGCACCGTCGGCATCGTCGTCCTCGCCCTGCTCTTCGACTTCGGCTACGTCCTGATCGGCAGGCTCACCATTCCGAGGGGTATCCGTGTCTGACGCCACCACACCGCCCTCGGGCGCCTCGGCGCCCTCAGCGAGCACCGCCCCGGACGCGCCAGGGACGGGCGACACGAGCGGGGCGACGATCGAGCTGGAGAACCTCACCAAGATCTACGCGGGCACCACCGTCCCCGCCGTCGAGAACGTGAGCCTGGAGATCAAGGCGGGCGAGACCGTCGTCTTCGTCGGCCCCTCGGGCGGCGGCAAGACGACGCTGCTCAAAATGATCAACCGGCTCATCGAACCGAGCAGCGGACGGATCAGGATCGGCGGCGAGGACGTCACCGACATGGACCCGGTGAAACTGCGGCGGAAGATCGGCTACGCGATCCAGTCGTCCGGTCTCTTCCCGCACCTGACCGTGGCGCAGAACATCGCGCTCGTGCCGAAGATGATCGGCTGGTCCAAGGGGCGCGTGAAGGACCGGGTCGAGGAGATGCTCGACCTGGTGGGGCTCGACCCGGCGGAGTTCCGCGGGCGTTATCCGCGGCAGCTCTCCGGCGGTCAGCAGCAGCGCGTGGGCGTCGCCCGCGCGCTCGCCGCCGACCCGCCCGTGCTGCTCATGGACGAGCCCTTCGGCGCCGTCGACCCGATCACGCGCGATCACCTCCAGGACGAACTGATCAGGCTTCAGCACGAACTGCACAAGACGATCGTCTTCGTGACGCACGACTTCGACGAGGCGATCAAGATCGGCGACCGGATCGCGGTGCTGCGTGATCGTTCGAAGATCGCTCAGTTCGATACCCCGGAGGCGATCCTGACCAATCCGGCGGACGACTTCGTCTCCGGCTTCGTCGGCGCGGGCGCGGCGCTCAAGCGCCTCAACCTCACCCGGGTACGGGACGTGGGGATCACCGACTGGCCGACCGTGTCCGTCGACGACCCGCTCCAGACCATTTTCGACAAGCTGCGTGAGGACGGGCGCACCGAACTGCTCATGCTCGACCGCCGCGAGCGCCCTTATAAGTGGCTCCGGCGCGGCGATCTCAGCCGCGCCAAGGGCTCGCTCTCGCGGGCCGGGGCGCTCGTGCAGGACACGGTGACGCGGGACGCGACCCTGCGCGACGCCCTGGAGGCGGTGCTCACGGACAACGCGGGCCGCGTCGCGGTGACCGGGCGGCGCGGCGAGTACGAGGGCGTCGTCGACATGCAGACCCTGATGAATTCGGTGCACGAACTGCTCGAAGAAGACCGGCTGGAGGCGATCGAGCACCGCCACGAGCTGGAGGAGATCCAGGAGGAGCAGGACCACGCGCACCACGGCCGGGTCACGGCGCTGGAGGCGGAGGAGGAAGGGGCGGGGGCCTCGGGCGGTACGGGGACGGGAGCGGGCGGTACGGGGGCGGGGGCGGCGCCCGGCGGGACGGGGACCGCGGCGCCCGACGGGTCGCCCGAGAACCCCGGCGGACTGCGGCCGGGCGGCTCGGCGGTCAGCGACGCGGGGCCGGAGACCGGGCGGGGCGAGTCGCGCCCCGATGACCCGCGCCGGGGCGGTGGGGCCGGATGAGCGAGCAGGACCCCCGGCGCCGCCCGCGCGATCCGGCCGAGGACCGCGAGACGGCACGCGGTCACGACCCGGCCCCCGAACGTCTCGCCCGTACCGCCACCAGGTACGAAGGCCCGCACCGCGCGCGCGGCGACGGCGGCCCTCAGGACGACGGGCGTGAGGACGACGGCCGGGACGGGCGTGAGGACGACGGCCGGGACGGGCGCGAGGGCGACGGCCCGCGCGACGAGCACGACGCGCCGCGCGGCGGCCGCGTCGAGCGCGCCACGCGCCGTATCGGCTGGCGCAAACTCACCTTCCTGCCCCTCGTGCTCGCGCTCGCGCTGCTCGGCACGTGGCTCTACTACGACACGGCGACGCTCGACGTCATCGCCCGCAACTCGCTCGGCGGCGGGAACATCTGGCTGCGGGTGCGCCAGCACATCCAGCTCACCGTCATCTCCACGTTCTTCGTGCTGGTCATCGCGATCCCGCTCGGCATCCTGCTCACCCGGCAGCGACTGCGCAAAGCCGCGCCCGTCGCGGTCGCCTTCGCCAACATCGGGCAGGCGACCCCGGCGCTCGGGCTCCTCGCGCTGCTCGTGATCTGGCTGGGCACGGGCGAGTTCCCCGCGCTCGTCGGCATCATCATCTACGCGATCCTGCCCGTCCTCTCGAACACGATCGCCGGCCTGCGCGCCAACGACCCGACGCTCCTCGAAGCCGCGCGCGGCATCGGCATGTCGCCGCTCATGGTGCTCGGCAGGGTCGAGCTGCCGCTCGCGGTGCCGCTGATCCTCTCGGGCGTGCGTACCGCGCTCGTGCTCAACGTCGGCACCGCGACCCTCGCGACGTTCGGTGGCGGCGGCGGGCTCGGCGACATCATCACGGCGGGCATCACCAACCAGCGCATGTCGGTCCTCGTGATCGGCTCGATCCTCACGATCGTGCTCGCCCTCCTCGTCGACTGGCTCGCCTCGCTGGCGGAACTGCTGCTGAGGCCGCGGGGACTGGAGGTCGGCTCATGAAGGCGGGTGTCATTCGTATGGGTGAACGCGGCGGCTCGCCCGCGGGGGTACGCGGCCGCCTCCGCACCGGCCCGAAGTACCCCCGTACCGCCGTCGCCGCGCTCGCCGGGGCGCTCCTGATCGGCGCGGCGGGGTGCGGGCTCACGAGTGGCAGCCCGCTCGTGGACGACGTCGGGCCTGGGTCCGTGGGCAAGGGCGAGCCGCTCAAGGACGCGAAGATCACCGTGACCTCGAAGGAGTTCACCGAACAGCTCGTGCTCGGCGCGATCATGGGCATCGCCTTCAAGGCGGCGGGCGCCGACGTCCTGGACCGTACCGGCATCCAGGGCTCGATCGGCGCGCGCGAGGCCGTCAAGAGCGGCACGGCGGACGCGATGTACGAGTACACGGGGACCGGCTGGATCACGTACCTCGGCCACACGAAACCGATCATCGACCCGCACGAGCAGTGGGTCGCCGTGCGCGACGCGGACCGGCGCAACGGCATCACGTGGGGGCCGCCCGGGCCGCTCAACAACACGTACGCGCTCGCGCTCAACCAGCGAAACGAGCGGAAGTACCGCACGAAGACCCTCTCCGACGTCGCGGCGCTGTCGAAGAAGAACCCCGGCGCGGTGACGCTGTGCGTCGAGGGCGAGTTCGCGGCGCGCGAGGACGGGCTCAACGGGCTCAAGCGGGCCTACGGCATGAACATCCCGAACTCGCGCGTCACCAAGATGGCGGGCGGCATCGTCTACACGCAGACCGCGAAGGGGGCGTGCGTCTTCGGCGAGGTGTTCACGACGGACGGCCGCGTCAAGGCGCTGAACCTGAAGGTCATGAAGGACGACAAGCATTTCTTCCCGAACTACAACGTGGCGCCCGTCTTCCACACGAAGTCGCTCGAAGAGCACCCGCGGATGGAGACGGTGCTGGCGCCGATCACGAAGAAGCTGACGAACGCGGTGGCGCTGGAGCTGAACGCGAAGGTGGACGTGGACGGCGAGGACCCGCACGACGTGGCGCGGGACTGGCTGGAGGAGGAGGGGTTCGTGAAGAAGGGAGGGGAGTAAGGGGGCGCGTGACGCGGCGGCGGGCCCCAGGGGGGCAGCGGGCCCCGAGGGGGAAGGGGGCGCGCCCGCGCTTCCGGCGGGGCGCAGTACCGTACAGATAAGGAACGTTTTGGTTCCCTATTGCGAAGCACAGGAGTACGACGCCATGAAGACGGTCACCGCCGCTGTCGCCCGGGAGCGCAAGGCCCCGCTGAGCATCGAGGAGCTGCGCCTGGACGACATCCGCAACGACGAGGTCCGGGTCAGGCTCGTGGCCTCGGGCATCTGCCACAACGACGCGCTGACGCGGGACGGCGTCTACCCGACGCCGCTGCCCGCCGTGCTCGGGCACGAGGGCGCGGGGATCGTCGAGGAGGTCGGGGCCGACGTCACGAGCGTCGAGCCGGGCGACCACGTCATCCTCTCGGCCGCGTACTGCGGTCACTGCGCGCAGTGCCTGGCGGGCGACGTGGCGTACTGCGCCAACATGATGAGCGTCGATTTCGCGGGCCGTCGCCGCGACGGGTCCACCTCCCTGTCCACCGAGGCCGGCGAGGTCGTCTCCTCGCACTACTTCGGGCAGTCCTCCTTCAGTACGTACGTCAACGCGCTGGAGCGGAGCGTCGTGCCGGTGCCCGCCGACGTGCCGCTGGAGCTCCTGGCACCGCTCGGCTGCGGCATCCAGACCGGTGCGGGCTCGGTGCTCAACGACCTGCGTCCGGAGGCGGGCTCCGTGCTCGCCGTCGCGGGCGCGGGCGGGGTCGGGCTCGCGGCGATCATGGCGGCCGGGGTGGCCGGGTGCGGCACGGTGATCGCCGTGGACGTGCACGACTCGCGCCTCGAACTGGCCCGCGAGCTGGGCGCGACGCACACCGTCAACAGCGGGACCACCGACCTCGGCGCGGAGCTGGAGCGGATCACCGGCGGCCGGGGCGTCGACTACATCCTCGACACGACCGCCGTCCCCGCCGTCCTCTCGCACCTGGCGAACGCGCTGGCGGTACGGGGCGTCCTCGCCACCGTCGGCTCGGCCCCCGCCGGCACGGAGGTCCCCTTCGAGATCGGCCTCTCGCTCCCCAAGGGCTGGACCTTCAAGACGATCATCCAGGGCAGCTCGGTCTCGCAGAACTTCATCCCGCGCCTGGTGGAACTGTGGTCGCAGGGCCGCTTCCCGGTGGAGAAGCTGGTCAAGCGGTACGCGTTCGAGGACATCAACAAGGCGTTCGAGGACTCGGCCTCGGGGGCGACGGTGAAGCCGGTGGTCGTGTTCTGAACCCGCCTCCGGCGAGGTGGAGTTCACCCTTCCGGATGAACGCAAAGGCTCTTTGCAAAAATACCTTGCAAAGAGTCTTTGCGTTGCCTACGGTAGTGCCATGAACGAGGACCTGACGCCCGCCGAAGAGGCCATCGCACACACGACGCGGCAGCTCGACGCGCGCGGGCTGCGCGGCTTCGCCCACCCGCTGCGCATGCAGCTGTTCAACTCCCTGCGGCGCGGCGGTCCCGCCACCGCGTCGCAGCTGGCCAAGGAGCTGGGCGAGTCGAGCGGCGCGACGAGCTACCACTTGCGCCAGCTCGCGGAGTACGGCTTCGTCGAGGACGACCCGGAGCACGGGAAGGGGCGCGAGCGCTGGTGGCGCGCGGTCCCCGACTCGATCACCTTCGACGCGGGCGAGATCGACCAGGACAACCCCGAACTGCGAGGCGCGGCCGATGTCCTGCTCCACGAACTCGCTTCGTCGCACTACCGCGAGACGGCCGCCTGGGTCGCCGACCGCGACCGCTGGCGCGGTACGCCGTGGAACGAGGCGGGGACGTTCAGCGACATGAGCCTGCACCTGACCCCGGAAGAGCTGACGGAACTGAGCAAGCGACTGCTCGCTCTCGTCAACGAGTACGACGGGCGGGACGCGAAGGAGGCAGGGCGGCAGGAGGTCCGAGTGCACCTCCACGCCCTGCCGATGCACCGCCAGGCCCGCACCTGAGGCACCCATGAAGGGCGCGGGTCCCGCGCGCCCGGTCCGCGCGACGGGGCACCGCACGACCATTCATTCGAACAAACGTTCACTTCGCACGTCGCAGAGAGGCAGGCGGCAGCCATGTCGTACGAGATCTACGGAAAGCACGTCCTCATGGGAGCCTTCGGAATCCTGGAGACCGACCACCAGTTGCTGCACTCCTACCGGGCCAGGGACCTGCGGGCCGAGGCCACCGCCGACGCGCTCGCCCGGAAGCGGGGGCTCCGCGGGGAGCACGCGCGACAAGCGGAACAGGCGCTGGGCGCGAGGGACATACGGGGGCTGCGGGCGCGCTTCGGCTGGGGGCTCGTCGGCCTGGGGCTGCGGCTCGCGGTCCCGGGGCGCGCGGTGGTGCGCGCGTGAGGCCGGTGCCGGGGCGCGCGGTGGTGCGCGCTGGTGCGCGCGTGAGGCCGGTGCCGGGGTGGCTCAGCTTGCCGATGCGGCTCGCGCGGTCAGCAACTCGGTACCTTGCCGCCGTCGTTGAGCGCGCGCAGCGCGGAGACCGCACCCTTGAGCGTGGTGACGGGGATGAGGCGGAGGCCCTTCGGGAGTTCGGAGCGGGCGTCGGAGCACTCGTCCTTCGGGACGAGGAAGACGCTCGCGCCGTCGCGGCGGGCGGCCTTCGTCTTGAGCGCGACGCCTCCGACCGCACCGACCTCGCCGCCGTCGGTGATCGTGCCCGTACCCGCGATGGTGCGGCCCCCGGTGAGGTCGCCGCCCTTGCCGTCGCCGTCGAGTTTGTCGACGATGCCGAGCGAGAAGAGGAGCCCGGCGCTCGGGCCGCCGACGTCGGCGAGGCGCAGCGTGACGTTGACGTTCTCGTCGGTGCGGCCCAGGAAGGAGAGGGCGGCGTTGGTGGCGTGGTCCTGGGAGGAGCGCATGTCGGCGAGGTTGTGCCTCTCGATCTCCTTGATGTCGCCGCCGGGGTAGACCGAGCCGCGCGGCATGACGGCGCGGTCGGTGCGGAAGTAGCCGTCGATCACGTCCCCGAGCTTGACGGTCGCGTCGGGGGCGGTGGCGAGGATGGTCGTCATCCTGAGCTGTCCACTGGTGCGGCGTTGGGGGGCGCCGCTGATCGTGATGACCTTCTGCCCCTTGTCCGAACCGAGCACGTTCGCCGTGGTGCCGGGCTGGGCGACGGTGAACGGCAGCGGTGCGAGCGCGGCGACGAGAATCAGCGCGAGCACCGGCAGGACGCACAGGAGGAGGACGCGGGGGCGCCTGAGACGGAAGGACACGCCCACAATCTAACGCGAGCCACTCGGCCCCCGGCGTCCCCACCCGCGCCAGCCGCGCCGCCCGCGCAACTCGCCCCGCCCCCGCCCGGCGCGGGCCTCCCCCCACGCTCAGCCCCAGACGGCCGCTCGGGGCAGGGCGCCGGCTCGGGGCAGGGTGCCGGCTCGGGGCAGGGTGCCCGCTCGGGGCACAGCGCCTGGCCGTTCAATGCGAGCGGCCGTCATCCGGCGCAAAGCCGCCCGCTCGGCGCGGGGCGCTGCTCGCCGCAGGGGGTCCGCCCCCGCTCAGCGCAAGCCCGTGCCACCCGGGGCAAGCTGCCCGGCCACCCGGGCCCAAGCCGCCCCACCGCCTCGCCCGAGCCATCCGGCGGCCCGGCCCGGGCCACCCCGCCGACTCGCACGGGCCACCCCACCGACCGCTTCCCCACCATTCCCCTCAGCGCAGGGCGCCCGCCCCCTCAGCGCAGGGCGTCCGCCACCTCGCGGGCGGCGTCCACGACGCGTTGCGCGACGCGTTCGGGGACGGAGTCGGGGAGCATCACGACGCCGACGCTGCCTTCGAGGCCCGTGACGCCGAGGAGGGGGGCCGCGGCTCCGCAGGCGCCCGCGTCGAGTTCGTCGCGGGTGAGGGTGCAGGTGGGGACGGTGCGGCCCGCCGGGGTGCGGGAGGCGAGGATGGCCCGGCCCGCCGCGCCCTGGTCGAGGGCGTGGCGGAAGCCGGTGCGGTAGGCGACGTGGAAGTCGGTCCAGGTGGGCTCGACGACGGCGACGGCGAGCGCGTCGCTGCCGTCGACGAGCGTGAGGTGCGCGGTCGCGCCGATGTCCTCGGCGAGGGAGCGCAGCGCCGGCAGCGCGGCCTCCCGCACGAGCGGGTGCACCTGCCTGCCCAGACCGAGCACGCCGAGCCCGATGCGCGCGCGGCCCCCGAGGTCGCGCCGGATCAGCGCGTGCAGTTCCAGCGTGGCCAGGAGGCGGTAGACGACGGTGCGGTTGACCCCGAGCCGGGCCGAGAGTTCGGTGACGGTGAGACCGTGATCGGTCTCGGCGAGCAGTTTGAGGACCTTGAGTCCACGGTCGAGCGTCTGAGAGGTCTCCGCGGTCACGACGCCCACTCCTTCGATGAGGTGCGGCGGGGCCCGACCGTACGGGCGCGGGGCCACCGGTCCCGTCCGGCGCACGGCACCTCGTACCCGGTCCGCCTGCGAGTCGCACCGGCTGCGCTCCGGGGCGACGCTGCCACGGGGCGTGTGCGTTGCCCGGACAGTAGCGAGCGGTCCCCGCTCAGCGGAAGGCGTTGTCCAGTATCCGGGCGGTAACGGAGCCGAACCGTCCGTATTACCTCTTGAGGAACTCAGCATGTACACGGAAAGCACACAAGGGGAGGCGCGGCGCCCGGGACGGGTCGCGGGCGGTGCGTCGCCGCCCCGCCCGCCCTGCCGCCGGTGCGCCTGCGCCGCTGCCTCACTTCATCCGCGTGGCCCACTCCCGCACCTTGTCGATGCGCTGCCGGATCTGCCCCGCCGTCGCCTCCGCGCTCGGCGGCCCGCCGCACACGCGGCGCAGTTCGGTGTGGATCACGCCGTGCGGTTTGCCGCTCTGGTGGGTGTAGGCGCTGACGAGGGTGTTGAGCTGCTTGCGCAGTTCGAGGAGTTCCTTGTGCGAGACGACGGGCCGCCGCTCGGCGGGGAGTTCGAGAAGGTCGGCGTCCTCCGCCGGTTTCTTGCGGCTCGTCGCGATCTGCTTGGCCTGCCGCTTCTGGAGCAGCATCTGCACCTGGTCGGGTTCGAGGAGCCCCGGGATGCCGAGGTAGTCCTGCTCCTCCTCGCTGCCGGGGTGCGCCTGCATGCCGAACTCGGCGCCGTCGAAGAGGACGCGGTCGAAGACGGCCTCGGACTCCAGCGCCTCGAAGGAGAACTCCTCCTGCTCGCCGGTGTCCTCGTCCTGCTCCTTGTTCGCCTCGTCCATCTCCTTCTCGGACTCGGCGTACGGGTCCTCCTCGCCGTTCTTCTTCGGCTTGTCGAGGACGTGATCCCGTTCCAGCTCAAGGGCGTTGGCGTGGCCGAGCAGGTCGGGGACGGTGGGGAGGAAGACGGAGGCGGTCTCGCCGCGCCTGCGCGAACGCACGAAGCGGCCGACGGCCTGGGCGAAGAAGAGCGGCGTGGAGATGGTGGTGGCGTAGACGCCGACGGCGAGGCGCGGCACGTCGACGCCTTCGGAGACCATGCGGACGGCGACCATCCAGCGGTCCTCGTTGTGCGAGAACGTGTCGATGTTGTCGGAGGCGCCGGAGTCGTCGGAGAGGACGAGCGTCGCCTTGGTGCCGGTGATCTCGCGGATGAGCTTGGCGTAGGCGCGGGCCTGGTCCTGGTCGGAGGCGATGACGAGGCCGCCGGCGTCGGGGATGCCCTTGCGGACCTCGGTGAGGCGCTGGTCGGCGGCGCGCAGCACGTTCGGCATCCACTCGCCGCGCGGGTCGAGCGCGGTGCGCCAGGCCTGCGAGATCGCGTCCTTGGTCATGGGCTCGCCGAGCCGTGCGGCGATCTCGTCGCCCGCCTTCGTGCGCCAGCGCATGTTGCCGCTGTAGGAGAGGAAGATGACCGGGCGCACGACGCCGTCGGCGAGGGCGTTGCCGTAGCCGTAGGTGTAGTCGGCGGCGGAGCGGCGGATGCCGTCGTTGCCTTCCGCGTAGGTGACGAAGGGGATGGGGTTGGTGTCGGAGCGGAAGGGGGTGCCGGTGAGGGCGAGGCGGCGGGTCGCGGGTTCGAAGGCTTCGAGGCACGCCTCGCCCCAGGACTTGGAGTCGCCCGCGTGGTGGATCTCGTCGAGGATGACGAGGGTCTTGCGCTGCTCGACGCGGTTGCGGTGCAGCATCGGGCGCACCCCGACGCCCGCGTAGGTGACGGCGACGCCCACGTACTCCTTGGAGACGGGGCCCGCGCTGTAGTCCGGGTCGAGCTTGATCCCTATGCGCGCGGCGGCCTCCGCCCACTGCTTCTTGAGGTGCTCGGTCGGGGCGACGACGGTGATCTGCTGGACGACGTGGTGGTGCAGCAGCCAAGAGGCGAGCGTGAGCGCGAAGGTCGTTTTCCCGGCGCCGGGAGTGGCGACCGCGAGGAAGTCGCGCGGCTGTTCCTGTACGTACCGCTCCATCGCGCCCTCCTGCCAGGCGCGCAGCTTCCCCGCCGTACCCCAGGGGGCCCGGCCGGGGAAGGCGGGAGAGAGGTGTGTGGAGGAGGTGGGGGTGGTAGTCACGTTCTCCGCTGAATCAGGCTCGGCTGCGTGGACGAGCAGCCACCCTATCCCCGCCCCGAGGACGGGCACGGCGCCCGGCACAAAGGAAGGGCACGGGTGCGACGGGGGTCACACCGGGACGGCACAGGGCGTGGGCGCGCTGTCACGAGCACGGTGCCACCGGAGAGGCGCTGCCCCGTTTCCTGCCCGGCAACCCGCTTGGCGACAGTGCGTTGGCATGGCCGTCTGCCGGGCCTACCTAGACTCGGACGGCCCGAGGAGCGGAGCGGTGAGGGAGTCGAGCGGCGTGGCGGAGAACGTGGTGGCGGTCGGCTCGCGCGGGAGCGCGCTGGCGCGGGCGCAGGTGCGGGAGATGGTGGAGCGCTGGGAGCGCGAGGTGCCGGGGGTCCGGTTCGTGCGGCGGGTGATCACGGAGGCCGGGGACGCGGACCGGCGCACGCCCACGGTGGCCGAGGTGACGCGGCGCGCGGGTGTCTCGGCCTTCTCCTCGCGGCAGGAGGCGGCGCTGGTACGGGGCGAGGTGGACATCGTCGTGCACAGCCTCAAGGACCTCCCGACCGCACCGGCCCCCGGCACGGTGCTGCTCCGCACGCCGGGTCCGCGCGAGGACGTGCGCGACGCGCTGTGCGGGGCGACGCTCGCGGGACTGCCCACGGGAGCGAGGGTCGGTACGGGCTCGACGCGGCGGATCGCGCAGCTCCTCGCCCTGCGGCCGGACCTGGAGGTGGTCCCGGTGCGGGGCAACGTCCCGGCCCGGCTGGCCCGTACCCGCACGCTCGACGCCGTCGTCCTCGCGGCGGCCGGGTTGCACCGTCTCGGGCTCGCGGGCGAGATCACCGAGTACCTGGACCCGGAGGCGTACCCGCCCGCGCCCGGTCAGGGGGCGCTCGCGATCCAGGTGCGGGAGGACAGCGAGGCGGCCCGTCTCCTCGCCGGGAGCGGGGACGCGGCGACGGATGCGGCGGTGCGGGCCGAACGCGTGCTGCTCGCCGAACTCCACGGCGGCTGCTCCGTCCCCCTCGGCACCTGGACGAGCCGCCCCTCCCCCACCCGCCTCCGCCTCCACGCGGCCGTGACCACCCCCGACGGCACCGAGCAGATCACCGCCACGGCGGAGGGTCCGGCGGCCGAGCCGGAGAAGCTGTCGCTGACGGTGGCGGAATCCCTGCTCGCCCAGGGCGCGGCCCGCATCCTCGCCGGGGCGGCGGGCTGAGTGGCTTCGGATTCTCACCGGCCCGCTATCTTCGCCCCATGACCGACCCCACCCGCTTCCTCACCGTCCTCACCACCACCGACTCCGAGGAGCGTGCCCGCCACCTCGCCGCGCGGGCCGTCGAGTCGCGCCTCGCCGCGTGCGCGCAGATCGACGGGCCGCTCACGAGCGTGTACCGCTGGGAGGGCGAGGTGACGACGGACACCGAGTGGCGTGTCACGTACAAGACGACGGCGGCGCGGTACGACGCCCTGGAAGCCCGGATCAGGGCGGAACACACCTACGACACACCGGAGATCATCGCCTTGCCGCTGACGGGCGGCAGCGCGGAGTACCTGGCGTGGGTGGCTGCGGAGACGCGGGAATGAGGCTCGCCCGGCGGGCTCTTGGCGGGTAGTTTGCGGGAGTTGATCGCTCGCGCACACGAACCAGCGACCCCGCCTGAGGAGTTCCCGTGCCCCACTCCGACCCATCGCTTCCCGCCTCCGCCCCGGCCGTCATCGACACCAGCACGCCCCACCCCGCCCGTGTCTACGACTTCTACCTCGGCGGCAAGGACAACTACCCGGCGGACGAGGAGTTGGGGCGGCGGATGCTCGCCCTGGAGCCGGGGGTGCGGGACATGGCGCGGTCGAACCGGGCGGTCATGCGCCGGGTGACGCGATGGGCGGCCGAGGAGGGCATGCGGCAGTTCCTCGACATCGGTACGGGGATACCGACCGCCCCGAACCTGCACCAGGTCGCGCAGGAGGTGGCCCCCGAGGCGCGCGTCGTGTACTGCGACAACGACCCGATCGTGCTGGCGCATGCCGAGGCGTTGATGACGGGGACGCCCGAAGGGGTCACGGCCTATGTGCAGGGGGATGCGCGGGAGCCGGGGAAGATCCTCGAAGAGGCCGCGAAAATCCTCGACTTCGACCGGCCCGTGCAGCTCTCCCTCATCGCCCTGCTGCACTTCATCAGCGACGAGCAGGGCGCGCACGAGATCGTGGCCACTTTGCGGGACGCCCTCGCTCCGGGCAGCCAACTCGTCGTGACACAGGCGGGTTTCAAGGCGAACGACGCGCGGGTGGACGAGGCGGACGAGCGGTACCGGGCCGGGCGGATCACGCTCGCCCTGCGCCCCCGCGAGGAGATCGCCCGTTTCTTCGAGGGCTTCACCTTCGTCGAACCCGGCCTCGTGGGCCCGGACAACTGGCGCCCGGAGCTGGGCGACCTCCCCGACAAGCTCCTCGACACGGCGACGCTGCCGTTCTGGGTGGGCGTCGCGCGCAAGCCCTGAGAGTGCCGCCCCGTCCGGGCGCTCCGGAAACTGAGGCGGCCGTGTCGGTCACGCGCCACGCGCCATCGGCGCGTGGCCAGCGAGCCCGGTCACCGGGCCTTACCGGTAGCCGAGACCCTGCCCGATCAAAGGGGATTCGGGTACTTCATCGCGAGCCCCACCGCCGATTCCCTGTTCTTCTCCGCGACCTTGGCGCTCAGTTCGTCCGAGCCGCCGAGTTCTTCCAAGTCCACCGGGTCCGCGTCCCATTCACACCCACCCCTGACCGGGCGCAGCTGCGTGTACGGGCCTACGTGCCCCATCACCCGTCCGACGAGGCCGGTCCTCCGGTCGCGGGCGTAGCGCCCGACGCTGAGCCGCCCGGCGCTCTCCTCAGAGGTCGTCACTCGGAACCGCCGTGCGCGTCGGCGCGATGCCGCCTGAGCATGACGCGACAGTCAGCCGCCCGCGAGTAGTCCCGTTCCGCTTCCGCGCCCCTCTCCGCCAACCGCCACGTGTGGCACGTCGCGCAGGGTTCGCTGTCGGTCGGTGAGGTGCGCGCCGTTTCCGGCTGGGGCTCGTTCGCCATACTGGTCCCCCTCTGTAGCGAAGCCGTCACACTGGAGTACAAGCTGACGTACAGTCGGGACCACTTCAACCTGTCAAAAAGGAAGGGGGGATCGTGAACGAAGCTCTCCTGGACGCCGATCGCGGGCGGAAGAACGAGCCGTCGAAATAAGGCTGTTCGAGATCGGTCTCGTACCCGGTCTGCTGCAAACTCCCGCGTACGCGCGCGCCTTGGCCGAGGCGGACGTGTGGCGGGGCCTCATCACCGAGGAACAAGCGGAACACAGGCTCACCTACCTGGCCAAACGCCAGGCGTCGTTGCAGCGACTACGCCCTCCCATGATGCTCGTGATCATGGATGAAAGCTGCCTGCGTCACCGAGTGGGGAGCGACGGCGTGATGCAAGAACAGTTCGAGGCGTTGGCGGCCTTCGCCGCGCGTCCGAACGCGGTTCTCCAGGTGGCGCCCCACGCGCTGGGGCAGGCTCGCCCCTTCAATCTGCCCGTCTACCTGCTGACGATGGCTGACGGCAGCCAAGTGGGTTACGCGGAATCGCAAATTCAAGGCCAGATGGAGCGGGAACCATCAAGACTGCTGGGCATCCGGGCGGCCTATCATCACCTCATGGCCGAAGCGCTGTCGCCGTCGGCTACGGTGGCGCTGATCACTCAGGCACGAAAGGGCAAGCTGTGACAACTCTCCGCTGGCAAAAGTCGTCCTACAGCTCCAACGGCGGTGCCTGCGTGGAGTGCAGCGCGGACCTGCTGACCAGCGGGCTCGTACCCGTACGGGACAGCAAACTCCCCAACGGACCCGTCCTGAACCTGACTTCGCACTCCTGGACCGGCCTCGTC
>NZ_JBIVIO010000002.1:0-134974 GCF_044749745.1 Streptomyces sp. NPDC088923 | reverse complement strand
GTACGACAGCAAACTCCCCAACGGACCCGTCCTGAACCTGACTTCGCACTCCTGGACCGGCCTCGTCAGCATGGCGAAGCACTCCGAGGCACGCTGACCGAAGCACCCGTTGCGGCCCCTTCTCACCCGGAGAGGGGGCCGCAGCGCTGTGCGGCGAGATCGCACAGGCCGTTCGGGCCGACCCATGGCGCGGGCAGCGGGTCCGGACACGCGGAGCCCCTCCCGCGGCGACGACCCGTGGAACCAGGTCGTCTCGGTGAACCTGAACGGCGTCGTCCCGCTGAGCGAAGGCGCACGGGAGCGCGGTACGGGAGCAGTGCGCCGCGCCCACGCGACGCCGTACGGGAGCGGCACGGACCCGGCGGGGCACACGCCCCGCCACCCCCCGCTCCCGCCCCGCCGCCCTCCGCTCCCGCCCTCCCCTACCCCCGCGTCCGCCGCGCCACCAGGACCCCCACCGCCGCCACCCCCGCCAGCGGCAGGAACACCGCCGCGAAGGCCGCCGGGTGCCCCGCGCCCGCCTGCGCCGCCGTCCCGGCCGCGACCTCGTGCGCGGTGCTCGCCGCCCCCACCGCCCCGCCTCCCGCCGCCGCGAAAGCCGCGCCGCCCAGCGCGAGCAGGAGCACGTTGGAGAGGCCGTCCGACATCTGGAGGGCCGCCGAGTTCGTGCCCGCCTCCTCGGGGGCCGAGAGTTCGAGGAGCAGCGTGCTTGTGCCCGAGGTGACGATGCCCATCCCGAAGCAGCCGAAGGCCCACGCCACCGCGACGATCCACACCGGCGTCCAGGAGAGCAGCACGCCGGGGGCCGTCGCGATCGCCAGCGCGACGAGCACCATGCCGAAGGTCATGAACGTCCTGCGGTACGCGGCCCAGGCGGGCCGTGCCTGCGCCCAGCTCCCGAAGGCCCACGTGCTGCCGCCGAGCGCGAGGGAGAGCCCCGCGAGCGTCGGGCTCAGCCCCCGCTGCGTCACGAGCATGAGCGGGACGAAGGACTCGGCCGCGATGAACGCGCCCGCCGCGACCCCGCGCAGCAGCACGACGGCGGGGAGGCCGCGCGCCGCGCGCCACGTCCCGCGCGGCAGCAGCACCCGTACCGCCAGGGCGAGCAGCACCGCGCCGGCGAGGGCGGGCGGCAGCGACCACCAGTGCAGGTCGCCGGCCGCGTACTGGAGCAGCCCGGCCGCGAGCGAGAGCGCGAAGGCCCAGGCGAGGCGGCCCCGGGGCGCGGCGCGCGGCGGCGCGTCCGGGTCGGCGGGCAGCGGCCCGGCGGCGCGGCGGCGGATCTGCGGGAGGGCGAGGAGGAGCGGGAGCAGGATGAGGACGGGGATGCCGAGGAAGACCCACCGCCAGCCGAGGTGTTCGGTGACGGTCCCCGCGACGAGCGGCCCCACGACCGAGGGCACGACCCAGCACGCCGAGAACGCGGCGAGGATCGCGGGCTGGAGCCTGCGCGGATAGGCGCGGCTGACGACGACGTACAGCGCGACGATCACGAGCCCGCCGCCGAGCCCCTGCACCGCGCGCCCGAGCACGAAGACCCACATGCTCGCCGCCGTGCCGCACAGCAGCAGTCCGGCCGCGAAGCCGCCGATGCCGAGCGTGATCGGCGCGAGCGGGCCCGCGCGGTCGGCCCACTGCCCCGCGAGGACCATCGCGAACAGGCTCGTCGTGAAGTACGCGGAGAAGGCGAAGGCGTAGAGCGGCACCCCGTGCAGCTCGCGCGCCGCGACCGGCATCGCCGTACCGACCGCCGTCGCCTCGAAGGCGATGAGCAGGACGACGGAGACGATGCCGAGGCTGAGGGCCAGGTACGGGCGCGAGAGGACACCGCCACTCGGAGCGGGCGCGGGGGCGGGGTCGAGGAATGCCGGTATCGGGACGGGGCCGGCGGCTTCGGCGCCGCCGGGCTGCTGGCTCGTACTCACCGGCCCAGGGTAAGGGGCGAATACGGCATACGCCCCTGTCGGAAGCCGGTCGGACGCTCGTCCTTTCGGCGTACGACTCCGGGCGGGCCGGCACGGGACGGTCGCGCCCGCACGCGCCCCTCTGATCGCCACCGCGTATGGCCCCCCGTGAACGCCGTATGTCGGCTCCGTGGCAGGGACGCCCGCCCCCTTGCCCGCACCCCGGCCCCGCTCCTACGGTCGGGGTACCGCACAGCACACGGCGGGCCATGGACAGCGGTCCGTACGTGTGCGCGTGGCCGTGTGCCCGAGTGGCTCAGGGGCCGGCCTGCAAAGCCGGTTACGTCGGTTCGAATCCGATCACGGCCTCGGTCGAGCGAGGGCCGGGCGTCCCGGGAGAAGGGGACGCCCGGCCCCTTCGCGCGTGCGCCCCGAACGGCCCGCCTCGTAAGGCCCCCGCGCCCCCTGCCCCCTACGGGTTCGCCACCGCCTGCTGCGGCCTGATCGGCAGCCTGTTCACGAGCCGTCCGGTCGCCGCGCGGACCGCCGAGGCGATCGCCGCCGGGGTCGTCACGACCGGGACCGCGCTCGCGGCCTTCGCGCCGAAGGGGGCGATGACGTCGCGCTCCTCGACGAGGCGCACGACGCGGATGTCCGGGGTGTCGAGCGCGGTCGGGAGCGGGTAGCCCGTCAGGTCGGGGTGGCGGACGAGGCCGCGCGGGGTGCGGAGGTTCTCCGTGAGCGCGGCGCCGACGCCCTGCGTCACCCCCGCCTCGATCCGGGCGCGCAGCTGCGCCGGGTTGAGCACCCGGCCCACGTCCTGCGCGACCGTCAGCTCGACGACCCGGATCGCGCCCAGCTCGATGTCCACGTCCACGACCGCGCGCACCGCGCAGAAGGCGAGCCCCACGAAGGCGTCGCCCTGACCGTCCGCGTCGAGCGGTTCGGTGGGGTGGGGGCGGCACTGCGCCGTCGCCCACAGCTCCTTGCCCTCCAGCGTCTCCGCGACCGTCGTGGAGAGGACCCCGTCGTAGCTGGTGATCTTGCCGTCCGCGATCTGGAGGAGTTCGGCGGACATGCCGAAGGTGTGCGCGAGGGGTTGGAGGAGCTGGGTGCGGACCATCTTGGCCGCGCGTTCGACGGCCCCGCCCGAGACCCAGGTGTGGCGGCCGTGGCACGCGGGCCCGGCGGGCGGCTGGTCGGTGTCGACGGCGGCGACGCGCACGTCCTCGACGCCGAGCACGTCCTGCACGATCTGCCGCGCGAGCGTCGAGAAGCCCTGCCCGGTCTCGACCGCCGCGCAGATGACCGTGGCCATGCCGTCGTGGATCTTCACCGTGGCCGTCGCGACCTCGTCCGCGCCCTCCGCGCCGAGCATGTGCACCATGCCGACCCCGTAGCCGACCCCGCGCCGCACGGCCGCCGGATCGCCCGCGCCCTCGGGCCCCCCGGGGAGCAGCCACTCGTCCTCGGGGGTGTCCTTCGGGAGCGGCGGCAACTCCTCGTCCCGTACGACTTCGAGGAGCTCGGCGACGGGCGCCGGGCACGTCACGGTCTGCCCGGTCGGCAGGACGTCCCCGGTCGCGAGGACGTTGCGCAGCCGCAGCTCGGCCGGGTCCACGCCGAGTTTCTTCGCGAGCTTGTCCATCTGCGCCTCGTACGCGGCGCACACCTGCATCGCGCCCTCACCCCGCACGTGGCCGGAGGGCGGATTGTTCGTGCGCACGACCCAGCCCTCGACGAAGGCGTTCGGGACGACGTAGGGGCCGCAGGCGAAGGAGACGGCGGCGGCGAGCGCCTCGCCCGAACTGCCCGCGTACGCACCCGCGTCCATGAGGATCTGCGCCTCGACCTTGACGAGGCGGCCCTCGGCGTCGGCGTGGTGGCGGTAGCGGAGCAGGGTCGGGTGGCGGTGGGCGTGGCCGAGGAAGGAGTCCTCGCGCGAGGCGGTGAGCTTGACGGGGCACTGGGTGCGCATCGCGAGGAGCCCGAGCGGCAGTGTGAAGCTCTGGTCCTCGCGGTCGCTCGTCGCGCCGGGGACGCCGGTCACGACGACCTTGACCTGGTCGGGGCTGAGCCCGTAGCACGCGGCGGCGAGGTCGCGGTCGCCGTGCGGGTCGGTCGACGCGGTGTACAGCTCCACGCCGCCGTCCGGGCGCGGTACGGCGAGTCCCGCCTCGGCGCCGATCGGCGCGGGGTCCTGACGGCCGATGCGGTAGAGCCCGTCCACGACGATCTCGCCGACCGCCTCGGGGTCGCCGGAGCGCAGCGGGATGTGCCGCACGAGGTTCCCGTCCGGGTGCAGCGGGGCCGCCTCGAAGGACTCCTCGGGGTCGGTGACGGGGTCGAGCGTCTCGTACGTGACCTGGACGGCCGCCGCCGCCATGCGCGCCGTGTCGGGGTGGTCGGCCGCGACGGCGGCGATGGCCTCGCCGTGGTGGCGTACGACCTCGGAGGCGAAGACGGGGCGCTCGCCGCCGAAGGAGTGGGCGGGCAGGTCCTCGTGCGTGAGCACGGCGCGGACGCCCGGCATGCGCAGGGCCTCGCCCGTGTCGATCGACACGATGCGCGCGTGCGCGTGCGGGGAGCGCAGGACGGCCGCCCACAGGAGGCCCTCGGCCCACAGGTCGGCGGCGTACGGGAAGGTGCCCTCGGTCTTGGTGCGCAGTTCGGCGGGCGGCAGCGAGGTCCCGAGGCCGAAGGGGGGCCGGTCCTCGGCCGGTTCGGCCCCCAGGGACTCCAGGGACTCCAGGGTCGACTCGCTCATGCCTGGCCTCCGTCCTGGGGCGCGAAGTGCTCACCTGCGCCGTAGGTGTGCTGACCGGGGTCCTCGTAGGGGCCCTCGGGGGGGTAGGGGCCTTCGGACGAGTACGGGCCTTCCGGCGGGTACGGGCCCTCGGGTGCGTACGGGCCCTCGGGCGGCACCGCGAAGCCCGCGCCGTAGGTGCCCCCGGCCTCGCCGAGGTCCGTGCCGTAGGGCGGGGTCGTGGCAGGTTCCTGGTCGACGGGGCCCGGCTGGTGCGGGACCCGGGCGTGGGGGTGCCCGGCGGATGCCTCCGCCTCGGCGGCCTCCTCCTTCGCCGCGGCCCGCTCCTCGCTCGCCTCGCGGCGGCCGGCGGCCACGTCCTGGACGGCGTCGAGCACGCCCCGGTAGCCGGAGCAGCGGCACAGGTTCCCGCACAGCGCCTGCCGGGTCTCCAGGACGGTCGGCGCCGGGTTGCCCTCCAGCAGGTCGTGCACGGTCATCGCCATGCCGGGGACGCAGAACCCGCACTGCACGGCGCCGTGCGCGGCGAGCGCGCGCTGCACGTCGGAGGCCTCGCCGTCGCGCGCGAGCCCCTCGACGGTACGGACCTCGCTCCCGGCGGTCGTCGCGGCGGGCACGAGGCAGGAGGCGACGAGCCGCCCGTCCACCTGGACGTTGCACGCCCCGCACTCGCCCTGCGCGCACCCGTCCTTGGCCCCGGCGAGCCCGAGCCGCTCGCGCAGCACGTAGAGCAGCGACTCCCCGATCCAGGCGGCCTCGACGGGCCGTTCGACGCCGTTGACGGAGAGCGTGTAGGAGGCGAGGGGGTGCTCGTCGGGAAGGGGGAACCCGGCGACCAGGGTGGCGGCTTGGGGCTCGGGTTCCGGCTCGGCTTCGGCTTCGGCTTCGGCTTCGGGCTCGGGTTCCGCGGCGGACTCGGGTTCGGGCGCGGGTTCGGACTGGGGTTCGGGCGCGGGTTCGGGCGCGGGTTCGGACTCGGGTTCGGGCGTCTCCTCGGCGGCGGCACCGGGTACGGACTCCTCGGCCGCCTCCGCCTCTTGAGCGGCTTCGGTACCGGCCTCGTGAGGGGCGGCCGCCTCCGGTTCCGCCGAAGACTCCTCCTCGCCCGGTACGTACCCGGGCGCCGTCTCCCGCCGGGGCTCCGGCACCCCCGCGCCGCCGGGCAGGTCCCCGCCAGGCGCGGGCTCCTCCGCCGTCGCTGTCCCGTCCCGTTCCGCCTCCCGCGCCTCCTGCGCCGCCACCGCCCACGGCGCGATCGCGCCGCCGGGGAGGGTCGCGGGGGCGGTGCTCGACCACTGCGAGGTGAGCGAGGAGCCCTGGAACTCGCCGGACTCCTCCGGCAGCGCGCCCTCTGTGACGGGGATCTGCCACTGTCCGGTGGCCCCCGAGGCGCTCGGCTCGCTCGGCTGCGCGTCGCGTGCGGCCTCGGCGGCGGGCTCGGGCGTGAAGGCGGCGAACTGGACCGTGGTCTCCATCGGGCTGGGCCCGTACGCCGGTTCGCCGGGTGCCTCGGGGCCGGGCTCCGGCTGCTGCCGCGGGACGTCCCAGTGCCCGGTCGCGCCCGGGTCCGTACCGGCGGGCGGGATGCGCGGCGGTACGTAGCCGTGGCCCGGGGCCGCGAGGGGAGCCGCGTCGAGGAGGCCTTCGGGCAGGCTCACGAAGGCGGTCGCGTCGGCGTCGTAGTCCGTGTGCGGAACGGGTTCCCAGCCGCCGTACGGCCCCGGGCCCTCGCCGTAGGGGTCCTGCTGCGGCGGTGTGGGCCGGTCCTGTTCCTCGCTCATGCGAGCGCCCTCCCCAGTGCGCGACGGGCCAGCGCGGCGACGGTGCGCCGCAGGTGCGATACGGCGGGCGTGAGCGGGGGCACGACGCCGTCCTCGCCCGCCGGTTGTTCGGGTACGCAGGCGGCGGCGACGTACTCGCCGAACGCGGCGAGCGCCTCGGGCGCGAGGCTGCGGTCGCCGTCCCAGTCCACGAGCGCGGAGACCCACGCCTCGGCTTCGAGGGGCCGCAGCGGCATGGGCGCGATCGCGCCGACCGCGCAGCGCACCGCGCGCCTGGCCGGGTCGAGCACGAGGGCGAGCGAGGCGACCGCGCGGCCCGGGCCCGTACGTCCTGTCGCCTTGAGGAAGACCTGCGGGGCGTGCAGGAGCGGTACCCGTACGTGGGAGATGAGTTCACCGCCGCGCAGCGGGTCCATGCCCGTCAGGAGGTGCGAGACGGGGACCTCGCGGCGCGCGCCGCCCGCGCCCGCGAGGAGCACGGTGGCTTCGAGCGCGGCGAGGACGGGGAGCGCGTCGCCCGTGGCGGCGGCGGTCGCGATGTTGCCGCCGAGGGTGCCCGCGTTGCGGATGTGCGGGGGCCCGGCGGCGCGCGCGGCGGCGGCGAGCGCGGGGATGAGCGCGGCGAAGTCGGGGCGGCCCATGCGCGCGTGCGTGAGCCCGGCGCCGAGCAGGGCGTGGCCGTCGAGGTACTGCCAGCCGCGGATCTCGGCGACGCGGCCGAGGCCCACGAGGGCGGCGGGGCGCAGGAGTCCGGCGTTGACGGCGGCCATGAGGTCGGTGCCGCCCGCGACGGGCACGGCGGTGGGGGTCGCGGCGAGCGCGGCCACGGCCTCCTCCAGCGTGGTGGGCAGGGAGACCGCCGCATTCGGTGCCTGTGTGGTCAAAGCGGCTGCCCCTTCCCGTTGCCCCGGACGCGTCCCGCCTGTGGCCTGTGCTGCCGTACGGTACGTCGTCACGGGCCGGACGTGGCAACTCTGGCACATCTTCGCGCGGGTGCGGAGCGGGGGTGGGGGCGGGGCCGGGGCTGCCCGGGGGCAGGGAGCGCGCGGGCGCGGGCCGCCTCGCGCCCCGCTCCCCCGGACCCGCGCCCCCTGGCCCCGCGTTGACTCACACGCGCGGCGGCCTGCCCTCCCGCGGGAAGCCGCCGACGCCGGGGCGCCGCTGCCAGGGCCTCGGTCCCGACTTCGGCCGGTACGCGACGCCGAGCGCGTCGAGCCGCGCGTAGTGCGCCGCGTCCATGCGCCGTGCGAAGCCCTCGTAGTCGCGCGCGTCGGGGGCGGGCAGTTCGCTCCAGACGACCTCGGAGAACGCGGCGAGGCGCGGGAAGGTCTGGTAGTCGCGGCGGTCCTGGCTGTCCATCACCTCGGCCCAGGAGTTGGCCTGCGCGCCGAGCACGTGCCGCGCCTCGTCCGGGGTCAGCTCCGGCGGCACGGGCTCGAAGCGGTAGATGTCCTCCATGGTCCGTACCCACCCGATCGGGACGGGCTCCTCCTCGGCATCGGCCTGCCGGAAGTCGAGGTAGACCTGCTGCTCGGGGCACATGACGACGTCGTGCCCGGCGCGCGCGGCGGTGATCCCGCCCGCGTAGCCGCGCCAGGAGGTGACCGCGGCGCCGGGCGCGAGCCCGCCCTCCAGGATCTCGTCCCAGCCGATGAGCCGCCGCCCGCGCGCGGTCAGCCAGGTGTCGAAGTGCCGGATGAACCAGCTCTGGAGCCCGTCCTCGTCACCGACGCCGAGTTCCGCGATGCGCGCCTGGGCGGTCGCGGACGCCTTCCACTGGTCCTTGGGGCACTCGTCGCCGCCGATGTGGAAGAAGGTGGACGGGAAGAGGTCGAGGACCTCGGTGAACACGTCCTCGTAGAAACGCAGGACCTCTTCGGTGGGAGCGAGGACGTTCGGGTTGACGCCCCACGTCTCCCACACGCCGAGCGCGGTCGTGTCGACGACGTCCGTGTTGCCGAGGTGCGGGTACGCGGCGATCGCGGCCTGCGAGTGCCCGGGCACGTCGATCTCGGGGACGACGGTGATGTGCCGCTCGGCGGCGTAGGCGACGATCTCCCGGAGGTCGTCGCGCGTGTAGTAGCCGCCGTGCGGGGTCTCGTCCCACAGCTCGGAGGTGCGGTGGCCGCGCTTGGTGCGCGGGCGCCAGGCGGCCCTCTCCATGAGCTTCGGGTAGCGCTCGATCTCGATGCGCCAGCCCTGGTCGTCGGTGAGGTGGAAGTGCAGGACGTTGAGCTTGTGCGCGGCGAGCAGGTCGATCGTGCGCAGCACGCTGTCCTTGGGCAGGAAGTGCCGGGCGACGTCGAGGAGGTGGCCGCGCCAGGCGAAGCGGGGGCTGTCCTCGATCTCCGTGTACGGGATCTCGGCGCCGGGCGCCGGTACGGGCGCGGGCGCGGCACCGGGGACGGTGGGCGCGGCGGCGGTGAGCGGGGCGCGGCGCAGGGCGGCGGGTCCGGCGAGCTGGCGGAGCGTCTGGACGCCGTAGTAGACCCCGGCGGGCCCGCCGCCGGTGATGCGTACGCCGTCACCGTCGACGGTCAGGACGTACGCCTCGGGCGCGTCGCTCTCCTCGACCCGCAGCCGTACGACGGGCCCGTCCCCGCTCTCCGGGAAGTCGAGCCCGAGCGGCACCCCGAGATCGCGCCGCAGGGCCCGCGCGGCGGTCCCGGTACCGGGGCCGGCGTCGAGCCGCACGGAGGCATCGAGGCGGAGGGTCCCGGCGCCGGGGGTGAGGCGGCGGGGGGCGGGGAGGAGGGTGCCGAGCACGCCGGGGGCGGGGGCTTCGGGCGTGGGGTCCGAGTGGTCCAGTCCAGTCATGAGGTCTAGTCCACCAGATGGGGGCTGACATGCGAAGACCCTGAGAGGGACGGGTTCTCGCGCGGCCGAAAGCCGACGCCGGGTCAGCCCGCGAAGAAGGCGGCCAAGTCGGCCGCGAGGGTGTCCGGCGCCTCCTCGGCGACGTGGTGTCCGGAGTCGATGCCGTGCCCGCGCACGTCGTCGGCCCACTCGCGCCAGATCCGCACCGGGTCGCCGTGCAGTTCCTCCAGGTCGTCCCGCAGCGACCACAGCGCGAGCACGGGGCAGCGCACGCGGCGGCCCGCCGCCTTGTCCGCCCTCTCGTCGCGGGCGTCCACGGTGAGCCCGGCCCGGTAGTCCTCCAGCATGGCGCGGACGACCTCGGGGTCACGGGTCGCGGCACGGAACTCCGCGTGGTTCTCGACGCCCATGCGCGCGGGGTCGCCCCGGTACCAGCGGTCGGGGTCGGCGGTGATGACGCGCTCGGGCGTATCCGGCTGGGCGAAGAAGAACCAGTGCCACCACTGGGTCGCGAAGCGGGCGTCGACCCGGTCGAGGTGCGCGGTGAGCGGGATGCCGTCGAGGAACGCGACGCGCGCGACGGCTTCGGGGTGGTCGAGCGTGAGCCGCAGGGCGACGGCGACGCCCCGGTCGTGCCCCGCGAGGCGGAAGCGCGGGTGCCCCAGCTCCCGCATGAGGCGCGCCAGGTCGCCGGCCACCGCCCGCTTGGAGTGGGCGCTGTGGTCCGGCGAGGGCGCGGGGCCGCGCGAGCGCCCGTAGCCGCGCAGGTCCGGGCACACGACCGTGAACCCGCGGGCCACGAGGAGCGGGGCGACGCGGTGCCAGGTCGCGGAGGTGCGGGGATGGCCGTGCAGGAGGAGCACGGGCGGGCCCTCGCCCCCGTGCCGTACGAAGATCTCGGCTTCCCCGGTGCTGACAGTGGACTGCGTGAACCCCTCGAACATCGCCCCAGACTTCCCGAAAGGACGCGCACGCGGAAGCCCACGACGCACGGAACCCCCGCACCGCCCGGTCGGGACCGGTGGTGCGGGGGTCCGTGCATGAGGAGGACCCTGGCCGTGCGGGGCGCGGGCGCGAGGGGGCGCGGGCGCGAGGGGGCGGCTACTTCTTGCCGCCGCCCTTGCCGTCCTTGCCGCCCTTGCCGTTGTCGCCACCGGGACCCATGGAGTCGTAGATCTCCTTGCACATGGGGCACACGGGGTACTTCTTCGGGTCGCGGCCCGGCACCCAGACCTTCCCGCACAGGGCGACGACGGGCGTGCCGTCGAGCGCGCTCGCCATGATCTTGTCCTTCTGGACATAGTGCGCGTACCGCTCGTGATCACCGTCACCGTGCGAGGTCTGCGGGACCGGTTCGACAAGAGTGGAGGTGCTGCCACCGCGCTCGGGCTCAAGAGTGCTCATAAATTCCTAGGGTACCCACGCGGGGCGGCCCGGCGGGAACGCCCGCGAGCCCTCAGTTGAGGCTCGCGTCCTCGGGATACGTCGCCATCATCGCCAGCGTCCCGCGCTGCCTGCGCAGCACCTCGCGCCACAGCGACTCGGGGCGCTCGGCCGAGATGTCGCCGGGCTCCGCGTCGACCACGTACCAGGCCCCCGCCTCCAGCTCGTCCTCCAGCTGATCGGGCCCCCACCCCGCGTACCCGGCGAAGATCCGCAGCGCGCCGAGCGCGGCGGCGAGGAGTTCGGGCGGGGTCTCCAGGTCGACGAGGCCGATCGCCCCGTACACGCGCCGCCAGCCCAGCGGGCTCGTCCGGGCCCCCGGCTCGCCGGGCACGACGGCGACACCGAGCGCGGAGTCGAGCGAGACGGGGCCGCCCTGGAAGACGACACCGGGCGCGCCCGCGAGCGGCCCCCAGCCCTCCAGGATGTCGTCCACGCCGACGGGGGTCGGCCGGTTGAGGACCACGCCGAGGGTGCCCTCGGCGTCATGGTCGAGGACGAGGACCACCGCGCGCGCGAAATTCGGGTCCGCGAGGGCCGGTGTGGCGACGAGCAGTCGCCCTGTGAGCGAGGACACCCCGGTCATGACAGCCATGATCCCGCATCGGCGCAAGGGGCGGGGAGTGGGTCACGCCGGGCTCGCCGCCGCAGCTCAGGGCGCACGGAGGCGTCCCCCGCGCACGACACGCGGACGGTGACGTACCGCATTTGGTTCTCGACCGTTCGTGTTGTGGCGAACTCATGACGTTTTGTGTCCCGTTCAGGCACGCCGTCCGCCCTCCCCCGGCGATTACGCTTTGCTTCGGCCCTGTCCACCTCCTTCGGAACGCGAGATCGATGACCGTCACCGACGATGTACTGCTTGTCCACGGCGGAACCCCGCTGGAGGGCGAGATCCGGGTCCGAGGCGCGAAGAACCTCGTGCCCAAGGCCATGGTCGCCGCGCTGCTCGGCAGCGAGCCGAGCACGCTGGGCAACGTGCCCGACATCCGTGACGTCCGGGTCGTGCGCGGCCTGCTCCAGCTCCACGGCGTGACGGTGCGCCCCGGCGAGGAGCCGGGCGAGCTGGTCCTGGACCCGACGCACGTCGAGAGCGCGAACGTCGCCGACATCGACGCGCACGCCGGTTCCTCGCGCATCCCGATCCTCTTCTGCGGCCCCCTGCTGCACCGCCTGGGTCACGCCTTCATCCCCGGCCTGGGCGGCTGCGACATCGGCGGCCGACCCATCGACTTCCACTTCGACGTGCTGCGCCAGTTCGGCGCCCGCATCGAGAAGCGCGCCGACGGCCAGTACCTGGAGGCGCCCACGCGCCTGCGCGGCACCAAGATCCGGCTGCCCTACCCCTCGGTCGGCGCGACCGAGCAGGTGCTGCTGACGGCGGTGCTCGCGGAGGGCGTCACCGAGCTGTCGAACGCGGCGGTGGAGCCCGAGATCGAGGACCTCATCTGCGTCCTCCAGAAGATGGGCGCCATCATCGCGATGGACACCGACCGGACCATCCGGATCACCGGTGTGGACCGCCTCGGCGGCTACCGCCACCGCGCCCTCGCCGACCGCCTGGAGGCCGCCTCCTGGGCCTCGGCCGCCCTCGCGACCGAGGGGAACATCTACGTGCGCGGGGCGCAGCAGCGCTCGATGATGACGTTCCTCAACACGTACCGGAAGGTCGGCGGCGCCTTCGAGATCGACGACGACGGCATCCGCTTCTGGCACCCGGGCGGAAAACTCCACTCGATCGCGCTGGAGACGGACGTCCACCCGGGTTTCCAGACCGACTGGCAGCAGCCCCTCGTCGTGGCCCTCACACAGGCCACGGGCCTCTCGATCGTCCACGAGACGGTCTACGAGTCCCGCCTCGGCTTCACGGCGGCGCTCAACCAGATGGGCGCGCAGATCCAGCTCTACCGCGAGTGCCTGGGCGGCTCGGACTGCCGCTTCGGCCAGCGCAACTTCCTCCACTCGGCCGTCGTCTCGGGGCCCACCCGCCTCCAGGGCGCCGATCTCGTCATCCCCGACCTGCGCGGCGGCTTCTCCTACCTCATCGCCGCCCTCGCGGCCCAGGGCACGAGCCACGTCCACGGCATCGACCTGATCAACCGCGGCTACGAGAACTTCATGGACAAGCTGATGGAACTGGGAGCGAAGGTGGAGCTGCCCAGCAAGGGCCTGGCGTAAGCGGACGCACGTGAAGGGGGCGGTCACCCGGCTGGGTGACCGCCCCCTTCACGTTGATTTTTTCAGCCCCTCCGGCGTTTGAGGAGCGGGGTGTGGGGCGGAGCCCCACAAAGGGGCCCGCCCCGGCAAAGAGGGTGCGACGACCGCGAACGGCCACCCGCCCCCTTACTTCCCCTTCGCCGCTTCCTTCAGCTTCGAGCCCGCCGACACCTTCACGGAGTAACCCGCCGCGATCTGGATCGGCTCACCCGTCTGCGGGTTGCGCGCCGTACGAGCCGCACGGTGCGTGCGCTCGAAGGTCAGGAAGCCGGGGATGGTGACCTTCTCGTCGCCCTTGGCGACGACGTCACCGACCACCTCGGCGAACGCGGCCAGCACGGCGTCGGCGTCCTTACGGGTCACCTCGGCACGGTCGGCCAGGGCGGCCACCAGCTCACTGCGGTTCATGTTGTGTACTCCCGTGTTCTTCTTGCCGTTGAGGCGTGCCACGCGGCGTTGCCGCATGTTGGGCAACAGCGAAGCCGATGCTGCCAGGGTCCACGAGGTCCCCCGGACCCGGGTCCTGCTCTACGGACCCTCGCGCCCAGAGAGGCATCCTGCCCCCACCTGCGGCGGGAACGCCAATCCGGGTCCCCCGTGGAGCTGCGGGCGCGTCGTGTCTCGTGCCCGACACCCTAGGTGCCGGGTGCGGGGGCTGCGATTCGCGACGCGCCGACCGTACGTCTGCCCGCTGGAGGCGGGCCGATGCCCGGCGTGGCGTGCCTCACGTCCGCCACGCGGGTCGGTACGGGTCGTCCGCACCCCGCACCACCTCGGCCGAAAGCCCTCGTCGGCCCGTACGGACCCGGTCGCGGAACCGGCTCCCCGTACGGGCCCTTCACCCGCCTCAGCCCGCCACGGGGGCGACGGGGGCGCTCATGGCGCCCTCCGCCGACTCACCGGCCGCGCGGGCGGCGTCGCGCACCGCTCCGGCGACCGCGCCCGCGACCTTGTCGTTGAAGACGCTGGGGATGATGTAGTTGCGGTTCAGCTCGTCGGCGCTCACGACATCGGCGAGCGCGGTCGCGGCGGCGAGCATCATCTCGGTGTTGACGGTGCGCGACTGCGCGTCGAGCAGACCGCGGAAGACACCCGGGAAGACCAGCACGTTGTTGATCTGGTTCGGGAAGTCGGAGCGGCCCGTGGCGACGACGGCGGCGGTGCGGCGCGCCTCGCCCGGGTCGACCTCGGGGTCGGGGTTGGCGAGCGCGAAGACGATCGCGTCGTCCGCCATCGCCGCGACGTCGTCCGCGTCGAGGACGTTGGGGGCCGAGACGCCGATGAAGACGTCCGCGTCGCGCACGGCCTCCTTGAGGGTCCCCGTGAGGTTCTCCGGGTTGGTGTTGTCGGCGATCCAGCGCAGCGGCGAGTCGGGGGCCGCGTCGACCAGGTCGGTGCGCCCGGAGTGCACGACGCCGTGGATGTCGGCGACGACGGCGCGCTTGGCACCGGCCGCGAGGAGGAGCTTGAGGATCGCCGTACCGGCGGCGCCCGCGCCCGACATGACGACGCGCACGTCCTCGATCCTCTTGCCGACGACGCGCAGCGCGTTGGTGAGCGCGGCGAGCACGACGATGGCGGTGCCGTGCTGGTCGTCGTGGAAGACGGGGATGTCGAGCGCCTCGCGCAGGCGGGCCTCGATCTCGAAGCAGCGCGGCGCGGAGATGTCCTCCAGGTTGATCCCGGCGAAGCCCGGGGCGATCGCCTTGACGATCTCCACGATCGCGTCGGTGTCCTGCGTGTCCAGGCACAGCGGCCACGCGTCGATGCCCGCGAAGCGCTTGAAGAGCGCCGCCTTGCCCTCCATGACGGGCAGCGCGGCCTTCGGGCCGATGTTGCCGAGACCGAGCACGGCGGAGCCGTCGGTGACGACGGCGACCGAGTTGCGCTTGATGGTCAGGCGGCGGGCGTCCTCGGGGTTGTCGGCGATCGCCATGCAGACCCGCGCCACGCCGGGCGTGTAGACCATGGAGAGGTCGTCACGGTTGCGGATCGGGTGCTTGGACTGCATCTCGATCTTGCCGCCGAGGTGCATGAGGAACGTACGGTCGGAGACCTTGCCGAGGGTCACGCCCTCGATACCGCGCAGCTTGCTGACGATCTCGTCGGCGTGTGCCGTGGAGGAGGCGGCGATGGTGACGTCGATCCGGAGCTTCTCGTGACCGGACGCCGTCACGTCGAGGCCGGTCACCGAGCCCCCGGAGGACTCGACGGCCGTCGTGAGCTGGGAGACCGCCGTACCGCTCGCGGGCACCTCAAGACGGACCGTCATCGAGTAGGAGACGCTGGGCGCCGTTGCCATGCCGACTTCCTCTTTCCACCTGCTGTTTCCTTGCGACCGATCGTGACCCGTGGTGAACGGCGACCCGCCGGACGTGCGGTCCGATCGTCGCACCTACCGGCGAGTAGGCGCGAATACCCTCCCTACAGCCCTGACCGGTCCGGGTGCGGCGGTTGCGACAGTTTTTCCGGTCCGGGGGGCGCATGGCGACCGTATCGCGGAATTACGTTTCCGTTCTACGGTACGAGTGAGGGGCGTCACGGTCCCGACCGGAGGCCGCGGAGACGCCAGAGGGTCCACCGCGCACGACAAAGCCCCGGTCGCCTTCTACGCGATCGGGGCTCCGCCCTGAAGTCTGTGACACCGGCCCGCCATGCTCGCCTCGCGGCAAGTGGGCGCTCGAAGCGCCTATGGTTGGGCCCGGGGGCTTGGATCGAACCGGTGCCACGTCCAAGGTAACAAAGGCTGGGGGCGGGGCAATTCCCGCGGGCGGGATTTTCCTGACGGTGACGCGGAGTGAGCGGCCGCGTACCGGGGTCGGAGGAGCCGCCGACACCTCAGCAACGACCGCGATCGCCGGGACAACAGCACCTCAGCCGGAGTGACGTCTCTTCCGCGACGCTGAGCCGTCGGCCGCCGGGTTCCCGTCGGCAGCGGATTCGCCCGGTGAGACGAGTCCCGTCTCGTAGGCGAGGACGACGGCCTGGGCCCGGTCGCGCAGGGTCAGCTTGCCGAAGATCCGTGCCACGTGGGTCTTCACAGTCGCCTCGCTGAGCGTCAGCTCCCGCGCCAGTTCGGTGTTGGAAAGACCCCGGCCCATGAGCGTCAGCACCTCGCGCTCGCGCGGCGTCAGTGCGGCCAGGTCCCGGTGGACGGCCGGGGTCGCGAGGCCCGAGCCGGTTCTGGGGGCGCCGGGGGCGAAGCGCTCCACCAGGCGGCGGGTGATCGAGGGTGCGAGCAGGGCGTCACCGGTGTCCACCAGACGTACGGCGGCGGCCAGATGCGCGGGGGTGACGTCTTTGAGCAGGAATCCGCTGGCTCCGGCGGCGAGGGCGGCGTAGACGTAATGGTCGAGGTCGAAGGTGGTCAGCATGATCACCCGGCAGTCCGTGGCCTGCGCGAGGATGCGCCGGGCGGCATCCAAGCCGTCCATGACAGGCATCCGGATGTCCATGAGCACCACGTCGGGCCGCAGCCTCCGTACGGCGGCCACGGCCTCGGCTCCGTCGCCGGCCTCGCCCACCACGTCGATGCCGCGGGCGGTCAGGATCAGGCGGAAGCCGGTGCGGACCAGTTCCTGGTCGTCGGCGATGACGACGCGAGGGGCGGATTCGGCGTGCGTCGTCATGGCCGGTCCAGCGGGAGCCGGGCGCGGACGCGGTAGCCGCCGCCGAGGCGGCGGCGGGCGTCCAGGTCGCCGCCGTAGAGGGCGACCCGCTCCCGCAGGCCGAGCAGCCCGCGTCCCGTTCCGTCCGCCTGGCCCGGGACCGGCTCTCTCCGCGCGGGCCGGCCGCCCGACAGGACGCTCGGTCCGCTGTTCAGCACCTCGACCCGCAGGGAGTGGTCCGCGTATCGCACCGTCACCTCGGCTTTCGCTCCGTCCCCGTGTTTGAGGGCATTGGTCAACGCCTCCTGGATGATCCGGTAGGCGGTGACATCGATCCCGGTCGGCAGCGGGCGCGGCTCGCCGGAGATCCGCGTCTCCACGGGCAGGCCGGCAAAGGCGATCCGGTCGATCAGCGGGCTGAGCCGGCTCAAGCTCGGCTGCGGTGACAGGTCCATACCGTAGGGCTCGTCGTCGCCGTTCTGCGCGGGTGCGAGCAGGCCGAGCAGGTGCCGCAGCTCGGTCATCGTGTTCCGCCCGGCGGCCTCGACGGCGCTCAGGGCCGCCGCGGCCTCGTCCGGCATCGTGGCCAGCACCTCACGGGCAGCTCCGGCCTGGACCACCATGAGGCTCACGTTGTGGCTGACGATGTCGTGGAGCTCGGTGGCGATCCTGGCCCGTTCGGCGTCGACAGCGGTCCGCGTCGCGCTCTCGCGCTCCCGTTCCAGCAGCCAGCCGCGCTCCTCGATAGCCGCCTGGTGCAGTCGCCGTGCCCGGACCACCGCCACGCACAGACACCCGGCGGCGCCAACCGCCGCCGCCAGGGCGACGATCAGCCAGATGGTCCCGGTTCCCCACACCGGATCATCTTCGCAGCCGCACGACGCGCCTGGCATCAGTCCCCGGATGCAGTTCGGTACATCCCCGGAATGACTCGCCCGGACAGATACATCCAAGGAGCGACGCCCCGTCGGCGGACTCCGTCCTACGTTCGAGCCATGACGACTGATCGCGACAGTGCCCGGCACGTGGTGGTGCGGCTGGACCGGGTGCACAAGGAGTACGGCGACGCGAAGGCCCTCGACGGCCTGTCACTGGAGATCACCGCGGGGGACGCGGTCGCCGTGATGGGCCCCTCCGGCTGCGGCAAGTCCACCTTGCTCAACATGGTGGCCGGCCTCGACCGGCCGACCTCGGGAACGGTCGAGGTGCACGGTCATGACCTCGGGAAGCTGAACGAAACGGGCTTGGCCCTGTTCCGGCGGCGGAACGTCGGCATGATCTTCCAGTTCTTCAACCTCATCGATGATCTGCCCGTCCTGGACAATGTGGCGCTGGCCGCGCAGCTCACCGGCACCACGGCCCGGCAGGCGCGCCGCCGTGCCCTGGAGCTCTTGGACGAACTCGGTGTCGCCAGGCGCCGGAACAACTATCCGGCGACGCTCAGCGGCGGAGAGCGTCAACGCGTCGCCGTGGCACGGGCCTTGATGAACCGTCCGGCCCTGCTGCTTGCCGACGAGCCGACCGGCGCCCTGGACAGCCGGTCGGGAGAACAGGTGATGGATCTGCTGATCGACCTCAACCAGATCGGCCAGACCCTGTTGATCGTCACCCACGACCCGCAGCTGGCCACCCGCTGCGCCAGCCGGCTGATCGAAGTCGCCGACGGCCGGGTCGCCCGCGAGAGCGCGCTGGAGGCGAGCGCGTGAGCGCCGTGTGGAGAGCCTCGCGCGCGGCCGTGAAGCGGCGTCGGCTCCAGACCTTCGTCATCGGGCTCGTCGTGCTCTGCTCCACCACGACTGTCCTGCTCGCGCTGGCGCTGCTGAGCGCCGCCTCGGGCCCCTTCGACAAGGCCTACGCCGATCAGCGCGGTGCCCATACGGTGGCGACCTTCGACACCGCGAAGGTCTCGCAGCAGCAGTTGGCGCGGACTGCCCGGCGGGCCGGGGTGCAGAGTGCGGCTGGACCGTTCGGGCAAGTCGTCGTCGACATCCCCAAGGACTGGCTCTGGATGGCCGGCGGCACCCTCACCGTGGTGGGCCGGGCCGATCCGGCAGGCCCCGTGGACCGCATCGAACTCCTTGAGGGCCACTGGGCCAACGCCCTTGGCGAGATCGTCATCGACTGGTCCGCCCAGGGCTCCCCCGGCACCGCGCTCCTCGGCACCAAGCTGGAGGTCCCCGGCAGCAGGACGCTTACCGTCGTCGGATTCGCCACCAGCATGAGCAAGTCGGCGAGCGCCTGGGTCTCGCCCGAGCAGATGGCCGCACTGCACCCGACGTCCGCCCAAATGCTGTACCGCTTCACGGACTCCTCGACGGAGGCCCGGCTGCGCGCCTCGCTGACCCGGGCCACCGCGGGATTGCCCAGGCAATCGCTGACCGGCGCGCAGACGTACCTCACCCTCAAGCGTGCTTTCTCCGCCCTCGCCGACTCCTACCTCCCGTTCATGACGCTCTTCGGCGTCCTCGGCCTGCTCGTCTCCGCCCTGATCGTCGGCAACGTGGTCAGCGGGGCGGTCGTCTCCGGGTACCGGCACATAGGGGTGCTCAAGGCCCTGGGCTTCACCCCGAACCAGGTCGTCGCCGTCTACCTGACGATGCTCTCCGTACCGGCGGTGGTGGGCTGCGTGCTGGGCACGCTGGCCGGCAACGCGCTGGCCCGGCCGATCCTGAAGGTCGCGTTCACCGGCATCGACGTGGGCCGGGCCTCGGTCGGCGGCATCAGCCCGTGGCTGTCCGTGGCCTGCCTCGTGGGCATGCCCGCCCTCGTCCTGCTGGCCGCGCTGGTCCCCGCCCTGCGCACCCACCGGCTTCCCGCCGCACGGGCGATCAGCGCGGGCGGCGCGCCGCGGACCGGGCGCGGGCTGCGCGTCCAGCGGTTGCTCGGCGCCACCCGGCTGTCGCGCCCGGTCAGTCTGGGCCTGGGCCAGCCGTTCGCCCGCCCCGGCCGCACGCTGCTGACCATGGCGGCCATCGTTCTCGGGGTCACCACCGTGACCCTGTCGACCGGACTGACCAGCACCATGGTGGCGTACGGCAACGTCGGGAGGGAGGACGGAGGCGCCCGGGTCCACGTGACGACCGGGGGGTCGGGCAACGACCGGACCCCGCCCCGCCTCAGTGACCCGCAGATCGAGAACCGGCTGCGGTCCCTGCCGGGTGCGGAGGGGGTACGGGCCCGCGCGCTGTCCCAGGCGAACATGACCGGGCAGACCCAGCCCGTCTTCGTCGACTTCTACCGCGGCGACGATTCCCTGTACGAGCGCACCATCGTCAAGGGCCGGGCGCCGGCCGCGGCGGGCGAGATCGTGGCCGGTCCGGCCTTCCTGACCCAACGCGGGCTGAAGCTCGGCGACCGGGTCACGCTGGAGCTGAACGGCAGGAAGATCACCGCGACCGTCGTGGGGCAGCTCATCGAAGGCCACGCCAATGCCGCAGAGGCGACGTGGGAGACGTTCGCCCGACTCGCACCGGACGCCCACGCCACCGAGTACACGGTGCGGCTCTCCCCCGGCGCCGACGCACACGCCTACGCCGAGGCGGTCGCGGCGCTCGACCCGGGCCTGCACGCGTCGGTGATGGATTCCGGCAACGCCGGCACCGCCACCGTCATCACCTTCTCCACGGTGTTCACGGTTCTGTTGACCCTGGTCTCGTCGCTCGGTGTCTTCAACACCGTCCTCCTGAACACCCGTGAGCGGCGCCGGGACCTGGGCATGCTCAAGTCGATCGGGATGACTCCCCGGCAGGTGGTGGTGATGACGGTGGCCTCGGTCGCCGGGCTGGGGACGGTGGGCGGGCTGCTCGGCATCCCGCTCGGGATCGTGGCGCACCGCCTCGTCGTGGACAACGTCGGGGTGGTGGACTTCCCCTCGTCCATGAAGGACGTGTGGCACGCGCCGCAGCTGGCCGCCATGCTCCTGGCGGGTGTCGCGATCGCGGTCCTCGGAGCCCTGGTCCCGGCCCGGTCGGCGGCGCGGATGACCATCGCCTCGGTGCTGCGCACCGAGTAGGTGTCCCGTCAACGAACGACTCCGGGAACGTCACGGATTGTGTGGCGGCCAGGATCTGGCTGCGGGCGGACGCCGAGCGGGACAGTTCCGCGAGGACGGTGAGGGCCAAGGGGTGCAGTCCCAGCTCGGGTTCGTCCAGGACCAGCAGGGCGGTCGGGTGCGGCTGGAGCAGGAGGACGGCGAGGCAGATGAAGCGCGGTGTTCCGTCGGAGAGCGCGTCGGGCGGGAAGACGGTGTCGGAGCCGTACTGCTTCCAGCGGAGCGACACCCGCTCCGTCGCGTCCTCGGTGAGGACGAACTCACGGAAGAAGGGCGCGACCGACCGGACCACGATCTGCCCGTAGGCCGCAGCGTGTTCCTCGCCCACGCGACGCAGGAAAGGGGCGAGGTTGCCCGCGTCCGCGCGCAGGGCCTCCGTGGCGGACGGGTAAGGAGAGCGGGGCGGTTTCCAAGTGACCGCCCCGCTCTCCTGGTCGCGCCACGATGACCTCTCCCCTTCATTATGCCGGGGAATTAAGACAGAGGTCAGCACGCAGTACATGGGGGTGTTGCTTTTCCGCATGCATGCGTACCCGACATTCTGCCATTTAGTCGCGGCCCCGGCGACGAGCGCGAATCGTCAATCCGATGGCGACAGCCAGGCATACAGCGAAGACGACGACGGCCGCTATGGGCGCCCACGACGGGCCGTCAGGCCTGTAATTTGCTATCCACATGCCGCATCTCCCTTTTTCTTCTTCGATTGTGGCTAGAAGGTGTATTTCCCTGATGCATCGCACCCCGGCTCTACCCCACCGGGGCCAGCACCTTCCGCGCCATCAGTTGATTTCGAATATGACATGCCTCCAATTTCACAGGAAACCGAACCTGTGAAACCCTTTTCGGCAGTACCGTTACTGAGTTCAAATGTGGGACTGAGACCCTTTCCGGTGCTGGTACCGCCTTCGATGTAGGGGTGAACCGAACCGTCGTCGTTGATCGAAACACCAGCACCACCGCAGAGCACACGACAAAAGCTGGCGCCAACATCAAGCGACCATTTCCCTGTCGGATCAGTGCTGTTGATCGGGTCGTCGCCTGCGTACGCGTAGCGGTTTCCGCGAGCGGGGTTGGCGAGGAAGCTGTACTTGTCCTGGGTAGTGAAGCGGCCGGTGGTGGGGTCGTACCAGCGTTGGCCGTATTTCACGTAGCCGGTGGTTTTGTCGTAGGTGCCGCCGACGAAGCGGTAGGGGTTCTGGGTGCCGGCGGTGCCGGTTTCCTTCGTCGTTTGGACGGTGCCGTAGGGGTCGTAGTCGTAGATCGTGGACTGGACCGTGGACTGGTTGATGAACTGGACCGGGTTTCCGATGCCGTCGACGATGTAGTACGCCTCGTACCCGTTGGTTGTCCGGAGTGAGAGGGGCTGGCCGGTGGTGGGGTCGTGGTCGATGTACGCGGTCCCCTCCTTGAGCTTGACCTGTTCGATGACGGGCATGCCGTACTGGTCCGGGGCGCCGTAGACGTAGTCGGTTTTCTCGCCCTCGTCGCTGGTCTGGGAGACGAGTTCGGTGGCGTCCTCGCCGGCGTAGGTGTAGCTGCTGGTGCCCTTGGTGGTTTTGGCGCCGGTCATGCGGTTGGCGGCGTCGTAGGTGACCGTGGACAGCTTGGCGGTCTTGGTCTGGTTGCCCTGGGCGTCGTAGGCGTAGCCGGTCGACGTGATCTGGTTGGCGGCGTCGAAGGCCAGGGACTGGTCCGCGCTGCCGTCCGAGGAGGACTTGCGGTTCCCGCGCGCGTCGTACGTGTAGGTGTACGTCTTGCCACCCCCGTCCGTCGCGACCTTCGTCAGGCGATTCGCCTTGTCGTACGTGTACTTGGTGGTCTTGCCGCTCAGGTTGTCCTTACTCCACTGGATCAGGCCGGTGTTGTCGGCCTTGTCGGTCGAGCAGGATGAGGTGGAGCCGAGGCTGCGGCAGTACGTCGCGTCGAACTGCCGCGTCGGGTCTGTCGCGGGGCCCTGGTCGGCCCAGACGCGGCTGATGCGGCCGGACTTGTCGTAGTCCTGGTGCACGTGCGCCTTGAAGATCGTCTTCGCGTCGTTGGTGCCGTAGTACGTGTCCGTGCGACGGCCGCGGTCGTCGTAACTGAAGCCGATCTTCGTCTTCGTCGACGGGGCGTCCGTGATCGCCTGGGTGAGCTTGTCGGCCTGGTCGTACGTGTACTGGGTGGTGCCGCGCGCGTCGGTGGTGGTGAGGCGGTTGCCGTTCTTGTCGTACGTGTACGACAGCGTGCCGCCACCCGACGTCGCGGTCCGCGAGGTCATCGCGCCCAGGTCGTCGTACCCATAGGTGACCGTCCCCGTCCCGTCCGTACGCGTCTTGGTCCGCCCGAACGCGTCGTAGGTGTAGGCGACGTCCGGAGTCGAGTCGCTGTAGTCGACCTTCAGGACGCGGTCGGCGTCGTCGTACGTGGTCGTGGTCGTGATGCCGCGGCCGTCCGTGGCGGTGGCCAGGCGGCCCCGTGCGTCGTAGGTGTACGACTGGGACTTGAGTGAGCCGCTGGCCGGGTCGACCTTCGTCAATTGCTTGTCGCTGTTGTACGTGTACGAGGTATCGGTGTTGTTGCCGGGGTCGGTGCTGGTCTTGACGGTGCCGTCGTCGTTGTAGTCGACCTTCGCCTCGGCCGCCTCCGCGTTGCTGGAGGAGGCCAAGTTGCCCGCGCCGTTGTAGGTGTAGGCGGACTTGTTCGACTGGCCGTCCGTGGACTCCGAGGGCGAGTACTTCGAGCCCGCTGCCGTGTTGCCGTACGCGGCGGAGAACGTGGAGCCGTCCGCGCCTTCCGACTTGGTGAGCGATTCGCCGTCGTTGGCGCCGAAGGTGTTCGTGGTCGTGCCCGCGCTCGCGAGTCGCGGAGGGGGACGGCGGTGGGGTGGTTGGGAGCGATCTCGACGCAGTTGTTGTCGCCGCCACTGCTGTTGGAGGACTTGCGCCAGGTGGGGGCCGACAGGTCGGGCATCCGGGCTGCTCCCTGTGCGTTGACTGGGGCTGGTCAACGCATTTCTGTCCAACTCCCCGCACGACGAAGCCCGCCGTCCGTTAGTCATCGGGCGGCGGGCTGCGGGGAGTTGCGTCAGCGGGTGGCGACCGCGTCGATCAGCACCGAGAACGCCTCCGGCGAGACGAGGAGGGCCGGGCCGGCGGGGACCTTGGAGTCGCGGACCGGGACGGCGGTGGGGTGGCCGAGGCCGATCTCGACGCAGTTGCTGTCCCCACCGTTGCTGTACGAGGACTTGCGCCACGAGACCGGGAGGGAGTTGGCGGGGACGGCGTTCATTGAGACTCCTCCAAGAGTTGGCGCAGCTTCTCAAGCGTTGCCGTGGGGCTTAGTGCCTTGTCGCGTACGCCATCGTAGGACAGCCGCAGCTCAGCCACCTCGTCCGGATCATCGATGAGTTGGCCGTGCTTGTTTCCTTCCGCATAAGCCACTGCCGTGCCGTCATCTGCCCACAACAACGTGAGGCTGCCGCCCATGAGGTCGTGCACTCCTTCGGTGACGGGAAGCAGCTGGAGCACTATGGCGGGCATCTGGGCTGAGTCGATCAACTGGCGGAGTTGTTCCTGCCAGGTGACGAGGTCCGACGGGCGTCGCAGCAGGGCGAGCTCATCAAGGATCACGCGCAGATGGGGAGCGGGAGAGCGGCGGAGGAGTTCTTGGCGATCCAGGCGCTCGGCCACTAGGCGTTCCAGCCCGTCCGGATCGACAGTTGGGTCCTGCGACAGGACGAGCCTGGCCCACGCCTCAGTCTGAAGCAGCCCCGGCACAACGACCGTGTACTTGTGCTGGATCGTCGCCCGGGCCTCCGCCGCCTTGAACCGCGCGTAGCGGTCCTGGTAAAACCGCTCCTGTCCAGCAGCCACGCCCCCACCACCAGACCATCCGCCTCGTGGAAGTCGTCCAGCGCCTGCACCACCCGCACTCCCGGCGAAGCCCGGTCGCCGCTCTCCAGCCTGTGGACATAACTGCGGTCGATCTTCGCGCCGTCCGCGACCTGTTGGAGGCTCAGACCCCGCTCCCGGCGGAAAATGGCCACAATCTTGCGCAGGCTCACAGGTGTGGGCTCGCTTTTCAGCTCTGGCATATGCACCCCGCATGTCCCGTTTGTTGCCCTGGAAGGGGCGACGGCGTCTGCTGGCCAAGGTAGTCACCGGGCGGGCACTGTGAGTCGCGATCACCCGAAACGTCACCCGGGAAGGAACGCGGTCCGTGCGTATTCGCGAATTCAACGAGGCTCCGCCACCTGAGAGTTGTCCCGTCTGCGCACGGCTTCGGCGTGAGGAGGCGGCGGCCGAGGGGCGGGGGGACCACTCGCGGGCCGCCGATTGCCGCGTGCTCGTGCGGCGGCACCCGCATGAGGAGGAGGGGCGGTGAGCGGGGCGGTCGGAGAGGGCCGGATCGGCGCCGCGGATCAGGCCACCGGGGAGATGTTCTCGACCGATATCGGGGCGGCCTACGAAGTCGTCGCGCGGCTGTGGGAGCGGGGCGTCGGGGCGTTGCCGTGCGCGGAGGCGGAGAGGCGGCAGGGGCTGCGCGAGGCCGTGGCCGCGAGCAGGCGGGGGCTCACGCTCGGGCTCGGGACGACCACGCTCCCCGAGCTGCGCTCCGTCATGGCGCAACTCGCGCATGCCTCGGCCTGGTTGCTCCTCGGGCTGCCGGACTACGGGGACGACCGCGCGATGGCGGCGCTCGTCGCGTACGTACGGGATCTGCTCGGGCCGGAGCGGCGGCCGACCCGCGCCACGCCCGCCTGGGAGCGCTTCGCGCACATTCGGTTGCTGGCGACCGGCTTGCGGCGGCTCGCCGAGCGGTGCGAGGAGCGGGAGGCGGGGCGGGAGGCGGGGCGTCACCCGTGAGGGGGATCGTCGGCCGGGCTCTTGTGGGACAGACTCGGGCGAATGGGTGAGGAAGAGGAGCCGCTCGCCGAGTGGGCCGCGCGGCGGGACGAGCGGGTGGGGCGGCTCAGGGTCGTGCCCTTGTACGAGGGGCGGCGGGCGCGCGGGGCGCATGTGCGGCCCGGGGAGCCCCGTCTCGTGGAGCGGTGGAGCGGGTGCGCGTGGGAGGCGTTCGCCGTGACGCGGGATCTCGCGGAGGCGTTGCGGCTGGTCCGTCCCGGGGAGGAGTCGCCGGGCTCGGCGGACCGGTGCTCCGGGTCCTGGACCCGAGAGCCCTGAGCCCGCCCCGCCGAGGTTCGACGGGTGCGGTGCGCAGAGCGGTCGGTCAAAGGAAGGCAGACCGCTCTCCTCCTAGGGCCTGTCTGACAATTCCCGTCTGCCGTGCGACGCCATGCACGCTCCCCCAGCCTGGCGGCCGGGAGGTGCCCCCACTCGCCGCGCCGCCCCCAGACCCAAGTACGTCCAGTACGAGGGCCTGGGGGCGGCACGCCGAGAGCACGCACCTGACGCCGCACGGCCGCCCTCCGGGCGACGACGGGAATTGTCAGACAGGCCCTAGGTCAGCGAGGCAGGATCTCGGCGAGGAGGTCGCGGACGCGGTGCTCGATCCGGTCGCGGATCGGCCTGACCGCCTCGATCCCCTGGCCGGCGGGGTCGTCGAGCGGCCAGTCGCGGTACGTCCTGCCGGGGAACACGGGGCAGGTGTCCCCGCATCCCATGGTGATCACCACGTCGGATGCCTGGACGGCCTCGGTGGTGAGCGCCTTCGGGGTTTCGGCGGAGAGGTCGATGCCGCGTTCGGCCATGGCCGCGACGGCGACGGGGTTCACCGAGGCGGCGGGCGCGGACCCGACGGAGCGGACCTCGACGCGGCCTTTGGAGAGGTGGGTCAGGAACGCGGCGGCCATCTGGGAGCGTCCCGCGTTGTGGACGCACACGAAGAGCACGGAGGGCTTGGTCTCAGGCACGGGCGGGGCTTTCCGGGGAGACGGCCGTCGAGCCGGCCGTCTGCGCGGGCCGGGGGAAGAAGCGGCGGGTCGCGAGGGCAACGTACACGAGGCCGATCAGGACGGGCACCTCGATGAGGGGGCCGACGACTCCGGCGAGTGCCTGGCCCGAGGTCGCGCCGAACGTGGCGATGGCCACGGCGATGGCCAGCTCGAAGTTGTTGCCCGCGGCGGTGAAGGCCAGCGTCGTCGTCCGGGTGTAGCCGAGGCCGACCGCGCGGCCCACGGCCATGGACCCGGCCCACATGACCGCGAAGTAGACCAGCAGGGGCAGCGCGATGCGTGCGACGTCCAGCGGCCGGGAGGTGATGGCATCGCCTTGGAGGGCGAAGAGCACGATGACGGTGAACAGCAGCCCGAGCAGGGCGAACGGCCCGATCCGAGGCACGAATCGCGTCTCGTACCAGGTGCGGCCCCGGACCCGTTCGCCGAGGCGGCGGGTGAGGAAGCCCGCCAGCAGGGGGATGCCCAGGAAGATCAGTACCGACCGGGCGATCTCCCACACGGACACGTCGAGCGCGGTCCGCTCCAGGCCGAGCCACCCCGGCAGCACGGAGAGGTAGAACCAGCCCAGCGCGGCGAAGGCGAGGACCTGGAAGAGGGAGTTGAGGGCGACCAGGACGGCGGCGGCCTCGCGGTCCCCGCACGCGAGATCGTTCCAGATGACGACCATGGCGATGCAGCGGGCGAGCCCGACGACGATCAGGCCGGTGCGGTACTCGGGCAGGTTCGGCAGGAAGGTCCAGGCGAGCGCGAACATCAGGGCCGGACCGACGAGCCAGTTGAGGAGCAGGGACGTCACCAGCAGGCGGCGGTCGCGGGTGACGGTGTCGAGACGGTCGTAGCGGACCTTGGCCAGGACCGGGTACATCATCACGAGCAGGCCGAGCGCGATCGGCAGGGAGACGCCGGTGACGGTCACCCGCGCCAGCGCGTCCCCGAGACCGGGCACGGATCGGCCCAGTCCGAGTCCGGCCGCCATCGCCAGCACGATCCACACCGCGAGGAAGCGATCGAGGAACGACAGCCGTCCGGCGACCGGCTCCGGCCCGGGGGCCGCCCCCGCGCTCACGACGCGGCCCCGGCGGGCGCGGTCACGGGCAGCGGCTCTCCGGCGGACGTCGTGGCGGGCAGCGGCTCTCCGGCGGGACGGGTGAGGATCGCGGCGAGGCGGTCGGTCGTGTGCGGCAACAGACGGTAGTACACCCAGGTCCCGCGCCGTTCAGAGTCGATGAGCCCGGCCTGCTTGAGCAGCTTCAGGTGGTGCGAGATCGTCGGCTGCGACAGGTCGAAGGCCGGGGTGAGGTCGCAGACGCACACTTCCCCGCCCGCGCGCGAGGCGATCATCGACAGCAGCCGCAGCCGCACCGGGTCGCCCAGCGCTTTGAACACCCGGGCCAGTTCGACGGCCCGCGCCTCGTCCAGCGGCGTGGTCAGCAGCCTTGGGCAGCAGTCCTCGGAGCCGTCCTGACCGAGTACCGGGAGTCCCTGTTTCGACATTCTTCTATATTGACACCCTTCAAACCAGGACGCAAGCTTGCATCGACAGACTTCGAATCAACCGTCGGGGAGAACCGTCATGTCCCGTGTCCAGCTCGCTCTGAACGTCGCCGACCTTGAAGCCTCCGTGGCCTTCTACTCCAGGCTGTTCGGCGTCGAACCGGCCAAGCGGCGCCCCGGCTACGCCAACTTCGCCGTCACCGAGCCGCCGCTGAAGCTCGTCCTCATCGAGGGCGAGCCCGGGCAGGCCACCCGCCTCGACCACCTCGGCGTGGAGGTCGCGTCCACCGGCGCCGTCACCGCGGCCACCGACCGGCTCAAGGACGCGGGGCTCGCCACCTTCGAGGAGAACGGCACCTCCTGCTGCTATGCCCTCCAGGACAAGGTCTGGGTCCACGGCCCGGGGAAGGAGTCGTGGGAGGTGTACGTCGTCAAGGCCGACGCCGAACAGATGGGCGGGAGTCCTGCGCTCGGCAAGGCAGACACCTGCTGCGCCGACCGGCCGACGGCCGAGGGCGTGCCGACGGCCGAGGGCGTGCCGACGGCCGAGGGCGTGCCGACGGTCACGGGCTGCGGGTGCGGCGGCTGAGGCATCGCACACGCGTCCCGTGGCGGGCGGGGGACGCACCTGTGCGACGAGCGGCACGGCGAGCAGCCGCCGTTCCTCCGCGCCGAGGGGGACGGACGCCCCCCTCCCGGCCCGTCAGTCCCGCAGCAGGTCCGGCACCCCGTTCTCGTCGGGGGCGTCGCGGTCGCCCGCCACGACCGTCAGGCGTTGCGTCGCGCGGGTCAGGGCCACGTACAGGACGCGCAGGCCCACCACCGACTCCTCGGCGATCTCGGCCGGGGCGGCGACCAGCGTCGCGTCGTACTCCAGGCCCTTCGCCTCCAGGCTGCCCAGCGCCACGACGCGGGGGCCCAGGTCCGCGAGCCAACTCGCCGCTTCCGCGCGGCGGTTCATCGCCACGACGACGCCGACCGTACCCTCCACCTCGCCGAGCAGGCGTTCCGTCTCGGCGCGGACCGTGGCCGCGAGGCCGCCGTGGTCCGCCGCGACGACGTAGCGCGGGGCGAGGCCCGTGGAGCGGACCGCGCGGGGCGGTTCGGTGCCGGGCATCGCGAGGGCGAGGACCTGGTTGGCGACGGCCGCGACCTCGGACGGGTTGCGGTAGTTGACCGTGAGCGTGAAGCGGCGGCGGGGGCGGGTGCCGAGGGCCTCGTCGCGCGCGGCTGCCGCCTCCTCCGGGTCCGGCCACGAGGACTGCGCCGGGTCACCGACGACGGTCCAGGTCGCGTGGCGACCCCTGCGGCCGACCATGCGCCACTGCATCGGCGTGAGGTCCTGGGCCTCGTCCACGATGACGTGCGCGTACTCCGTGCGCTCGGCCGCGAGGCGTTCGGCGCGCTCGCGGCGGCTCTCCTCGCGCTGCGGCATCAGCTCCTCCACGCCGGTGAGTTCGGCCAGCGCGTCGTAGGCGCGGGGGCGCTTGGGCGGGGCCGGGGCGCCGAGCACGGCGTGCAGTTCGTCGAGCAGCGCCACGTCGTGGACCGAGAGCGGGCCCGCGCCCGTGTCCGGGTCGAGCCGTCGCAACGACCGTGCCACGCGGCGCACTTCGCCCTGGTCGAGCACCTTGCGCGACCAGCGCCCGAGCCGCCGCTCCGAGGCCATCGCGGCGAGCACGCGGCGCGGCTTCAGCTCGGGCCACCACGCGTCCATGAACTCCGTGAAGGAGTCCTCCGTCGTGATGTCCTCGTCGAAGGCGGACTTCAACTCGGCCTTGAGTTCCGGGTCGTTGTGCCGGTCCGCTCCGCCAGAGCGCTCCCACAGGGCGTCCAGGAGGAGGCGACGGGCGCGCGGGCGCAGGTAGTTGATCGGCCCGCTTCCCGAAAGGGCCGTGCGACGGACGGACTTGAGGACGTCCGGGCCGAGCTCGACACGGCGGCCGAAGGCGACGACGCGCAGGCGTTCCGGGGGCGCGGTGGGCCGGGCCGGGGCGTCGAAGGTGAGCTGTCCGTCCGCCTCGCTCCGCTCCGTACCGGAGAAGCCACCGACGACCGGCAGGTCGAGCGCTCCCCGGGCCGCGCGGCGCAGGACCCCGCCCATGCGGGCACTGCCCTTCACGCGCGCGACAGCCGGGGAGTCGTACGCGCTCGCGCCGCCGGGGCCCGCCGCGTCGTCGGCGAGGTCGCCCAGCGCGCGGATCGCGACCTGGCCCTCCTCGCCGAGCGAGGGCAGGACGCCCTCGGTGTACGCGACGAGGAGCGGGGTCGGCGAGACGATGAGGATGCCGCCCGCGTACCGCCTGCGGTCCTGGTAGAGGAGGTACGCGGCGCGGTGCAGCGCCACGGCCGTCTTGCCGGTGCCGGGGCCGCCCTCGACAAGGGTCACGGAGGCGGCGGGGGCGCGGATGACCATGTCCTGCTCCGCCTGGATCGAGGCGACGATGTCGTGCATCGCGTGCCCGCGCGAGCGGCCGAGCGCGGCCATGAGCGCGCCGTCCCCGACGACGGGGAGCGGCGCGCCGTCCAGGAACGCGGTCAGCTCGGGGCGCATGAGGTCGTCCTCGACGCCGAGGACGCGGCGGCCCTTGGAGCGGATGACGCGGCGGCGCACGACCCGGCCGGGGGCGACGGGCGTGGAGCGGTAGAAGGGGGCGGCGGCGGGGGCGCGCCAGTCGATGACGAGCGGGCTGTAGTCGGTGTCGAGCACGCCGATACGGCCGATGTGCAGCGTCTCCGCGATATCGGCCGTGTGGTCGGGGGTGATCGCGTCCTCGGCGACCTCGACGGCGGTGTAGGCGCCGTCCGGGCCCTTCTTGCCGTCCTTGCCCGCGAGGAGGTCGATGCGGCCGAAGACGAAGTCCTCGAACTCGTTGTTGAGCCGGTTGAGGTGGACGCCGGCCCGGTGGACCTGCGCGTCGCGCTCCGCGAGGGCGCCGGGGGTGCCGACGTGGCCGAGCTTGGCCGCGTCGCGCATCAGGTACTCGGCCTCGTCGATCTTCTCCAGGAGACGGCGGTAGGCGCGGTCAAGATGCTGTTGTTCGACGCTGATCTCGTGGTCGCGTGTATCGGCCACCGAGGCCCCCTTCAGATGGTGCTGAGCAGCCGTCCACCGTACGGCAACCCTGTCGGGGGGCGGGAGGGGGCTCGCCTTTCCGCGCAGGTGGCGCGTTTGCGCGGGGCGCGCCCTTGTGGGGCTCCGCCCCACACCCCGCTCCTCAAACGCCGGAGGGGCTGGATTTGTGCGGGGTGGAGGGGCTGGGTTGGTGCGGGGTGGAGGGGCTGGGTTGGTGCGGGGTGGAGGGGCTGGATTTGTGCGGGGTGGAGGGGCTGGGTTGGTGCGGGCTGGGGCTGTGGCCGGCGCGGCGGCGGTGGCGGGCTACGCGTTCGCGGTTGCCGCAGGTCTCGCTCATCGCCGCAGAGGCTCAATTTTTAGCCCCTCCGGCGATTGAGGAGCGGGGGTGCGGGGGCGGAGCCCCCGTGGCGGTGCGTCTGCGGTGGCGGGCTACGCGTTCGCGGTTGCCGCAGACCTCGCTGGAGCACCAGCGGCGGCGCTGGCCGCGGGAGGCGTCCAGGTAGATGAGGGGGCAGCCCTCGCCCTCGCAGCGCCGCAGGAGCGCCGTGCGGGCGGGGTCGGTGAGGAGGGTGAGGGTGTCGCGGGCGAGGAGGGAGAGGAGGGCGGAGAGGGTGGGCGCCGAGTGGAGCCCGGCGACGAGGCGGCCGTCGTGGGCGCGGGCGGCCTGCGGGACGGGCGGCGCGGCGAGCGCTATCGCGTTGAGGCGGTCGAGCGACCGCGGGGCCCCTCGCCCGCCGAGGCTCGCGCCGACGAGGCGCCCGAGGTGGCCCCGTACCTCCCGTACCGCCGCCGGCCAGTGCGGCTGCGGCTGCGGGAGCGGCCCCCGCGCCGGGAGCAGGCCCGCGCCCACGCACCAGCCGACCACGTCCTCACCCGTCACAAGCCGTTCGACCGGGTGCCCGGTCGCGAGCAGATCCAGACAGGGCCGCCCGGCGTCGTACCTGAACGGCACTGGGGCCACGGGGAGCAGCGACATGTTCGTCTCACCGCCGAGGGGTGGGGGCCAGCGGGGGTCGGGGGTGCGCGACACCAGGGTGCCGGGGGCGGGGGCGTACGGGAAGGGGGCGGTGGAGACCTGCTGGCCCGCTTACCGGGTGCGGGGCGAGGGGGCGGGACCTTTCGGCTTCGGACCCGCGCAGGGCTGCGCGCGCTCCGTCTTCACGGCTCGATCGCCAGGCGGTAGCCGCGCTTCACGACCGTCTGGACGAGGCCGGGCGTGCCGAGTGCCGCGCGCAGGCGGCTGATCGCCGAGTCCACGGCGTGCGGGTCGCTGCCGGGCCCGGGGAGGGCACGGAGGAGTTCGGTACGGGGAACGACGCGGCCTGGGTGGTCGGCGAGGCGGCGCAGGAGGGCGGCGCTCGCGGGTGGGAGGGGGCGGGGCTCGCCGTCGACGAGCGCCACGCCGTCTCGCAGGGTGACGAGGTGCCCGTTCACCGACAAGGCCGGTGTCCTGGCCGGCAGTTCGTGGCACAGGAGGTCCACGAGCGGTGCGAGGCGGAAGCGCTCGGGGGTCGCGGTGGGGATGCCGAGGGCCTGGAGGGGCGCCGCGGTGACGGGGCCGACACAGGCGACGAGCACGGATTCCCGCAGGACGGCCAGAAGTTGGTCCCGTAGGCCGCGGGTCTCCGCGCGAGCGATCAGCGCGAGTGCCGCCGGGGCGCTCGTGAAGGGGAGGGCGTCGACGGTGCCCGCGAGCACGGCGTCGGTGAGGCGGTCGAGCGGGGCGGGGTCCTCGGGTGGCAGCCAGCGGTAGACGGGGACGGCGAGGACTTCGGCTCCGGCCTCGGTGAGGGCGGTACGGAATTCGTGCAGCGGATCGCCGTGGACCTGGACGGCGACGCGCGCCCCGCGCAGGTCGAACGTCCTCAGGTGGTCGAGCACTTCGGCCATGGATTCGGAGGCGGGTGACCACTCCTCGGTCAGCCCGGCGGCACGCAGGGCGCCCTTCACCTTGGGCCCGCGCGCCAGAAGCCGCGCCCCGTGCAAAGCTTCGGTCAGCCCCGTGCCCAGCCCCCAGCTGTCGGCCGCCGCGAACCAGCCGCGCAGGCCGACAGCGGTGGTACCGATGGCGACGTGCGGCGGGTGAGCGACCAAGTCCTCCGTGACGGAGAGGAGTTCCGCGTCGTCCTCCAGCGGGACCGTCCGCATCGCGGGGCCGTGGAGGACGCGGGCACCCCGGCGACGGAGCAGGGCGAGGAGGTCCTCGGCGCGGCGGTCGGCGGTGACGGCGACGGTGAACCCGGCGAGCGGCGTCGCCCGCCGCTCCGCGCGCGCCCGCTCCGTACCGCTGTGCCCCATACCGCCGTTCCTCGCCCGTCCGTCCCTCCCCCGGCCCGGCGCCGGGGAGCGCGCCAGCCTGCCAAGCGCAGGTGACGCGACGGTTCCCAGCGTATGTCGCGGGCGTTACGGGGCCCGGCGACGGGGGGCGGTGGTATACGAGGCGGGGCGGTGCCTCTTCCCGCCCCCGTCCGGCCACAGCCTCGGTCGCCGCTTCGCCGCCACGTCCTCGACCCAGCCGACGAGCACGATCGTCAGCGCGAGGAGGGGCCAGACCGCCAGGAACATCCACCACGCGTAGGAGTCGCCCAGGAAGGTGCCGAAGCCGCCGTCGGAGGCGGGGAGGCGCCACAGGAGGTCGATGAACGGGACGGTGGCGAGGATGAGCAGGTTGTGCCACAGATAGATCGTGACCGCCCGGTTGTTGGTCAAGGTGATGAAGCGGTCGAGGCGGGCCAGGCGGCCGGGCAGGGTCTGCCAGGAGGGGGCGTACTGGAAGAGGATCACCGTGAAGCCGAGTGACCAGGTGGCCTGCGCGAGCGGGATGTCGTTGAGGTCGATGCCGTCGTCACCGGGGTGGCCGAGCGCCCACCACAGCCCGAAGGCCATGAGGAAACCGGAGAGCGAGACCGCGAGATAGCGCGGCACCTTGCGCAACAGCCCCTCCTGGTACGCCATCCCCAGCACCCAGCAGCTCCCGAACTGCGCGAAGTCGGTGCACGCCAGGCCCGTTTCGCCCGGGATCGTGACAACTCCCGTACCGATCACGGCCGTCAGCACGACGGGCGCGAGGAACGTCGGCCAGGGCGCGCGGCGCAGGGCCTTCAGGAGGAGCGGCGAGGCGATGACGAACCACAGGTAGGCGCGCAGGTACCACAGCGGTCCCGCCGCCTCGTCGGCCCAGCTCTGTTCGAGCCAGCCGCTCGCCGAGCCGAGGCTCTCGGGGTACGGCGGCGCACCGATCGGCACGACGTACGTGGCAAGGCGCAGCCACCAGCCGAAGCCCTCGCCGCGCGGCGCGCGCCAGCCCGCGTACAGCATCGCGGGGACGAGCAGCGCGGCGAAGAGCCACAGCGGGGGCAGCAGGCGGCGCAGCCGGCCCCGGATCACGGACACGGCGGGCCGCGCGAGGGAACGCGCCATGAGCGAGCCCGCGAGCGCGAACATCACGCCCATGGACGGGAACACGACGCTGAGCCAGGCCCAGCCGAAGACGTGGTAGAAGACGACGCGGACGAGCGCGATGGAACGGAGGAGGTCGAGGTAACGGTCCCTTCCGGGGCGGGACTTGGGCGCTTCGGCGGTGGCTGGGGCGGGCGCGGGCGCGGGGGCCGGCTTTTCCTGGACGGGCAGCCGTACGGTGGCGCCCTCGCCGCCCGCCCCCGGCACGGGCCGCGTCCCGCTCTCGTCCTCGTACGGCCTGCTGTCGGTCCCGCTCATGCCACCGGCCTCCGCTCGCTCTCGTCGTCGCCCCGCGCGCCCTCGGCCTCTCGCACGTCCCCGAGTGCCGCGCGCGGCTCCGCGAGCTCCGCGAGGTCTTTGCCGCGCGGGGTTCCGCCCGCGTCGAGCACGCCGGTCCTGCGGAGTTTCTGCCAGCGCAGGCGGCCCCCCGTGAGCGCGGTGATCCAGGACTGGAGGAGGACCACGTACATGAGCTGGCGGTACAGGATCTGCTGGAGCGGCAGCGACACGAGGTGCGTCATGGGCTCCTTGTCGAGCCGGAAGGCGTACGCGGCGCACACGGCCTGGATGGCGAGGACGCCGAGCCAGGCGAGGAGGGTCTTCCGCGTCGGTCCGAACACGAGCCCGTACAGGAGGAATACGTCGATCAGCGGGGCCAGCAGCGGGGCCAGGACCATGAAGAGCGAGACGAGCGGGAGACCGACGCGACCGAAGCGGCCCGAGGCGCCGCGTTCGAGGACGGCGTGCCGGTGCTTCCAGATCGCCTGCATCGTGCCGTAGCTCCAGCGGTAGCGCTGGGACCACAACTGCGCGACGGACTCCGGTGCTTCGGTCCAGGCGCGCGCCTTCTCCGCGTAGACGACGTGCCAGCCGTCGCGGTGGATCGCCATCGTGATGTCGGTGTCCTCGGCGAGCGTGTCCTCGCTCATCCCGCCGACGCGGGTGAGCGCGTCGCGGCGGAAGGCGCCGACCGCTCCGGGGATGGTCGGCATGCAGCGCAGCATGTCGTACATGCGGCGGTCGAGGTTGAAGCCCATGACGTACTCGATGTGCTGCCACGCCCCGATGAGCGAATCCCGGTTCCCCACCTTGGCGTTGCCCGCGACCGCGCCCACGCGCGCGTCACCGAAGGGCTGTACCAGCTCGCGGACGGTCGCGGCCTCGAAGACCGTGTCGCCGTCCATCATCACGATGATGTCGTGCGAGGCGTGCGCGATGCCCCGGTTGAGCGCGGCCGGCTTGCCCGCGTTCTGCTGCCGCACGACGCGGACGTCCGGGAGGCCGAGGCGCTCCACGATGCCCGCCGTGTCGTCCGTCGAGCCGTCGTCGATCACGATGATCTCGACGGGATGCGCGCTCCGGGTGAGTGAAGTCACCGTCGCGGTGATGCACTTGGCCTCGTTGTACGCGGGCACGAGCACTGTGACGGGCTCGGTGACCGGCACCCCCCACGCGAACCCTCGGCGGCGGGTGCGGCGCGCGTGCGCGAAGGAGAGCAGGAGCATGAGCCCGAAGCGCGCGATGACCAGGCTGCCGGTGACGGCGAGGCCCGCGACGAGGATGCCGGTGACACTGTCCGACGCGGCGACGAGCCACACCCAGGCACGGCCCTTCCACAGCTCGAGGCCGCTCACCGGGGCGAGCGCGCTGGGCGCGCCGAGCGCCTCGGTGAGGTTCGCGAACGTGTAGCCCTTGCCCTGGAGTTCGGGAAGGTATCGGTCGAGCGCGGCGACGGTCTGCGCGCGGTCGCCCCCCGAGTCGTGCATGAGGACGACCGCGCCCTTGCCCGGCATCTTCGGCGTCGCGTTGGCGATGATCGTCTCGACCCCGGGGCGCTGCCAGTCCTCGCTGTCGTCGTTGTTGACGACGGTCAAGTAGCCGCGCGAGCCGATGTACTTGGTCACCGGCCACGACTTGTCGTCCATCGCGTCGGCGAAGGAGGAGTACGGGGGCCGGAAGAGCGAGGTGCGCACCCCGGCGGCGCCCGCGAGTGCGAGCTGGTTCTGCGACAGCTCCCAGTCGATGCGGGTCTTCGACTGGTAGGAGAGGTCGGGGTGGTTGAAGGTGTGCAGGCCGACCTCGTGACCCTCGGCGACCATGCGGCGCACGAGGGCGGGGTAGCGCGAGGCCATCGTGCCCGTGACGAAGAAGGTGGCGTGCGCGTGGTGCCGCCGCAGCACGTCGAGCACGCGGGGCGTCCACGTCGGGTCGGGGCCGTCGTCGAAGGTGAGGACGATGCGGTGGTCCGGTATCCGCAGCGACTTCTCCTTCCCGTCGCGCGTGTCGATGACCGGGCCGCCGTCCAGGATCTTCTCCGGCACCTTGTCGGTCGCCGCCTCGGGCCGGATGCGGTGGTCGGCCATGATCTCGCTGTGCACGTACCCGCGCAGCATGAGCATCGCGACGACCGCGCAGAGGAAGAGGACGGGGAGGAGGTAGCGGAGCGGCAGGGCGCGCCTGCGACGTCTGCGGGAGGCGGGGCGGGAGCGGGCGCCGGGGCGGGGGGTGGAGCGGGTGCCCGGGCGGGAGCCGGACCGAGAGGCGGAGCCGGAGCGGGTGGAGCCCGCGCGGGGACGGGGTGGCCGGGAACGGTTGGCCATGACGGTGAACGGCCTTTCGGGGAGGCGGGAGGGTGGGGAGGGTTTCCGAGCGGAGTGCGGGATGGGCGGGCAGGGAGTGCGGGGGTGGGCGGGAGGGCGCGGCGGCAGCCGTTGAGGGCATGCGGCCGGGCGGGGCGCGACCGGCCCACGGGCCCGCCCCGCCCCCTGCTTCCGCTCTTAGACCGCCGCGGTGGGCACGAGCGTCGGCGCCGTCGTCGGTCCGGGCGCGCCGGTACTCCCGGTGCCTTCCGTACCTCCGGTACCGCCCGTTCCGCTCGTTCCGCCCGTTCCGCCTCCCGGCGTCCCCGCGTCGGCGGGGTCAGGGGTGCCCTCGCGGGGCGTGCCGTGGCCCTCGCCCGGGGCGGGCGGGTCGGGGAGCGGGGTCTCGCCGCCGGTCTGGGGCGAGGTGCCGCCGCTTTCCCCCGCGCCGGGGCTCGCGCCGCCACCCGTACCCGTACCGGGGTCCGCGCCACCGGTGCCCGTGCCGGGGCCGGGGTCCGTGCTCCCCGACCCCGTACCGGGATCGGTGCTCCCCGTGCCGCCGCCGGGCTCGTTGCCCGTACCGGTGCCGGGGCTCGGGTCCGCGCCGCCCGGGCCCGTACCGGGCTCCCCGCTGCCCGCGCCCGAGCCCGGCTTCGTACCGCCGGAACCGGGGCCGGTCCCCGTACCCGAGCCGGTGCCGGGCTTCGTGCCCGTACCGCCGCCCGGCTTCGTGCCCGGCGCCCCATCGCCTTCGCCCGGCGACGGCTTGGCCCCGCCCGGCGTGCCGCCCTTGCCCGGCACCGCGCCGGTGCCCGGGGCCGTGCCCGCGCCGGGCAGCTTCGGGATGTCGGGAATGCCGGGGGTCCCCGGCAGCCCCGGCAGCCCTGTGCGCCCCGGGAGGCCGGGGACGAGGGCGGCGGGGAGCACGGACGGGGCGGCGTCGGCGCCCGCCCCCGAACCCGTGCCGCCCTCGACGTCCGTGCTCGGCGCCGGCGAGGGCTTGACCTTGTCCGCGTGTGCCTTCGCCGCCGGTTGCGGCAGCGGCAGCCAGGGCGCGTCCGAGTTGCCCGAGAGGAGCGTGGCGCCGATGACGGCCGCGTAGGCCCCGCAGGCGAGGCCGAGACCGAGGCCGAGCCTGCGGTAGCGGCGGCTGCGTCGCCCGGACGCGTCCACGAAGACGGGCCCTTCGGCGCCGTCGTCGGCTGCTCCGGTACCGGCGCCGTCCTGCGCCGGAAGGTCGGCCGAGCGGCGGCCGAGGCTGTCGAGATCGACGGTCACGCCCTGCGGCTCGTGACTACGTCCCGTGGTGACGTCTTCTCGCCAAGTTTCCACGATGTGCGCACTTCCCCCATCGAGCTGGTACGGGTGCGCGGGCGGCCCGGGTGCCGCCCCTCACCGGGCCGGGCCCCCACCCGGCCCGAGCGCCCCCCATTTGTCCCACCGCGCCCGGAAGAGCAAGGTAACGCGTTGACTCATGGTCAAAGTGCCTCTTGTGCGGGACTCATCATGATGAGTGCATCTTTGGTCGGAAGCCATGCGAAAGGTGGCCGAATAAGCCATGATTCGGCGCCCGCGAGTGCGTGCGCGGCCTCGCGCAGCGCGTCGAGCCCGGGATGGCGCCGCCCCGTGCGCCACACGAGGGACACGGGCGAGAGCGGTACGGGCTCGACGAGCGGCCTCAGCACACTCCCCGCGAGCGCGGGCAGCCCCGTCACCGAGAGCACCGGCCGCCCCTTCTCGGCCATGACACGCGCGAACTCCGCTTCACCGACGACGAGCGGCGCGGGCGGGGCGAGCGCGACACCGTACGGGGCGAACAACTCCTCGGCGAGCGCGGTCCATTCGGCCGTGCGGGCGTTCCCCGCGCCCGCGTACACCTCCTCGCCCGCGAGGGCGGCCAAGGGGACTTGAGGCAGTGCGGCGAGGGGGTGGCCCGCGGGCAGGACGATGCCCATGCGCTCGTAGGCGACGGGCTGGTGGTCGAGCCCCGCGGCGAGCGCGGGCGGCAGCCCGGCGAAGCGGCCGAAGGAGGCGTCGACGCGCCCGGCGTGGATCTCGGCCGCGGCGTGCGTGAGCCCGCTCTCGTACCGGACGACGAGTTCACAGCCGGGAACCGCGAGGGTGCGCGCGTGCGCGACGACGCGTTCGCCCAGCAGGCCCGGGCTGTTGACGTCGACCAGGAGCGGACCCGGCGTGGCGAAGGCGGCGCGGAGCGCGTCCTGCGCGTCGAGGAGACGGCGGGCGAGCGGGATGAGGAGTTCACCCTCGGGCGTGAGGGAGACGCTGCGCGTCGAGCGCACGAACAGCTGCGCGCCCAACTCCCGCTCCAAACGCCGCACATCACGGCTCAGCGCCTGTTGGGCGAGGTAGAGGCGGGCGGCGGCGCGGGTGAAGTGCAGCTCGTCGGCGACGGCGAGGAAGGCGCGCAAGAGGCGCGGAGGGATGTCATCTTGGGCGGCCACGGCGTGAACCTAGCCGGTGGCACGGTGCCATTGACAACGGGGAGCGGTGAATCGGCCCCGGACAGGTGTTGGACCGGACGAAGGGCGCACACCGAGGCTTGGCGCATGCCGATCCTCTTCCGGGGCGCCCCGCCGTGGGCCCCCTACCGCGCCCTGCTCGCCCTGCCCTCCGCGCGCCTCTTCACCGCCGCGGGCGCCGTGGCGCGGCTCCCCGCCGCGATGTGTGGCGTGAGCACCGTGCTCCTCGTGGCGCGGGCGCACGGCTCGTACGGGCTCGCGGGCGCCGTGTCGGCGGCGGGACTGCTCGCGACGGCGCTCGCCGGGCCGTGGACGGCGCGGCTCACCGACCGGCACGGACAGCGGCACGTCGCACCGTGGGCGGCGGCGCTCGCGGCGCTCGGGCTGCTCGGGCTCGTGCTGTGCGTGCGGTACGGGGCGCCGGTGTGGACGTACTTCGCGACGTACGCGTTCCTCGGCTGCGCGCCGAACACGGGCGCGATGGCGCGGGCGCGGTGGGCGCGGCTGCTGCGGTCGCGCGGGGGCGAGCGGCCGACGTCACAGGGCTCCCCGCCGACGCCAGAAGGCTCCCGGTCGGCCTCGGACGACTCCCGGCCGGCCTCGGACGGCTCCTGGCCGGCCTCGGACGGCTCCCGGCTTCAAGGCGCGGCGAACGCGCTGGAGCAGGTCATCGACGAACTCTGCTTCACCCTCGGCCCGGTGCTCGCCGTGCTGCTCGCGACGTCGTTCGCCCCGGCGGCGGGGCTGCTCACGGCGGCGGCGCTGCTCCTCGGCGGGACGCTCGCCTTCGTGGCGTCCGGGGACGCGCGACCGGCGCCCGGCGCGGGACGCGGGACGGGGCGGCTGCCGTGGCGGGGACTCACGCCGCTGCTGTGCTGCTTCGCGGGCACGGGCGTGGTCTTCGGGTCGCTGGAGGTGACGACGGTGAGCGGCACGGGCGGCGCGGCAGGGGTGCTGCTCGGCGTCCAGGCGGCGGGCTCGGGTCTGGCGGGGCTCGCACTCGGCGCGTACGGGAAGGGCCCGCGCCTCGGTCGCTGCCTCGCCCTCCTGACGGTGCTGCTCCTGCTCCCGCCGCTGTGCGCGGTGGCGACGGACGCCGCCTGGCCCCTGGCCCCCGCGCTCCTCCTCGTCGGCACGGCGACGGCCCCCGTGATGATCACCGCGATGAACACCCTCCACGCCCGCGTCCCGGCGAGCCGCCTCACGGAGGCGATGAGCTGGGCGGTGACCGCGATCCTCGCGGGCTCGTCGGCGGGCGCGACGGCGGCGGGGCACCTCGCGGACGGCACCCACCCATGGCTGGGCTACACACTCCCGCCGGTGGCGGCGGCTGGGGCGTGGGCAGCGATACGGGCCGGGGCACGCGGACGGGAGACCCCGCCGCCTCCGGAGCCGACCGGGCGCGAGACCACCGCGGTGCCCCTCTCCTCCGCAACCCCGGCGCAGCGCCCGACCGCGACGACGGGGCCGAAGCGGCCGGAGAGCTCCGGGGTACTCCTCCGCGAGGTGAGTGAGCACTCACCCACCTGGGCATTCACGGGAGAACCGCCCGAAATGCCCGTTTGCACCCCTCACTCGAAGGAGTGAGACGTTTTTCGGGTTCGCCGAAGTTATCCACAGATTGCGCGGAATGGCCGGGGTCGGGGGGAACTTGCGGAAGGATGGTAATCGGGGTCGCCCCCCAGGGCGGGAGGGGGCTGCCCTCGCCCCTGGAAGCACCCCCTCGCCCGCACACCCCCTCGCCCGCACCCCCCTCACCCCACCCCACCCCCCCTCACCCCACCGCCATCAGCCTCTTCGGCCCCCTGGACGTCGTCCCCAGCCGCCACTCCACTCCCCCATCGCCCTGCACGAGCCTCAGCTCGGGGAGGCGGGTCGCGAGGCGGTTCAGGGCGGTGCGGAGTTCGAGGCGGGCGAGCCAGGCGCCCATGCAGTAGTGCGGGCCGCCGCCGAAGGCCAGGGTGGGGGCGGGGAGTTCGCGGAAGAGGTCGTCCCTCTCGGCGGGCGGGAAGACCTCGGGGTCGCGGTTCGCGGCGACGGTGTCGGCCACGACGATCGCCCCCGTCGGGATGCGGACGCCGCCGAGGTCGGTGTCGGCGACACAGCGGCGCAGGCTGCCGGGGTCCTCGCCGAGGGGGACGAGGTGGAGCAGGCGGTCGGCGGCGAGCCCCGCCGCGTCGACATCGGTGAGGCGCGGCCAGGCGTCTCGCCGTTCGCCGAGGAGGTAGAGGAGCACATTGCCGAGCATCGTCATGGTGCTGTCGTGCCCGCCCACCACCATCCCACAGACGAGACGCACGAGTTGGGGCTCCGGGATGCCGCCCTCCGCGTCGGCGGCGCTCACGATGCCGCTCACCAGGTCGTCCCCGGGTTCCTTGCGTCGCAGCGCGAGGAGTTCACCGCCGAAGCTCGTGAAGTCGGCGAGTCCCGACTCGACTTCGGCCGCCGAGTGCGAGCCGTCCGTGAAGGCGAGGTCGCTCCAGTACCCGATCTTCTCCCACGCGTCCCCGTTGAGGCCGAGCAGCCGGGTGATGACCGTGACGGGGAGCGGCCGGGCGAGCCCGGAGACGAGGTCGAAGGGGCCCTCGCGCCGTACGAGCCCGTCGAGCAGTTCCTCGACCGTCGCGGTGATCCACGGCTCCCAGCGGGTCACCGCGCGCGGCGTGAAGGCCCGTCCCACCGTGCGGCGCAGCCGCAGGTGCTCGGGGCCGTCCTGGTTGAAGAGGAGTTCGGGGTCGTCGACGATGCCGCCGCCGCTCGGCCGGTCCTCGTGCTCGTCGGCGTAGAGCGCGGCCCGCGTGAAGTTCCCGCCGCCGAGGACTTCGCGCACGTCCTCGTATCTGCTCACGCGCCAGGCGGCCGTGCCGTCGGGCAGGACGAAGGGGTGCGGGGCCGCGCAGGGCGCGCTGGGGATGCGGTGCATCGGGGGCAGGGGCGCAGGGAGGGTACTGGTCACGACGGACCTTCCGGGAGGGGAGCTGGAGGGGTACGGGAGCGGGCGGGCCCCCGGGGTGGCCCCCGCTCCCCGCCGGGGCCGCCGCTCACACCTTCACCAGCACCTTCCCCCGGTTCCCCTCGCGCGCCCCGTAGAGACTCCCGTACGCCTCGGGGATCGCGTCGAAGCCCTCGTAGACCGTCTGGTCGCTCACGACCTCGGCGCGGCGAATGCTCCCGCCCAACTCCTCGTGCAGCGCCTGCCAGTTGGCGTCGGTGAACCACTCGATGGAGAAGATCCCGCGGATCGTGGTGCGGGGGAACATGATGTACGGGAAGAGGCGGGGGCCGATCGCCTCACCGCCCACCTGCGTCGCCCACTGCCAGCACACCGCGACGCGGCTGTCGACGTTGAGCATCGAGAAGACGGCGTCCGTGACGGCCCCGCCGAGGTTGTCGAAGTAGCGGTCGACGCCGTCGGGCGCGGCGGTCTTCAGGGCCGTGCGGATGGACTCGGGGCTGTCGCCGTGTCGGTAGAGGATGACCTCGTCGAAGCCGAGTCCGCGCAGGTAGTCGCGTTTCGCGGGGCTCGACGTCGTGCCGACGACACGGGCGCCCGCGCGCCGCGCGAGCTGCCCGGCGAGGGCGCCGACCGCGCCGGAGGCACCGCTGATGACGAGTGTCTGGCCCGGCCGCACCTCCAGGAACTTGCTCAGCGTGCCCCACGCGGTCATCCCGGGCCCGCCCATCGCGCCGAGCGCCGTCGAGAGCGGCAGCCCCTCGTCGTACCACTCGGGCCGCAGCCGCCGGTACGCGGGGAAGACCATCGGGAAGGTCCCCGTGGCCCACAGCTCGGGCTTCCCGTCGCTCACCAGATGCGTGCGCCAGCCCCCGTACCCCTGGAGCAACTCCCCTTCGCGAAAGGGAGCTTCGGGTCCGGCGTCGAGTACCTCCATGATGGTGTCGGCGCCCATGTGCGCGCCGATCGGGGTGTCGAGCGTGATGCCCTGGAGGTAGGGGTCCACGGAGACGTACCGCGTGCGCAGGAGCATCTGGTGCGGGGCGAGGTCGGTGTCCAGGTCCTCCTCCACGCGCTCGTAGACGCGCGAGACGTCCGGGGTGCCCTTGACGTGCTCACGGACGATCCACTTGCTGGTCTTCACCGGGACTGCTCCTTTAGCGGGACGAGCTTCTGCGGTACGCGTACGGATGCGGTTTCGTCGTCCCCGGGCCCCGTCGCCGGACCGGGCACCCTCGGCCCCACCGGGATGACCCGGTGGGTCGGCAGCGGTCCGTGCGTGTCCACGGACGCCGTGAATTCCTTGTGGTCGTCTCGGCACACGAACTGCATGACGTGCCGCCCGGCCGCCGCCGCGCGGATGAGGCCGCCGGTCGTGGCCCAGACCCCCGACTGGTAGAAGTTCCCGAGCCCGGGGACCCCGGGCCCGTACTTCTTGATCAGCTCCTCCAGCGTCTCGCCGCTCTCCACGAAGGGCTGCCAGCCGAGCACGGTCCCGTCGAAGTTGCCCGTGTAGCGGACCTGCGTGAGCGGCGTCGACACGTCCCGCACCGCGATGGCGTCGCTCAGCCCGGGGAAGCGCTCCTCCAGGAACTCCACGAGGGTGTCGCGCACTTGGTGCTTCGCGGCGTAGTAGCCGCGCCCGTGCTTGACGGGCAGCGTGTGCAGTTCCTCGCCGGCCTTGCGGCGCGTGCGCTGTTCGGGTCCCTCGTCGAGCGCGCGCCACGGCGCGATGTCGCAGAAGTACGTGGCGTAGACGACGCTCGTGCCGGGCGGCGACAGTTCGGGGTAATGCCGGTTGCGGAACTGGACATTGATGCTGGAGTGGCGGATGCCGGTGAGCTTCGCCGCCATCTCGTCGTCGAGCAGGTACGTCGTGCAGGGGTCGGCCTCGGGGAACTCGCGCTTCAGGCCGAGGAAGAGCGTCACGTACCCGGGGAAGACCATGCCGGGTTTCTCGATCGTGTCGGTGTACAGGCGCTCGTACTCCTTGCCGAGATCGCGGCCCTTGAGCAGCGAGCGCATCGTCGTGGGCCCGTCGCACGCGGCGACGACGATGTCCGCGCGCAGTTCGCTGCCGTCACTCAGCCGCACCCCGACCGCCGAGTCCCCCTCGACCAGGACCTCTTCGACCTTCGTGTTGTACGAGACCTCCCCGCCGAGCCGCAGGTAGCGCTGCTCGATGGAGCGCGCGAGGCCGAGCGAGCCGCCCTCGGGGACGCCCGCGGAGAGGTTGGCGTGCGAGGCCATCTGGAAGTGGGTGGGCAGGACGGGGAAGTTGGGGTGGCGTTCGTACAGCACGTAGTTGAACGCCCTGCGCAGCAGCGGGCTCTGGAACTTCTCCGAGTAGTCCCGCATGAGGACCGAGATCGTCTTGCGGACCGCGTTGAAGTACGGCAGGAACCCGGCGAGCATCCGCATCCGCTCGACCCGGCCCATGAGCCCGACCGGCTTGAGGAAGGGGTAGACGGCGAGGGCCTTGCGGAAGGAGCGGAGGTTGTCGCAGAAGCCCTTGATGTGGCGGGCGTCGGCGGGTGAGATCTCCGTGAGGTGGGCCTGGAGGCGGTCGGGGTCGGAGTAGAAGTAGACCGCGCGCCCGTCCGTGTCGCGGACGACGTTGAACACGTCGAAGTGGCGGACCTCCTTGCCCTGGAGGGCACCGAGTTCGAGCCAGATCTGGTGCATCTCGTTGCCGGGGCCGCTGCCGAGCAGCCAGCTGACGCAGGCGTCGAGCGTGTAGTCGCCGCGCTCCCAGGCGGTGCAGCAGCCGCCGGGGATCTCGTGCATCTCCAGGACGCGGGAGCGGTAGCCGTTGAGCTGCGCGTAGACGCCGGTGGAGAGGCCGCCGAGCCCCGCCCCGATGATCAGCATGGTCTCGCGGCGCCTCCTGGCCCGCGCGCGTTGGTGCTCCTCCTCGGCGAGCTGGGCCAGGTGGGCGGTGGGGCGGCTCGTCATGGGGCCTGCCCTTCCTCGTAGACGCTCGTCATCGGGCCCGTTCCTCGCGTTCGTTCCAGCGGTCCAGTTGGGGAAGGCTGCCGAGCTTTCCCGGGTGCCAGGGCTCGGCGTTCTCGCTCTCGAACGCCCGGAAGGGGAGTCCGAGTTCGTCGCACAGGTACTGGATGGCGAAGCGTCCGGTCGACGCGGCGCGGATGAGGCCGCCCATGCCGACCCACTGGCCCGCCATGGAGAAGCCGGCGAGCCCGGGCAGGCGCATCCGGTCCTTGCCGACGAGCTTCGCGGAGATGTCGTCGGCCTCCGAGAACGCCTTCCAGGCGAGGATCGAGCCCTTGTGGTTGCCGGTGTAGCGGCGCGTCGTCGCGGGCGAGGCGATATCGACCAGCTCGATGCGCCCGGCCACCTCGGGCCACTTCCGTTCCAGGAACTCCCGTACGAAGGAGGCGACTTCGCTCTTGCGGGCGCGGTAGGCGCGGCGGTCGGCCGCGCGGAGGTCCGCCCAGTATCCGTAGTCGCTGAAGTACGTGCAGTGCACGACGGACTTGCCCTCGGGGGCGAAGCCGTCCGCGTAGCGGGAGCGGATCTGCACGACGATGCTGGACTGGAGACCGCCCGGCAGGCGCGCCGCGTCCTCCTCGTCGAGGAGGTACGTCGTGCTGTGCGCCTCGCCCTCGGGGAGGCCGCCCTCGACGCCGACGAAGGCCGAGACGACGGCGGGGAACAACGTCCCTTCCTGGTCGAGCAGTTCCTCGTAGAGCTTGTCGATCCGCGGGCCCGTGTACCGGCCGCCGAGCAGGCCCTTGATCGTGGTGTCCCCGTCGGCGGCGGAGATGACGTGCTCGGCGTAGAGCTTCTTCCCGCCGCGCAGTTCGACGCCGATCGCGCGGTCGTCCTCGACGAGGACGCGTGCGACGCGGGCGCGGTAGCGGATCTCTCCGCCGAGCCCTGTGTACCGCTCCTCGACCGAGCGCGCGAGGCCGAGCGAACCGCCTTGCGGGAAACCCGCGTTGCCGTGGTAGGCGCTCGCCATGTTGAAGAGGTACGGCAGGACGGGGAAGCCCTCGGGGTCCTGGAAGAAGATGTTGCGGAACGCGGTACGCAACAGGGGGTCCTGGAACTTGTCCGCGAAGGCGTGCATCGGCGTCGCCGCGTTGCGCCAGAAGAGCCGGAAGACGGGCAGGACGGTACGCAGGGTGCGCAGCCGTTCGCCCCAGCTCTTCAGCGCGGGCGCGGTGAGGAAGGGGTACAGCTCGATCCTGAGGAATCGCCGCAGGTCACGGCAGTACGCCCGGATGTGCGGGGCGTCGGCCGGGGACAGTTCCAGGAGGTGCGCTTCGAGCCGGTCCGGGTCGTTCCAGAAGACGACCTCGCGGCCGTCGCTGCCGACGACCTTGTTGAACAGCTCGAAGTTCGTCACCGACTTGCCGTCGAGCGCGCCGAGTTCGCGCCAGACCTGGTGCGCCTCGTTGCCCTCGGCGGTGCCGATGAGCCACTCGATGCAGTAGTCGAAGACGTACCCCTCGCGCGACCACGCGGTGCAGCAGCCGCCGGGCAGGACGTGCTTCTCCAGGACGAGCGTCCGCAGCCCGCTCATCCGCCCGTACGAGCCCGCCGCGAGCCCCGCGAGCCCGGCGCCGATCACGAGGACGCGGGGCGGGGTCCCGGGGGTGCGCTCCCGGGACTCCCAGTCGGTGACAGGCGCCGCGTCGGTCCCTGGCGCCGCGTCGCTCCCGGGCGCCGCGTCAGCGAGGGACGCCGCGTCAGCGAGGGACGCCGCGTCGGCGAGGGGCACCGCCCCGGCGCCGCCGGGCCGGGCGGCCGGAACCCCGGCCGCCCCCGTACCCGCGTCCACAGCCGCCGCCCCCGCCGCCGTCTCGGCCGCGCTCACGCCGCCGCCTCCCCGTCGAGCAGCCGCCGCACCAGCTCCGCATTGCGTGGCAGGTGCTCCGCGTCGAGCATCTCGGCGTGCGTCCCGAAGCCGCACAGGACCCGGTGACCCGCCGCCGAGGACCCGTGCCAGGAACCCGGCACCCCTTCCTCGTACAGGTCCGCCTTGTCCTCGTCCGTGAGCACGCTCACGGGCGCCGCGAGGGTCCCCGTGTTCGGGGTGCGCCCGCAGAACCGCAGGTACTCGGCGGCGTGTTCCATGACCGCCGCCGTGACGATCTCCGAGCCGGTGTGCTGGTGGAGGTGGTGCCCCAGTTCCGTCTCGAAGGCCTTGAGGACCTCGGGGCCCGGTTCGTACGCCTCCAGCGTGCGCCGCGAGTCGAGCACGACGACGTGCGCGATCTCCCGTCCGCGCGCCTCCAGTTCGCGGGCGACCTCGAAGGCGAGGTTGCCGCCGAGCGAGTACCCGAGCAGCGGTACGGGTCCCTCGGGCGCGGTCGCCTCGACGAGGTCCGCGTACCTGCTCACCTTGTCGTCGCCCGGCAGGTAGTTGAAGGCGATGAGCCGGTGGGCGGGCAGCGAGGCCGCGAGGCCCCGGTACACGAGCCCGTGCCCCCCGGCGGGCGGGAAGCAGAACAGCGGGCGCTGCGCCTCGGGGTTGAAGGTGAGGTGCGGGACCTCGTCGGCCGTCGTCCCCGTGACGCGTTCCTCGACGGCGGCGGCCATCCCGTGCAGCGTCGTGACCTGGTAGAGGCGGCTGACGGGGACGCCCACGCCGAACTCGGTGCGCAGGTGGTGCAGCAGCTCGATGAGCTTGATGGAGCTGCCGCCCGAGGCGAAGAAGTCGTCCGCGAGCCCGGCCCGTTCCAGCCCGAGCAGCGTCTCCCAGTGCTTCGCCATGCTCACCTCGTAGAGGGTCACGGGTGCCTCGTACGCGGCCTGGGCGTCCTCCGCTCGCGGCGCGGGCAGCGCGCGGACGTCGACCTTGCCGTGCGCGGTGAGCGGCAGCGCGCCGACCTCGGTGAGGTGCGCCGGTACGAGGTACGAGGGCAGCGCGTCGGCGAGCGCGCGGCGCAGCGCGGGGCGGCTCACCTCGGCGCCCGGCTCGGGCACGTACCAGGCGCACAGCGCGTCCTCGCCGCCCGTGCCGGGGCGGACCGCGACGACGGCGCGCGCGACGCCGTGCCGTGCGGCGAGGTGTGCCTCGATCTCGCCCGTCTCGATGCGGTGCCCGCGCAGCTTGACCTGGCTGTCGGCGCGGCCGAGGAGGTGGAGGCGCCCGGCGGTGTCCCAGCGCGCCAGGTCGCCCGTGCGGTAGAGCCGTTCGGCCCCGGCCCCCGGCAGCAGTTCGCGGTCCGTGAACCTTTCGGCGGTCAGCTCGGGCCGGCCCGCGTACCCGAGCGCGACGCCCTCGCCGCCGATCCACAGCTCGCCCGTGATCCCGGCGGGCAGCGGGTTGCCGTGCGGGTCCAGGACGTGGAGGGTGGCGTGCGGGAGCGGGCGGCCGATGGGGACGGCGAGCCCGGGATCGAGCCCCTCGGCGGGGCCCTCGAAGAAGGCGCTGTCGATCGTGGCCTCGGTGACCCCGTAGGAGTTCAGGACGCGCGTGCCGGGTCCCGCCAGCTCCCTGAGCCGCTCGTACTCCGCGACCTTCCACGTGTCGGAGCCGACGACGAGGAGCCGCAGGAAGCCGAGCCCGACGCCCTCGCGGGCGCAGTGGTCCATGAGCCCGCGCACGAGCGCCGGGACGAACTCGGCGCAGTCCACGCGCTCCTCGCGCAGCACCTCGTACAGGCGCGCGGTGTCCAGGAGCAGGTCGCGCCCGGCGAGGACGAGCGTGCCGCCCGAGCACAGGGCGCGCACGAGGTCGCCCGTGAAGACGTCGAACGAGGGCTGCGCGCTCTGGAGATGGACGCGGGTCTCGTCGCCGAGGCGGTACTCGCTGTGCCAGGAGGCGTAGGCGGCGGCGAGGTTGCGGTGGGCGACCCGGACGGCCTTCGGTTCGCCGGTGGAGCCGGAGGTGTGGATGACGTAGGCGGGCGCGTCGAGATCGTCGGCGGCCTCCGGAGCGGAGGAGGCCTCGGACACCGCGAGTTCGGCGGCCGAGAGTTGCGGGCAGGGCAGCTCGTCCGGTGCGTCCACCCCGTCCGCCGTGATCACCAGCGCGGCCCCGGCTCCGGCGAGCACCTGCGTCAGGCGCTCCGCGGGAAGGGCGGGGTCGAGCGGCAGGTACGCGGCTCCGGAGCGCAGGACCGCGAGCAAGTGCGCGACCAGTTCGGGCGACTTGGGCAGCGCGACCCCGACCACGGAACCGGCGCCGACGCCGAGACCGCTGAGCCGCGAGGCCAAGTCCGCCGAAGCGCGGTCGAGTTCCCCATAGGTGAGCGACTCGCCCCCCGGTACCCGTACCGCGTCCACTGAGGCGTGCGCGCGGGCGGCCCGCTCGAAGAGGCGGTGGACGGGGACCGCGCCGGGCTCCAGGGCGGCGCGCCCGGCCCCGCTCGTCTCCCGTACCAGCTCCTCGCGTTCGTGCGCGGCGAGCATGTCGAGTGCCGAGACGGGCTCCTCGGGGGCCGCGTGCGTGAGGCTGTCGAGCAGTCGGGTGTAGTGCGCGGACATGCGGCGCACGGTCGCGGGGTCGAAGAGGTCGGTGTTGTACTTCAGGACGCAGTGGAAGCGGCCCTCGGACTCCTCCTCGTACACGCTCAGCGTCAGGTCGAACTGGCCTTCTTCCTCGGGCAGTTCGATGTACTCCAGGCGGTAGCCGTACTGCTCCGTGGCGACCTTGTGCGTGAGCAGGATGAACATCGCCTGGAAGACGGCGGAGCGGCTGGAGTCGTGCTGGAGGCCGAGTTCGTCGACGAGGAGCACGAAGGGGTACTCCTGGTGGTCGAGCCCGCCGAGCACCGTGTCGCGCACCTGCGTGAGCAGCGCCCCGACGCCCGGGTCCCCGGAGAGGTCCGCGTGCAGCGGGAGCGGGTTGACGAAGTACCCGTACACGGAGGAGAACTCCTGCCGCGTGCGGCCCGTCACCGGGCTGCCCACGACGAGGTCGTCCTGCCCGGACCAGCGGTGCAGCAACACGTAGTACGTGGCGAGGAGCACCATGAACGGGGTGACGCCGTGGCGCTGCGCGAGCGTGTGCACGCGGGCGCTGAGCGCTTCGTCGAGCACGAAGAACTCCGAGGCGCCGTTGTGCGTCTGCACGGCCGGGCGGGGGCGGTCGGTGGGCAGGTCGAGGAGCGGGACCTCGGCGGGCAGGTGCGCGCGCCAGTAGTCGCGCATCCGCGCGGCCTCGGGCGAGGCGAGGAACCTGTTCTGCTGGTTGAGGAAGTCGACGTAGCGCGCGGGCACGGGCGCGAGCGCCGGTTCGCGGCCCTCCTTCAGGGCCTCGTAGACCTCCAGGAGTTCCTCGATGAACGTGAACGTCGAGACCGCGTCCGAGACGATGTGGTGGACGGCCTTCATGATGACCCAGCGGTCGGGGCCGCGCCGGAAGAGCCGGAAGCGGAAGAGCGCGTCGTGCTCCAGGTCGTACCGCGCGCGGTACTCGTGGATGATCCGCTCCTTGATCTCCTCCCACTCCTGGCCCTCGACGTCGAACCAGCCGAGGTCGGGCTCGCGGCCGTCGCCGATGCGCTGCACGGGGCGGCCCTCGCGCAGGTGGAAGCCGGTGCGCAGCGCGGGGTGGCGGGCGACGAGCCTGCGTACGGCCGCGAACATCAGCTCGGGGTCGAGCTCGGCGCGCACCTCGACGGCGCCGCCGATGTTGTAGGCGTGCCCGTCGGGGTTGAGCTGCTTGAGGAACCAGAGGGCCTTCTGGTTCTGCGTGAGCGGGAAGTCCCCGTCGTCGTCCCAGAGTTCGACGGTCGTCGCGGCGCCTCCCGCGGCCTCGTCGTGCGCGAGGCGTTCGGTCAGCTCCTCGTGCAGGCGGGTGGCCAGTTCGGTCAGCGGGGTGTTGCTGAGGAGCGCGACGACGGGCGGCGCGACGCCCAGTTCGGCCTGCGAGCGGGCCCGCAGCTCCATCGCGAGGAGCGAGTCGAGGCCGAGGGCGCCGAGGCCGCCCGCCGGGTCGATCTCCTCGGGCGCGGCCCGGAGCACGGCGGCGACCAGGCGCGTGAACCGCTCCGTGACGAGCGCGCGCCGCTCCTCGGGTCCGGCGGCGCGGAAGGCGGCGAGGAGGTCGCCCTCGTCGTCGGTGGCCTGGTCACCGGCAAAGGCGGCGAGGTCCTGGACGAGGGCGGGCGGGGTGTCGTACCAGGCGAGGAAGGTGCGCCAGTCGACGACGGTCGCGACGACGAGTTGGGCGAGGTCCTGGCCGAGGACGCGTTCGAGGACGCTCATGCCCGCGTCGGGGCTGAGCGAGCTCATGCCGCGGCTGTGCAGGTAGTGCGCTTCGAGGCCGAGTTCCTCGATCATGCCGGTCGCCCAGGGGCCCCAGTCGAGCGCGAGCGCGGGCAGCCCGGCGGCGCGGCGGCGGTGCGCGAGCGCGTCGAGGAAGGCGTTGCCCGCCGCGTAGTTGGTCTGTCCGGCGGTGGTGAGGAGTGAGGCGACGGACGCGAAGAGCACGAAGTGCTCCAGGGGTTCGTCGCGCAGGTGCTTGTCGAGCAGGGTCGCCCCGGCGGTCTTCGGGGCGTGGACGGTGTCGAAGGCCTCGCGGTCGATGTCGGCGAGGAGGGTGTCGCGGACCTGCCCGGCGAGGTGGAAGACGCCGCGCAGCGGGGGCGGGTCACCCGCGCGGTACGTGGCGAGCCAGCCGGTGAAGGCGGCCTCGTCGGTGAGGTCGACGGGCGCGAGCACGACGCTCGCGCCGAGCGCCTCGATCTCCCTGACCAGGGCGATCGCCTGCCCGGCCCGGCTGTCCGGGTCGGGCAGGCGCCACTCGGCGCGCGGCGGCAGGGGTGTACGGCCCAGCAGGACGAGGCGCCGCGCGCCGCGCCGTACGAGGGTGCGGCACAGGAGCCGGCCGAGCGCGCCGAAGGCCCCGGTCACGAGGTAGGTGCCGTCCGGGCGCAGGCGGGGCGGGAGCGGTCCGGTGAGTCGCTCCTCGGCGGGCTTGAGCCGCAGCGTGGCGCGCGTGTCCCCGCGCAGGCCGATCTCCTCCTCGTCGTCGGCGAGGAACTCGGCGAGCAGCGTCGCCGCCTCGTCGGACGCGGTGGTGCGCACGGGGTCGAGGTCGACCAGCTTCCCCCGGTGTCCGGCGAGTTCCTGGTGGCGCAGGACGCGGGTGACGCCCCAGGCGGGTGCCCCGAGCGGTTCGACCGTGTCCCCGGCGGCGACGGGCTGCGCGCCGCGTGTCACGACGTGCAGGCGGCAGGTGTCGCGGCGGGCGCGCAGGAGGCGGGCGAGGGCGACGAGCGTCCAGGCGCCGCGCGCGGTGGCCGTCCCGACGTCCGTGCCCGAGGCGCCGGCGAACTCCGGGTGCCCGAGGTTCCACAGGTGCACGACCTCGCCCCGGAAGGGGGCGCCTTCGCCGTCGAGTTCGGCGAAGAGCCGGTCCAGGTGGACGGGGTCCTCGGGGGCGAGTGTCACGTCCCCCGTCTCGTCCCGCGCGTACTCCGTCCCGGGTCGTACGAGTCGGCAGCGGTCGCCCCGTTCGCGGACGAGCGCGGCGAAGGCGTCGGCGAGGCCGGTGGCGTCGGCGAGCACGAGCCAGTCGCGCGGGCCCCGCGCGACGGCCTCCGGCGTCTCGTCGAGGCCCGGCAGCGGCACCCACTCCGGCACCGCGAGCCAGGAGTCCACGGTCGCCCGGGACACCGTCGTGGACACCTGGTCGATGTCGGCGGCGCGGAAGCCGGTCACGCGCCCGAGCGGGGTGCCGTCCTCGGCGTCGTACAGCGCGAGGTCGGCGAGGAGTTCCCGCCCGTCGTCCCGGGTGACCGTGCCGTGCACCCACAGCGCCCGGTCGCCGCTCGCGGCGAGGTCGACGTCGCCGAGCGAGAGCGGGAGCCGCACCCCGGAGGCGGGGGCGGTCTCCTCCGCGCCGTCCGGGATCTGCCGGGTGAGCAGCGCCTGGAAGCAGGCGTCGAGCAGTACGGGGTGCAGGTGGTGGTTCCCGGCGTCCGGGCCGAGGAGGCCGGCGGGCGGGCGTACCTTCGCGAGCACTTCGCCCTCGCCCGTCCACACCTCCTCGATGGCCTGGAAGGCGGGCCCGTAGTGGTAGCCGAGCGCCGCGAGTCCCGCGTAGCAGGTCCGCGCGTCGAGACGGCGCTCCGCGCGCGCCCGGACCCGGGCCACGTCCAGCACCGGTCCCAGCGAGGCGGGCTGTCCGGAGCGCAGCACCCCGGCCGCGTGCACGACGGGCTCGGTGTCGGCGTCCCCGGGGGTCGCGATCGTGAACGCGGCCGTCTCGGGGTCGACGCTGAGCTGCACTGTGCTCGTGGCGTCCTCGGCGAGGAAGAGCGCCTTGCGCAGGTCGATCCCGGCGAGGCGCACGCGCGGGGCGCCGGTCAGGGCCCGTACGGCCTGCGTGGCCATCTCCACGTACCCGGCGGCCGGGAAGACCGCGGTGCCCTGGATCTGGTGATCGGCGAGGTACGGGAGCCGCTCGGTGTCGAGCGCGGACTCCCACGTGGGCGCGGCGTGCGTGCCGCGGCGGCCGAGGAGCGGGTGGTCGAGCTGCCCGAGGCGCACCCGGGCGACCTTGGCGGGCTCGACCCAGTGCCGCTCCTCGCGCCACGGGTAGGCGGGCAGCGGCACCGTCGTCCCGGCGGGCTGGAGCGCGTCCCAGTCGATCGGGCGGCCGAGGGTGTGCAGGGTCGCGAGCGAGACGGCGAAGCGCTCGGGCTCGTCCTCGGCCCGGCGGATCGAGGGCACGGTGACGGCTTCGTGCCCGGTGGCCTCGGCGCACTCGCGCAGCGAGTGGGCGAGCGCGGGGTGGGGGCCGATCTCCAGGAAGAGCCGGTGGCCGTCGCGGGCGAGGCGGTCGACGGCGGAGCGGAAGTGGACGCGCTCGCGCACATTGCGCCACCAGTAGGCAGCGTCGAGTCGGATTCCGTCGGCGCTCGACTCCATCCCGGTGAGTTCCAGGGGGGTGTGGGGCGCCTGCGGGTCCAGGAAGGCGAGCGAGTCGAGGAGTTCATCCTTGATCGCGTCCATCTTGTGCGAGTGGTAGGGGACTTCGACGGTCAGCGCCTTGGCGAAGACCTGCTCCTCGGTGAGCCGCGCGGCCAGTTCCTCCAGCGCGTCCGTGTCGCCCGCGAGGGTCACCGCGCCGGGGCTGTTCACGGCCGCGACGGCCACGCGCCCCCGGTACGCGCGCAGTCCGCGCTCCGCCTCCTCCTCGGGGAGCCCCACGGCGAGCATCCCGCCGGTCCCGGCCAGCTTGTGCTGGAGGCGGCTGCGGTGCACGGCGATCGCGCACGCCTCGCGCAGCGTGTAGACCCCGGCCTCGTGGAAGGCGGCGATCTCGCCCGTGCTGTGCCCGACGATGGCCTCGGGCTTCACCCCGTACGAGTGCCAGAGCCGCGAAAGACCGTACTGGACGGCGAAGTTGGCGGGCTGCGCGAGCCAGGTCTCCGCCATCCGCGAGGACTCGGCGTCCCTGCCCATCTCCTCCAGGAGCGACCAGCCCGCGATCTCGCGGATCTCCCGGTCGCACTCCTCGACGGCGGCCCGGAAGACGGGTTCGCTCGCGAGGAGCCCCTGCCCCATGCCCCACCACTGCGGGCCCATCCCGGTGTAGACCCACACGAGCCGCCGGTCCTCGGGCTCCAGGCGCCGGTTCTCGACGACGCGCGGGTGCGGGTTCCCGGCGGCGTACGCGTCGAGGGCCTCGCGCAGCGAGTCGCGGGAGGAGTGGACGACGGCGAGCCGCGACTCCAGGTGCTGCCTGCGGTGGGCGAGGGTGTGCCCGAGGTCGGCGAGCGCCACGTCCTCGTCCAGCTCGGCCCGCACCTGCGCCGCCCTGCGCGCGAGCGCCTCGGGGTGGCGGGTGCTGAGCGGCAGCACGGTCCACGGGCGCGCGACGGGGGCGGGTCCGGCGGCGGGGCGCGCCGGGGCCTCCTCGATGACCAGGTGCGCGTTCGTCCCGCCGAAGCCGAAGGAGTTCACCCCTGCCCGCGCCGGTCCCTCGTGCGCGGGCCACGGGGTGGGGACGGCGGGGATCTCGTACGGGAGGCTGTCGGCGTCGATCGCGGGGTTGAGCGTGTCGAGGTGCAGGTGCGGCGGGATGACCCTGTGCTCGACGGCGAGCGCGGTCTTGATGAGCCCGGCGATCCCGGCGGCCGACTCGGTGTGCCCGATGTTGGTCTTGACGGAGCCGACGTAGCAGGCGGCGCCGGGCTCGCGGCCCTCGGCGAGCACCCGCGCGAGCGCGTTCGCCTCGATCGGGTCGCCGACCGGGGTCGAGGTGCCGTGCGCCTCGACGTACTGGAGCTGTCCGGGCGTGATCCCGGCGTCCGCGCACACCTCCCGTACGAGACGGGTCTGCGCCTCGCCGCTCGGCACGGTGATGCCGGGCGTGCGGCCGTCCTGGTTGACGCCGCTGCCCGTGAGCACGGCGTGGATCGGGTCGCCGTCGCGCAGCGCGTCCGAGAGCCGCTTGAGGGCGACGAGCCCGACGCCCTCGGCCCGTACGTACCCCTCGGCGCTCGCGTCGAAGGCGCGCGAACTCCCGCTGCGCGAAAGGAAGCCGCCCTTCGTCTCGGCGATCGTGTACTGCGGTGTCATGTGCAGCAGCACGCCGCCCGCGAGGGCGAGATCGGTCTCGCCGCGCAGGAGCGCCTGGCGGGCGAGGTGCACGGTGACGAGCGAGGAGCTGCACGCCGTGTCGACGGTGAGGCTCGGGCCGCGGAAGTCGAAGACGTGCGAGATGCGGTTCGAGACCATCGTCATCATCGTGCCCGTCGCGGTGTGCGCGGCGAGCGTCTCGAAGCCGAGGTCGGCGAACTGGAGGATCTTGTAGTCGAGCGTGAACGCGCCCACGTACACGGCCGTGTTGGAGCCGACGAGGGTCTGCGGGCGCTGCCCGCCGTCCTCCAGGGCCTCCCAGGCGACCTCCAGGAGCTTGCGCTGCTGGGGGTCCATGTGGTCGGCCTCGCGCCCGCTGATCCCGAAGAAGGCGGGCTCGAAGCGGTCGAAGCCGTCGATGTAGCCGCCGCGCCCGCCGGTGAGCCTGCCGGGCTTGTCGCGGTGGCGGCTGCCGAGCGTCGTCGTGTCGTAGCGGTCGGGGGGCGTGGGCGTCACGCAGTCCTTGCCGGTGATCAGGTTCCGCCAGTAGGCGCGGTGGTCGCCCGCGCCGCCGGGGAGCCGGCAGCCGATCCCGATGATCGCTACCTTCTCGCCGTCCGCGACCGGTGCGCGGGGGGACGGGGGCGGGTCCTGGGCGGTGGCGTGGCGGGGGTGCTGCGCGGGCTGCGGGGTGTCAGCGCGCGGGGCTCCCGGGGCCGGGGACTCGCTGCGGGCGGCGGCCATGTGGGCACACTCCTCGGGTTCGCGCGTCCTCCGGGAGCGGTCCGGGGCGCGGCAAAGTCTGTGGTGGTACGGGAGAAGGGGCGGTGCGGAGTCGGGACGTCGGTACGAGGCCGGGGCGGGGCGCGGTCTCGCTCAGGCGCCCTGCCGGCCGTCCGTGGGGGCCACGGGGGCCTCGCCGGCGGCCTCCGCCTCCCGTGGGCGTGGGGAGCGCCGTACGGGGTGCAGGAGGCTGCCGAGGACGTCGCCGGTCCGCGGGAAGGACGTGGGGTCGTGGAGCCCTACGGCGGCGGGCGTTCGGCCCGGGCGCCAGGTGAAGCTGCCGAAGAGGTGGTCCCACACGGAGAGGTCGGAGCCGTAGTGCCCGGCCTCGGCGAGCTGCGTGCTGTGGTGCAGGCGGTGCTGCTCGGGGCTGGCCAGGACGTGGTTGAACGGGCCGATGCGGACGTCGATGTTGGCGTGGATGAAGTAGCCCTGGGCCGCGACGAAGAGCCCGGAGGCGAGGACGGAGTGGGCGGAGAACCCGACGGCGGCGAGCAGGAGTTGCACGCAGCCCTGGGAGAAGACGATGTCGAGCACGTGGTTGACGCCGTTGTTCGCCACGTTGACCTTCGCCGGGACGTGGTGCACGCCGTGGAGCTTCCACAGGTGCCGGTTGGTGTGGCCGAGCCGGTGGGTGACGTAGCCGACGAGGGAGCCGGCGAGCAGGGTGAGGGGCAGTTCGGCCCAGAGCGGCAATGCGGGGTGGCCCGTGGCCACGAGCGTCATGAGGCCCGTGACGAGGAACTGCGCGAAGGCGCTCGCGAGCATCGTGAGCACGAACCAGATGCCGTACCAGCGCCACTCGGCGGCGGTGGGCTGCCAGTCGCGCTCGTACGGGACGAGCCGTTCCAGGACGGCCAGGTAGAGCACGACGCCCATGAGGAAGAACGGGCTGACCCGCTCCGGGTCCCAGTCCCGCGCGAGCGCGAATCCCGCGACCAGCACGGTGACGACGAGCAGCACGGGATAGGCGAGGAGACGCAGCAGCGCCCTGCCGTACCCGGTCACGACGGATTCCCTCCTGCGCATCGCGCACCCCCCAGCGATCAGCGGCCGCCGGCCCGTCGTCGGGCAGCGCGCAACCGTGACGAAAATCAAATGAATACGGAAATGGATTCCGCAGCGGATTGAGGGAATGTTTTCCGTTCCCGCGCCGCCCAACCCCCACTTTCGGGCGAATCTCCGTGCTGCAAGGGCGCACGGGAATCCGGCCGTGAGCCATTGAACAGGAGGGACGGCATCGCGGGATACCTGCGCCACTCAAAGGAGTTAATTAATATGCTCGTCAGACTTATAGGGCGCACAGAGAGGGGCAGGGGTCGCACGGAAGGGGGCACACCGCCGCCCCGCGCCCCGGTACCGCGCGCCCCCTCACCAGGCGTTCTGCCCCGAACGCGAAAAAGCCTCCGGCCCGTGACGCGAACGTCACGGGCCGGAGGCCACAAAGGGAGTGGAGATGGCGGGAATCGAACCCGCGTCCAACGGTGCGGAAAGAGGGCTTCTCCGAGCGCAGTCCGCTGCGATTTTCTCGGCCCCGGAGATCACGCGGACAAGTCTCCGACGGGCTCAGTCACTGTTTGATTTCCCTCTTACCCCCGTGACCGGGGTGAGAGGTTTAGTCCCCTAGCTGATGCCAGGATCCGGGTCGGGAACAGCCCCGGGCTGACACTCCGCGGAGTCTTCGCTAGCTGCTAATCAGGCAGCAAGGGCGAAGGCGGAGGAATCGCGCTTGGTATTGGCGATTATTTTTTGCGACATATGGTTTACGAGATCATTGCCGCTTCCTCGGCTCGCTTCCCCTGTTTCGACAGCCGCTGTCGAAACCGATCATCCCCTTGTGGTGTTGTCAAAGCCGTCGCCGCGAGGCTCCGGCCGCACGCACCGCGTACGGTGCTTGCGCCATCGTACGGGAACAACGCCCTCACGTGCCAGCGCATTCCCGCCCGCGCGGAGCCGCTCCGGGAGCGCCCCGCGCCGCCCGGCGCACGGCCCCGCTCAGGCCGCCCGCTGCCTGCGCCGGGCCGCCGACATCGCGCGGTGCGCCTCGCGCGTGTCCTGCTTCTCGCGCAGCGTCTGCCGCTTGTCGTACTCGCGCTTGCCCTTCGCGAGCGCGATCTCGCACTTCGCGCGCCCGTCCTTGAAGTACAGGGCCAGCGGGATGATCGTGTGCCCCGTCTCCTGCGACTTCGCGTCCAGCTTCGCGATCTCCTCGGCGTGCAGCAGCAGCTTGCGCCGCCGGCGCGCGGAGTGGTTCGTCCACGTGCCCTGCGAGTACTCGGGGACGTGCACGTTGTGCAGCCACGCCTCGCCGCCGTCGATCTGCACGAAGCCGTCCACGAGCGAGGCGCGCCCCTGCCGCAGCGACTTCACCTCCGTACCGGTGAGCACCATCCCGGCCTCGTAGGTGTCGATGATCGTGTAGTCGTGTCGCGCCTTCTTGTTCTGCGCGATCAGCTTGCGTCCTTTTTCCTTTGCCATGGTCCCTCCATTTTCGCACTACGAGGGGGTACCGAGGCCAGTCAATACCTCGCGGGCCCGTGCTTCGGCGGCCCCGGGCGCCGCGCCCACGTCCGGCGTGAGCCCCGTGCCCTCCACTCCGCGTCCGGCGGGCGTCCGCCACCGGCCCACGGTCAGCTCGGCCACGCTCCCGTCGGGCAGCGCGCGCGGCACCTGCACCGTGCCCTTGCCGAAGGTCGGCTCCCCGACCACGACCGCCCGCCCCCGGTCCCGCAGCGCGCCCGTCAGCACCTCGGCCGCGCTCGCCGTGCCGCCGTCCACGAGCACCACGAGCGGCCCGGCGCCCGCTCCGCCGCGTGGCGCCCCGAGCACGCGCCGTGACCCGCCGTCCCCGTACGTCGCGATCTCGCCGCCGTCGAGGAAGGCGCCCGCCGCCCGCGCGGCCTCGTCGAGCAGCCCGCCGGGGTTCCCGCGCAGGTCGAGTACGACGGCGGTGCGGGGCGGCAGCGCGGCGACCGCCGCCCGCACGCGCTCCCCCACGCCCCGCGTGAACGCCCGCACCCGCACCCGCGCGCCCCCGTCCCCGTACCGCTCGACCGCCACGACGGGCCCCCCGCCGAGCCGCGCCCGCGTGAGCAGGAGCCGCCGCTCGCTCCCCTCCTCGCCCGCGAGCCGTACGGCGACCCGCGTGCCCGGCTCGCCCCGCAGCAGCCCCACCGTCCGCGTCACGGGCAGCCCCGCGACCTCCCTGCCGTCCACCGAGAGCAGCCGCTCCCCCGCCCGCGCGCCGGCACGCGCCGCGGGCGCGCCCGGACGCACGCGCGAGAGCCTCAGCACCCCGTCCGCGTCGTGGGCGAGCGCGAGCCCCACCCCCCCGTACGCGCCCGTGAGGCCCTCGCTCCACGCCGTGTACGCCGCGGGGCCGTAGACCGCGTCCCAGCGGTGCCCCGAGCGGCTCACGAGTGCCCGCGCGGCCTCGGTCCCCGACCGCCCCCGCGCGAGCGCCGAGCGCACGGCGCCGTCGAGACGGGCACCGGAGACGGCGCAAGCGCCCTCGGGGGCGCGGGCCCGCTGTGCCTCGTACGACGGGAGCCACCCCCCGCGCAGCCCCGCCGCGAGCACGGCGGCGAGCAGCAGCGGCGCGGCGAGCGGGAAGCGGTGCCCGGCGCGGGGTCTGGGCACGCGGGGGCTCTCGGGCATGGCGGGGAGTCTAGTGGCGCGGGGGCCGCGCGAGGGCGCGTACCGCGAACGCCGCCCGCCGGACGAACGCAGGGCGCCGCACGGCCTGTGACCGTGCGGCGCCCGGAGGTCCTCGAACCGTGCGGCGGCTCAGACCTTCAAGTACTTGCGCAGCGCGAAGAACGCGGCGAGCGCGGGCATCACGATGCTCGTCGCGAGGACGAGCGGCAGCTTCTCGATGACCGGGCCCCAGCCGATGAACTCGATGAGGTTGAGCTTCGAGGAGAGGTCGAGACCGCCGTCGATGATGAAGAACCGGCCGCCCACGAGCATCCCGCAGGCCACGATCCCGCCGATGAGCCCGGCGACCGCCGCCTCCATGATGAACGGCGCCTGGATGTAGAAGCCCGAGGCACCGACGAGCCGCATGATCCCGGTCTCGCGGCGGCGGCTGAACGCCGAGACGCGGACGGTGTTCACGATCAGCATGAGCGCGACGACGAGCATGAGGGCCATGAGCGCGCGTGCCGCCCAGTTCATGCCGTCGAGCAGTCCGAAGAGGTTGTCGAGGATGCTCTTCTGGTCCTGGACCGACTGCACGCCCGCGCGCCCCTTGAAGGCGGTCGCGATGACGTCGTAGTCCTTCGGGTCCTTGAGCTTGACGCGGAAGGACTCCGGCATGAGGTCCGGGGTGAGCTGCGAGGCGATCGGCGAGCGGCTGAATTCCTTCTGGTACAGCTTGTACGCCTGGTCGGCCGTCTCGTGCGTGACCGTCTGGACGGCGGGCATCTTCTTGAGGTCGGTCTCGATCTGCTGGCGCTGCTCGGAGGTCACCGCCCCCTTGGCGCACGACGGGCTCTCGCCGACGTCGTTCTTGCCGCACAGGTAGACGGTCACGTTGACCTTGTCGTACCAGTAGCCCTTCATCGAGTCGACCTGGTCGCTCATGAGGAGCGAGGCACCGAAGAGGGCGAGGGAGAGGGCGACCGAGACGACCACCGCGAAGGTCATCGTGAGATTGCGCCGGAGACCGACCCCGATCTCCGACAGGACGAACTGGGCGCGCATGGCGTCCTTTCAGAACTCAAGGCGCCCGCGGGACGGCCGGCCCGCGGACGCCGGGGGTCAGTGCTGGTAGCCGTAGACGCCGCGGGACTGGTCGCGGACGAGGCGGCCCTTCTCCAGCTCGATGACGCGCTTGCGCATCTGGTCGACGATCTGCTGGTCGTGCGTGGCCATGACGACGGTGGTCCCGGTCCGGTTGATCCGGTCGAGCAGCTTCATGATGCCGACCGAGGTCTGGGGGTCCAGGTTCCCTGTGGGCTCGTCGGCGATGAGGAGCTTGGGCCGGTTGACGAAGGCGCGGGCGATGGCGACGCGCTGCTGCTCGCCACCGGACAGCTCACCGGGCATCCGGTCCTCCTTGCCGCCGAGCCCGACGAGGTCGAGCACCTGCGGCACGGACTTGCGGATGTCGCCCTTCGACTTGCCGATGACCTCCTGCGCGAAGGCGACGTTCTGCGCGACCGTCTTGTTGGGCAGCAGGCGGAAGTCCTGGAAGACGTTGCCGAGCTGGCGGCGCATCTGCGGCACCTTCCAGTTCGACAGGCGCGAGAGATCCTTGCCGAGGACGTGGACCTGTCCGTGGCTCGCGCGCTCCTCGCGCAGGATCAGCCGCAGGAAGGTCGACTTCCCCGAGCCCGAGGACCCCACGAGGAAGACGAACTCGCCGCGCTCGACTTCGAGGGAGACATCCCTGAGTGCGGGGCGGCTCTGTTTGGGGTAGGTCTTGGAGACGTTGTCGAATCGGATCACGAAAACACCACGGATCGCCGGGGGTAGGTGAGCGTGACCATACGCGACCCCGGGGGTGCCGTGCCGACACCGTCCCGGGCTCGCGCGCGGACGATCCGCCGTTCCGGGCACGATCGCGGGCAAAGCGGGCGGGGGTACGGGCCCGAGGGGCGCGGCGGCCCGCGAGCGCGTACGCGCCCGCGCCCGCACCCCCGCACGCGCCCGCGCCACGGCGGGCGGGACCTGGCACAGTGGAGAGGTACGGCCCGGCCGGAAGGATGAAGCGCATGACCTACGACCGACTGGTGTGCGCGAACTGCGCCGCTCCGGTGAGCGAGGGCCGCTGTCCGGTGTGCCGCGCGAGCCGCGAGCGTCTCAAGGAGGCGCGGGGGCAGTCGCCCTTCTCGCAGCTCAGCCCGCCGACGCTGCTCGCCCTCCTGGTGGCGTGCGTGGCGGCGGTGGTGGTGCTCGCCGAGCGCTTCGCCTGACCGCGTGGAGATTACGTGAGGAAACAGTGGGGGCCGGGTGCGTGCGCACCCGGCCCCCGCGGTCTGTCGTCAGGCGGTGTGGCCGCCGCGGCCCGTGAGCCGGGGCAGGAAGCGGAAGCCGATGCCGCCCGCGATCATGGTCGCGGCACCGAGGACCAGGACGGTCGTGTCCGCCGCACCGGTCTCGGCCAGCTCGTCCTTCGGCGCCCCCTGCTCCACGGGCTGCTGCCCGAGGCTGTCGGGCCCGGCACCGGTGGAGCCGTTGCCGCCGCCCACGGCGGGCGAGGAGGCCTCACCGGAGGGCTGGGCGCCCGGGTCGCTGGGCTGGGCACCCGGGTCCGAGGGCCCGGTGCTCGGGCCGGACGGGTCGCTCGGGTCCGTACCGGGGTCGGACGGGTCCGTGCCGGGGTCCGTCGGGTCGGTGCCCGGGTCGGTCGGGTCGGTGCCGGGGTCGGTCGGGTCCGTACCGGGGTCCGTCGGGTCGGTGCCCGGGTCGGTCGGGTCGGTGCCGGGGTCCGTCGGGTCCGTGCCCGGGTCGGTCGGGTCCGTACCGGGATCGGTGGGGTCGGTGCCCGGGATCGTGGTGTCCGGATCGGTCGGCTCGGAGCCCGGGTCCGTCGGGTCCGTACCCGGGTCGCTCGGGTCGGTCTCCTCGACCGTCGGCCCCGTGTTGTCGCCGTTGTAGACGACGGCGTGCGCGGCGCCCGCGGCCGACAGGGACGCCCCGGCCGCGATGGCGGCTCCCGCGGCGACCCGCGCCACACGGACCCGGATTCTGTTCGTCATGTGCTAACTACCCCCAGTAGCGATACGTACGTAGGTGGGACGACGCGACGGGTCGCGCGGACGGGGGGCCTCCTGGATCGTGCCCCCGTGCGCACACGCCCCAGAAACGCGCATGCCACCCGCCACCCTCCCGGCCCGCCGCAGACACGTCAAGCGCCTTAAGAGCGCCTCGCCCGCCTTCGTACCGCTTTGCGCCTGTGAAGACTCCCGTAAGAAAAAGACGCGGCAACTCCCCCGACGAAAAGGGGAGTTGCCGCGGAGAGATCACAGGTGGGCCGAGCGGCCCGCGCGGTCTCAGGCGCTCTGCTGCTCCTGCTGCTTGCGCCAGCGGATGCCGGCCTCCAGGAAGCCGTCGATCTCGCCGTTGAAGACCGCCTCGGGGTTGCCGACCTCGTGCTCGGTGCGGAGGTCCTTGACCATCTGGTAGGGGTGCAGGACGTAGGAGCGCATCTGATTGCCCCAGGAGTTGCCGCCGTCGCCCTTGAGGGCGTTCATCTTCTCCTGCTCCTCCTGGCGGCGGCGTTCGAGCAGCTTCGCCTGGAGGACGTTCATCGCGGTCGCCTTGTTCTGGATCTGCGAGCGCTCGTTCTGGCAGGAGACGACGATGCCGGTGGGCAGGTGGGTCAGGCGCACGGCCGAGTCGGTCGTGTTGACGCCCTGGCCGCCGGGGCCCGAGGAGCGGTACACGTCGACGCGCAGCTCGGACTCGTCGATCTCGATGTGGTCGGTCTGCTCGACCACGGGCAGCACCTCGACCCCCGCGAAGGAGGTCTGGCGGCGGCCCTGGTTGTCGAAGGGGGAGATGCGGACGAGGCGGTGGGTGCCCTGCTCGACGGAGAGGGTGCCGTAGGCGTAGGGGACGTGCACGGCGAAGGTCGTGGACTTGATGCCCGCCTCTTCCGCGTACGACGTCTCGTACAGCTCCGTCTTGTAGCCGAGGCGCTCGGCCCAGCGCAGGTACATGCGCTGGAGGCGCTCGGCGAAGTCGGAGGCGTCGACGCCTCCGGCCTCGGCACGGATCGTGACGACGGCCTCGCGGGAGTCGTACTCGCCGGAGAGGAGGGTGCGTACCTCCATCTCGTCGAGCGCCTTGCGCACGGCGGCCAGCTCCTGCTCCGCCTCCTCCTGCGTGTCCGCGTCGCCCTCGTCGGCGGCCAGCTCGAAGAGCACGCCCAGGTCGTCGATGCGCCCGCGCAGGCCCTCGGCCTTGCGGACCTCGGCCTGGAGGTGGCTCAGCTTGCTGGTGATCTTCTGGGCCGCTTCGGGGTCGTCCCACAGCGACGGAGCCGCTGCCTGCTCCTCCAGGGAAGCGATTTCTCCCCGCATCTTGTCGAGGTCGAGGACGGCCTCGATCGACTCCATGGTGGAGGACAGGGACTTGAGCTCTTCGGATACATCGACGACTGCCACGTCCATCAGGGTAACCGGGCGGCGGGGGCTCGGGCGAAGCCCGCCCCCTGTCGGGGGTGCGCGTGGCAGGGTGAGGCGCATGACCGGATACGGGCACGACCTCCTCTTCGGCTCCTTCGTCACCCCCTCCTCGGCCCGGCCCGCCGAGGTCGTGGAGCTCGCCGTGGCCGGTGAGCGCGCGGGGCTCGACCTCGTGACCTTCCAGGACCACCCGTACCAGCCCGCGCTCCTCGACACGCAGGCGCTCCTCGCCTTCGTCGCGGCCCGCACCACGCGCGTGCGCCTCGCGGCGAACGTCACCAACCTGCCGCTGCGCCCGCCCACCGTCCTGGCCCGCACCGCGGCCACGCTCGACCTGCTCAGCGGCGGGCGCTTCGAGCTGGGCATCGGCGCGGGCGGCTTCCGCGACGCCGTCGTGGCGATGGGCGGTCGCGGACTGCCGCCCGGTGAATCGGTGGACGCGCTCGCCGAGGCGATCACCCTGATCCGTGAGCTGTGGAACACCGGGGAACGCGGTGGTGTGCACCACAGGGGTACGTACTACGCCGCCGACGGCGCCAAGCGCGGCCCGCGCCCGGCCCACGACATCGGCGTCTGGATCGGCGCGTACGGCCCCCGGATGCTCGCCCTCACCGGCCGTCTCGCGACGGGCTGGCTCCCCTCGTACGACTACCTCGACGGCGGCACGGCGGCCCTGCCCGCGATGAACGCCCGCATCGACGAGGCGGCGCGGGAGGCGGGCCGGGACCCGCGCGAGATCCGCCGCTTCCTCAACATCATGAAGCCGGAACAGGCGACCCCGGCCTTCCTGACGGAGCTGGCCGTGGAACACGGCATCAGCGGCTTCCTCGTGGGAGGGGACGACGAGAGGGCGATCAGGAGGCTGGGCGAGGAAGTCGCCCCCGCCGTGAGGGCCGATCTCAGCCCCTCGGGCGCGCCCTAATCCAGCCCCTCTGGGGGTACCTCCCGGCCGGAGGCTGGGGGAGATTGAGGAGCGGGGGCCTGGGGGCAGCGCCCCCAGAAACCGGCTCACCCACCGGAGGTAACCGCCGCGGTCCCCGTCTGCTCCGCCCCCGAATCGCTGTCGTCGCCCCCCGCGACGAGCCACCCGGCGACAGCGAGTATCACGACGGCGACCCCCGCCCCGATCCCCGTACGGACCCGCCGCCTGCGCAAGGCCGCCTCCCGCGCCCGCGCGGACCCCGGCCGGGGCGCCCCCGGGGCGCGGGGGACGCGCGCCGTTCCGTGCGCTCCGCCGGACAGTTCCTCCACCTCCGGCACCCGCATGCTCGTGTGCGTATCCCGCCCCGAGTCCTTCCCCGGCGCGTTCGGCACGAGCGAGACCGCTCCCCGCTGCGTCCCGCTCGGCGCCTCCTCGGTCACCGCCTCGCCGGCCTCGGCCGGCTCGGGCTGCGGCTCGTCCACCTCCAGGGGCGGCAGCCTGTCGAGCAGCGGCGCCATCTCCCGGAGTCGCTCGGCGAGTTCGGAGGCGCGCAGCCGCGAGGCCGGGGCCTTGGCGAGGCACTGGAGGAGGAGCTGCCACAGCTCCTCGGGGATGCCGGGCAGCGGTACGACCGTCTCCGTCACGTGCCGCCGCAGGATCGCCCCGGGGTGGCCGCCGCCGAACGGCGTGAAGCCCGCGAGCAGCTCGTACAGGACTGTCGCGAGCGCGTAGATGTCGACGGCGGCGCGCGGCGGCAGGCCCTCGACGATCTCGGGGGCGCAGTAGTCCGGCGTCCCGATGATCCTGGTGCTGCGGCCCGTGGGCGTGGAGCGGGGGCTGTCGATGAGCTTGGCGACGCCGAAGTCGGTGAGGAGCGCGGGGTGTTCGCCCGCGCGACCGGGAGTGCCCGACATGTCGAGGAGGATGTTCTCGGGCTTGACGTCGCGGTGCACGACCCCGGCCTTGTGGGCGAAGGCGAGCGCGTCGGCGATGTCGGCGACGATCGCCGCCGCTGCCGCCGGGGCGAGGCGGTGGGCCGAGTCGAGGCGGGTGCGCAGGTCGGTGCCGCGTACGGCGTCCATGACGAGCGCGAGGTCGTTGCCGTCCACGACGAGGTCGCGCACGGTGACGATGTGGGGGTGTTCGAGGCCGAGCAGCGCGGTGCGCTCCTGGACGAAGCGGCCGACGAGTTCCTGGTCCGCCGCGAGGTCCTCGCGGAGCAGTTTGATCGCGACGGGCCCCTCGGGGCCGTCGCCGAGCCACACACTCCCCGCGCTGCCCCGCCCGAGGAGCTGGTGTGCGGTGTACCGGCTGCCGATCTTGCGTGCCAAAACTGCTCCGACAGGTCGGGCCCCGGCACGGCCCGGGGCGTGGCGTTGCGACGTTTGCAAAGTCGTGGCGATGCGACGATGCGCAAAGTTACGCGCGTCCTGGGGTCTTCCGTGCCCAGGATCGCCCTTCGCGGCACATCGGGGCGGCGATCGGTCCGGTTTTGCGGCGGTTCGGCGTCCGAAGACGTCCGCCGATTGTCGACTTGTCGCCGAACTCGCCCGCAGGACCCCCTAACCGTTCAGCTTCGAGAACCAGCCCGAGACTTCCTTGATCCAGCTGCCGAGCTGGTCCCAGTAGCCCTTGCCCGTCCCGATCCAGTCCTGGAGCGGGCTGACCTCCCACACGATCCAGCCGACCACGAAGAGGATCACCACGGTGAAGAGGCAGCCCTTGAGGCAGCCGAGGCCCGGGATGTGCATCGGGTTGGCGCTGCGGCGGCGCGGCTCGCGGGGCTCGCGCGGGGGCCTGGGCTCGCGGCGCGGCGGGGCCTCGGCGGGCGGCGGGGCCTGCCGGCGCGGGGCGGGCGGCGGCGCGTACTGCTGGGGCTGGGGCTGCGGGGGCTGCTGCTGGTAGGGCTGCTGGTAGCCCTGTCCGCCCTGCTGCCCCTGCTGGTAGCCGCCCTGCCGGTAGGTGGGGCGCTGCGGCTGCGGCGGGTCGTAGGGGCCCGGTTGCGGCGCGTAACCGTACGGGCCGGGGCCCTGCTGCTGCGGGGACTGCTGCCGGTGCGGGCGGCGGCGCAGGGGGTCCTCGTTCGGGTCGAGGTACTGGATCTGCGTCTGCTCGTTGCGGTCGCGCGCGGCGCGGAGCTGGCTCTCCCAGGGGTGCGGGGCGTCGGGATCGCCGCCCTGCTGACCGGGCGGTACGGGGGGCATGACGGCGGTGGGGTCGGCGTCGCCGGGACGGCCGTCCTGCCCCGTACCGGCGCCCTGTCCGGTGGTGGGGAGCACGGAGGTGGGCGCCGCCGGGTCGTAGGCGCCCTGCGGGAGGCCGTCGCGCGAGAGGACCTCGGTCGGGGCGGCGTCCGGGGACCCCTCCCGGCCGCCGGGCTGGGGGAGCGCCTCCGGTACGGGGGCCGGGTCCGGGTCGGGCGCGAGGAGGGCGCCGACACCCTCGGCCGCCGCGATCTGCGCGGAGTTGGCGTGCACGCCGACGCCCTCGGCGACGACGCGCAGGGCGCGGGCGAGGTTCTCGGCGCTCGGGCGGCGGTCGGGGTTCTTGCTGAGACAGCGTTCGAGGACCGTCCACAGCGGCTCGGGGACGCTCGACGGGCGGCGCGGCTCCTCGCTCAGGTGCCGGTGGAGGACTTCGAGCGCGGAGTCGCCCTGGAAGGGCGGGCGACCGGTGAGCAGCTCGTAGAGGAGGATGCCCGCGCCGTAGATGTCGACGGCGGAGGTCTGCGGGCGGCCCTCGGCGGCCTCGGGGGCGACGTACGCGGGCGTCCCGACGAACTCCTGCGTGCGGGTGAGGCCCGGGGAGTCGGCGAGGCGCGCGATGCCGAAGTCCGTCAGGAGCGGGTGGAGGCCGCCGTCGGGGTCCTCCTTGAGGAGGACGTTCGCGGGCTTGAGGTCGCGATGCACGACGCCGTCCGCGTGGCTCGCGACGAGCGCGTCCGCGATCTGCGCGGTGAGCAGGCTCGCGGCGACGGGACTGAAGGGCCCGTTCTCGCGGAGGTAGCGGTGCAGGTCGGGGCCCTCGACGAGGTCCATGACCAGCGCGAGCAGGTCGCCCTCGACGACGAGGTCGCGCACGCGCACGATATTGGGGTGGGTGAGCCGGAGCAGCACCGAGCGCTCGCGCAGGAAGCGCATCACGATGTCCGGATCGCTCGCCAGCTCCTCCTTGAGGACCTTGATGGCGACGGTCTCCCCCGGCTGCCCCTGCACGGCCGCCTCGGCGCCCGCGGGGACGGTCTGGCGCGCACGCCAGACGGTGCCCGTGGCGCCGCGTCCCAGCGGCTCCTCCAGGAGGTACTTGCTGCCTACCGGCCGCACGTCATGCGCTCCCTGATCATCCGGCTCGCCCGCATCCGGGCACCTGTGGGGGCTCCGGGCCGGCCGCGTTCGGGGCGGCGGCCGCGGGGCCGCCGCTTCGGACAGTTCCGCCCACTGTAGTGCGCGGGAGGGGCGTACCGGAGGTGCGCGAGCCTGGGGGACCGTCCGGGTGTTCGACGATTGCCCCCCTGGCCGCCCCGCCCTGCCCCGTCCTCCGGCCCGCGGAGCGAATGGTTCCGGCCGATCACCCCCGTCCGACATGGAACTTTTCCGACCGGAGCAGATCAATCAAGATCAATCGACGGCGATCGACGGGCGGGTTGTCTCTGGCAAGTGCGAGGATGCGTGTCTGTACGTACAGGCCGAGTGCCCGTGCGCGGCGGGGGCGGAAGCCCTTTCCCCGGCGTGCGCGCGCGCAGAGGGGACGCGTGACCGGGATGCAGATTCGGCTCAGCCTCCTGGCACGGAGGGGTGCGGGACGCGACTGCGACGTCCTCGTCACCGCCCCGGCGGGCACCCAGCTCTCGGCGGTCGCCGCCGGGCTGAAGCAGGCGGCCCGCGCGGGCGAGACGACGTCCTCGTGGTGGGTGGACGGCGCGCGCCTCGACCCGCACCGCGCGGTGCTCGGGGAGCCGCCGCTCGTGGACGGCGCGGTGCTCTCGCTCGGCGGCCCGGCGGGCCCCGCCGGTGAGCCCGACCCCGCGGCACCGCAGCTCCAGGTCGTCTCGGGGCCCGACGCGGGCGGCGTGCACGTGCTGCACGGCGGTGAGGTGCGCATCGGCCGCTCCGCCGACGCCGACGTGACGCTCGACGACCCCGACGTCTCGCGCGCGCACTGCGCCGTCGTCCTCGGCCCCGGGGGCCGCGCGGAGGTCGCCGACCTCGGCTCGACCAACGGCACGAGCATCGAGGGCCGCCCGGTCGGCCGCACCCCGCAGCCCCTCCCGCGCGGGGCCCTGCTGCGCGTCGGCGAGTCCGTCCTGCGCGTCGTGGCGGGCGGCACGCAGCCGCCGGTGGCGACGGTGCCGGACGGCGAGGGGCACGTACGGGTACGCGCCGGGGCGGCCGAAGGATCGCGGGCCGAGGCCGGGGTGCCCCGCACCCGCACGCCCGAAGTACCCCGAACCTCCGAAGGACCCCACGCCGCCTCCCCCTACGGCACCGACGCGACGCACGCCGCCCAGGACCTGCGCGGACTGCACGAGGCGCGGGAGGGGGAAGCGGACGGGGCGGCGCGGGAGCGGGAAGCGGGCGAGGCGGCGCGGGAGGGGCGGGACGCGCGTCCGCATCCGCTCGACGGCGTCCCCGAGACGGAGGCCCCCGCGCCGCAGGACCCGGGCGAGAGCAGGACCGCGCGGCGCAAGGGCGGGCTCGGTCGCTGGGGGCGGCGGCGGGGTGCCCGTACGGACGAGGCTCCGGAGGCCACGGCGGGAGCGGGGCGGCCCACGGCGGCCGGACCGGCCACGACGACCGGCCTCGGCGGCACCGCGCCGGACGTCCTCCTTCCGCCCGCCCCCGCGCCCCTGCCCGCCCACTCCGCCGACGCCTGGCCCGATCCCGCTCTCCTGCTGCTCACCGCGCTCGGGCCAGGACCGCGCCTGTGGGAGCGCGGCCCCGGTCACCCCGAGGCGCTGGCCTGCCGCGTCGGCACGGGCGAGCACCCGCGCCCCGAGGGCGGCGCGCTGCCCGTCCCGCTCACCGTCAGCCTCGCCGAGAGCGGTTCGCTCGGTCTCGCGGGCCCGCGCGAACGCCTCTCCGGGCTCGCGCGCGCGGTCCTCGCGCAGTACGCGGCGCTGCACTCCCCGGACACCCTCGAAATCGTCCTGGTCAGCACCGACCGCCATCAGCCGCTCACCGATCGCGTCGCGCGCTGGGGCTGGCTCGGCTGGCTGCCGCACGTGCGCCCGACGCGCGGGCAGGAGTGCCGCGCGCTGCTCGCGTACGACAACGAGCAGGCCGCCGCGCGCTTCGCCGAGATCCGCGGGCGCGTGCCCGGTCAGTACGAGGGGCTGCGGACGCTCGTCGTCCTCGACGGCGACCCGGGCACGCCCGCGCTGCGCGAGGCGGCGGCGTGGTGCGCGGGCGCGGAGGGGCGCGCGGCGGGGGTGCACCTCGTGTGCCTCGCGGAGACGGACGCGGCCTCCTCGCCGGTCGCCGAGATCTTCGAGGAGGCGTGCGCGCGGCTCGCCGCGTTCCGCGACTGCGGGGCCGTGGCGCTGCTGAGCGGCGACGTCGCGACCGCCGTGCACGTGGCGCGCACGGCGCACGGACGGCTCGCCGGGCAGGGCACGACGGGCACCGTGGACGCGGTCTCGGCGGCGTGGGCGGAGCGTTTCGCGCGGGCGCTCGCGCCGTTGCGCACGGACGCGGCCCAAGGGGCGCCCCGGACGGCCGCCACGGCGTCCCCGCTGCCTCAAGCGGTGCGACTGCTCGACGAGTTGGGGCTCGCGCGCGCGACGCCCGCCTCGTTGCTCGCGCGCTGGGCGAGCGCGGCGGAGGAGGCGCCGGGCGGGCGGGTGCTCGGCGTGCTCGGCGCGGGGCCCGAGGGCCCGGCGCACGTGGATCTCGGTGGGGCGCGGGGGCCGCACCTGATCATCGAGGGGCCGGCCGGCAGCGGTCGTACGGAGTTGCTGCGGGCGCTGGCGGCCTCGCTCGCGGCGGGCGAGCGGCCGGACCGGCTCGGGCTCGTCCTCGTGGACGGCGCGGGGGCGCCGCCGGAGGGCGCGGGGCTCGGGGTGTGCGCGGATCTGCCGCACGTGACGACGGTGCTGCGGGCCCAGGACCCGGTGCGGATGCGGGAGTTCGCGCAGGCGCTCGCGGCCGAGCTGAAGCGGCGGGCGCGGCTGCTCGACGGGGGCGAGGCGACGTCGGGGGGCGGGGACCCCGTCGTACCGGCGCAGGGGGGTATCGGGGACACGGCCTCGGGCCGGGTCCGGGCACGCGGGACGGCGGGTCCGGGGACGGCGGGTCCGGGGACGGCGGGCCCCGGCACGGGTCCCGCGGGTGGCGAGGGGCCGGCCGGGGGCGTCGGCGGTACGGGCGCGGGGCCGGGCGGTCCACGGGCGGCGGCCGTGTCGGTCGCGGCGCGGACGAGCCGCATACGGGAGCAAGAGGTACGCGAACAGGTCATGTTCGACCAGGAACAGCCGCCGTACGGGCCCACGTACGAACGGGAGCGGTCGCGGTACGGGCAGGAGCGGGCCGCGCACGGGCCGTACGGTCGCCCCCGCGTCCCGTACGACCAGGAGGCGGACCAGCGTCCGGCCCCGCATCCGGCGGACGCGACGGCCGCGAACTCCGCCGACCACCCGGGCGCCTCGCTGCCCGCGCAGTCGCGAGGGCCGGAGACCGGCGACATCGAGGCGCCGCCGAGCCGCACGCTCCGGCTGCGCCCCCGTGCCTCCTCCGCCGGGCGGAGCCCGCTGCCGCGCCTCGTCGTGCTCGTGGACGACGTGGACGCGCTCCTCGATCCGCCGCTCGGCGCGACGGGCCGGCCGGCGGCCGGCTCGGTGGTCCGCGCACTGGAGGCGGTGGTACGGGACGGGGCGCGGCTCGGCGTGCACCTGATCGCGGCGGGCGCGCGCACGGAGAAGGCGGCGGCCTCGTACGTGGCGCGCGCGGCGGGCGTACGGGTCGTGCTCGACGCGCCGTCCCCGGCCCCGGAGGACCCGGCCCCCGGCCGGGGGCGCCTCCTGACGCAGGACGGTGCGGCGCTCCCCTTCCAGGGGGGCCGCGTGACGGCCCGCATCCCGCGCACGGCGACGCTGCGCCCGACGGTCACCCCGCTGGAGTGGCCGAAGATGGGCGACGCCCCGGAACGAGCCCGCCCGGTGCGGGAGTTGGGCAACGGCCCGACCGATCTCGCCCTCCTGGCCAGCGCGCTGGACCGCGCGGCGAGGGCGGCGGAGGCGAAACCACTGGAGCCGCTGCTGTGACCGTGGACGTCGGCCCCGTGCCCGCCGGGGACCCCCGCCTGCGCGCGCTCCTGGCGGCGTACCACCTGCGCACGGAGGAGGAGAAGGGCGTCCCGGTCCAGGACCTGGCGGACCTCCCCGCCGCGTACCTGGCCGAAATCGAGCATCCCGCCCGGTCCTTCGCGGGAGCGACGGTCCTCCTCGCGACGGACGCCGGGACCCCGGCGGGCTGCGCCGTCGTCCGGACCCCCGCGTCCGCCCCCGCCGAACTGAAACGCCTGTGGACCTCCCCCGCCCACCGGGGGCGCGGCGTGGGCGCGGCCCTCATGGCGCGGGCGACCGCCCTCGCCACCGAGGCGGGCGCACCCGCCCTGCGCCTCTCCGTCTGGTCCTGGCGCGAGGACGCACTGCGCCTGTACGGACGCGCGGGTTTCCACCGGGTGCCGTCGTGGGAGTCCCGGGTGGAACTGGTGTGCCTGGAGAAGGCGTTGGGCTGACGAGGGGCCCTGTCCGGTGAGGGTGACGGGCGCCGGGAGGCGCTTCCCGGCGGCCGAGGGCCCCAGCCCCGTGGCCGGGGCCCTCGACGGGCCGAGGTGTCAGTCCGCGCAGGTGAGTCGGGCGAGTCCCCAGTCCGCGTGGTCGTAGTTCTTGCCGTCTCCCCCGTCGCCGGCGGTGAGGGTCAGGGTGTGGACGCCGGTGACGTCAGCGGTCAGGGGCTGGGCGGGATCGCCGCCGTGGAGGACGTCCGTGGCGGCGAGTTGGCGGTCGTCGTCGCCGAGGACCGTGAAGGTGACGCTGCCCCGGCCCTCGGTCTCGTCATCCACTCCGACGTGCGCCTCGAAGCGGGAGCAGCGGCCCTGGAGGTCGATCCGCACCTGGCCCGGCGCGTTCATGCCGAGGCCCTTGGCGTACACCGTGCCGCCGATCGTGAGGGGCTCGCCGTCCTGGCCGCCGGCCTCGCCGTTGGACTGGTCGCGCTCGACCGGCCCGTAGCCGTTGCTCTCGGCGAGGAAGGGCTGGTCGCTCGCGTAAACCGTGCCGTGCAGGGGGGTGGAGACCCGTACGACCTCCTCCACGTGCACCGGCGGGGCGCTCCCTGCGGCCGGGTGGGCGTAGGTGACCACGACGGGCACCTCCACCGTGCCGCCCGGCTGGTTCCGGGCCACGGTCACGGTCCAGCGGCCCGTCAGCTCCCTGCCTGCCGGGAGCGAGCGGGCGCGTACGTCGGCACCGGTGGCGGTCCAGCCGGCGGGCAGCCGCTCGCGGTCCACGGTCATCCGCACGTCGCGCAGCGCGGAGCCCTCCGGGAGCGTGAAGGTGGCGCCGAACGACGTCTTCTTCCCTGCCTCCACCGTCACGGCTTCGGGGTCGGTGGTGAGGGTCGTCGCGGGTGCGGTGGCCACCGGCCGGTCGCAGTCGGTGCGGCCCTTGGTGGCGGGGCAGGCCAGCGCGGCGAAGCCGCCGTTGGCGACGGCGGGGACCGCGAGCGTGTCCCTGGCGGTCACCGTCCGCACCGTGCGCCGCAGTTGACCGTCCTGGTCGGCGATCGTCTCGACGAGCCACGTGCCCCTGCCGAGGAAGCCGAGCGGCGCCTTCATCGTGCCGCCCGTGCCCGCCAGGATGCCGCCGACGAACCATCGGTCCCCGTCGCGGCGGGCGAGGACGGCCTGCCGTTCGCCCGTCGCCTGCTCACCGGGCCCTCCGGAGACGAAGCGGGTCTCGTCCCAGGCGGTGGGGAGCTGTTCGAGGTACCGCTCGGCAGGCGGCTGGGCCGCGAAGCCCTCGGGGTTGTCGCCGAGGCTCGTCCAGCCGGACTCGTAGACGACGGGCAGTGCCAGTTCGTGCGCCAGGGAGTTCTGGCGGTTCGGGCGGGAGAACCACGTCGGGGTGTAGTCCATCGAGCCGACGATGTTGCGGGTGAAGGCGAGGAAGACGTCCCGAGTCGGGTTCTGGCCGTTCTCCTCACCGCGTACGCCCTCCACGCTCATGACCTGCGGCCAGGTGCGTTGCAGGCCGCGCGGGATCGTCGCGCCGTGGAAGTCGATCATGAGGTGCCGCGCGGCGGTGTCGCGCAGGATCGCGTCGTACCACTGGAAGGTCGACTGCGCGTCGGAGTACATGTAGTCGACCTTGACGCCGACGACGCCCCACGCCTTGATCTTCGAGAACCAGGTGTCGCGCTGCGCCTGCGTCTTGAGGTCGGCCCAGTCGAACCAGAGGATGACGTCGACGCCGCGGGCCCGCGCGTAGCGGACCAGTTCGGGCACCCAGCTCGCGTTCCACCCGGCGTCCACGAGCGTGTATTCCAGGCCGTGTGCGGCCGCGTAGTCGACGAAGTCGCGTTGCCGGTCGAAGTCGCTGGGGCTGGAGGAGTCGCTGAGCCAGGACCAGTCGTCCATGCCCGGGCGTATCCACGAGGTGTCCTCGACCCGCGAGGGCGGGGCGAGGTCGTCGACGAGGGTCGAGCCGACGAGCGTGTCGAGGCTGCCGACGATCGCGGTGCGCCACGGGGTCGCGAGGGGGCCGGACGAGGTGACGGGCTCGTCGTCCGCGAGGGCGACGGAGTACGCGGTGGAGCCGTCCTTGTGGTCGAGGTGGCTGCCGGAGTAGCGGCCGTCGACGTCGGCCTCCGTCAGCAGTACGTAGCTGCCGTCCACCTGGAAGAGCGTGGGGTAGCCGAAGGAGCAGGTGTCATCCGCGCACGTGCGGGGCTCCGCCTCGTTGGCCGCGCCCGCCGTGGTCTCGGTGCGCTCGCTCTCGTAGCTCGTCGCGTACGGCTGGACCCACGCCTTGGCGTCCGCCGGGATCTCGAAGGTGGACGCCTCCCCCGTCACGGTGACGGGGCCCCGCTCGTCGAGCACGTACCGGTACGCGACGCCGTCGTCCGAGACCCGCACCACCACGCCGAGACGGGCGCCGTCCGCGCCACCGAAGGTGAACGTGGCCTCCCGCATGGTGGCCGAGCGGCGCAGCCGCTTTCCCGTGGTCATGCGGTACGTGTCGTGGACGGTGCGGTCCTCGCGGCCGAGCAGCCGCAGCCCGGTGGTCAGGTCGTGCTCGTCGGTACGGATGCCGAGCCGGCCCGGCGACAGCACGGGCGCGCCGTCGCGGGCGACGGCGAGGCGCAGTCCACCGGCGGAGTCGAGGGCGAGGCGGGCGGTGAGGGCGGAGCGGGCGGGGTCGCTCACGGTCCAGGTGGTGGTGGGGGTCGCCGCGGTGGGGGTCGTGGTGGCCGCGGTGGACGGGGTCGTGGTGGCCGCGAGCAGTCCGCCGCTCGCGAGGGCGGACAGCGTCACGCCGATCACGGCGCGCCGAAACCTCTCGTACCTTTTTCGTCGCATGTGTGTCCTTTTTCCTGTGTCGTCGACCAGGCGAACAACAACGCACTTTTTCCAAAGGGTTTCGCACACATGCCATCGGAACCGGACACCTGCGTCAAGGAGTTGGTACGGATGGCTTCCGGGGCGGAGGGTTCGCGCGGGGCTCAGAGGAGCGGCGGGCGTCCGAGCCTCGTCATGCGCCACACCGTGCGCCACCGCATCGGCCGGCGCGGGCCGCAGGGCCCGCGTACGCCCTCCGCGAAGCCGCCCCACCAGGCGCGCAGCGCGGCGAGGGACGGGGTGCGCAGGGTCGTGAGGAGTGCCCAGGCGGCGAGGTAGACGGGGACGAGCGGGGCGGGGAGGCGGCGGTGGGCGAGCCAGACGCGGTTGCGGGCGGTGTGGCGGTAGTGGCCGGGGTGGCGCGCGGGGGACGTACGGGGGTGCTGGAGGACGAGGCCGGGCTCGTAGCGGATCGTCCAGCCGTCATCGAGGGCGCGCCAGGCGAGGTCGGATTCCTCGTGGCCGAAGAAGAACGCGGCGGGCCACAGCCCGATCCGCCGCAGCATCGGCATCGAGAGCGCGTGCCCGCCCCCGAGGAACGCGGTCACCTCACCACCCCGCAGGGGGTCCCCGGCCCGCAGCCGGGGCACCCAGCGCCGTTCGGTGTGCCCGTGCTCGTCCGCGACCCGGAACCCGACGATCCCGAGCCCGGGGTCCTCGGCGAAGAGCCGCCGGACCTGCCGGAACACGTCGTCCGCGATGAGCAGTCCGTCGTCGTCGAGTTCCACGACGACATCGACGTCACCGGAGTCGCGCAGCAGCTCCAGCGCCACGTTCCGTCCCCCGGGACACCCGAGGTTCTCCGCGAGCGGCACCTTCGTCGCTTCGGTGGCGACCTCGTCGAGCGACGTGGCGTTCCCGACGAGCACGACCCGCGCGGCCGGGACGTCCTGCCTGCCGGCCGAGGCGAGCAACGCGTCCAGCTCCTGCGGCCGCGTCCCCATCGTGACCACGACGACACCGATACGGGGCAGGGACATACGACGTTCTCCCGGGGGCGATAACTGCCGAGACGCGACCCTATCGCCCCCACGGCATCCTCGGCGCCCGGCTCCGCCTCGATGGCCTCGATCAGTTCCCGTACCTGAGCGTGCACCGCTGCGGCCGCCGCCCGCTCCGCCGCGTCCCCGAGAACCCCTCTTCCGGGTCACAGCCCGATCACAAAGCGTCGTGTCCCCGCAGGTCGCCGTCTCCCGCCCCCTTGTCCCCCCGAGCGGGCGGGCGTAGATGTGCGGGGAGGGGGAAGAGGTTCCCCTCTCCCGGCAACCTCCGGGAGGCGAGCCGTAGTTGGAGTGGGACGGAAGAGAACGGGGCGATGATGCACGCACCTCTTCGGGATGCACGGACGCGCGAGGCGAGAGGCTCTGGGAGGCGGCGGTCGCGCGGACTCGCGCTCATGGCGGTCGCGGCCGGGACGGCGGTCGCGCTGACCGCCTGCGGAAGCGACGGGGACAGCGGCAAGGACAAGGACAGCGACACGAAGAAGCCGTCCGCTTCCGCCGAACAGACCTCCACCGGCGTCCAGTTGCCCGAGCTCGACGGGCAGACCGTGAAGATCGCCGCCGTCTGGAGCGGGGCCGAGCGGGACGCCTTCGAGAAGGTGCTCGCCGACTTCGGGAAGCGGACCGGGGCGAAGACCGAGTACGTCGCCGCGCAGGACCCCGTCATCGGCTTCCTGGAGTCGAAGATCGCAGGTGGCGGCCAGCCCGACGTGGCCATGCTGCCGCAGGTCGGCGCGATCCAGCAGGCCGTGGAACGCAAATGGGCGAAGCCCGTGGGGGCCGAGGCGCAGGCCGAGTTGAAGAAGAACTACGGGCAGGGCTGGCAGGATCTCGGCGCCGTGGACGGCAAGCAGTACGGCGTCTACTTCAAGGCCGCCAACAAGTCCCTCGTCTGGTACAACACCGCCGTCTTCGACAACGCGGGCGCCGAAGTCCCCACCTCCTGGGCAGACTTCCTGAAGACCGCGCAGACGGTCGCCGACTCCGGCGTCACCCCCGTCTCGGTCGCGGGCGCGGACGGGTGGACGCTCACCGACTGGTTCGAGAACATCTACCTCTCGCAGGCGGGCCCGGAGAAGTACGACCAGCTCGCGCGGCACGAGATCAAGTGGACCGACCCCTCCGTGAAGCAGGCGCTCACGACGCTCGGCCAGCTCTTCGGCAAGCCCGACCTGCTCGCGGGCGGCGCGAAGGGCGCGCTCGCCACCGAGTTCCCCGCCTCCGTCACACAGACCTTCACGGGCGGCGACCAGCCGAAGGCCGGGATGGTCTTCGAGGCGGACTTCGTCGGCATCAACATCGCAGAGACGGAGGCGAAGATCGGTACCGACGCCAAGGTCTTCCCCTTCCCGGCCGTGGGCGGCGGGGAGGCTCCCGCCGTGGTCGGCGGGGACGCGGCCGTCGCGCTCAAGGACTCCAAGGGCGCGCAGGCGCTGCTCACTTACCTCGCCTCGCCCGAGGCGGCGGCGATCTGGGCGAAGACCGGCGGCTTCATCTCACCGAACAAGGCGCTCGACACCGGCACGTACCCGAACGACGTGCAGCGCGGCATCGCCGAGGCCCTGATCAAGGCCGGGGACGACATCCGCTACGACATGTCGGACCAGATGCCGCAGTCCTTCGGCGGCTCGCCCAACAAGGGCGAGTGGAAGGCTCTTCAGGACTTCCTCGCGAAGCCGAAGGACGTCGCCGCGATCCAGCAGCGCCTGGAGCGGGACGCGGCCAAGGCGTACAAGGACTGACGGGATGGCCGCCGAAGCGGCGGGGGGCGCCGGTCCCGTACCGGTGCCCCCCGCGTCCCGCAGCGGGGGCGTGCCCACGCCCCGTACGTCGCCCGAGCCTCCGAGATCCTCGCGGGGCAGAGGGCCGAAGTCCGTTACCCGCACCCGCCGTTCGCTCGCCGTCCTCTTCCTGCTCCCCGCGCTCGTCCTGCTCGGCGCGCTCGTCCTCTACCCGATCGTGTGGAACGTCGTACGGAGTCTCTTCGACTCCTCGGGGGACGGCTTCGTCGGACTCGGGAACTACCGCGAGATGTTCTCGGACCCGAACATCCGGACGGCGATCAAGAACAACGCGATCTGGCTCGTCGTGGCACCGACCGTCGCGACGGCGCTCGGTCTCGTCCTCGCCGTCCTCACCGAACGCATCAAGTGGGGAACGGCGTTCAAGCTGCTGGTGTTCATGCCGATGGCGATCTCGATGCTCGCCTCGGGGATCATCTTCCGGCTCGTGTACGAGCAGGACCCCGACCGGGGCGTCGCGAACGCGGTCGCCGTGACCGTCCACGACACCTTCGCGCAGTCCTCCGCCTTCCCGAAGGCCCACCCGCGCCCGCGCTCGGCGCTGGAGGCGGTCAAGGGCGGCGCGTTCCTGACGAAGGAGCCGGTACGGGACGGGACGCCCGTCCTCCTCCCGCTCGTCGGTGTCGCGCCCGACGTCATGCCCGGCAGCGCGAAACCCGCCGCCACGCCGGAGCGCGCGGGCGGCGGCGAGATCACGGGCACGGTGTGGCAGGACTTCACGAAGGGCGGCGGCGGCACGCTCGACAAGGTCGACCCGAAGGAGCTCGGCTACCCGGGGATGCGGGTGGAGGCGGTGAAGGACGGCGAGGTCGTCGCCTCGGCGAAGGCCGGCGCGGACGGCCGCTTCACGCTCCCGGCGAAGGCCGACGGAGCCCGACTCCGGCTCCCCGCCGACAACTTCCGCGAACCGTACGGCGGCATCAACTGGCTCGGGCCCTCGCTCGTCACGTGGTCGGTCATCGGCGCGTACGTGTGGATGTGGGCCGGGTTCGCGATGGTGCTCATCGGCGCGGGACTCGCGGGCCTGCCGCGCGAACTCCTCGAAGCGGCACGGGTGGACGGGGCCGGGGAGTGGCAGGTCTTCCGCCGCGTCACCGTGCCGCTGCTCGCGCCCGTGCTCGGCGTCGTACTCGTCACGCTCATGATCAACGTGCTGAAGATCTTCGACCTCGTGTACGTGATCCCGCCGGGCTCCGCGCGCGACGACGCGAACGTCCTCGCCGTCGAGCTGTACAACACGGCCTTCGTGGACGGGGACGCGGGCGTCGCGAGCGCCATCTCGATCTTCCTGTTCCTCCTGGTGGTGCCGGTGATGCTGCTCAACATCCGCAGGCTGCGCAGGGAACGCAAGGAGGAACGCCGATGACCGCCGCCGTACCGGGGACGACGGTCCCTGAGCCCGGAAGCCCCGAACCCCCCCGACGAGCGGGCAGGGGCGAGTCGTTCGCCGCCCGCGCCGCGCGCCTCGCGGCGGGCGGTGTGCTGCGCGTCTTCCTCCTCGTCGTCGCCGTGTTCTGGCTCGTGCCGACGATCGGGCTGCTGATCTCCTCGCTCCGCTCGCCCTCCGACATCGCCGACGACGGCTGGTGGAAGGTCCTCACGAGCCCGGCCCAGCTCACCGTCGAGAACTACGGCAACCTGCTCGACAACAGCGCGATCACCCACAGCCTGTGGTCGACGGTCCTCATCACCGTGCCGTCCACGCTCCTCGTCGTCCTGATCGGCTCGCTCGCCGGATACGCCTTCGCCTGGATGGACTTCCCCGGGCGGGACGGCTGGTTCCTGCTCGTGGTCGGGCTGTTGGTCGTGCCCGTGCAGGTCGCGCTGCTGCCGGTGTCCAAACTCTTCGGCTGGATAGGGATCTTCGAGTCGACGATCGGCGTGATCCTCTTCCACGTCGCCTTCGGGCTGCCCTTCGCCGTCTTCCTGCTGCGGAACTTCTTCGCGGAGATCCCGCGCGAACTCCTCGAAGCCGCACGCCTCGACGGCGCGGGCGAACTCCGCCTGTTCACGAGGGTGGTGATGCCGCTCGCGGGCCCGGCGATCGCCTCGCTCGGCATCTTCCAGTTCCTGTGGGTGTGGAACGACATGCTCATCGCGCTGATCTTCGCGGACTCCGGCAGCCCGCCGATCACGGTCGCGCTCCAGCAGCAGGTACGGCAGTTCGGCAACAACGTGGACATCCTCGCCCCGGGCGCCTTCCTGTCGATGCTCATCCCGCTCGTCGTCTTCTTCGCCTTCCAGCGGCAGTTCGTGTCGGGGGTGATGGCGGGGGCGGTCAAGTAGCGCGCGGGGGGCCGCCTTTCGCGTACGTACGGGGCGGGGCGGCCCCTTCGCGCGGGCGAGCGGCGTACGGGGCGAGGCGGCCCCTTCGCGAAGGCGAGGCCACGCCCCTTCGCGCGCGCGGAACGCCTCGGGCCCGCGGTGCAGCCGCCGCGCGGAGGCCCCGCCGAGAGCGAGGAGCTCCCCCACACGGCGTACCGCGTACGGGGCCTCGACCCCGGGGCGGGGCCCCCTCAGCCTCCCCCGGACCTCAGCCCTCCACCGGTGCTCCGGGGCCCCCGGCACCCCCGGCACCTCCGGCGTCCTCCGCGCCCTCGGCGTCCAGAGGCCGCCAGGCCGGCCCCGGGCCGCCGCGCCGGACCCGGCCGAACACGACGTCGGCGAAATGGACGCCGAAGCCGATCGTGCCGGGCTCCTCCAGCTCGGCCACGAGGCGGCGGCGGTGCGCGGCGGCAGCGGCGGGATCGTCGTCCCAGACGCAGGACCACTCCGGGTGGTCCACCTGGATCGGCGCGTGGAGCGAGTCGCCGAAGGCGATCAGGCGGCGCCCGCCGCCGGTGATCACGAACTCGGTGTGCCCGGCGGTGTGCCCCGGGGCGAACCTCGCCCGTACGCCGGGGAAGATCTCCTCCCCGTCGGCCACCGTACGGACCTGCGGCGCGAGCGTGGCGGCGGGCTCCTGCGCCGTCTCCCCCGCCCGCGGCGACCCGTGCCGCTCCCACTCCGGCTCGGCCACCAGGTAGGCGGCGCGCGTGAAGGCGGGGCGCCCGGCGCCGGGGGCAATGTGGGCGGCCCAGCCGACGTGGTCGGGGTGCAGGTGACTGAAGGCCACCGCTTCGATCCGGTCCGGGTCGCGGCCCAGCGCGGCGAGGTTCTCCAGGAGTGCGCCCCCGCGCACGGGGCCGTTCGGCGTCGCCGGATCGGCGGGCATCGCGTACGGGCCGAGGCCCGCGTCGATCAGCAGCGCGCGCTCGCCGTGCTCGACCAGGAGGCCCCCGACACTGGCCACGAGGTAGCCGGAGGCTTCCAGGTACTCGGGATGCTCCGCCCAGGTCCGCTCCGTGGAGTCCGGCAGCCAGGCGCCCGGCCGCCCCAGCAGCACCCCGTCCGGCACGTACGACACCTTCGTCCCGCCCAGCCGCAGCGAGCCGCCCGTCGCCGGTCGCCGCAGCCGCTCCTCGGCATAAGCCGATGAGTCCACCATGTGTCCCGTCCCCCTTTTGTCTCGTCGCTCGCGTGATGTCGTCCCCAAGCATCACCGATCACGCGCGCCGGGAGGCGGTCCTGCCGGGAGACGGTCCCGCCGGGGCTCCCCGTCGTGAAGCGAGGTCCCGACCCCCTCTACTTCATATTGACCAATTAATACGCTTTTAGGTGGTTTATTACCCCTCCCCGTGGGACGGATCTCCTGTCCGGCCCGTACGGGCGCCGCGTCCCACGAGAGGAACCCCGTTCGCCGTGGATTCCACCGACGCCCGGGCCCCGCGCACCCCGCACGACCCCACCCCGCGCACCCCCGCCCCGCCCTCCTCACCGCCCCGCCTCCACCGGCGCCGCAATCCGCCGGGCGCGACCGCGAGCCGCGCGCTCGGCCGCTGGCGGCCCACCCCCTTCTTCGTCTTCGGCGGGCTCTTCTGGATCGGCGTCAGCCTCCTCGCGCTGTCGGTGCAGGCGTGCTGCGACCTCGGGCAGCACGCGGCGGTCGTCGAACGGCTGCGCGCGAGCCTCCTGCACCCGCGCCACCCGGCGGCGGACCTGCCGGGCGCGGGCAGCCCGTACTACTCGCCGTACGCGCTCGCCGAGGGGGTGCTCGCGCGGCTCTTCGGGCTGAGCGGCTGGGAGACGGTGCGGCTCGCCGCACCCGTGAACCTGCTCGTGGTGCTGCTCGGGCTCAACGCCTTCGTGAAGCGGTTCACCGCCAGCCGCTGGGCCTCGACGATCGCCCTGGCGCTCCTGGTGACGCTGTGGGGGACGGAGCCACTCGCGTGGAGCGGTTTCGCCGGGCTCGTCTCGCTCCCGGTGGTGGCCGGCTACCCGAGCACCTTCGCACTCGGCCTCGCCCTCCTGACCTGGGCGTACGCGGCGCAGCTGACCGACCCCGAGCGCGCGGACCCGCCCTCGCGGTGGGCGCGGGGCGGGCTCGGGGCGCTGTGCGGGGTGCTGCTGCTCGTGCACCCGGTGAGCGGGGTGGCCGGGGTGCTGGGGGCGGCGGTGCTGGTGCTCGCGCGGGTACGCGGCGGAGCCGACAGCCCCGTACGGCACGCCACCTCCGCGCGCACCGCCTCCGCCCGTACCGCCCTCCGCGCCTGGGCGGCCTGGTGGCCCGTCCCCGTCGGAGGCCTCCTCGTCGCGCTCGCCTGGCTCCCCTGGTTCGACGTCCTCATGCTCGGCGCCGATTCCGCCGTGCTCGATCCCACCCACGCCGCGCTCTACACCGACGTCCTCGCGCGCTTCTGGCTCCTCGGCCTCCTCGCGCTCCCCGCCTTCGCGCTGCGCCTGCGCCGCGACCCGCGCGACGCGCTCACGTGGATGTGCGCGGCGTGCGTCGCCGTCGCGGCGTACGGCTGGGGGTCGGGGCACTTCACGTACGGGCGGGTCCTCGGCCTCGCCGTGCTGCCCGCGCAGGTCGCGGTGGCCGTGGAGGTGACGCGGGCGGGGCGCGGGCGGGCCCTGAAGGGGCTGGCGGTCGTGGCGGCGGCGGGGACGGGCTTCGTGTTCGCGCAGTCCGGCGCCGTACTGCCGGAGAAGTGGACCCCGCCGCAGACGCGGCGGCTGCCCGAGTGGGCCTCGTACGCGTGGGCCGCCTCGTCCGTCCGTCCGGGCGAGCCGGTCCTGACCGACCAGCGCGAAGGCGTGCGGAGCCTGCCGGGCTTCGGGATCGACACGGTCGCGCCCGTGTGGTCGGACCCCGCGCTGCCCGAGAAGGAGCGGCGGGCGCGGTGGCGGGCGACGCACCGGTACCTGTCGGGGCGGGCGGGCGCGGCGGAGCGCGCGGAGATCGCGCGGCGGTACGACGTCCGGTGGCTGCTGCTCTCGCGGTGGCAGCGGGTCCCGAAGGAGGCGAAGGTGCTGGACTTCAGCCGCGATACGGGCGAGGTACTCGCCAAACTCCCCGCGCGAGAGGGGAGTTCGCGATGACCCCCGAGGGCGGTGTCTCGGTCGTCGTGATCGGCTACAACGACGCCGCGCACCTCGCCGAAGCGGTCGACTCGGCGTGCGGGCAGGGCGATGAGGTCCGCGAGGTGATCGCCGTCGACGACTGCTCGACGGACGACAGCCCTCGCCTGCTCGACCGTCTCGCCGCGCGCGAGCCGCGCCTGCGCGTCGTGCGCCGCACGGTCAACAGCGGCGGCTGCGGGACCCCGCGCAACGAGGGCCTGGAGCTCGCGACGGCGCCGTACGTCCTCTTCCTCGACAGCGACGACGTGCTCCCGCCCGGCGCGGTGCGGGCCCTCCTGCGCGCGGCCGAGGCGCACGACGCGGACGTGGCGGGCGGCCTGTGCGTGCGCCGCGAGCTGCCGGGCGGGCGTGAACTCCCCTGGCAGCGCGAGCTGTACGCGAAGGAGCGCACGCTCGGCGAGCCCTCGGCGCTCCCCCGGATCGCCGCCGACACGCTGTGCGTGAACAAGCTGTACCGCACGGAGTTCCTGCGCGCCCACGCGATCCGCTTCCCGCCGGGGCGCTACCTCTACGAGGACTTCGTCTTCACGGCACGGGTCCTCGCGGCCCGCCCGCGCATGGTGCTCGTACCGGACCGGGTCTACGTCTGGCACGTACGGCGGGACGAGCGGCGCCGCTCGCTCTCGCTCGACCGGGACGGCGTCGAGAACTGGCACGCACGGGTGCGGGCGCACCGGCAGGCGGTGGCCGAGCTGTCCGGGCAGCCGCGCCTCGTGCGGGCGGCGCGCGCGGGGTTCCTGGATCGCGGACTGCGCATGTACGTACGGGAGTTGCCGCGTCACGACCCCTCGTACCAGCGCGCCTGGTGGGACCTGACGCGCGCCTACCTGACGGCGTTCTCGCCCGCGGACATCGCCGCGGCGGTCGCTCCGGCGCGCACGGCCGCGGCGGTGGTGCGGAACGCGCTCGCGCCGCGCGATCTGGGCCGCCTGCGCGACCTCGTCTCGAAGCCGTCACGCCTCCTGCCCCCGTACGCGCGCGACGAGGCCGGTTCCCCGGTGTGGGCCGCCGACCTGCCCGGCGTCTCGCTCGCCCGCCTGGAGCGCACTCCGATGGACCGCCTGCCGCTCGCGGTGGACGCGATCCTGAAGCCCGCGGCGCGCGGCAGCCGCTTGCGGCTGCGCCTGCACGAGCTGTACGGGCGGGTCGAGGACGCGGGGCCGGTCGCGGTCCAGGCGGCGCTGGTCCACCGCGACACGGGCCGCGTCGTCCAGCGCCGCAGCGCGAGCCTGGCCGCGGGGCCGACCCCCGGCACCTGGACGGCCTCGCTCCGCCTGCGCCTGACGGAGCTGGAGGCGGGCACGTGGGACGTGTGGCTGATGCTCGCCTTCGCGGACGGCACCACGCGCACCACCCGCCCCCGCGCCCTCCCCTCCTCGGGCCACCTGCGCCGCACCGCCATCCCGAGCCGCCGCCACGGCCTCGTCCTGATCCACCCCTACGCCACCCACTCCGCCGCCCTGGCACTACGCGTCGCCCCGGGAGCACGGGGCATGGGGGACGTGGTGCGGCGGAAGGTGGGGAGGTGGGTGGGGGTGGGGTGAGGGGGCGCGGGGACGCGCTCGCGGGCGGTCGGGGGACGGGTCGGTGGTGTGTGCTGGGGTGGTGGGGCGTTTTCGCCGGGGGTGGGGTGGTGAGGCTGTTCGCGGCAGGGGGAGAGCCTTCCGACCAGTCAGAGGAGCGCCTCATGCGCCGTATGTCTTCGCTCGCCGTGTCCGCCGTCGCCCTGAGCGTGGCGGCGCTCGGCGCGGTCCCGGCGGCTTCCGCCGCACCCCGGCAGAGTCCGGCGGCCTACAGCTGCAACCCCGGGTACTTCTGCGTCTACGACGGCTGGAACGGGACCGGGGCCCGGTGTCAGTGGTCCCAGTCGAAGCTGGCCAACACCGCCGACAACTGCTCGTTCATCCAGCGCGGCAAGAACGTCCGCTCCGTCTTCAACCGCACCGGCCACCGCGTCCAGTACTACACCCAGACCAACTACAAGCACCGTGTCGGCTCCACGCCGAAGAACGGCAAGGGCAACCTCCAGGGCAACTACCAGATCCGGTCCTTCAAGCCGCAGTAGTCCTCGGGGACGGGGTGCGCGGGCCGCTTCCCGGTGACGACGGCTCGCGGCCCCCACTCCCCCGCCGTACGGCGGAACCCTCCGGCTTCGGCGACGACTGATACCAGAGCGGTATCATCGACTCATGGCGATGACACTACGGCTCCCCGAGGACCTCGACGCGAAGCTCACCGAACGCGCCCGGCGCGAAGGGCGCAGCAAGCAGGAGCTGGCCATCGAGGCCATTCGCCAGGCCCAGGAGCGGACCGAGCTCAGGGTCGAGGACGTCCTGGCCGAGCTGATGACCAGCGACGCGGAGATCCTGGACTACCTGAAGTGACCGAAGTCCGTTACCTCCAGGTCGACGAGATCCTGGCCATCGCCCGCGCGGTGAACGGCACGGCACACAGCGTGCGCGACATGGGACTCCTCGTGTCGGCGATCGAGCGTCCGCGCACCGATGTCTTCGGAGTCGAGCTGTACCCGACACCGCACGAGAAAGCGGCGGCCCTGCTGCACGCCGTCGCCCGCAACCACGCCCTGACCGACGGCAACAAGCGCACCGCCTGGCTCGCCATGCGCGTCTTCCTCCGCGTCAACGGCGGGAGCGCGGACACCGCTCCGCCGCCGGCCTCGGAAGCGGGCCCGTTCGTCGAGGACGTCGCCCAGGACACGATCGGCGTCCCGGAGATCGCGAAGCGGTTGTCACTCTGGTTCCCGCTTTCCTGACGAGGCCGGACGGGACGCCTTGCTCCGGTAGCGCCCTCACCTCAGGACGAAGCAGCCCCTCGCCTCCAGTTCCCCCGCCAGCCCCGCCGGGATCTCGCACGGGTTCCAGCGCAGGTCCAGTTTCTCCAGGGCCGGGAGGGACGTGATCCAGGGCGGGAGCGCTGTGAGGCGGTTGCCCCGCAGGTCCAGGTGGCGCAGGCGGGGGAGGTGGGCGAGGGCCGGGGGGAGGGTGGTCAGCGCGTTGTCGCGCAGTTCCAGGAGGCGCAGTTCCCGCAGGCCCGCGAGCGTGGGCGGGAGGCTCGTCAGGCGGTTCGCTCCGAGGTGGAGTTCGCGGAGACGGGTCAGGCTTCCGAGGGAGTCCGGCAGGTGCGTCAACTCCGCTTCGCGTACGCGCAGTTCCAGGAGACCGGCCATGCGGCCGAGTGTGTCGGGGAGTGCGCGCAGCGGGTTCTCACCCGCGTTCAGGTAGCGGAGGCGGGTCAGGGCGCCGAGCGAGGCGGGGAGTTGCGTCAGGCGGTTGTCGTGCACGTACAGGCAGCCGTCCATGCCCGTCAACGAGCCGAGCGCGGACGGCAGTTCGGTCAGAGCGTTGTGGCCGAGGTCCAGCGTGCGCAGGGCGGTCAGCCTCGCGAGGGCGGGCGGGAGCGCGGTGAGGTCGTTGTCCGCGAGGATCAGCGTCGTGAGGTCCGTACGGGTCAGGACCTCGGGCGGCACCGCGCCCAGGCGGCGGCGCCACAGGTCCAGCGTCACGGTGTTCACGCGCTCCGTATTCACGCGCTCCGTGTTCACGCGCTCCGTGTTCACGCGCTCCGTATTCACGCGCTCCGTGCTCACGCCCCGCGCAGCCCCGCCGCGACCGTCTTCGCCAGGGCCGCCGGGTAGCCGCGGTTCGTCCTGGTGCGGACGACCAGGACGCGCCAGTACAGCGGGCCCGTGATCAGGTCGAGGGCGAGGTCGCGGTCCAAGGCCGCGCGGATCTCGCCACGCGCCGCCGCCGCGTCCAGGACGCCCTGGGCCACGCTGCGCTGTGCCTCGCGCAGGGCCTTCTCCAGGGCCTCCTGGAGGTCCGGATTGCGCGCCGCCTCGGCGAAGAGGTCGGGGACGATCTGGGACGCCGCCGGATGGCGCAAGGCGCGCGAAGCGACCTCGTAGAGCAGGCGCAGGTCCGTTTCGAGCGATCCCGTGTCGGGCGCGGGCAGGCCCTGGAGGGCTATCGCGGAGACCAGGTCGAGCACGAGGTGCAGTTTCGAGCGCCAGCGGCGGTAGACGGCCGTCTTGCCGACGCCCGCGCGGCGCGCCACGCCCTCGATCGACATGCGCCCGTAGCCGACGGCGGCCAGCTCGGCGAAGACGGCGGCGCGGATCGCCTCGGTGACGTCCTCGCGCAGCACTGCGGCACCGGCGGGGGCCCGCCGCGCCTTGCCGGAGGAGGCCGCCGCGGCGCCGCCCTCACCCGCACCCGTACCGCCGCCGTCGCCCGCACCCGCACGGCCGCCGGGCACCGCCTCCGCCCCGTCCGTTTCCCCGCCGTCTTCCTTCGCGCCACTCGCCATGCCTTTCAGCATAGGCGGGGCACGACGAAACGGTTGCGTTGCGACGTCCTACCGGCCTAGGCTGCGCAACGACGATACGGTTGCGTTCCGACGTAACGGCGTACCTACGACGTACCGACGTCCCCCAGCGAAGGCGGCGCGTGTGAGCCAGGTTCTCGATCCCCTCCCCCCACGGCAGGACCCCCCGCCGGGGGCCGCGACGGGCGCCACCGCGGCTCCCGGCCTCCCCGCGACCGGCGGCGGTCCCGACGCGGAGCTGAGCGGCGCCCAGCTCGCCGCCCGTTACGGCCTCTCCGTCAGCGGCGCGCGGCCCCCGCTCGCGGAGTACGTGCGGCAGCTGTGGAGCAGGCGGCACTTCATCCTCGCCTTCTCGACCGCGAAGCTGACCGCGCAGTACAGCCAGGCGAAGCTCGGCCAGCTCTGGCAGGTCATGACCCCGCTCCTCAACGCGGGCGTCTACCTGCTGATCTTCGGCCTGCTGCTCGGCACCAGCCGGGGCGTGCCCGACTTCGTGCCGTTCCTCGTCACCGGCGTCTTCATCTTCACGTTCACGCAGTCGTGCGCCATGGCGGGCACCCGCGCGATCTCCGGCAACCTCGGCCTCGTCCGCGCGCTGCACTTCCCGCGCGCCTCGCTGCCGATCTCGTTCGCGCTCCAGCAGCTCCAGCAGCTCCTGTACTCGATGATCGCGCTCGTCGTGATCCTCTTCGCCTTCGGTGTGTGGCCGCGGCCCTCGTGGGTGCTCGTGGTGCCCGCGCTGGTGCTCCAGTTCGTCTTCAACACGGGGCTCGCGCTCATTCTGGCGCGCGTCGGCGCGAAGACGCCGGACGTCGCGCAGCTCATGCCGTTCATCACGCGGACCTGGATGTACACCTCCGGCGTGATGTTCAGCCTCAACCACATGCTCGCCAAGCACGACCTGCCGGGCTGGGTGCACACGGTTATGCAGTGCAATCCCACGGCGGTCTTCATCGACCTCACGCGCTTCGCGCTCATCGACAGCTTCCACGCCGACCAGCTCCCGCCGCACGTGTGGGCCATCGCCCTCGGCTGGGCGCTGCTGAGCGGCGTCGGCGGCTTCGTCTACTTCTGGAAGGCCGAGGAGAGGTACGGACGTGGCTGAGACTCGTACGGAGAAGACGACCCCCGCGGCCCAGGGGAGCCCCGCTCCCACCGGCGGCCGCACCCCCGCCGGGGCCCCCGTCCCCGCTGATGCTCCCGCCGATGCCGCCGCACCCGCCGCCGGTGCCCGCCGCCCCACCGTCATCGCCGAGAACGTCGACATCGTCTACCGCGTCAACGGCGCCAAGGGCGGGCGCGGCTCGGCGACCGCCGCGCTGAACCGGCTCGTACGGCGCCAGGGGCCCGGCGGGCGGCAGGTGCACGCCGTGCGGAACGTGTCGTTCACGGCGTGGCGCGGCGAGGCGATCGGGCTCATCGGGAGCAACGGCTCCGGGAAGTCGACGCTGCTCAAGGCGATCGCCGGGCTGCTCCCCGTCGAGTCGGGCCGCATCTACACGGACGGGCAGCCCTCGCTCCTCGGCGTCAACGCGGCGCTCATGAACGACCTCACGGGCGAGCGGAACATCGAGCTGGGCGGCCTCGCGATGGGCATGAGCCGCGCGGAGGTGCGTGAGCGGGCGCCGCAGATCATCGAGTTCTCGGGGATCAACGAGAAGGGCGACTTCGCGAGCCTGCCGATGCGCACGTACTCCTCCGGGATGTCGGCGCGGCTGCGTTTCTCGATCGCGGCCGTCAAGGACCACGACGTGCTCCTCGTGGACGAGGCGCTCGCGACGGGCGACGCGAGCTTCCGCAAGCGCTCCGAGGCGCGGATCAGGCAGCTGCGCGAGCAGGCCGGGACGGTGTTCCTCGTGAGCCACAGCAACAAGTCGATCCGGGACACGTGCGAGCGGGCGCTGTGGCTGGAGCACGGGGAACTGCGGATGGACGGGCCCACGGCGGAGGTCCTGCGGGAGTACGAGAAGTTCTCGGCGCGCTGACACCGGCGGGGCCCAGGTCCCCGGCGGGCCCGGACCCGTCGCGGGCCCGCCGCCCCCGGGCTCACCCGCCACCCGAACAGCCCACACCGCAGGAAACCGCCCCTTTCCGGACGCACACTGACCAGTGCCGAGGGAAAGGGGCCCCACCGTGCCGCCACGTGTCACCGTCATCGTTCACGGACCCGACGTCCGCGGCTCCTTCGCCGAGTGCCTGGCCGGGGTGCTGCGTCAGCTCCCCCCGCCCGGAGACGGCGGGGACGGCGGGGACGGCCGCCGCGGGGGCCGGGAGCCCGGGGCCGAGGTCGTCGTCGTGCCGACCGACGCGGAAGCGCGCGAGGCGACCGCGCGGGCGGTGGCGAGGGACGGGCCGCTCGTCGTCGTCGAGGTGCCCGAGGGCACCACCGAGGCGCAGGCGCGCGTCGCGGGGGCGCGGCGGGCGGGCGGCGAGTGGTTGCAGTTCGTCGCGGGCCGGGACCGGCTCCCGGCGGGGAGCCTGCACGCGCTGACCGGCGCGATCCAGCTCTGCTCGGTCCCCGCGGGCCGCCACCGCGCCGACGTGATCCTCCTCAACCACACGCGCTCGACGTGGTCGACCGACGGCACCCCCTCCCCTGACGGTCCCCTCCTGGACAAGGCGGGGCACAGCCCGCTGCCGCTCGTGACGCTCCCCGGGCTGCTCCGTCTCGCGCCGCTGCTCGGCACGCGCCTCGTGCGCGCCTCGTTCTGGCGGGCGCACGAGGAGGTGCTCACGGCGGGGAACGCGCTGTACACGGCGTACGCGCTGCTGCTCCTCGCCGACCGCGTCGCGTGCAGCGACCAGCTCGCGCTCGACGCGCGCACCCAGCGCGCCGCGACGCTCCCGCCGCCCGCCGCGAGCGGCCCCGAGGGCCGCGTCGAGCCGTACGTGGCCGCGTACCGCCTCCTGGAGCCGGGCCCCGCGACCGCGCCGCTGCGCCGCACGCTCTACGACCTCATGACCGAGGACTGGCTGCACATCATCGCCCGCGAACAGCGGGGCCACGACCGGGGGTTCTTCTTCGCGGCGGCCGAGGCCGCGCGCGCCTGCAAGCCGGAGGGCCACCGGGCGCCCGAGGGCGTCGAGGGGGTGCGGCAGAAGCTGCTCGAAGCGGGCTCGTACGAGCGCTACGTGCGGCTCGCCGAGTTCAACGACCGGCGCAGGCACTGGCGTTCGCTGGCGCTGAAGCAGAAGCGCAGGGTCGGCGCGAAGGTCCGCGCGCACCGCGGCCGCGCCGCCCGCAAGGCGCCGCTCGACCCGGACCTCGCCGTGTTCACCGCGTACTGGAACAGGGGCGTGACCTGCAACCCGGGCGCGATCGCCGCGAAGCTCGCCGAGATCGCCCCGCACATCAAGCCCGTGTGGATCAGTGGCCGGGCCCGCGTGCCGCTGCTGCCGCCGGGGACCGAGCACGTCGTGCCGGGCACGCCCCGCTACCAGGAGGCGATGGGCCGCGCCACGTACCTCGTCAACAATGTCAACTTTCCCACGGGTTGGGAGAAGCGGCCCGGGCAGCTCCACCTCCAGACGCACCACGGCACCCCGCTCAAGCGCATGGGCCTGGACCAGATGCCCTACCCGGCCGCCGCGCACGGGCTGGACTTCCGGCAGTTGCTGCGCCGCGTCGACAAGTGGGACTACAGCCTCACCTCGAACCGGCACTCGACGCTCATGTGGCGCCACGCCTACCCCTCCGGGTACACCGAGCTGGAGCACGGCTATCCGCGCAACGACGTGTACTACACGGCCGGCCCGGAGCTGGTACGTGCCGTGCGGGCGCGGCTCGGCATCGCGCCCGGGGTGCGGGCCGTGCTGTACGCGCCGACGCACCGCGACTACGAGAGCGAGTGGCACCCCCGGCTCGACCTCGCCCGCCTCACCGAACGCCTCGGCCCCGGCACGGTGTTGCTCGTGCGCGGGCACTACTTCTACTCCTCCAGCCCGAGCGAGCTGGCCGGGCTGCGCGCGACCCGCCGGGTGCTCGACGTCTCCGCGTACGAGCCGGTGGAGGAACTGGCCCTCGCTGCCGACGCGCTCGTCACGGACTACTCCTCGATCATGTTCGACTACGCCCACCTGGACCGCCCGATCGTGGTCTACGCCGACGACTGGGAGATCTACCAGGCCACGCGCGGCGTCTACTTCGACCTCCTGGAGCGGCCCCCCGGCGCGGTCGCCCGCAGCGAGGAGGAGCTGACCGAGATCCTCGCGGGCGAGGCCTGGCGCGACGCCGCCGCGCACGCGGCACGCACCGCCTTCCGGGAGCGGTTCTGCGCCTTCGACGACGGACGCGCCGCCGAACGCGTCGTCCGGCGCGTGTTCCTGGGCACCCCGGACGCCGAACTCCCGCCGGTGCTGCCGCTTTCGGAACGCACTCCCGCTCCCCACCCCGAGGAGGCCGTGTCCGCATGACCGCGACGCCGACGACCGATCAGAAGAACAACCCTGCCGTGGCGGCGACTTCGGCGACACAGCCGCCGCCCCCCGACGTCGCCGTCGTCGTCATCGCCTTCAACGACGCCGACCGCCTGCCCCGCGCCGTGCGCAGCGCCCTCGCGCAGAGTCACCGCGCCCTCGAAGTCGTCATCAGCGACGACCACTCCACCGACACGACCCCCGAGGTCGCGCGCTCGCTGGCCGCCGCCGACCCGCGCGTGCGCCACCTGCGCCTGCCCGAGAACAGCGGCGGGTGCAGCGCCCCGCGCAACCGCGCCCTCGACGTCTCGACGGCCCCGTACGTGATGTTCCTCGACAGCGACGACGAACTCCCGCCAGACGCCGTCGCCAAGCTCCTCGCCGCGCACCGCGCGCGCGAGGTCGACTTCGTGATGGGCGCGGTGCGCAGGGTCCGGGTCGACACGGGCAGGACCTCCTTGTGGATGCCCCACCTGGTGACCGAGCGGCGCACGGTCGAGGGCATCGACCAGGAGCCGGAGCTCCTCTTCGAGCACCTGTCGACGTCGAAGATGTACGCGCGCGCCTTCCTGGACCGCGCCGGGCTCCGCTTCCCCGAGGGCATCCACTACGAGGACCAGCTCTTCTCCGCGCAGGCGTACTGCCTCGCGCGCGCCTTCACGGTCATCCCCGAGCCGGTGTACGTGTGGTACATCGAGCCGTACGCGGCCACCGGGAGCGCGTCGATCTCCAACCAGCGCGACCGCCTGGAGAACGTCGCCGACCGCATCCATGTCCAGCGGCTCATCGACGAGTTCCTTCGGACGAGCGGGCACGGCGCGATCCGCCCGGAGAAGGACTACAAGTTCCTCAAGCACGACTTCCGCATGTACGCGGGCGACTTGCCGCGCCGCGACGACGCATGGCTCACGGGCTTCGCCGAGTTGGTCACCCCGTACCTCGACACGCTCTCCCCCGCGGCGTACGCGCGGCTGCCGCGCACCGAGCGCGTCGTGCTGCGGCTCGTCCGGGACGGACGCCTGGAAGAGGCCCGGCGCGCCGCGCGCGGGCTCGGCCTGCCCGTCGGCCCCCGGCACGTGAGCCACGACGAGGAGGGGCACGTGTACTGGGGCGAGCCGCTGCCCGAGTCGCAGGAGGCGCGCACGGAGCTGGACCTGAGCGAGGAGGGCGTCGAGGCGGGCCCGCTCTCGGCGGCGCTCTTCCGGCACGAGGTACGGGACCTGGAGACGGGCCCCGGCACGGCCCTGCGGTTCACGGTGCGCACGTACGACCCGCTCCTGCGGCTCCCGGTCGGCCCGCAGGTGGCGCGGCTCGCGCTCGCGCCCGGCGGCAGGCGGTACGAGGTCGCCTTCCGCATCGACCCCGTGCTCCCCGGCGTCTTCGAGGGCCGGGTGCGCTTCGACCCGGGGCAGGCGCCGCTGCCCGTCCAGGGCTTCGACGGCGTCCGCCACCCGGTGGTCGAACTGCGGCAGGGGCGCGGGCGCCACACCGCGCCGCTCCTGGGCCCGCTCGACTTCACCCCGGTCTCCTCCCGTCCCCGCGCGTACGGCGGGACCGTCGAGCACGTGGTGACGGTCTCGCCCGAGGCGGCGGGCTCGGCGCGGATCGAGGTCCGCTGGCGCCCCGCGGGCCCCACGGCGAAGCTCGGCCCGCTGGCGGGCCGCCTGAGCCGGTCGGTGGTGTCCAGGGCGGCGAAGGTGATCCGGGGGGCGCTGCGCTGACAGCGGGTACGGATACGGGTACGGGGGCGGCCCCTTCGCGAGAGACCGCCCCCGTACCCGTACTACCGCGTCAGCTCACCCGTGCGCCCGCAGCAGCGTCCGCATCGTCCGCATGGCCACCGACAGGTTCGCCAGGTCGAAGCTGTCGCTGCCCTGGATCTCCTCCAGGGTCGCCCGTGCGCGCGTCAGGATCGGCGCGTTCTTGCCCGCCCACACCTCGAAGCGCCGCTCCGGGCTGTCGCCCGGCTCGCCCGCCGCGAGGATGTCCTGCGTGAGGCCCGCGTGGGCCGCGTACAGGTCCTCGCGGATCGAGGCGCGCGCCATGGACTGCCAGCGGTCCGCGCGCGGCAGTTCGATGATGCGGTCCATGAGCTGCGTGATCCCGAGCCGGTCGGCCAGGTCGTAGAAGACCTCCGCGACGGCGAGCGGTTCGCTGCCCGTGCGCCCGGCGACGGCGACGACGTCGAGCGCGGGGAAGACCGAGGAGAAGCCCGCGACGCGCGCGGCGAGTTCCTCGGGCACGCCCTCGTCGGTCAGTTCCTTCAGGATCGAGCCGTACCACTCGGCGTCCGCGCCGCGCAGCAGTTCGGGCAGGCGTGCCCAGACCGCGCGCACGTCGTCGCGGAACGCCTCGACGGTCTCGGCGAGTTGCAGGGGCTGCGGCCGGTTGTTGAGCAGCCAGCGCGCCCCGCGCTCGACGAGCCGGCGGCAGTGCAGCCGGATCCGGGTGAGGACAGCGGCGGGCACCTCGTTGTCGAGCCGCTCGACCGCGTCCCACACGGCGCCGAGGCCGAAGATCTCGCGTGCGACGAGCTGCGCCCGCACGATCTCCTCCAGCGAAGCGCCGGTCTCCTCGCGCAGGCGGTGCAGGAAGGAGATGCCGCCGGAGTTCACCGTGTCGTTGACGAGAACGGTCGTGATGATCTCGCGGTGCAGCGCGTGCGCCTCGATCTGCGCCGCGTACTGCTCGCGGACCTCCTCGGGGAAGTAGGCGAAGAGCAGTTGGCGCAGGTGGGGGTCGTCGGGCAGCGAGGTGCCGATGAGTTCCTCGGCGGCGGTGATCTTCGTGTACGCGAGGAGCACGGCCAGCTCCGGCTGGGCGAGCCCGCGCCCGGAGTTGAGCAGTTCGCGCACCTGCCGGTCGCCGGGCAGGAACTCAAGGGCACGGTCCAGGTGGCCGTCCTTGACGAGGCGGCGCATGAGGCGCTGGTGGGCGTGGAGCAGGCTCGGCGCCTCGGCCTCGGCGTTGGCGAGTGCCACGTTCTGCGCGTAGTTGTTGCGCAGGACGAGCCGGCCGACCTCGTCGGTCATGCTCGCGAGGAGCTCGTTGCGCTGCTTGACGGTCATGTCGCCGTTCTGCACGACCGCGTTGAGCAGGATCTTGATGTTCACCTCGTGGTCGGAGGTGTCCACCCCGGCGCTGTTGTCGATCGCGTCGGTGTTGATCCTGCCGCCTGTGCCGCCGTTGCCCTGGCGCGCGAACTCGATGCGGCCGAGCTGCGTGAGCCCGAGGTTGCCGCCTTCGCCGACGACCTGCGCGCGCACGTCGGCGCCGTTGACGCGGATCGCGTCGTTCGCCTTGTCGCCGACCTCCGCGTCCGTCTCGGTGCCCGCCTTGACGTACGTGCCGATGCCGCCGTTCCACAGCAGGTCCACGGGAGCCTGGAGGATGGCCCGCATCAGCTCGGCGGGGGTGAGCTTGGAGACGCCTTCGTCGATGCCGAGGGCGCGCCGGATGTGCGCGTTGACCGGGATCGACTTGGCGGTACGGGGGAAGACGCCGCCGCCCGTGGAGAGCAGCTGGGTGTCGTAGTCGGCCCAGGACGAGCGGGGCAGCTCGAAGAGGCGGCGGCGCTCGGCGTAGGAGGTCGCGGCGTCGGGCTCGGGGTCGACGAAGATGTGCCGGTGGTCGAAGGCGGCGACGAGGCGGATGTGCTCGGAGAGCAGCATCCCGTTGCCGAAGACGTCCCCGGACATGTCGCCGACGCCGACGACGCGGAAGTCCTCGGTCTGGGTGTCGTGCCCCAGCTCGCGGAAGTGCCGCTTGACGGACTCCCAGGCGCCGCGCGCCGTGATGCCCATGCCCTTGTGGTCGTACCCGGCCGAGCCGCCCGAGGCGAAGGCGTCGCCGAGCCAGAAGCCGTAGTCCTCGGCGACTCCGTTGGCGATGTCCGAGAAGGTCGCGGTGCCCTTGTCGGCCGCGACGACGAGGTACGTGTCGTCCCCGTCGTGCCGCACGACGCGCTCCGGCGGGACGACCTTGCCGCCGACGAGGTTGTCGGTGATGTCGAGCAGCGCGGAGATGAAGGTCTTGTACGCGGCGACGCCCTCGGCCATCCAGGCGTCGCGGTCCTGGGCCGGGTCGGGCAGTTGCTTGGCGACGAAGCCGCCCTTCGCGCCGACGGGCACGATGACGGTGTTCTTGACCATCTGCGCCTTGACGAGCCCGAGGATCTCGGTGCGGAAGTCCTCGCGCCGGTCCGACCAGCGCAGCCCCCCGCGCGCGACCTTTCCGAAGCGCAGGTGCACGCCCTCGACGCGCGGCGAGTACACCCAGATCTCGTAGGCGGGACGCGGGGCGGGCAGGTCGGGGATGGCCTGCGGGTCGAACTTCATCGACACGTAGGCGTGCGGCTGCCCGTCCTCGCCCTTCTGGAAGTACCCGGTCCTGAGCGTCGCCTTGATGACGGTGAGGAAGCTGCGCAGGATGCGGTCCTCGTCGAGCGAGGCGACCGAGTCGAGCGCGCCGTCCAGCTCTTCGAGCAGCCCGTCCGTCAGCTCGGTCCCCGCGCTGCGGCGCTCGGGCGACAGGCGCGCCTCGAAGAGCGAGACGAGCAGGCGGGTGGTGTGGATGTTGGTGCGGAGGGTGTCCTCCATGTAGTCCTGGCTGAACGTCGCGCCCGCCTGGCGCAGGTACTTCGCGTACGCGCGCAGCACCATCGCCTGCCGCCAGGTGAGCCCGGCGCCGAGGACGAGGGCGTTGAAGCCGTCGTTCTCCGCCTTGCCGCTCCACACCGCGCCGAACGCCTGCTGGAAGCGCTCGCGCGCCTCCTCGCCGATCGGGTCGCTGCTGCCGTCGGGCATCCGCAGGCCGAAGTCGTAGATCCAGGCGGTCGTACGGTCCGCGCAGCGCAGCTCGTACGGGCGCTCGTCGACGACCTCGACGCCGAGGCGGGTCAGCACGGGGAGCACCGAGGAGAGCGAGATCTCGCCACCGAGGCGGTAGATCTTGAAGCGCTTCTGGCGCGGGGCCGCGCCGAGCGGCTCGTAGAGCGAGAGGGCGGAGTCCTCGGTGCCCTCGCCGCCGCGCAGCCCCTCCAGGTGGGCGAGGTCGGCGACGGCCGCGCGCGGCGAGTGGTCGGCCTTGTAGCCCTCGGGGAAGGCGTGCCCGTAGGTACGGAGCAGTTCGGCGGCGCGTTCCTCGCCGAACTCCTCGCGCAGCGCCTCGCCGAAGCCGTCGAGCCACGAGCGGGTCGCGTCGATGAGCCGCTGCTCGATGCGCGCGGCCTCGCCGTCGCTGAGGTCGGGGACCTCGGTGCCGGGCGCGACGCGGACGACGAAGTGCAGCCGGGAGAGGACGGATTCGGTGTTCCAGGCGGTGAAGTCGACCGTCTCGCCGCCCAGTTCCTCCTTGAGGATGTCGATGACCCGCAGCCGCACCTCGGTCGTGTAGAGGTCGCGGGGCAGGTAGACGAGCGCGGAGTAGTAGCGCCCGTAGACGTCCTTGCGCAGGTAGAGCCGCAGGCGGCGGCGCTCCTGGAGGTAGAGCACGGAGGTGACGACGGGGAGGAGTTCCTCCGGGGTCGTCTGGAACAGCTCGTCGCGCGGGTACGTCTCCAGGATCTGGAGCAGGTCGCGGCCGTCGTGGCTGTTCGGGGTGACCCCGGCGGCGCGCAGGACCTCGTCGACCTTGCGGCGGACGACGGGGACGCGCTTGACGGACTCGGTGTAGGCGGCCGAGGAGAAGAGGCCGAGGAAGCGGCGCTCGCCGATGACCTCGCCGTTCTCGTCGAACTTCTTGACGCCGACGTAGTCGAGGTAGCTGCGGCGGTGGACCGTGGCGCGGCTGTTCGCCTTGGTGAGGACGAGGAGCGTGTGCTCGCGGGCCTTGGCGCGCGCGTCGGCGGGCAGGCGGCCGAAGCTCGGGCTGACGGGGTGTTCCTCGGCCCTGTCGTGGTGCGGGTCGGAGCGCAGGATGCCGAGGCCCGTGCCGGGCACGGGGGCGAGGGCGTCGTCGGCGACGAGGTCGTACTCGCGATAGCCGAGGAAGGTGAAGTGGTCGGCGGAGAGCCAGCGGAGCAGTTCGCGGGCCTCCTGGACCTCCTGGTCCCTGAGCCCGGCGGACGCGGGGCCCTTGGGGAACTCGTCGGGGAGGTGGTCGGCGACGCGGAGCGCGCAGTCGCGCATCTTGTCCCAGTCCTCGACGGCCTCGCGGACGTCGGAGAGGACCCGGAGCAGGGCGGTGGTGATCTGTTCGAGGTCGGCGCGGTCGCTCTCGCGGTCGATCTCGACGTGAATCCACGACTCGGTGAGCAGGTCGTGCGCGGCCTCGGCGGGCGGCTCCGGGAAGACCTCGACGAGCTTGCCCGCCAGGTCGCGGCGGACGGTGAGCTGGGGGTGCACGACGGCGTGGATGCCGCGGCCCTGCCGGGACAGCTCGTTGGTCACGGAGTCCACGAGGAAGGGCATGTCGTCGGTGACGACCTCGACCACCGAGTGCGGGGACGACCAGCCGTTCTCGTCGACGGTCGGGGTGTGCACCCGTACCTTCGCCGTGCCCTGCGGGCGCTCGGCCGCGAGCTTGAGGTGGGCCAGCGCCGCGCCGTAGAGGTCGTCGGGCTCACGGCCCTCGACGTCCTCGGGGGCGGTGTGCCGGTAGTAGCGCTGGAGGTAGGGGAGAACGCGGGCGCTCTCGAAACCGGGGGTCCCCGGCGAGATGCCGGCCGGAACGGTGATCGGCGGGTGGCCGCCCGTCGTCGGGTTCTCAGCGAGTCGGGCCGCCCGTTCGAGCAGCTCGTCCTTGGCATCGTCCAGCTTGGTCCGCATGATCCTCTGGCTCCTGTCGCGCGCCGTTGCGTGACGTAGAAGGAAGGTGGCGGCGGCACGTTCCCGCCGTGCCGCCTCTGCCGGTACCCGTGCCCTCGGCGGCCGGAGCGGCCGCCTCCGGCTGCGCGCCGTACCCGCGCGGTCGTTCAGCGGCGCCCGGGGCACGGAGTGCGTGCGCCGGGCGAAGGGCGGGGGCCTCGATGCCCGCACGGCCTATCGCGCTGATCACGGACCCAGGCTAACGCTCCCCGCCGGGGCCGCGTCATGAGCCGTATGTGTACAAATCACGGCCGTGGACTTTGACAGGACGCACAGCGCGCCGCATCTCCCTTGTCGCATAAGGGCGCTGCCGTCCCACCCGCCTCAACAGGGCCCCGACCAGGGCGTCCCGCGAATTTGCGCGCTTCTTACCGCCCCGACACACAAGCCCGCCGAGTGTGACGCGAAAGACACCGCCCCACCGCGCGCCGACAGGCCGGCTGCCCCACCGACGAGGACAGCCGGCCCCACACGCCCGCCGGAGAAGGCCCCGGAAGCGGAGCGCGGAACGGGGGAACCGGAACGCCCCGCCCCCACCCCCGGACCCTCCCGGTCCGTCCGGCGACGCCTCTCGATTCTTCCCGCGCGGGGGAACGGATCGCGCCGGTACGGGAGGAAATAGGTAGGAGGGCGGGGGTTTTAGGTATACGTACGTGAATCCGGCGGGAGCACCCGTGGTGGCATGAGCGGTAGCATGGGAAGCATGGCCGAGCCCACTCGCAAGTACTCCATCACCATGCCCCGCGACATCGCCGCCGCCGCCCGCGCCCGCAGCGGCCCCTCCGGGCTCTCCTCGTACGTGGCGGCGGCGGTGGCGCGGCAGATCGAGCGGGACGACCTCAACGAGCTGATCCAGGTCGCCGAGGCGGAGCACGGGCCCGTGACCGAGCAGGAGGTCGACGCCCTGCGCCGTCAGCTCCACGAGGCGCGCGCACGGCAGTCCGGCGACGTGTCCGACGCCGCGTGACCCGTACCGCCGCCGTGCCGGGCGGCACCCTGGTCCTCGACAGCGAGGGACTCGCCAAGACCGTCGCACGCGACCGCGCCCTGACGGCCTGGCTGGCCCTGGCCCGCGCGGAGGACCTCCGCGTCGTCACCTCGGCCGCCACCTTGGTCGAGGTGACCCATCCCCGCGTCAACCGCGCCGCCCTGGACTGGTCCCTGTCCCGGCTCGTCGTGGAGCCGGTGACCGAGGACATCGCGCGCCGGGCCTCCGCCCTCCTCGCCTCCGCCGGTCTGCACGGCCACAAGTACGCCATCGACGCGATGCTCGCCGCGACCGCCCTCCTCGCCCCCGGCCCCGTCACGGTCCTCACCTCCGATCCCGAGGATCTGACCGCACTCCTGGGCCGCCACGCGACCGTGATCCCCGTCTGACCCCCCCCCCCCCCCCCGAGGCCCCACCCCCCCTCGCGCGAGCCGATCCCCCCGCCCCCTTCACGCCCCCGCCAGCGCCGCCCCCACCTCCCCCCGCGCGCCCACGCCCAGCTTCGCGAGGATGTGCTCGACGTGGGCGTCCGCCGTGCGCTTCGAGATCACCAGGCGCTCCGCGATCTCGCGGTTCGACAGGCCCTCGGCGACCAGGCCCGCCACCTCCCGCTCCCGCCGCGTCAGCGCGTCCGCGCCGCGCGCCGGGCGGCGGCGCTTGCCGCCCGGGAGGTCCGCGTCGGCGCGCAGCGCGTCGAGCACCTCGGCCGCGGTGAGCCGCCCACCCGCCTCGTACCCGCTCCGGTACGCCTCCCCGTCCAGCTCGGCACGGAGCGCGGCCCGGCTCGCCTCGTGCCACGCCTGGAGCGGCGGCAGCACGGAGACGGGGTCGCCGCCCACCTTCCGCGCCCCCTCGCTCCACCCGAGCAGCCACGCCGCCCGCACCCACCGCCCCCGCCGCACCGCGACCCAGGTCAGCCCCATCCCCGCTATCCCCGACAGCTGCGCCTCCCCGATCTCCGCGCAACGCTCCAGCGCCGCGAGCCAGTCCGTCTCCGCCGCGCTCGTCCCGGCCCCTGGCGGCACCCCCACGCCGTCGGCACCCTGCTCGGCGAGCCAGTGCGCCGCTCCCCGTACGACGAGCGCGGCGGCACGCAGCTGGCACTCGCCGGGGGCGTGCGCGGCGAGGTGCCCGAGGATGTGGTCGCACATCGCGCGAGCCCGGTCCGTCTCGCCGAGCACCGCCCACACGATCGCCTCCTCGTGGTAGATCATCGCGATCCCGAGCCCGTCCCCGCGCGCGTCGAACTCGGCGCGCAGCCGCGCCATCGTCTCCAGCGTCCCCTCCGCCTCCCCGCTCAGCAGCCGCGTCCCCGCGAGGTGTCCCTCGGCGTACCGGGCGACGTCCTCGTACCCGTACCGGCGCGCCTCGGCGAGACACCGCGTCAGCCGCCGGGCCGCGAGCGGGAGGTCGCCGGTCCACAGGCCGAAGGACCCCGAGCTGAGCAGCGCCCAGGCGCGCGCCTGTCGGCCGACGCGTCCCGGCGGGTCCTCGGGGACGAGCGAGAGGCCCTTGTCGAGCCAGTAGTGGCCCTCGGAGATCGCGGCGCGCGCCCGCCAGTACGGCCACAGGTGCGCCGCGAGGAGCAACCCGGCGCTCGCCCGGCCCGGGCTGTCGCCCGCGAGGGAGAGACCGAGGGCGGCGCGCAGGTGCGGGATCTCCTCGTGGACGGTGCGGTGCAGCGCGGGCTGCTCGGAGCTGAGGAGCCGCGTGTGCAGCCGGGCCGCGAGGGCCGCGTAGTACGTGAGGAAACGGTCCCGCACCGCCTCGGCGCCACCCGCCTCGGCGAGCCGGCCCGCCCCGTACTCGCGCAGGGTGTCGAGCATCCGGTACCGGCCGCCGCCCGCCCCCGGGCGCTGCACGACGGACTTGTCGACGAGCCCGATGAGGTGCCGGAACACGTCCCGCGCGGGCAGCTCACCGCCCTCCCCCGCATCGCCGCGCTCCCCCGGGTCCGCGCACACCGCCTCCGCCGCCTCCGGCGTGAAGGGCCCGTCGAAGACCGAGAGCCGCGCCCACAGCAGCCGCTCCGCCGGGGTGCACAGCTCGTAGGACCAGTCGACGGCGGTACGGAGCGTCTGGTGCCGCGTCAGCGCGGTGCGGCGCCCGCCGGTGAGGACGTGGAAGCGGTCGTCGACGCGGTCGAGGAGTTGGTCGAGCGGGGCGGCGCGCAGGCGTACGGCGGCGAGTTCGAGCGCGAGCGGGATGCCGTCGAGGCGGCGCACGAGCGCCCGTACCCGCGCGGCGTCGGCCCCGCGCGCGGCGAATCCGGGCGCGGCGTCGGCGGCGCGCTGGGCGAAGAGCGCGACGGCGTCGTCCTCGTCGAGCGGCGCGAGGGCGCGGCAGTGCTCGCCGGGGACGTCGAGGGGCTGGCGGCTCGTCGCGAGGACGCTCACGCCGGGCGCCTCGCGCAGCACGAGATCGGCGAACGCCGCACAGGCGTCGAGCAGGTGTTCGCAGGTGTCGAGGACGACGAGCGCCTGACGCTCGCGCAGGTGTGCGACGACGGCGTCGAGCGCGGGCCGCCCCGAGGGCCCGTACGGGGCCGAGGCGGGCCCTTCCTGCGCGCTGGACTCCGGCAGCCCGAGCACCGCGGCGAGCGTCGCGGGCAGCAGCTCGGGATCGCGCAGGGCCGACAGCTCGGCGAGCCACACCCCGTCGGGGTACCGCTCCCGCGCCGCGGCGGCCACCCGCAAGGCGGTGCGGCTCTTGCCCACCCCACCAGGCCCGATGACGGTCAGCAGCCGCACTCCGCCCAGCACGGCCCCCAGCTCGGCGACCTCCCGCTCCCGCCCCACGAACCGGGTCACCTCGACCGGCAACCCGCCCCGCCGCCCCTGCCCGAACCCGAACCCGTCCCACGCCACGCGCGCCGCCCCGTCCCTGAGCCCCGACCGAACGCGTCCCAGCGTACGCAAGGGACTGCGGAGGGTGAGCGGTTCGGGGAAAGGCCTGCCAGGGAGATGGGGGCCGGGCGCGCCCGGCTCCGGTACGCCCGCCAGGCACCCTTCCGGTACGCCCGTCAGGTGCCCTTCCGGTACGCCCGTCAGGTGCCCTTTCCGGTACGCCCGCCAAGTGCCCGTTTCCGGGGGGTCTGTCAGGCGCCCGTCTCCGCCATCGCGACCGCCTCCGCGAGCGAGTCGGCGACCGGGAAGCCCGTGCGGGCGAGGCTCGCGCGGCTGTGGGAGCCGCCGGTGTAGAGCACGGCGCGGGCTCCGGCGGCGCGGGCCGCATGGCCGTCGTCGGCCGCGTCGCCGATGACGACCGTACGGGCGGGGGCGACCTCGCCGGAGAGCGCCGCCAGGTGCCGTACGAGGTGCTCGGCCTTGCTGCCGCCGGAGGGCCCCGTCCGTCCCTGGACCCGTATGAAACGGTCCGCGATGCCGAAGCCCTTGACGAGCGGGACGAGGTCCTCGTGTCCGTACATGCTCAGCAGCGACTGGCTGCGACCGGAACCGAGCCACCCGTCGAGCACGTCCACGGCCCCCGCCGTGAGCCCGCAGCGCGGACTCTCGCGCGCGTAGTGGCGCTGGAACGTACCGTCCATCAGCTCCCATTCCCCGGGCGTGGGCGCGCGCCCGAGCAGCGCCTCGTAGAACTCGGTGACGGGCACGCGGTACAGCTCGCGGTACCGCTCCAGCGTGAGCGAGCGCAGCCCCGGCAGGGCGAGTTCGGCGAAGGCCGCGTTGGTGGCGCCGAGCACCGCGTCCATGTCGTGGAACAGGGTGCCGTTCCAGTCCCACACGAGGTGCTGGGCGGGGCTCGCGGGCTGCGGGGCCGGGCTCGCCGCGCCCACTCAGCGCTCCTCGGCGGTCGGGGCGATGAGGTACGGGATCTCCTGCGTCGCGAACCACAACAGCTCGTGGTCCTCGGCCCCGTCCACGACGAACCGCGCGTCCGCGTCGCCCTGGTCGGCCGCGCCGAGCGCCTCCGCCGCCGCGGTCACGTCCTCGACCGCCTCCTCGCCGTCCGCGTGCACGGCGGCCGCCTTCGCGAGCCGCGGCGGGCCCGCGAGCCGCACCTCGCCGACGGAGTCCGGGTCCATCCCGTGGTCGGGATCGGTACGGGCCGCGCTCTCGGCGACGTCGATCGCGAGCACGACCCGGCGCCGGGCCTCGGCGGGGTCGACGGCGAGGAGGCGCAGCGAGGCGGCGGCGGCGCGGCTGAGCGCCGCGTACTCCAGCTCCTCGATGTCGTCGGACACGTACCACTCGCGCAGCGCGGGCGTCACGGCGTACGCCGTGACGGATTCCGCCCCCAGCTCGCCGCCCTCATAGGCCCGCGCGAGCGCACTGAGAGTGAGCGGGACGTACACACGCATGGCAACCGCATCCTTTCGCCGGTGCGGCAAGGATACGTGGGGCGTGCGGGGCTCACCCGGATCGGTGAACCCGAGGCCGAGGTCGCCGCACACGCACGGTGACGAGTCGTGGGCCCCGGCTCCCCAAGTCTCCCCCTACCAACCAGTAACAGCCTTGTGTGTCCCCGGAGAGAGGTGCCCGATGCCCACGACCGAGAGTGACGATTCCCCGCGCGTCCCCGCCCAGCGCCGCCGTCGGCGCGGAGCCACCCGCGGCCCCTCGGGCCCGGCGGGCCGCGCCCCGGCGGGCCGCGCTCCCGCAGGCCGCGCTCCCGCGGGCCGCCGCCGCGAGCATGCCCGCCCCGGCCCGCCGCAGGACGAGTGGGCCCGCCGGCTCCTGGCCGCCCTCACCGGCCACCGCACCCCGCAGGACCTCTGGGGCCTCGCCACCGGCACGGCCCTCCACCACCTGACGACCGCGACCCCGCCCTACCGCACCGCCGCCCCGGTCCTGCGCACCACGCGGGCCACCCAGATCGGCCCGGGGGTCCTGGAGGCGAGCGCGACCCTGGAGGCGGACGGACGCTGCCACGCGATCGCCTTCCGCCTGGAGGACTGGGGCGACGGCGTCTGGAGGTGCACGGCGCTGGAGCTGGCGCCGTAGCGCGAGCCCCCGCCGCCACGCCGACAGGCCCCGGACCGCTGGGTGGGTCCGGGGCCTGTCGGCGTGGCCGCCCCCGCCCGGGCGGGGACCACCGCGCTCGTCCACGCCGCGCCCTCGCTCCCGCGACGACCGAGGCCCCGGCCTCTCGCCCGCCCCGTCAACTCCCGCCCCCCGAGGAGCTGATTCCCGCGTCCCCCATCGAGTGAAAAGCCAGCCCTCAGTTCGCCCCCGCCCGGCTCAACCCTCCAGCCCTACAAGCGGAAGAACCCCCGGAAACGGCCATCGGCCCCACCGCCCGAAGGCAATGGAGCCGACCACCACAACCCGCCCGCGCGAAACGACGAGCCACCGCAAGCCACCGGGCCACCCGGCCACCCGGCCACCCGGCCACCCGGCCACCCGGCCACCCGGCCACCCGGCCACCCGGCCCAGCCAACTCCCGCCAGGCCACCGGCCAGAAGCTGTTACTTCTTGCGCCGCCGCCCCTTCTGGGCCTTGCGGCGCTCCGCGCGGGTCATTCCGTCGCCCGCGACCACCGGCTCCCCCGGCTCCGAGGCGAACTCGCCCTCGACCACGCCGCCCTCGCCGTCCACGGTCGGGGCGGAGAAGTGGAGGCGGTCGGCGCGCTGCGGGGCGTCGAGCCCCTTCGCGCGGATCTCCGGGCGCCCGGCGCCCGCCGGCACGGCGTCCTCGGGGGCCTCGTCCGCGACCTCGACCTCCTCGACCTGCTGCTCGACCTGGACCTCCAGGTTGAACAGGTAGCCGACGGACTCCTCCTTGATGCCGTCCATCATGGCGTTGAACATGTCGAAGCCCTCGCGCTGGTACTCGACCAGGGGGTCCTTCTGCGCCATGGCGCGCAGGCCGATGCCCTCCTGGAGGTAGTCCATCTCGTAGAGGTGCTCGCGCCACTTGCGGTCGAGGACGGAGAGGACGACGCGCCGCTCCAGCTCCCGCATGATCTCGGAGCCGAGCTGCTCCTCGCGCTTGTCGTACTGCTCGTGGATGTCCTGCTTGATCGCCTCGGCGATGTACTCGGCGGTGAGCCCGGCGCGGTCCCCGGCCTCGTCCTCCAGCTCCTCGACCGTGACGCGCACGGGGTAGAGCTGGCGGAAGGCGTTCCACAGCCGGTCGAGGTCCCACTCCTCGGCGAAGCCCTCGGCGGTCTCGGCGGCGACGTACGCGTCGATCGTGTCGTCCATGAAGTGGATGACCTGGTCCTGGAGGTCCTCGCCCTCCAGAACGCGGCGGCGCTCGCCGTAGATGACCTCACGCTGCCGGTTGAGCACCTCGTCGTACTTGAGGACGTTCTTGCGGGTCTCGAAGTTCTGCTGCTCGACCTGCGACTGGGCCGAGGCGATGGCGCGGGTGACCATCTTGTTCTCGATCGGCATGTCGTCGGGCACGTTCGCCATCGACATGACGCGCTCGACCATCTGCGCCTTGAAGAGCCGCATGAGGTCGTCGCCGAGCGAGAGGTAGAAGCGGGACTCGCCGGGGTCGCCCTGACGCCCGGAACGACCGCGCAGCTGGTTGTCGATACGGCGCGACTCGTGCCGCTCGGTGCCGAGGACGTAGAGCCCGCCGAGGTCCTTGACCTCCTCGAACTCCGCCTTCACGGCGGCTTCGGCGCGCTCCAGGGCGGCCGGGAGGGCCGCGGCCCACTCCTCGACGTGCTCGACCGGGTCGAGACCGCGCTGGCGCAGCTCGGCCTCGGCGAGGTCGTCCGGGTTCCCGCCGAGCTTGATGTCCGTACCGCGACCGGCCATGTTGGTGGCGACCGTGACCGCGCCCTTGCGCCCGGCCTGGGCGACGATCGTCGCCTCCCGGTCGTGCTGCTTGGCGTTGAGCACCTCGTGCTGCACGCCGCGCTTGGCGAGCTGCTGCGAGAGGTACTCGGACTTCTCGACGGAGGTGGTGCCGACGAGGATCGGCTGCCCCTTCTCGTGCTTCTCGACGATGTCGTCCACGACCGCGTCGAACTTGGCGACCTCGGTGCGGTAGATGAGGTCCGACTGGTCCATGCGGACCATCGGCTTGTTCGTCGGGATCGGCACGACGCCGAGCTTGTAGATCTGGTGGAACTCGGCGGCCTCGGTCATCGCCGTACCGGTCATGCCGGAGAGCTTGTCGTACAGGCGGAAGAAGTTCTGGAGGGTGATCGTGGCGAGCGTCTGATTCTCGTCCTTGATGTCCACCCCTTCCTTCGCCTCGATCGCCTGGTGCATGCCCTCGTTGTAGCGGCGGCCGGCGAGGATACGGCCCGTGTGCTCGTCGACGATCATGACCTCGCCGTCGATGACGACGTAGTCCTTGTCCTTCTTGAACAGTTCCTTCGCCTTGATCGCGTTGTTGAGGTAACCGACCAGGGGGGTGTTCACGGACTCGTAGAGGTTGTCGATGCCGAGCCAGTCCTCGACCTTCGCGACGCCGGGCTCGTGGATCGCGACGGTGCGCTTCTTCTCGTCGACCTCGTAGTCGCCGGTCTCCTCGATGCCCTTGAGCTGGTTGCCCGGCTCACCGCGCTCCAGGCGCTTCACGAGGCGGGCGAAGTCGCCGTACCACTTGGTGGCCTGGTCGGCGGGGCCGGAGATGATGAGCGGCGTACGGGCCTCGTCCACGAGGATCGAGTCGACCTCGTCGACGATCGCGAAGTTGTGGCCGCGCTGGACGAGCTCGTCCTGCGACCAGGCCATGTTGTCGCGGAGGTAGTCGAAGCCGAACTCGTTGTTCGTGCCGTACGTGATGTCGCGGCCGTACTGCTCGCGGCGCTCGGCCGGGGTCATGTTCGCGAGGATGCAGCCGATGCTCAGGCCCAGGAACTTGTGCACGCGGCCGGTCAGCTCGGAGTCGCGCTCGGCGAGGTAGTCGTTGACCGTGATGAGGTGCACGCCCTTGCCCGAGAGCGCGTTGAGGTACGCGGGGAGGGTGCCGACGAGGGTCTTGCCCTCACCGGTCTTCATCTCGGCGACGTATCCCATGTGCAGGGCCGCGCCGCCCATGATCTGCACGTCGTAGTGGCGCTGGCCGAGGACGCGCTTGGCGGCCTCGCGCACGGTGGCGAAGGCCTCGGGCATCAGGTCGTCCAGGGACTCCCCGTCCGCGACGCGCTGCTTGTACTCGTCGGTGAGCGCGCGCAGCTCGGCGTCGGAGAGGCTGACGAAGTCCTCTTCGATGGAGTTGACCTGGTCCGCGATGCGGTGCAGCTTGCGCAGGATCTTGCCTTCGCCTGCACGCATGATCTTCGAGAGGACGGACACGAGGGTTGGTCTCCTTGCCGGTCGGGGCCTGGCACGGTCAAGTCTTCGGGCAACGGCCATCGTATGCGAGGACCCGCCCGCGCCGGGAGGTCTGCCAAGACAGTCAACGCGTGAGGCCCTCGTAAGGTGCCGGGGCGTTCTCCGCCACCTTCGCGAGCTTCGCGACCTTCGGTGAGGAAAGCGGTACGCACCGCAGCGCAGTATCCCTGCCCAGGCTGTGCGAGGGAACACCGGGGAGACGGTACGTGGCGGCGGCGCCCCCGCGCGGCGCTCCCGGGCGGTGCTCCCGCTCTGCCTTTGCGCCGGTGCCCCGGTGTCGGTCCCCCGTCCTAGGCTGCACGGCATGACGACGCAGCCGCTCCCCCTCTCCGCCGACGAGGCCCGCCGCATCGCGCTGCGCGCCCAGGGCCTCCTCGGCGCCCCCGACCGGCGCGCGGGCGCGCGGGGTGTGCTGCGGCACCTCGGCGCGGTGCAGCTCGACACGATCTCGGTGCTCGCCCGCTCGCACGAGCTGGTCCCGTACGCGCGCCTCGGCGCGATCGGCCGCCGAACCGTCGAATCCGCGTACTGGGCGCCGCCCGAGGCCCCCGCGCACGCCTTCGAGTACTGGTCGCACGCGGCCTGCGTGCTGCCCGTCGAGGAGTGGCCGCACTTCGCCTTCCGCCGCCGCGCGTACCGCAACCGCCCGCTGTGGGGGCACGAGATGCCGGCGGGCGCGTACGAGAAGGTGCTCGCGCAGCTGCGCGACGAGGGCCCGCTGACGGCGACGGAGCTGGGCGGGGCGAAGAACGGCGGCGAGTGGTGGGACTGGTCGGGTTCCAAGGTCGCCGTGGAGCGGGCGCTGACGTACGGGGACGTGGTCTGCGTCCGGCGTACGGGCTGGCGACGGGTCTACGACCTGCCGGAGCGGGCGATCCCCGCCGAGCTGCTCCACGACGACCTGGACGACCTGGAGTGCGTACGCCGCCTGATCCGCCTCGCGGCCCGGGCGCTCGGCGTCGGCACCCGTTCCGACCTCGCGGACTACCACCGGCTGAAGAACGAGCAGTTCGACGCGGTGATCGAGGACTGCGGCCTCGTCCCGGTGCGGGTCGAGGGCTGGGGAAGACCGGCGTGGGCAGACCCCGAGGCTCTGGAGTCGAGCCCGCGCGGCCGCCACCGCACCACGCTCCTCTCCCCCTTCGACTCCCTCATCTGGGAACGCGCCCGCGCGGAACGCCTCTTCGGCTTCTCGCACCGCCTGGAGGCGTACGTGCCCAAGCCGAAGCGCGTCCACGGCTACTTCGCGATGCCGGTCCTCTCCGGCGGCCGGCTCATCGCCCGCGTCGACCCGGCCCGCGAGGGCACGACCCTCGTCGCCCGGCAGGTCTCCCTGGGCGGCGACGTCCCCGGCACGGCGACCCCGCGCAAGGCGGTCGAGGGCACCGCGAGGGCCCTGGCGGAAGCGGCCACGTGGGTCGGCTGCACCCGTGTCCGCGTGGACCGCGTGGACCCGCCGGAGCTGCGGGAGGCGCTGGAGCGGGAGGCCGGCGCCGCGCTGGCGGGACGGCTGGAGGGGGCGGAGGTCTGAGCGGTACGAGGACGTGCCCGGGGTGGAGGAGCCAGCGGGCGGACCGGGCGGACGGTGCGGGCGGCCGGGCGGACCGTGCGCAACGGGCGGACCGTGCGCGCGGACGGACTGGCCTTGCGGTCAGCCGGGCAGGCCCGGCGCCGGGGGTTCCCGTCCCGCTCACCACGGCACCACTCCCCCGTCGTCGAAGAAGCCCCCGCGCGGCCCGTCGTCCGGGAGCGTCGCGAGGCGGAGGGCGATCGCGGCGCCCTCCGCCGGGGTGCGGTCCGGCTCGTGGCCGGTGAAATCGGTGGCGACCCAGCCGGGGCAGCAGGCGTTGACGAGGACCGGGGTGTCGGCGAGGCGGCGCGCGTACTGCGTCGTGAGGGCGTTGAGCATCGTCTTCGAGGGCCCGTAGGCGGCCAGGACGGGGCCGGTGCGCAGGGTCAGCGAGCCCATGGTGCTCGACACGTTGACGATGCGCGGCGACCGCGCGCGCCGGAGCAGCGGGAGCAGCGCGTTGGTCACCCTGACCACGCCGAAGACGTTGGTGTCGAGGACCGCGCGGACCACGTCGAGGTCGAGCGTGGTCGGGTCCTGCGCGCCGTCCTCGGTGCTGCCGCTGATCCCCGCGTTGTTGACGAGGACGTCGAGCCGCCCTGCCTTCTCGGCCACGGTCCGCGCGGCGGCGGCGACGCTCTGATCGGAGGTGACGTCGAGCGCGACCGCGAAGGCACGCGCCCCCTCGGCCCGCAGCGACTTCGCGGCCGCCGCTCCCCGCGCCTCGTCCCGCGCCCCCACGGCGACCGTGAAACCGAGGTCCGCGAGGCCCCGCGCGATCGCCAGGCCGATTCCCTTGTTCGCGCCGGTGACCAGCGCGGTCTTCGTCGATTCGCTCATGCACCCCATGCTCGACGGGCCGCCCGAGCGCGTCCAATACCGCTTCGGCCAGCTGTGATACCCGCCCGGTATCACCGTCCGGCCTAGGCTGTCCGCATGGACGACGACGCCTGGGACGTGGAGGTCCGCGAGCTGAGGTATTTCCTCGCCGTGGCCGGGGAACTGCACTTCGGGCGCGCCGCCGAGCGGCTCGGCATCACGCAGCCCCCGCTCTCCCGCGCGATCCGGCAGCTCGAACACCGCCTCGGCGTCCGCCTGCTCGACCGGGACCGCCACGGCGTGACCCTCACGGCGGCGGGCGAGGTGCTGCGCACGGAGGCGGGGGCGGCGCTCGACGCGGTCGCGGCGGCGGCGCGCCGTACCCGCAGGGCCGGGGCCACGGAGCAGGGCCTCGTGCTCGCGACGAAGGCGGGGGCTTCGCACGAGGTGCTGCGCGGGCTCCTGGACGCGGCGGAGCGCGAGCCGGACGTCCCCCCGGTCGAGGTCCTGCTGTGCGAGGTCGGTGAACAGGCCCGGCTGCTCCGTACCGGCCGTGCGGACGCCGCGCTCATGCACCGCCCGGTCGACGACCTCACCGGCTTCGACACGGAGGACCTGCACACCGAGGGCCAGGTGGCGATCCTCCCGGCGACGCACCCCCTCGCGGCCCGCCCCCACCTCACGCTCGCGGAGGTCAGCGCCGTCCCCGACCTCCCGATGGCCCGCTGGCCGCGGCTCGACGGCACGTACCCGGACGGCCCGGGACCGGAGGTCCGCACCCAGTCCCAGCTCGCCCAACTCGTCGCCCTCGGCATGACCTTGCTGGTCATCCCCGCGTCGAGCCGCGCCTGGCAGTGGCCCGAGCACGTCGCCGTCCCCGTCCTCGACGCCCCACCCATCACCACGGTGATCGCCTGGCCCGCCCCCAGCCGCTCCCGCCCCCTGGCGGCCCTGGTCCGCACGGCGACGCGGCTGCGCACCGCTCAGGAGTGAGCCGGCCCGGCGGAACGGGCTCGGCTCCGCGACCGCCGGACGACCCGCGCCAACGAGTCACCCGTGAGCGCCAGGCCCACCGGGGATCGCTTCCTCCGCCGTCGACCGGTCCCCGCGCAGGTACCGGGTGATCATGGCGACCAGCTCCGCCTCCAGCCTCTCGACCTGCGGGGGATTCGGGGCCGCCATGAGCTGGTGGGTGTTCAACTCCGCTGCCCCCACGATGAGTTGCGCCGCCATGTCGAGATCCCGCACGCGGACGTCCGGGTGCCGGGCGAAGACCTCGCGCACCTGGCGCACCCGGGCCGCGCCGTGCCGCTCGATCGCTTCGCTCAGGGCGGGCGAGACGGGCGCCTCCTCGATCATGATCCGCAGGAGTTGCGGGCCGTCGCGATGGTGGTCGATCGCGTCGCGGACGAGGGAGCGGACCACGTCCTCCAGGCTGCCGGGGGTCATGTCCAACTCCTCGGCGCCCGCCCACGCCCCGCGGTCGATGTGCCGGACCAGCAGCTCGGCGAGGATGGCGTCCTTGTTCGGGAAGTACTGGTACAGCGAGCCGATGGACATGCGGGCGCGTTCGGCGATCCGGTTGGTGGTCCCGGCGGCGTACCCGTACTCGGCGAAAACGTGAGCAGCCGCCGTGAGGACACGCTCGCGGGTGAGCTCGGCGCGCACCTGCCGGGGCTTGCGACGTGGGGTGAGACGGCGGTCGGCGGGTGTCATCGGGAGCTCTTTCTGACCGGTGGAAAGCGAGTAGCGAATAGCTGAGCTTTTGCTCAGAATACTGTCATGAGCTGCGAAGACAAGAGAACCCCCGGCCCAGGAGCACTGCGGTGATCCCCCGCGTGAGTCTCCCCAAGGAGCGCCGGATGATCACCCTGGAGGTACGGGGGTGCCAGCCGGTCTCACCCGGCTTCGCCCGGGTCACCCTCGGCGGCCACGGCATACGGGACCTCACCCCCGGGGGCGCCGACCAGGCCGTCCGGCTCTTCTTCCCCCGGGAGGGACAGAGCGAGCTGAGGATGCCGACCGCGTCCAATGAGCGGTGGATGGCGCAGGTCCTGCTGATGCCGAAGGCGTCCCGCCCGTGGGTGCGCAACCTGACCATCCGGAGCCTGCGGCCCGAGGAGGAGGAACTCGACATCGAGTTCGCCCTCCACGGCGGCTCGCCCATGACCTCATGGGTGCGCCGGGTCCGGCCGGGCGACCCGGCCGGCGTCTTCGATCTCGGCTCGATGCACCGGCCGCCCGAACACGCCCGGGGCCACGTGCTGGTGGGCGACGAGAGCGCGCTGCCGGCCATCCTGTCGATCCTGGACAGCGATCCGAACCCGCCGCCCACCGAGGTCTTCGTGGAGGTGGCCGCCGCGCACGACATCCGGTCCGTGCCCACGCCGCCCGGGGTGCGCGTCCACTGGCTCAGCCGCGGCGGCGAGAGCCCCGGTGCCCGCGTCCTGGAGGCGGTCCGCGCCGCCGCACTGCCCGAGGGGCCCCTCTACGCGTGGGTGGCGGGCGAGTCCCGGCTCGCCACGGGCGTCCGGCGGCACCTGGTGGGCGACCGCGGCGTACCCAAGCGGGACGTCACCTTCTGCGGCTACTGGCGACTGGGCCGGTCGGCCCCCGGCTGAGAGAGGTCTCATGCGACAGCACAGCTCCGAGCCGGACGCGAGGCACCGGCTCACCACCGTGGCGGAGGTCGAGGCGGTCCTCGGCCGCCCGGCCGCGCTGATCACGAAGAAGCAGATCAGCGCCCTGGACGCGGGGTGCCGCACCGTTCTCGCCCGCAGCCCCGTGGCGGCCCTCGGCTACCGCGAGGCGGACGGCACCGCCCGCACCACGTTCGTCGGGGGCAGCCCCGGCTTCGCGCGCGTCCACTCCGGGCGGCGGTTCTCCTTCCCCGTCCCCGGGGCGGTCGTCGCACCCGGCCCGGTCTCGCTGTTCTTCCTGCTGCCGGGCGTCGGTGAGGTGCTGCGCGTCAACGGCACCGCGTCCGCGCTCAGGAGCGGGGAGACGGCCGTGGACGTCGCCGAGGCGTACGTGCACTGCGCGCAGGCGGTCATCCGTTCCGGCCTGTGGGAGCCCGTTCCCGCCTCGCCGCACACCGCTCGGCCGGTCCCCGGCCCCGGGCCCCTGGCCGGTCCGGGCGTCAGCGACTTCCTGGCCGCCTCCCCCTTCCTGGCCGTGTCCACCTGGGACACGGCAGGCGGCAGCGACACGAGCCCGCGCGGGGACCGGCCGACGGTGGCCCGCGTCCTGGACGGACACACCCTGGTGCTGGCCGACCGCAAGGGCAACAAGCGGGCGGACACCCTGCACAACCTGCTGCGGGACGACCGGCTCGCACTCGCCGCCCTCGTCCCCGGCCGCGGCGGCGTCCTGCACATCGGCGGGCGCGCCGCTATCACGGACGACGCGGAGCTGCTGGAGACCCTGGCACTGCGCGGCATGCCACCGCACCTCGCCCTCCTCGTCGACGTGGAGTACGCGGAGCTCCGAGGCAACGACGCCGTCTCCCGTGCCCGGTTGTGGCACCCCGACGCCCGCCTGGACAGCGGCTCGGCACCCGACATGATGGCCCTGGGCGGCGCCCATCTGGCCGCCAACGCCGCCGAATCCGGGCGGATTCCGGGACGGCTCGTCAAGCTCGTCACCGCCGTTCCCGGCCTGAGCGCGCTGCTGCGGAAGGTGATGGACCGCGCCTACGTGTCCGGGCTGCGCAAGGAGGGCTACGACGAGGCCCGCGCCCCCGCCGTCGCCCGCCGTGGCGAGCCGGGGGCCGACGGGGCGGCGGAGAGCCCGCCGCGCTCCGTGCGCGTCCGCGAGATCCGGCAGGAGACCCCCACCGTCCGCACCCTGGTCCTGGAGGACACGGCCGACGAGCCCCGTCCCTTCGACTTCCGCCCCGGGCAGTTCTTCACCGTGGTCACGGACCTCGCGGGGCACCCCGTACGGCGCGCCTACTCGGCCTCCTCGGCGCCGGGCGCCACCCGCCTGGAGCTCACCGTCAAGCACGTGGAGGGCGGGCGGTTCTCCACGCACGCCCACCGCGAGCTGCGCCCCGGGGACCGCCTCGCGCTGCGCGGCCCCTCCGGGACCTTCCACGCCCCGGCGCGGCCCCCTGAGCACCTGGTGCTCCTCGCCGCCGGCAGCGGCATCACGCCCATGATGAGCATGATCCGCGCCCGGCTGCCCGATCCCTCCTCGCCCGGCAGGATCGCTCTGCTCTACAGCAGCCGCAGCCGCGAAGAGGTCATCTTCGGGGAGGACTTGGCCCGTTTGGAGAAGGAGCACCCGGGCCGGCTGACGGTCACCCACGTCCTCACCGGCCGCGAGGGACGGCTCGACGCCGGGCGCCTGCGCCGCTGGCTGACCGGGCTGCCGCTGACGGACACCGCCCATCACTTCGTCTGCGGCCCGGAAGCGCTCATGGACACCGCGCGGGAGGTGCTGCACCGACTCGGCGTGCCGGACGAGCGCGTGCACCGGGAACGCTTCAATGGGGGCGTCACCGCGGCGACCACCGCGGCACCCCAGGAGTTGAGGGTCGAGAGGGACGGGGAGCTCGTCGGGACGGCCGTGGTCGAACCCGGCCAGACCCTGCTCGACGCCGGTCTCGCGGCGGGGCTGCCCCTGCCGTACTCGTGCACGGTCGGCTCCTGCGGCGAATGCGCGGTGCGCGTGCGCAGCGGCGAGGTCGCGCAGCCCGACCGCACCTGCCTCACGCCGGAGCAGCGGGCGGGGGGCCAGGTGCTGGCGTGCGTCAGTTGTCCGCAGTCCGGGGTGACCCTCGACCTCGCCGGACCGGGCTCCCCGGAAGCGGGCTGAGGGGAGGCCGTCGCGGGGCGCCCTCGGCGGAGCAGACCTCCGCCGGTGAACGGGGGCGCCCTCAGCGGATTTCGAGGATCTTCTCCCGCATCGCGTACACCACCGCTTCCATCCGCGAGTGCAGTTGCAGCTTCTCCAGGATGTTCCGCACGTGGTTCTTCACCGTGTTCTCGCTGATGAAGAGCTCTTTGGCGATGTCCCGGTTGTTCATCCCGGTCGCGACGAGCTTGAGGACCTCCATCTCGCGGTCGGTGAGGCGGGGGGCGGGGACGAGGCGGCGTTCGTCGGTGCGCTGGATCATCGACTTGAACTCGCTGAGGAGTTTCGACGCCATCGAGGGGCTGATCTGCGACTGCCCGTCCGCCACGGCGCGGATCGCGGTGGCGACCTCGTCCGTGGAGATCTCCTTGAGGAGGTAACCCGTCGCGCCCGCCTTGATCGCGTCGTAGAGGTCCGCTTCCTCGTCGCTGATCGTCAGCATGATGATCTTCGCGCTGGGGGCGACCTCCTTGATCGCCGTGCACGCCTCGATGCCGCCGCGCTTGGGCATGCGTACGTCCATGAGCACGATGTCCGGGAGCAGGTCGGTCGCCTTCTCGACGGCCTCGGAGCCGTCCCCGGCCTCGCCGACGACCTCGATGTCCTCCTCCGTGGCGAGGACGATCTCCAGGCCGCGCCGGAAGAGCGCGTGGTCGTCGACGACCAGGACCCGGATCGGTTCGGCGCGGGGCCTCGGCTCGTCCTCCTCGGGGCGGAATCCGCCGGAGGCACGCCCGGCTTCCGCGTCCCGCCTCGGCCCGAAGCTGTCCGCCATCGTCTCTTCCCCCTGAAGCCACGACTGTATGGGCCGACTCAACCGGGTGCGGCTGCGGGCCGGTTGGCCGGTCCGGCCAATGATTCCACGTCCCGCCCTCCCCGTGGGCCGCTCCGGACCTCGGCTTGAAGCCCTGGGGGCGCATCAGCGCACACCAGGGGCACCGACCAGAACCGGCGTACGGAACGTAGCCCCCGCGCCCGCCCGCACTCCCGCGCACTCCGCATGCGCCCGGCCCCCCACAGGCTGGAGTCCCGCGACCGGTCACCGGTCGCGGGACTCCAGCCCGCCGAAGGACACCCGCCCCCGGTGGGTCAGCACCCAAGTGGGGCTCGCGAGCGCGGGCTCAGCTCTCCTGGCCGCCCAACGCGCCGCCCGCACCGGCCGGTTCGGGCGTGGCCACCATGGGGTCGCTCGACAGATGGATGACGCCGTAGTCGTAGGCGTGCCGCCGGTAGACCACGCTCGGCTCCTTCGTCTCCGCGTCGACGAAGAGGTAGAAGTCGTGTCCCACCAGCTCCATCTCGTAGAGCGCCTGGTCGAGCGACATCGGGGTCGCCATGTGCGTCTTCTCGCGGACCACGAGCGGCCCGTCGCCCTGGACCTCCAGGGAGCCGACCTTCTTCGTCGGTACGCCGCCGTCGCTCTCGGGCTCCGGCTCGGCGAAGGTGCCGTCCTCGTTGAGCCCGGCGGTGCCCGGGACGCGCTCGGCGACCTCGGCGGCGGTCAGCCGCTCGGTGCCGCGCCGCGTGCGGCGCTTGTCGTGCTCCTTGCGCATCCGGGCGGCGAGCTTCGCGACGGCGAGATCGAGGGCCGCGTACGGATCGGCGGCGCACGCCTCGGCGCGGATCACCGGACCGCGCGAGCGCAGCGTGATCTCCACGCGGTCGCAGCGGTCCGCCTGCCGCGGATTGTGTTCCTTGGACACCTCGACGTCCAGACTCATCACTTTGCCGTCGAGCTTCTGGATCTTCTCCACATTCAGCTTTTCGGCCACATGCTTGCGGAACCGCTCGGGCACCTCGGTCTTGCGACCCTTGACGACGATGTCGATGTCCACGCAGAACTCCGTTCCCGGATTCACTCCGCCCACGGCGGAGAAACTCCCACTTGCTCCAGACCCCCGGAATTCCCGGAAGCCCCGGACACGGTGAACCTCCACCTCCTCCGCCCCGGTGGCTCACTCCCACCAGGGGCCACGCCTTCATGACGAGGGGCGACATCTCGCGCGGGAGAGCCTCCGGCCCCGCGGCCGGTGACCTCCCCACCTCCGAACATATCTCGCCCGGTGGTCAAACGGCACCCGCTGCCGAGTGATACCTCCGTTCGGGCGAAATACGCCCCTCCTCGCCTGCGAAAACCTAAATTCCCGCTCGCTTCCGGTTTATTTCGAAGGCGCGCGGAGAAACCGCGACGACGGCCGCCCGGACGGCCCTCGTGATCCTTTCCCCCGCCCCCGGGGGACGGAGGGAACGATCTCCTCGCTGCACTCCTTCCACGTCTGCCGCGTGTAATGCGCGCGCGGCCTCGGCAATCGTCGCGCCGGTGGTCATGACGTCGTCGACCAGCACGACCGTCGTACGGGGAGGGGCCTCGCGCAAGAGCCGAACGGCTCCGGCCCGTACCCGTACCGCGCCCGCGAGATTGGCGCGCCGCTCCCGGGCGCCGAGCCCCGCCTGGTCCCGTACCTCCCGGCGCAGCGCGAGCGCGGGGACGACGTGCGCCGCGCGTCCCCCCGCCCGCAGCCGTCCCGCGGCGACCCGCGCGAGCCGCAGCACGGGGTCATGCCCCCTCGCCCGCACCGCCCGGGCCGTCGAGGGCACCGGCACGAGCACGACCGGACCCACGCCAACGCCCGTGTCCCCGCCCGCACCCGCGCCGTGCCGCACCGCGGCGGCGAGCGCGCCTCCCAGCGGCCCGGCGAGCCCCAGGGCTCCCCGCTCCTTGTGCGCGAGCAACAACTTCCGCACCACTCCCTCGTAAGCGACCGCCGCACTCACTCCCGGCAAGCCGGGCGGCGCCGGCTCGGGCCGCACGCGCCGCACCTCCGTTTCCTCCAGTACCTCCCGGCATCCGCCGCACGCGAGCGCCCCGGCCGTCCCGCACCCGAAGCACTCCGCGGGCAGCACCAGCTCGGCCAGAGCACTCCACCACCCGTCCACACCTCCACGATCCCCCTCCCCCACCCCCCGAACCCCCGCCACGGCAGATCTGTGGACAGACTCCCGAAACCCGTCACACGGCCCACCCGGAAGGGTGAACGCCGTTACAGGAACGGCCGAGTTGTCCACAGCCGAAGCCCGATAATCGGCTCACCCGCGTGCGGCCCCGGCGTCAACCCCCTTGCGCGCGGGGGCGTGACATCCGGGCCGCCTCTTCGGGCACGCACCATGCCCAAAGGGCACCTGACGGGACGTCCGTTCCGCTCGTAGGGTCCGGGAGTGAGCCTCTGGACTTCCCTCGATCCCGCCTCCGCGACAGTGGACCCGGGTGGCAGTACGACGGTGCGGCTGCGGTTGCGCAACACCGGTGACGTGGTGGACGAGTACCACTTCGAGGCGGTGGGAGCACTCGCCCCCTGGACCGTCGTGGAACCGCGGTCGCTCCGGTTGTACCCGGGCACGACGGGAACGGTACGTCTGGACGTCTCCCCGCCGCGTACGCCGGACGCGGCGGCGGGACCCCATCCGTACGCGGTGCGGATCACGCCGACGGAGCACCCGGAGGCGGCGACGGTCCCGGAAGGGGTCGTCACGGTCACGCCCTTCGAGGAAGTGCGCGCGGAGCTGGTCCCGCCGGTGGTGAAGGGACGTTTCCGCGGCCGTCCGCGACTGGCCGTGGACAATCTCGGCAACGTCAAGGTGACCGCGTCGGTGAACGGGAGCGACAACGGCGATCAGCTCTCGTACGACCTCCGTCCGGGCAACGTGCAGATCGAACCGGGCCGCGCGGCCTTCATCGAGACGACGCTGCGGCCGCGGCGGATCACCTGGTTCGGCTCCTCGGAGCAGCGCCCCTTCACGCTGGCGGTGCGGCGCTCGGGCGTCACGCCGCTGGACGTGGAGGGCACGTACGTGCAGCGGGCCTTCGCGCCGCGCTGGCTGGCGGCCTGCCTCGGCGTCCTCACCGCGCTGGCGATCACGTTCGTGATGCTGTGGATCGCCTACAAGCCCCAGGTCCTCACCGCCGCTACCGAGCAGCTCCAGCAGGCGGGCGTCAGCACCCTGCCGCCCGAGCCCAAGCCGACCCAGGAGGCGCCGAAGGCCCCGCCGGCCGCCTCCGCTCCCCCGGTCGCCGCCGAGCCGCGGCAGGAGAGCGGGACGGGCGGCGGGGGCGGTTCCGGCCAGAAGGAGTCCGAACCGCCAAAGAAGGCACCCGAGCGGACCGCGGCGACCGCCGTCAGGGAACTGGCGGCGAAGGACCCGGACGGGCGGCACATCTGCTACCGGGTCTACGTGAAGGACAAGGGCTGGACCGAACCGGCGTGCGACGACGCGCCGGCGGGCACACCGGGCTCGGGGGCGCAGCTCACGGCCGTCAACGTCTCCGCCGCCGGGACCAACGGCACGACCGGCGGCGCCTACGTGCCCGATCCCGCCTCGACCAAGGGGGAGGGGCACTACCCCGACCCCTGGACGAACGCGGCCGACGGCGTCGACCACTACCTCGGCAGCACCGACGACGGCGCACCGTACCTGATGGGCTTCAGCATCAGCGTCAACCGCGGCAAGGACGCCGTCTGCCAGTCCTCCTACGTCCACGACGACACGTGGCTCGGCCTGGCCTGCGACGATCCCAACAGCGGCTTCGCCTTCACCTACGTGGGCACCCACGACAACAAGCTGTGGATCGAGGCGGTGAGACTCAAGGTGTGAACGGGGCTGCGGACAAGCGTGGCACCGCTCCGTCCCGCCTTCGCACGGGGTGCTCGCGTCCAGACAGCCCCCGCCCGTCCACCGCCCGTATCCGCCCTCCGACGTCACCCCCGCTCCCCCGGCGGACCCGCCAGCCACCCCCTGGTCGCCTCGTCCGCCGGCAGGAACGTCTCCAGGTGCAGGCCGGCCAGGCCGGCGTCCGTCGGCGTGGTGAGGGCCGCCGAGGTGCTGAAGAAGCGGAGCGGCGTCCCGTCCACGGCGAGGTCCAGGCTCAGCACAGGACCGGCGGGCGCGGCGGTGTACCGGCTCGCGCCCCTGCCCGCGGCCCGCCCTGCCGCGGCCTCCGCCACGTACCCGGCGATCTCCGCCGCCAGCGCGTGGTGCCGCTCGTCGTGGGTGCGTTCGGCGCGGTGGTCGATCTGCCGCAGCAGGTGGCCGCCCCACTCCGCCGCGTTGCCGATCCGTCCGGCGAGTCCGTCCGGGTGCAGGGCGATCCTGGCCACGTTGACCGGGGGTTCCAGGAGCGCGGGCGCGCAACCGGTGAGCAGGCGGTCGGCGGCGGCGTTGGCGTCCACGAGGTCCCAGTACTCGTCCAGGAGCAGTGCGGGATACGGGTGGTGGGCGTCGAGGAGGACGCGCAGGCCGTCCATGACGACGGCGCTCGACGCGTCGGTCAGGTGACGGTCCCGGTAGCGCGGCGCGTAACCCCCGGCCAGCAGAAGGCGGTTGCGCTCGCGCAGCGGCAGGTCCAGGTTCTCGCAGAGATGGACGAGCATCTCCGGCGTCGGGCGCGCCTTGCCCGTCTCCACCCGGCTCAGATGCCGCGTCGAGACGCCCGAGCGGTCCGACAACTCCTGCTGGCTGTAACGGCGTCGCTCGCGCCATGTGCGCAACAGCGTCCCCACCGCGTCGACTTCGCCCCGGCCGCTCATGCCCGCGAGTGTACGGACCCGGCACCGGACCCTCCTTGACCTGTGAGGTCATGGCCGCGCCGGACGGGTGCGCGCAGGATCGGGGCATCGGCCCGAGCGGGTGGACCCGCCTGGAACGCGAGGGAGAAGACGATGCCGTACACCGTCCCAACACCGAAGCAGAACAGGGGAATCGACGCCCCGCGCGCCTTCGTGATCGGCCACCTGAGGAACGTCGAGACGTGCCCCGACATCGCCGAGTACCTGGAGCGGATCGACTCCACGATGGCGCCGTACGGCGGTCGCTTCCTCGTGCACGGCGGCCGCACCACCGTGCACGAGGGGACGTGGGACGGCGACCTCGTGATGCTGGAGTTCCCCGACCTCGTCAGGGCGCGGCAGTGGTACGACTCGCCGGAGTACCGGGAGATCCTTCCGCTGCGCACCGCGCACGCGGACTCGACGGTCCTCGCGGTCGAGGGAGTACGCGAGGACTACCGGGCCGACGCGAAGATCGCGCGGCTGTTCCCCGGCCGCGAAGCCCCCACGGACCGTACGCGCTGAGCCCGCCCACCCCGCTGCGGGGCACACCCTCTGCGGGAGCGCACGCTACCCCCGTCCCTCCTTCACCAGCGCTTCCACGTTGTTCCCCACCGGATCGCTCACGAAGGCGCAGTACGCCCGGTACTCCGCCCAGTGCCGCGGCGCGTACCGGTCCGTGCCGCCGTGCGCGAGGGCCGCGTGGTGGAAGGCGTCGACCTCGGCGTGGGTGCTCGCGGCGAAGGCGAGGTGGAGGCCGCGGGTCTCGGCGGCCGGGTCCGTGACGTGTTGCAGCGCGAGCGAGGGGGTGTCGTGGCCGTCGTGCCAGTACTCGGCCAGGCCGTCCGCGCGGTAGCCGGGGACGATGCCGAGCGGGGCGAGGGCCGCCGTCCAGAACCGTTCCGCCGCCGCGAAATCGGTGACGAATACGCCGAGATGGTGCACGAGGAGGGGGCCGTGAGCGCTCATGCCGCGAGCCTACGGGCGCGGCGACCCACCACCCGGGAGACACGGCACGCACGGCACCGCGCGCGGCAGGCGCGGCAGGCGCGGCAGGCGCTGAGGGCCAGGGCCCGCCCGCTCGCCACCCCCGCGCGCCGCCCCACCCCGCCCCGCCCCCTCACCGCGCCCCCGCCGCACTCTCCCCGACGCCCTCCCCGGCCGCGCCCCGCTCCGCACCGTCCGGCACAGCCACAGCCTGCTCCGCCCCGCCCGCCCCGCCCGCGCCACCCTCCGCAGTCGCAGCCCGCCGCGCCGCCTCGACCCGGCCGTTGCTCGTCATGGACGCCGTGACGGCCGTCGTCGCCAGGAGGAGGACGGCGGCGGCGTAGATCGGGGTGCGGATGTCGTAGGCGGTGGCCAGCCAGCCGCCGAGGAAGGCCCCGAGGGGAGCGGCGCACATGGCCAGCATCCGGGAGGTGGAAGTGACCCGGCCCATGAGGTGGGCCGGGACGATCGCCTGCCGCAGGGAGGGCCCGAGCACCATCGTGGCGCCCATGGCCGCCCCGCAGACGGCGAGCGCGAGCCCGGCCGCGTACGGGTTGGCGGCAGCGGCCAGGCCCAGGATGGCGAGCGCTTCGGTGGCGGCCGTGCAGGCCAGCGCCGTGCCGGTGCCCAGCCGTCGGCCGAGCCAGGAGGCGACGACCGCGCCGAGCAGGCCACCGGCGGCCTCGGCGGTGAGGAGCAGACCGAAGCCGTAGGTGTCGATGCCGAGCCGGTCGTGGGCGAAGAGGGCGAGGACGGTGTCCACGGCGAGGAAGGCGACGTTCCCGACCGCCGGCCGCAGCGCGAGCCCCAGCAGCAAGCGGTCCCTGAAGACGTACGAGGCCCCGGCCCGCGCCTGCCGCGGCAGCGACTCCCGGACCTCCGGCACGGCCCGCGGCACGCCGGGCAGGGTACGGACGAGCAGGGCGGAGCACAGGAACGACACCGCGTCGGCGAGCAGCGGAACCGCCCGTCCCAACGCGAGCAGCACACTGCCCGCGGGCGGCCCGAGGAAGCCGGACATGACGGTCTGGGCGCCGCGCAGACGGGAGTTGGCGCGCTCCAGGAGTACGGAGTCGCGGCGGAGCAGCTCCGGCAGGTAGGCGCTGGCTGCCGTGTCGAAGAAGAGGCCGCCGAGGCCGAGGAGGAAGGCGACGGCCGCGAGCAGCGCGATGCTGAGTACGTCGAGCACGGCCGCCGCCGCTGGTATCGCGAGCAGCACCGCCCGTCCCGCGTCAGCGATCCACATCGTGCGCCGCCGGTCCCAGCGGTCCACCAGCGCGCCTCCGACGATCCCGAGGAGCAGCCACGGCAGCGTCCCCGCGGCCGTGACGACGGCGAGCGCCATCGGGTCCCGTGTCAGCGTCAGGGCGAGCAGCGGTAACGCGGCCTGCGTGACGCCGTCACCGAGCGAGGAGATCGTCTGCGCGCTCCACAGCCTCCCGAACCCGGTCGGCAACTTCCCTTCCTCCCGGCCCATTCGGCGCTTCACTCGGCCTCCCTCCCCGCCTCGTCCCCCGCTGCCGGGCGGAACAGTGCGAAGGCGAGGGAGACGTCCGGCAGCGAGGGGTCGGACAGCTGCCGGTACTCGGCCGCCAGCGCCTCCAGCCGCTCCCCCAACTCCGCGAACTGCTCCTGCGTGAGGCGCAGATGACTGAGCTGTACGTGCCGCTCACCCGAGGCCGGAGCCGCCTCCAGGTCCGCCACCACATGCCGCATCAGCACGTCCGGCTGCCCCGCCCCGGGCTCCGGCAGCACGATCGACCGCGCGGCCATCGCGTAGTACCGCTCGGTGACCCCGCGCACCTTCCGCGTCCGCACCACCTTCACCAGACCGGCCCGTTCCAGGAGCCGCACGTGATAGCTGGAGCTCCCCTTCGCGAGGCCGACCCGCTCGGCGATCTGCGTGATCGTCGCCGGTTCGAAGCGGAGCACGGCCATGATCCGGTGACGCGTGAGGGAGGAGACGGCGCGCAGTTGCTCGTCAGTGGTGACGTGAAACGCCTCGGGGGGCTCATCGGTAGGCATGCGAGCAATGGTCAACGTTTCTTGACCATTGGGCAAGAGGGTATCGCCGGAACTTCTTTGGGGTCTTCAACTTCGCAAGAGGGGACGGCACTTCGCCCGCGCGCACGGGCAGGGAACGAGCCGGCGGCACGGGTACGGGGCCGGGCGTGCGTACGGGTGCGGGACCGGGCGTGCGTACGGGTGCGGGGCCGGGCGTGCGTACGGGCCGCGAGGCCGACCGGGGGCAGGGGACCGCGCGCCCCTACGCGGCACGGGGCCGGGCCCGGCGGGCCCCGCCCCGCACCGTCACCCCGGGTAGAAGGGCGCGGTCCCCTGCTTCGACACCGTCTCCCAGTTCATCCCCGCCGGGAGCCGCACGATGCCGTCCGAGGAGTGGGCGACGAGCGGCAGGCCCGGGTCGTCCGAGGCGGCGATGTCGGTGACGCCGTTGAGGCCGGGCAGGGTCGACTTCGGCGGGACGGAGCCGTCGCTCAGCACGTACTGGAGCTGGCGCACGCCGCCCTCCTCGCGGCCCGCGACGACGAGGCGGCTGCCGCCCGCCCAGGACATCGCGGTGACCTCCTCCAACTGCGGTGCCGCAGAACGCAGTCCGCCGACCGCGATCCTCGTCTCCTCGCCCTCGCCGACGCGTTCGACGCGCCCTATCCGCAAGGTCGTCTGCTTGCCCTCGCGGACGAGCAGCGCGATCCGCACCCCGTCCGACGAGGCCCGCACCGCCTCGATCCGGTTTCCCTCGCCGAGCCCGGCGACCTTCACCTCGACCGGCTCGGCCGAGCCCTTGCGCACCCACATCAGGCGCGGGTTCTCCGGGTCCTTATCGGCCACCCACAGGTCACCGAAGCCGTCCCAACTCGGCGTCGAGAGGCGGTCCTTCTCGTCGGCCGCCTTGCTCCGCACGCCCGTGGGCCGCAGTTCGCCCGTCCCCGCGAGGGCCGAGACGAAGAGCCGGTCGCCGCTGAGGGAGACCCCGGCCGCGTACTTCTCGTCGCGCGAGACCGCGGCCGAACGCAACTCCTGGTCGCCCGTGCCGAGCGGCCCCGGCACCCCGCCGGGCACCCCGTCGTCGCGGCCGGCGTCATCGAAGTTCACGAGCCGGTGGTCCTTGTCCAGGTAGTACTGGTTCGGCTCCTCCGGCTTCCCGGCGCCCTGCCGGACGACCGCGTCCGCCTCGTCCTCGTCGAGCGTGCACAACGAGCCCTTGCGGGCCCGCAGTTCGACCATCTTGACGCTGGTCGACGCCAAGTCACGCAGCGAATACAGCAGTTGGGTCGCCATTTTCCGGCACTCGGCGGAGCTCACGTCGCCGCGGTTCACATCGAGCGGCACGGTCAGCCTGTTGTCGTCGTCGGGCACGAGCGCGGTCGTGCCGCGGCGCAGCGCGACCCGGTCGGGGAAGCTGCTCCGGGCGACGCCGCCGAGCCACGCCGAGGGGCCGTCGAGCACCGCCTTGACGGTCTGCGTGACCGAGTCCTCCCACGAGCGGATGTACACGGGATCGGCGACGAGCGGCTCGCGGCCCGCCTCGGTGCGCGCGGCGAAGTAGTACTTGTTGACGGGCCAGTACAAGCGCTGGAAGTCGTTCTTGCCGAGCACGACACCGGTCGGAGGGCGGTCGATGCGCCACTCCTTCTTGTCCTTGCCCGTCCGCACGAGCCGCACGGTCTCCTGGTACGTGGCATCACTCGGGTGGTACGAGAGCCGGTCGTCGACCACCGCGACCTTCTTGCCGGTCAGGGTGTACGTGTAACTCGTCGCCTGCTCCGCGTCGTCGGCCTCGTTCGGGGGCGTCCCGCGCGCCGCGCTCGGGAGGGCGCTGTCGGTGAGGACCGTCGTCCTGCTGCCGGGCTGCCAGTCCTCGGACGCCTTCTCCGTGAGGTACTTGCGCGCGACGGCGTAGTCCCTGTCCTCACTCGTGAGCGCTTCGAGGAAGCCGTCGACGACCTCGATCGGTCGCGCCCCGTCCCGCGGCGCGACCCCGAAGACCCGCACCCGGGGATCGTTGCGCGTCGAGGAGTCCACCGGCTGCACGTCCCCGTGATCCGGCATCGAGGCGCACCCGGCGACGAGCGCCCCGACCGCGGCGAGCGCGAGCCCCCCACTCCAGCGACGGCGCGGGTGGGGGACGGCCGGAGCGGCCGGGGTGCCAGGAGCGACCTGCTCGGGGACGGCAGCCGCCCGACGATCCCGTTCATCGCGCATGGCGCACCTCGGCCTCCCTCTCGGTCCCGTCCCGCTCGGCATCCGTCCGCCGTACGGCACCCGTCTCCCGTACGGGCACGTCGCCGCGCTCCCCTGCGGGTTTCCCGCCCTGCTCCGGTACGCCCCCGGGCCCCCGTACCGCGTCCTCCGCGCGCCCCGCCGCATCCCCGGCGCGCCCCGCCGCCTCCTCCGGCCGCCGCGCCCGCGTCACCACGCGCGCGCCGCTGCCCGGCAGCGCCGTCGGGTCGGCCGCGACGGGTCCGCGCGAGGTGGCGGGGGCCCGTACCGCGGCGGGCAGCGCGGGCGGCTCGGACGGGGCGGCGGTGCGCCGGCCCGGCTCCGTACCGGAAGTACCGTCCGCGGCCCTGCGCGCGGCGGCCGCCCGCGAGTCCTCCGGCTCCAGCGGTATCGGCGAACCGCGCAGCGGCTCGTCCGCCGTGCGCGGCAGCGTGAGGCGGAACTGCGAACCGCCGCCCGGCTCGCCCCAGGCCTGGAGCCAGCCGCCGTGCAGCCGCGCGTCCTCCAGGGCGATCGACAGGCCGAGACCCGTACCGCCCGTCGTACGCGCCCGCGCCGGGTCCGCGCGCCAGAAGCGGCTGAAGACCCGCGTGGCCTCTCCCGGCTTCAGGCCGACGCCGTAGTCCCGTACCGCCACAGCGACCGCCCCGCCCGCCGCCCCGAGCCGTACGACGACGTCGCGGCCCTCGCCGTGCTCGACGGCGTTGACGACGAGATTGCGCAGCACCCGCTCCACCCGGCGCACATCCGCCTCCGCGACGACGGGCTGTTCGTCGCCCACGACGAGCACCCGGCTGCCCTTGCGGTCCGCGAGCGGCAGCGCGCCGTCCACGACCCGCCGCACCACGAGGCGCAGGTCCACGGCGTCCGCGTCGAGCGCCGCCGCGCCCGCGTCGAAGCGGCTGATCTCCAGGAGGTCGGCGAGGAGCGACTCGAAGCGGTCGAGCTGGTCGGCGAGGAGTTCGGCGGAGCGCGCGGTGACGGGGTCGAAGTCGGCGCGTGCCTCGTGGATCACGTCGGCCGCCATCCGGACCGTGGTGAGCGGGGTGCGCAGCTCGTGCGAGACGTCGCTGACGAAGCGGCGCTGCATGCGCGACAGCTCCTCCAGCTGCCTGATCTTGAGCTGGAGGCTCTGCGCCATCTTGTTGAACGCCTCGCCCAGGCGCGCGATGTCGTCCTCGCCGGTGACCTTCATCCGCTCCTGGAGCTTGCCCGCCGACAGCCGCTCGGCGACCGAGGCGGCCATGCGCACCGGCGTGACCACCTGCCGCACGACGAGCCACGCGATGGCGCCGAGCAGCACCACGACGAACATCCCGGCCGTGGCGAGCGTCGTCTTGACCAGGCTGAGGGTCTTCGCCTCCTGGTCGAGCGAGAAGAGGTAGTAGAGCTGGTAGGGCTGCCCGTAGAGGTCGTTGACCTGGCGGCCGATGATGAGCGCCGGGCGGGGGGCGCCCGCCTCGTAGACGATGCGGGTGTACGAGCGGTACGCGCCCGTCCCGTGCGCGACCTCCTGGCGCAGCGAGGCGGGGACGCTCTCCAGCGGCAGGACCTGCCCCGAGGAGCGGGGGCTGCGCGCGGTCGTGCCGCTGTCGGGGCCCGCGCCGAGCGCGACGACGTCGAACGAGCCCTGGCCACCGCTGGCCAGCTGCGTGACGAGTTCGGACATCCAGCTGCTGGCGTTCTGCCGGCCGTCCGTCCCCGATTCCTGCCCGTCGCCCTGCGAGGTGCCGTCGGCCGCCGCGCCCGTCGCGGGACCCTCCGCGTTCGCCTTCTGCTGGGCGACGAGGAAGCCACCGCTGGCCTGGCTCTGCGCGGCCTTCTCCTTCGCGTCGAGCAGCCCGTTGCGGACCTGCCCCACGACGACGAAGCCGAGCAGCAGCACGACACCCACCGACATGAGCAGCGTGGTCGCGACGATCTTCAGCTGGAGATTGCGGCGCCACAGCCGGGCCACGGGCAGCAAGGGCCGCCGCACCCACCGTGAGAAGAGCCGCAGGAACGGGCTGCCGTTGGCACCCACGCCCCCGCCGAGGGCACGGCCCTGGGCGACGATCCGGCCGAACCTGCCGGGCCCGGCGGATCGTGCGGCGCTTCCCCTGCTCATGTCAGTCCCCGGCCATGTCAGTTCGGTCCGGCCTTGTAGCCGACACCGCGCACCGTCACGACGATCTCGGGACGCTCGGGGTCGCGCTCGACCTTGGAGCGCAGCCGCTGGACGTGCACGTTGACGAGGCGGGTATCGGCGGCGTGCCGGTATCCCCACACCTGTTCGAGGAGCACCTCGCGGGTGAAGACCTGCCAGGGCTTGCGCGCGAGCGCGACGAGCAGGTCGAACTCCAGCGGCGTCAGCGCGATCGACTGGCCCTCGCGCTTGACCGAGTGCCCCGCCACGTCGATGACCAGGTCACCGATGGTGAGCTGCTCGGGCGCCGGCTCCTCCGACCTGCGGAGCCTGGCCCGGATACGGGCCACCAGCTCCTTGGGCTTGAACGGCTTGACGATGTAGTCGTCGGCGCCCGACTCCAGGCCGACCACGACGTCCACGGTGTCGCTCTTCGCCGTGAGCATGACGACCGGCACACCGGACTCGGCGCGGATCAGCCGGCAGACCTCGATGCCGTCCCTGCCGGGCAGCATCAGGTCGAGCAGCACCAGATCCGGCTTGGTGTCGCGGAAAGCGGCCAGCGCCTTGTCGCCGTCCGCGACGAACGACGGCTCGAAACCCTCACCACGCAGCACGATGCCGAGCATCTCGGCCAGTGCGGTGTCGTCGTCGACGACAAGGACTCGTCCCTTCATGACTGACATCATCCCATTAGCTCATCGTTGCCTGACGTGAACTGGCACACAGAGCCGCCAGTCCCTCCGCCGTCACCGGGGTCACGACCCCGGCCTCCGTGACAATCGCGCTGATCAGTTCGGGCGGTGTGACGTCGAACGCGGGGTTGTACGCCCTCGTCCCGAGCGGCGCCAGCGGCACCGCGAGACCCCCGCGCCCCCGCACCTCGGTCACCTCGTGCCCGGCCCGCTGCTCCACCTCGATCGCCGCCCCGTTCTCCGTGGCGAGATCGACCGTGGACAGCGGCGCGACGACGACGAACGGCACCCGGTGATGGTGCGCGAGCACAGCGAGCGGATAACTGCCCACCTTGTTCGCCACCGCCCCGTCCGCCGCGATCCGGTCCGCCCCGATCAGCACGGCATCCACCTCACCGGCCGCGAAGAGCGAACCGGCTGCGTTGTCCGCGAGCAGGGTATACGCCATTTGGCGCCGCGCCGCCTCCCACGCGGTCAGCCTCGCCCCCTGCCACAAGGGCCGCGTCTCGTCCACCCACAGCCTGCGCAGCCGCCCGGCGCGGTGCGCGGCGAGCGCCACGGCGAAGGCGGTGCCCTCGCCCCCGGAGACGAGCGCCCCGGTGTTGCAGTGCGTGAGCAGCCGGTAGCCGCCGCCCGGCAGCAGCCCGTCGAGCAGTGCCGCGCCGTGCGCGGCCATCGCCGCCGAGGCCGCGGCGTCCTCCGCGTGCAGCGCCCGCGCCTCGGCGAGCGTCGCGGCGGCCGCGGCGGCGGGGTCCGCTCCGGCAGCCCGTGCGGTACGGAAGACGCGCTGCGCCCGCCGTACGCCCCGCCCCAGGTTCACCGCCGTGGGCCGCGCCGAGGCGAGCGCGTCGGCCGCCTCGTCCACGTCGAAGCCGCGCGCGGCGGCGAGCGCGACCCCGTACGCCCCCGCGATCCCGAGCAGCGGCGCCCCGCGCACGGCGAGCGAGCGGATGGCCTCGACGAGCGCGGGCGCGTCCGTGCACACCAGCTCCGCCTCCTCGTCCGGCAGCCGCCGCTGGTCGAGCAGCACCACGACGGGCCCCTCGGGCGGCTCGGACCAGCGCAGCACGGAGGGTGACTGCCCCGGGTGCGGGGAGGGCGGGCTCTGCGGTACGGGGGACTCTTCGGCCATCCCCCCAGTCTGCCCTCCTCGGCGGGCCCGGCAGAAGCCACCGGAGACCGCCCGTTCCACCCGTTCGGGAGCCCCGTCGACTCACCTGTTCGCGTGACACGATGTGCCCACGCCACCGCCCCTGAGCGGCCCCGGCACCACCCACGAAGGAGCGTCGATGACGGACACCCCTGCCCCCACCCCGCCCCAGGACCCCACACCGGACTCCCCACACCCCACCCCACTCCCGCGCGACGGCTCGGCGCCACCACCGGGCGGTGCGGGGCAGGCGGGGGCGGAGGGCGTCGCGGGGGCGGAGGGCTCTGCGGGAGCGGGGGCCGGGCGGTCGGAGGGCTCGGGGCGGTCGGAGGGCTCGGGGCGGCCGGGGATGGTGCCGGGGCAGCGGGGCGGGGCGCACGGTCCCGGGGCGAGCAGGTGGCACCACGGCGGAACACGGGCGGGCGAGCCCGGGCCGGGCGGGCCGGTCGCCGGGGGCTGGGGTGCGGGCTGGGGCGGCCCTGGTGGGGGACCCGGTGGGGGCCCCGGTCCCGGCTGGGGCGGCCCTGGTGGGGGACTCGGCTGGGGCGGCCCGCCCCCCGCTCCCCAGCCGGGCATCGTCCCCCTGCGTCCGCTGGACCTCGGGGACATCCTCGGCGGCGCCTTCCGCATGATGCGCTCGCACTGGAGGGCGGTCCTGGGCATCTCGCTGGGGGTCGCGGTCCTCGTCGTGGTCGTCACGCTCGTCGTACAGGGCACGCTGACTGACGGAACGAGCCTCTCCAACGCCCGATCGGTCCCCGCGCAGTTCCTCTCGCTGCTCGGCTCGACGCTCGCGGTGGGGATGCTGACCTCGGTGGCGAGCCACGCGGTCCTCGGCCGCCCCCTCGGTCTGAAGGGCGCCTGGCGCGAGGCGCGTCCGCGCTTCTGGAAGCTGCTCGGGCTGACGGTGCTGGTGTCCCTCGTCGTCGCTGCGGCCGTCCTCGTGTGCCTCGTCCCCGGTCTCCTGGTGGACGCGGCGGGCGGCGGTGACGGTCTGACGGTCCTCGGGATTCTGGGCGGCGTGGTTCTCGCGATATGGCTGTACATTCGCCTGTCGTTCAGCACGGCCGCGCTCGTTCTGGAGCGTCAGGGCATCGTGGCCGCGATGCGCCGCTCCGCGAAACTGGTCGACGGCGCCTGGTGGCGCACTTTCGGCATCCTGCTGCTGACCGGACTCATCGCGTCGGTGGCCCAGTTCGTCATCATGCTCCCCTTCGACGCCCTCGGCCTGCTGGTCGCTTTCGCGGGCTCGGCGGAGAGCCTCACCGACGGCCCCGCCTTCTGGCTCTTCGCGGGCACCGGCATGATCGCCTCCACCACGTTCGTCTTCCCCCTGACCGCCGGCGTCACGGTGCTCCTCTACGTGGACCAGCGCATCCGCCGCGAGTCCCTCGACATCGATCTGGCGGCAGCGTCCACCACCCACCCGGCCGCCCCCACCCCCCTCTGACAGCCCCCAACTCCCCCTGTTCAGGGCCCCTGGGGTACGGATGGAGGCACGCACGGCACGTGCGCAGGGCACCCGACCCTCGTACCGCCGACTAACCGCGCCGAAGCAACGTCGGAAGGCGTACTCCTCACGCCGCAACCGGCTTCACCTGCGCAGACACCAGATCAAGCACACGATCCCCGAGCCGAGAGAGCAGCGGGCCAACCGCCGGCGCCGCGGCAGCCAGGGCGGCCAGCCAACAGGGTTCGACAAGACGATCTACCGCCGGCGCAACGAAGTCGAGCGACCATCAACCGGCTCAAGAACTTCCGCGCCATCGCCACGCGCTTCGACAAACGGGCGTACGTCTTCCACGGGACGGTCACCGTGGCCGCGATCCGCCTATGGCTGCGCCCGAAGTAAAGCGCCCCGTTCAGAGGTCCGTAGCCCCCGGGTAGTGGTGGCGGAGTTCGCTGAGTACGCGCTCGTCGACAACCCTGACGTCCCACAAGGAACTGTCGAATTCGGTCAGGACGACCACCAGGTCATCCCCGGCGAACCCACATGCTTCGGCGTCGATCAACTGGAGGGAGGGGGTCGTCAGCGACAGAAGCGTCAACGTGTCCATGCCGGAGTCGGCGGACCGTCTCTCCACCTCGGTACAGCGAGGATCGACGATCTCGTCAAGTTCGACGCGCCAGGTCAGGTCCAGGCCGAAGCTGCCGAGGCGAACCAGCAGCTCGGCCAGGGTCACGTAGTGCTTTCCGTGCCAGGCCGGAAACGTGATCCCCTTCATCTTCATCTCTGCTTCGGCTGTGTAGCGCGACATGCGACCCCCTTCGCTCAGCGAAGACCAGGCCAGCCGTGATCGGTTTTCACGACCCATCGGACGACTTCTAGGTGACGTCGTGGCGGTTGCCGCCGGTGAGCGAGACGGCGAGGGGGGCTCCGTGCCGATCGGCTGTCAGGTGGGGGTTGGAGTCAGGATGGACACGGTCGACCGGCGAGGGGCCGAGGGGGCCCCTCTCGGAGGGCCCGTACATGCGAGCCGTCGACAGCGCGGTCAGGATCTGGTGCTGCATCAGGCCACCTTCGCCCTGTCGTATCGCGCGGGCTGAGCCGCTTCGAAGCCACCGGGTGATCTCGACGGGTGATCTCGACGTGTGTGGGGGCCCCGGATACGCTCAAGCATGCGATCCCGAAGAGGCGGCATGTGGTGGGGGACGACGATCGAAGCGCCGGACCCGAGCGGTTTGGCGAAGTTCTATGCCGAGCTCCTCGATTGGCACATCGGGCACGAAGAGCCGGGAACAGCCATCGTGGCGGCCTCCCCTCAAGGGCCGTTCTTCGTGTTCCAGCAGGCGGACGGCTATCGGGCTCCGGTGTGGCCACCGGCTGACGGGGAACAACGCCCGATGATGCACTTCGACTTCCAGGTCGGCGACCTGGACTCAGCGGTCGCCGAAGCGGTCGCCCTCGGCGCCACCGTTGCGGAGTTCCAGCAGCGGGAAGATATCCGGGTGCTCTTCGACCCGGCCGGCCACCCCTTCTGCCTGTGCCGCGACGAGGAATAGATCAGGCAACGTTTGACCTGCTGTGTCCATTTCGCTGCCGTCCGGCGGACCTTGGGTCTTCACCTCTCGTGTCGCCAGCGCGTCGGCGCCGCCTTTTTACTCGATGCATCACGAGGCTGGTGCGGGCGGAGAGCCCGTGGATCCGATCCGGTGGCGGGTCCGCCCGCGCCCCCAGGCCCACAGCGTGCTCGGCCGCAGCGGCGGACGTGGTGAAGGGAGAGCCTCGAACGCGGAAAAGCCCCGCACCATGAATGGTGCGGGGCTCCCCCACAAATATTGTTCGGCGGCGTCCTACTCTCCCACAAGGTCCCCCTTGCAGTACCATCGGCGCTACGCAGCTTAG